>CAMAUC010000004.1 GCA_945861265.1 Rhizobium sp. Q54 | reverse complement strand
TGGCGCGCGCGGTGAAGAAGCTGACCCATGCCGGCGAGATGGCGCTGATCCTGGTCGAGCAAAACTCGCGGCTGGCGCTCGATATCGCGCCGCGCGCGGTTGTGATGGATCGCGGCCATATCGTTTTCGATGGGCCGAGCGCCACGTTGAAGAACGATCCGCAAAAGCTCGAACAACTGATCGGCGTCGTCAAAGCCTGACGCGCGGACGGCGGTGACGTCGCGTTTGGGCGGCGGCCCACCATTGCAATTCGTGCGCTTCGGTCGCATAGGCTTATCCCAACCGCAGCGAAGGGCAGGCCGACATGAAGCACTCAACCGATCGGATTCTCACCACCCATGTTGGCAGTCTGATCCGCCCGCCGCAGTTGCAGGATTTCCTGCGGCTCGTGCAAGGCGGCAAGCCCTATGACGAGAAGGCTTACAACAAGTGCCTGGCCGACACGGTTGCTGAAGTCGTCCGCCAGCAGGCCGACGCGGGCATCGATGTGGTGAGCGACGGCGAATTCGGCAAGTCGATCTCGTGGGCGCAATACGCGCTGACCCGGCTGTCCGGCTTCGAGCGTCGTCCGATCAAGGAAGACAAGACCAATCCCTCGGCCAACCCGTTCAAGCGTGGCGCCGACCGCACGCGCTTCGCCGATTTCTATGCCGAACTTGATTCGAAGGAAGCGGTCGCGACTGTTACCGAGGCGATCTGCACCGGGCCTATTCAATATACCGGCCAGGCCGAGTTGCAGCGCGACATCGACAATTTCAAAGCCGCGCTCAAGAATGTGAAGGCGGAAGAGGGCTTCCTGCCGGTCGCGGCGCCGGCCAGCGTCATCCCGGACCGCAAGAACGAATACTACAAGAACGACGCGGAATTGCAGCAGGCGATCGCCGACGCCATGCGCGTCGAATACAAGATGATCATCGACAACGGCCTGCTGGTGCAGCTCGACGATGCGCGCCTCGCGGTGACTTACGACCGCATGGTACCGCCGGCGACATTCGATGACTACAAGCGCTGGCTGGCGCAACAGGTCGACATCATCAACCACGCCATCGAGGGCCTGCCGGCCGACCGCATCCGCTATCACGTCTGCTGGGGAAGCTGGCCGGGCCCGCATGTCTCGGACGTGCCGCTCAAGGACGTCGTCGATCTGATCCTGAAAATCAAAGTCGGCGCCTATGTGATCGAGGGCGCCAATCCGCGACACGAGCATGAGTGGAAGGTCTGGCAAAACGCCAAGCTCGGCGCCGGTCAGGTGCTCATCCCTGGCGTCATCAGCCACGCCACCAATGTCGTCGAGCATCCCGAACTGGTCGCCGAACGCATCGTTCGCCTGGCGAAAATCGTCGGCCGCGAGAACGTTATCGCCGGCACCGATTGCGGCTTCGCGCAGGGGCCGTTCTATCGCCGCGTCCATCCGACGGTAATGTGGGCGAAACTGGAAGCGCTGGCGGAAGGCGCGCGGATCGCCAGCAAAGAACTCTGGTAGGCGCGGGCCTGACAAGGCGGCCGGCATTTGATAGGCTCCCGGCCAACGGCGCGATCACGACGCCGCGCAGCCGGGAGCGAACCATGAATGTCAGCGCAAAGCCTTCGGGCAGCCTCGCCATTCCCGTCGACCACCAGCGCCTCGACCGGCTGATGGACGAAGCCGGCATCGACGTTATCGTGGCGACCTCGAAGCACAATGCGCAGTATCTGACCGGTGGCCACCGCGCTGATTTCTTCGACGTCATGGATGCGACAGGCGTCAGCCGCTACATGCCGGTCCTGGTCTATCCGAAAGGCGCGCCGGAAAAGGCCGCCTATATCGGTCATCGGCTGGAGAAATTTCAGACTCAGAACAGACCGCTGTGGATGGGCGAAGTGCAGACCGCGTCGGCCGGTTCGGTCGATGCCATGCAGAAGGCGGTCGATTACATGCGCAAGGCGGGCTTGTCGCCCAAGCGCATCGCCGCCGAATTCGGCTTTCTTCCGTATGATGCCGCCAATGTCTTGCGCGCCGCTTTTCCCGACGCCAAATGGGTGGATGCTCTTTACGTGCTGGAGCGCCAGCGCGCGGTGAAATCCGCCGATGAACTAGCGAAACTAAAGATAGCGTCGGAATCCGTGCTGGCCTCGATGCAGGCGGTGATCGAAAGCCACGGCGCGGGCGCGACCAAGAACGACATTGTCGATGCGCTGCGGCTGGAAGAGGTCAAGCGCGGGATGACGTTTGAATATTGCCTGATCACGGCCGGCACCAGCCTCAACCGCGCGCCGTCCGATCAGAAGCTTGCGCCGGGCGATATCCTGTCAATCGATTCAGGCGGCAATTACAAAGGCTATATCGGCGACATCTGCCGCATGGCGATTGTCGGCGAGCCAGATGCCGAACTCACCGATTATCTCGGCGAGATCGAAACCATCCAGCGGGCGGCGATGAAGCCGATCAAGGCCGGTGCGATGGGCCGTGAGATCTACGCCGCCGGCGAGCCGCTGCGCGCCAAATCGAAGCATCACAATCATCTCGATTTTCTCGCGCACGGCATGGGCATGGTCAGCCACGAAGCGCCGCGCCTGACCGATCACGGCCCGGTGCCTTATCCGGCGGAATATGCCGACATGCCGCTCGAGGCCGGCATGGTGGTGTCGGTCGAGACCACGCTGCTGCATCAGGCGCGCGGTTTCATCAAGCTGGAGGATACGGTGGTCGTTACCGAGACCGGCCACGAGGTTTACGGCGAGGGCCTGCGCGGCTGGAACAGAATGGGGACGGCGGTCTAGCGGGTCGTCAATCGATCCGCTTCGACCGCCAGCGCCTTGAGCGCATCCGCCACCGCAACCGGATAATTGGCGCCCGGCTGCAATTGCCGCAACGGTTCCGGCAACCGCGCCAGATCGGCTGCCGCGCGTTCGCGGATTTGTGCCAGTGTCGGCGTCGCGCTAACGCGTTTTCCGCCGCGCATGACCTCGACGATCAAAGCCTCGCCGCTTTGCTTGTCACCTTCCAGCGTCAGCATGTCGCCGCACATGCGGCCGTCGCTGCCGTAAGCGCGGGTAACCTGCTTGCGGCCGGGCCAGGTCTGCTTGCCTTCCGACAGTTTACGCTTCGGTACGCCGCGGTATTCCTGCAGCTTGTAGGCGCAGTCGAGCGACGGCGCGTCGATCGAGGCGGCGAGATTGACGCCGATGCCGAAGCCGTCGATCGGCGCCCCGTCCTTCATCATGCCTTGCAATACGTCTTCATTGATGCCACCGCTGACCAGGATGACAGTATCCTTCATGCCGCCGGCATCGAGAATGGCGCGCACCTTTTTCGACATGGCGATCAGATCGCCGGAGTCGATGCGGACGCCGCGAATGGCAATGCCGTCCTTCTTCAGGCGCGGTGCCAGCTCGACGACCTTCCGAGCGCCGGCTTCGGTGTCGTAAGTGTCGATCAGCAGGATGACTCCTTCGGGCCGGGCGCGCGCGAAAGTCTCGAAGGCTTTCATCTCGTCGCCATGCACCTGCACGAAGGAATGCGCCATGGTGCCGACAATCGGAATGCCATAGCGCTGCCCCGCCAGAACATTGGCGACGCTGTTGAAGCCGGCGATGTAGCTGGCGCGCGCCGAGAAATTGCCGGCCTCCGCGCCATGCGCGGTACGCAGGCCGAAATCGGATAAAATCTTGTTCGGCGCCGCCAGCACCATGCGCGCGGCTTTCGACGCGATCAAAGTCTGGAAATGCAGGATGTTGATCAGCCGCGATTCAACGAGCTGCGCCTGCGGCAGCGGCGCGGTGATCCGCAACAACGGTTCGTTGGGAAAGCACACGCTGCCTTCCGGGATCGCATGCACGTCGCCGGTGAAACGAAAGTCGCGCAAATAATCGAGCAGGTTGTCGCGGAAGCGTCCGGTGCTTTTCAGCCAGTCAATGTCGGCGGCCGAATAGCGCATGGTCTCGAGAAATTGCAGCGCATCCTCAAGGCCCGCCGCCAACAAAAAACCGCGCCGCGCCGGCAGCCGCCGCACGAAGAATTCGAACACGGCCTCGCCGGCCTCATTGTTGTCCAGGTAGGCCTGGACCATATTGAGTTCATACAAATCGGTGAGGAGGGGGCTGGTCGCTGGCATTGCACCTGACGCTATTATGGGCATTTGCTCAATTCTTGACTCAATAGCTGATTAATTGGTGTTTTAAAAGGTATTCAGCTGCGAGTGGCGGTCTTGTGACACGCTGGGCAAGCAATCCTTAACCGTGTTGCGTTTAGCTGAACAGACGCACAGTAGGATTCTTTGACATGTTCGGCATGCGACAGATGCGGAAAACGAAGCATCCAGCGCCGGTGGTGGTCGCCCCGCCATTGGCGCCGATCGTCGAACTGCCGAAACAATTCGTGCGGACGCTCCGGTTCGCAAATTATTCGGAGCGCGAATTTGCGGAGGCCGATCTGACGATCGACGGCGCCGCGCCGTCTTTTGTCGTCGGCTTCGTCTCGCCGCATCTCGATTTCGCCGCCGTCGTGCGCCAGATCAAGGCACGACTGGCGCCGGGAATCCAGTTCATCGCGGTCTCGACCGCGGGCGAGTTGGCCGCCGTTCCCGACGAAGCCGGCCAGCCGCTCTATTGTGCCGCTCCGTCGTCATGGTCGACGCTCGTGTTGCAGTTGTTCTCGCGCGACGTCATCGCCGACATTTCCGTGCATACGGTGCCGCTGCATAGTCGGGACATTCGCTCGTCCGGCCTCACGCTTTCGCTCGATCAGCGCATCGACGCGATCCGGACCGAGCTGGCGCGCGTTCAGCCGTCTTTCCCTCTCAATGTCGCCGACACTTTCGCGCTGACATTTATTGACGGTCTTTCGGCAAGCGAGAGCTTCCTCATGGAAGCGGTGTATCGCGACGGCAAATTCCCTTGCCTGTTCGTCGGCGGGTCGGCCGGCGGCAAGTTCGATTTCAAGAACACCTGGATGTTCGACGGCAACGCGGTGGTCGAGAACGCCGCGGTCATCGCCTTTGTGCGCGTCGCCAAGGGCAAGCGTTTCGGTGTGTTCAAGACCCATAATTTCCGGTCGACCGCCACAAGTTTTCTGGTCTGCCGGTCCGATCCGATTCGCCGCACCGTCACCCAGGTGGCCGAAACCGATCAGTTCGAACCGGCCAATTTCGTCGACGTTCTCACCCGGCATTTCAGATGTACGCGCGAGCAACTGGCGGATCGTCTTCAGAATCATGCTTTCGGCATCGAGATCGAAGGCGAGATATTCGTTCGCGCCGTCGCCGGAATGGATCTAGTTGAAGGGGTCATCAGTTTCTATTGCGACATCGCGCCGGGCGACCGGCTGTTTCTGCTTGAGGCGGAAAACTTCATTCAAAAGACCAATGCCGATTTTGAAAAATTCCTGCAAGGCAAGCCGAAGCCGCTTGGCGCCATTCTCAACGATTGCATTTGCCGGCGGCTCTTTAATGGGCCGTCGCTCGGGCAACTCGATACTTTCGCCGGGATTCCGACGGCGGGCTTTTCAACCTTCGGCGAATTGCTCGGCATCAATATCAACCAGACGCTCTGCGCCATCCTGTTCTTCGACGTGCCGGAGGGAACGGTCTTTCACGATCGCTACGTCGACGATTTCGCCGTCCAGTACGGACGATTCAAGAGCTACTTCCTGCACCGGCGCCTGGCGCTGGCGGATTTCCAGACCCGCGCGCGGCAGCGGTTGATCGAAGTCTTTCGTTCCGAATTGAAAGCCTCCGACGGTCTGGCCGACCGCATGGACGGGCTGATCGACAAGGTCGCGCAGCTTGCCCAGTCCTTGCGGTCGACGCAAAGCCGGTTGCAGCATGGCCTGGGTTCGAATGTCGATCACATCGCCGTGCAAAGCGGACTGTTGAGCGACTTCGAGCAACTCGACGAAGTAGGCCGGGCGATCGAGTCGATTCTCAAGATCATCGGCAGCATCGCGCAGCAGACCAACATGCTGTCGTTGAACGCAACGATCGAAGCGGCGCGCGCCGGCGAGGCGGGCAGGGGCTTCGCCGTGGTCGCCCAGGAAATTCGAAAGCTAGCCAACGACACACGCAACGCGATCGAGAGCAAGAGCGATACTTCGGGCAGCAACAAGAACGCGCCGGCGCTGATGCGCACCGCCGTTCAATCGCTCGGCAAGCGGGTTGAACTGGTCACGCAGGCGCTGGAAGCCGCGCAGAAGACCAGCAGCGATATCGGTATCGAGATCCAGCGCATGTTCGACGAGACCCACGCCAGCTTCATCGGTCTGGCCGAGGAACTGGCCCGTTTCCGTTCGGATCGCGCCCACGCAGCGCGGTTCTCATCGATTGCCGATGAGCTGGAGCGGCTGGACCGCGCCGGTTGATGGTTGCTCAGGCCTTGCCGGCCCAGATGCGCAAGGTCGTCCGGCCGTGGCTGCCATGCACGACGATATCGTCGCCCGGCTGCGCCACGCTGTTGTCGAAAAAAGGATAGAACTCGGCATGCCAGCTTGAGCCCTCGCCGGTGCGCGGCATGTTCTCGTAATAACTGTCGGCGTCGGTGCGGATGCGGACCCATTGCACCACGCCATTGGCCGGTGCTTTGGCGCGCAGCGTCAACTGCGCACGGCGCGCTGGAAACGGCCCGCCGTCGGCAAAAGTGAAGGCGAACAGATCGGCGGCGGCGCTGCTTAAACTCAACAACGGATCCTCGATCGGCAAGGCATAGCTCGGCGCGATCAGCCGGTTGAACGCCGACACGTCGAACCCGTCGACCTCGCCCATGCGCATCGTGCCGGCAGCGGTGTAATTGGCGAGCGCGATGCGGACCGATCCGCGATAGGGAATGACCGCCGCGCCCGGTTTCAGCAGGCGCGGCACGACGTCCTCGGTGACCAGCAGCATGCCTTCGCCGATCAGCGCGTCGCTGATGATTTCAGAGACGAACACATCGGCCGGGCCGGCGAGGTCCTCGCCGATGCGCAGTTCGGACGAATGCTTGCCGATGATGCGCACCCGGTCGGCATAGCCATTGGCGGCGATGATCACGCGGGCACGCTCGGCGATCAGCGGGTTGGCCTCGCAGGTAATCACTTCGGCCGCGCCTGCGCGCGCCGCCATCATGGCAAGCAGGCCGGTGCCGGCGCCGACTTCGAGAACGCGCATGCCGGGCTTGATGGCGGCCTGTAGTGCTGCGTCATAGGCCTCGTTGCGGGCCCGGTCCAAGATAATGGTCGCGTGCCATTGCGGCACGGTTTCGCTCAACAGGTTGGCGGCAATCGCGGCGATTTCCGGATCGTTCGGCGCTTCCGCGATGGCGCTGTAGCAGAGAGCCCGCGCCTTTTCGGTGCCGGCATCGACGGGTGCTTTCGGCAGTTCCCGGTCGGCCATCCGGTCGGCGAGGCGGGCCAATGCCAGCGGCTCACCCCGGGCCGCCTTGATCAGCGCATCCCAGTCCTCGGCGTCCTGACGCTGTGACATCTTGAAACGGGGGCCCTGCCGGCGTGACCGGAGCTTTTACGGGAATATTTCGGAAAAAAGTGGCTCCCTGGGCTGGGATCGAACCAGCGACATTTCGATTAACAGTCGAACGCTCTACCGCTGAGCTACCAGGGAACAAACCGGTCACATAACGCACCGGGCCTATAACAAAGCCGACCGGCTTTGCAAAGCATCAAGACCCGTCAAAGTCCATCTTCGTGAAAAGAGCCTTTCGACCCTTTTCCCGCCGCGCGCCGGCGAAGCTTGAGTGAGTGGAGGCCACGCCCGGAATCGAACCGGGGTGCAAGGATTTGCAGTCCTCTGCGTAACCACTCCGCCACGTGGCCATTAAAGATAGCGCCCGTTACCGTCACGGGCGCTGTGGTTGGTCAAAGCCTATATAGGAGCAATGCGCGGTCGACAACGTCGCTTATGCACTTTCGATCGCTTGCCTTTTCGAGATGGTTGCCGCACAAAAGCCGCCTGTTTTCCGTCATTTCCATCGAGGAAACGCGATGACCGACTTTGCCGCCGCGCGCCGTCATATGGTGGATGGCCAGGTCCGCCCCGCCGATGTGACCGATCTGCGCATCATCTCCGCCATGCAGGCGGTCGCGCGCGAACGCTTCGTGCCGCCGGAAGCCGTTGGCCTTGCCTATCTCGATCGGGCGCTCTCGGTCGGCGGCACGCGCTGCCTGCTCAAGCCGGTAGTGCTGGCCAAGCTCATTCAGGCGCTCGAACTGGAACCGACCGACCGGGTCCTCCTGGTCGGCTGCGCCACCGGCTATACGGCCGCGGTGCTGGGCCACGTTGCCGGGCAGGTGGTCGCGCTTGAGCAGGACGACGCGTTCATCCAGGCGGCGCGCGCGGCGCTGGCGTCGCAGCCGAATGTGATCGTGGCCAAGGGGCCGCTGGTCGAGGGCTGGGAGCGCGGCGGCGCCTTTGACGCGATCCTTGTCGATGGCGCCATTGAGGTGCTGCCGGAGGCTTTCCGCCGCCAACTCAAGGACGGCGGCAGGCTCGCCTGCGTTCTGGGCGGCGCGCCGCAAGCCTCGGCCATGCTGTACCGGCGCAGCGGCGCCGAGCTGGGCGGGCGGGCGATCTTCGACGCGGCAGCGGCGCCGCTCCCGGGCTTCGCCAAAACCCCGGTTTTCGCGTTTTAGGATACGCATTCGCAAAGGCGTGGCGGAAATACCCCAGCCGGTAGCATTGTGTGGGTGGATTGTTCTGAGGGGTTTTAACCGCCGTGCGGTCCGTTTAAACTTCAAGGGCCGCCGCGAGACGCCAAGGCGAGGCGATTCGCGCGATGGCTTGATGTTGTTTATGAATAACGTGATGCTGATTGGGAATTGGGTTGGGATTGGGTCACGTTATGCGCGGTCTTAGGGGCTTTCGGGCGGGTCGAATTGCAGTCGTGGCGATTGCTTGTCTGGCGCTGCCGATGGCGACGGCAGGGGCGGAAACGCTCGAGTCGGCGTTGATCCAAGCCTATCAGAATAATCCGACGCTCAATTCGCAACGCGCCGCGGTGCGTGCGACCGACGAAAACGTGCCGCAGGCATTGTCCGGCTATCGGCCGCGTGTGACAGTAACCGCTTCGGGCGGCGAGCAGTCGATCTCGACGGTGACAAAGGTCACGACCACGAATCCGGCGACTTACTCCACACAGAGCGGCTACAATTCGCCGTTCAGCACCGGCGTCACCGCGACGCAGACGCTATTCAACGGTTTCCAGACTGCCAACAGAACCCGCCAGGCCGAGGCGCAGGTGCAGGCGGCGCGCGAAACCTTGCGGGTGACCGAGCAAACTGTTCTGCTCAATGCCGTCACCGCCTATATGAATTTGCTGCGCGATAGCGCGATCTTCGATCTGCAGAGGCGCAACGTCGAGGTGCTGCAGGAGCAGTTGCGTCAGGTGCGCGACCGCTTCAACGTCGGCGAGGTGACGCGCACCGATGTGGCGCAATCGGAATCGCGGCTGGCCTCCGGGCGCTCGCAGGTCCTCACCGCCGAATCCAACGTCAAGACGTCGGGCGCGATCTATCGCCAGATCATCGGCACGTCGCCGGGCAAACTTTCCGCCGGCACGCCGGTCGATCGCTTCTCGCCGGGCAGCCTGTCTGGCGCCGTCGGTTTGGCAAGCGCCAACCACCCGTCGGTGACCACCGCGCAGTACAATATCGACGTCGCCCAGTTGCAGGTGAAGGTGGCCGAAGGTTCGCTGTTTCCGACCTTGTCGCTGCAGGGCAATTACACCAAGAATTTTCTCTCCGCCTCGTCGCTGAACACGATGGAAAGCTATAACGCGTCAGTGCTCGGCCAACTCAGCGTGCCGATCTATCAGGGCGGCGCCGAATATTCGCTGATCCGCCAGGCCAAGGAAACGCTCGGTCAGCGCCGCATCGATGCCGATGTCGCGCGTGAACAGGTGCGCCAGACCGTGGTGCAGGCCTGGGGCCAGCTTGAAGCCGCCAAGGGGAATATCGAAGCGACCCAGGCGCAGGTGCAGGCGACCGAAATCGCGCTCAACGGCGTGCGCGAGGAAGCCCGTGTCGGCCAGCGCACCACGCTCGACGTGCTCAATGCGCAGCAGGAACTGGTCAATGCGCGGGTGGCTCTGGTCGGCGCGCAGCGCGACCGGGTTGTCGCGTCCTACGCCTTGCTGGCCGGTGTCGGCCGGCTGACGCCGTCGGTTCTGGGCCTGCGGGTTCCGATCTATGAGGCCGAGACCCATTACGAGCAGGTGCGCGACAGCTGGGCCGGCGTGCGCACACCAGACGGCCGCTAGCGGACGCCGGAAATTGGCGAAAACTGGCAGTATTGTGTCCACAGGTCATTGCCCAGTCTGCGCTTTTCAACTGCCACAGCCATATCGCTCTAGCGTATAAAAGAAGCATCACGCCGATTCGTCCGGTCGCCGGTCGGTCAGGACACGCTGCGACGTGAGGCGTGATTTGGCTTGAAGGCGCGATTTGGGATGTGGGGCAGCGTTCGGGATTTGGCGCAATGAATCAACCGGCTAAGGCCCAAGAGCCGTCGATGGAGGAAATCCTAGCCTCTATCCGGCGCATCATTGCTGACGAAGATACCGGCAAGGCGGCCAAGCCGGCCGCGCCGCCGCCTGCGCCTAAGCCGCCGCAACCGGCGATCGTAGCCGCGCGGCCGGCGCCGCCGCCGCCAAAACCGCCGGCGCCGCCCGCCGCCAATAATCAAAGCGACATCGATGCGATGCTCGCCGATATCGAGCCGCCGAAGCCGGTTGCCGTGGCGCCGCCTCCGCCGCCGCCGCCACCTCCGGTGCCCGACGTCCTCGATCTGACCGAAGCCATGGCGACACCATCGCCGGCTCCGGCCGCGGCGCCGTTCCGCACCATCGATGCCGCGTCCGATGTGGTCTTTACCGACTCGGCTCCCGACGCGGGTCCGATCGCGCGGCCGATGCCGCCGCCGGCCGCGCCCGACTATCAGGGGCTGATCTCGAACGCGACCGTGTCGGCGGTCGACAGCGCGTTCAATACGCTGGCGCACACCGTGCTCGGCAACAATGCGCGCACGCTGGAAGACCTGGTCAAGGAAATGCTGCGGCCGATGCTCAAGGGCTGGCTCGACGACAACCTGCCGAACATGGTCGAGCGCATTGTGCGCGCCGAGATCGAGCGCGTGTCGCGCGGCCGCGTCTAACGTCTAAATGCCTTCTTCGGCGCGCTGTTTCAGCAGGCGCGACAACCACCAGCCCAGTCCCGCCAGAATCGCCGCCGCGCTGAGGAAAACCGGCACGGCGGTGAAACGGTCGAAGATGAAACCGGCGCCGGCGACGCCTGCCGTTTGTCCCATGTAGAGCGCCGAGGAGAATATCGCGACCCCAGTGCCGCGCGCCTGCGGCGACATCTGCGTGGCGTTCACCTGCAGCGTATTGTGCAGCATGTAGAAGCCCAGGCCCGTCGCAGTGATGGCCAGCGGCGCGATCCAATAGTGCGGTGAGAAGGCGAGCGCGATAAAGGCCGCCGCCAGCACCAGCCCGCCGCTGAAACTCAATCCGATCTGGCCGAGCCAGGCCACCATGGTCCGCACCGACAGGCTGTAGATCAGCCCGCCGACCGCGAAAAAGCCGACGAACAGTCCGACCAAAGTGAAACTGACGCCGAAGCGCAGATGCAGATCGGCGCCGACATAAGTGAAGGCGCCGAACATGGCGCCGCTTTCGATGAAGGCCATCAGGATGACGATGCGCGCCCACGGTGAGCGCAGCACGGTGGTGTAGTCGGAGACAAAGCCATGGCCCTGCTGCACCGGCGCGTTGCGCGCGTGCGTGACCGGGTTGCGCAGCAGTTCATAGAACAGCCCGACGGTGGCGACCGCCAGCAGCGCGGCGAGAATGAAAAACACATTGCGCCAGCCGAAATAATCGCCGAGCACACCGCCGGCCGACTGGCCGAACATCTGGCCGAGGATCTGCCCGGACAGGAAGGTGCCCAGCACCTGCTGGCGCCGCTCATACGGGATTACGTCGCCGATGAAGGCCATGGCGAAGGGGATGATCCAGCCGGTGGCGAGGCCGCAGAGAAGCCGCGCGGCCACCAGTGTCGGCAAATCCGGCGCCAGGCCGCAGGCGATTACCAGAAGGGTCGAGCAGGCGGCGGCGATGCTGACGCAGAGATATTTGCCGAAGCGGTCGCCGATCGGGCCGATGATCAGCTGCACCGAGCCGTGCGCCAGCAGATAAAAGGTGACGATCACCGAGGCGGCGCCCACCGTGGTCTGCAAATCGTTGGCGATCTGGGGCAGCAGCGAATCGGTCGAGCGCACCATCGCCTGGGCGGCGAAGGCGGCGCAGGCCAGAATGACGATGGCGCGAGTGGCGCTGCCGCGCGTGGGGGCTGGATTTTCCGGCAAAAGTTGACTCTCTATGGCGTGGCGGGCTTTCTACCCCACCAATCCGGATAAAACGACCAAGAACTACGACCAAGAAAAACCCGAGCATGATCGACAAGAATTACCAGCCGTCCGAGGTCGAAGGCCGCATCGCGCAGGCCTGGGAAGACGCAAGCGCCTTCAAGGCCGGGAGGCCCGAGCGGGCCGGAGCGCCCGCTTACTCTATCGTCATCCCGCCGCCCAATGTCACCGGCTCGCTCCATATGGGCCATGCGCTCAACAACACGCTGCAGGACGTGCTGTGCCGGTTCGAACGCATGCGCGGCAAGGACGTGCTGTGGCAGCCGGGCACCGATCATGCCGGCATTGCCACGCAAATGGTGGTCGAGCGGCAGCTTGCCGAGCGCAAGGAGCCGGGACGGCGCGAGATGGGCCGCGAGGCTTTTCTCAAGCGGGTGTGGGAATGGAAGGCCGAGTCGGGCGGCACCATCGTCAACCAGCTCAAGCGGCTGGGTGCGTCGTGCGATTGGTCGCGCGAACGCTTCACCATGGACCCCGGTCTGTCCCAAGCCGTCGTGAAAGTCTTTGTGCAGCTCTACAATGAAAAGCTGATCTACAAAGACAAGCGGCTGGTCAATTGGGACCCCAAGCTGCTGACGGCGATTTCCGATCTCGAAGTCGTGCCGGTCGAAACCAAAGGCTCGCTCTGGCATCTACGCTATCCGCTCGAAGGCAAGACTTTCAACGCCGAAGACCCATCGACTTATATTGTCGTCGCGACGACGCGGCCGGAGACGATGCTGGGTGACTCAGCCGTTGCGGTGCATCCCGACGACGAGCGCTACAAGGCTTTGGTCGCGGCGAAGGCACATGTCATCCTGCCTTTGGTCGGCCGCAAGATTCCGATTATCGCCGACGAATATTCCGATCCCGAGAAGGGCTCGGGCGCAGTCAAGATCACGCCGGCGCACGACTTCAACGATTTCGAGGTCGGCAAAAGGCATAATCTGGCACAGATCAATGTGTTGACCGTTGAAGGCAAGATCACCTTCGGCGATGAAGGCTTCAACGCGGTGCGCGAAACGTCCGGCTTTGCCGAGACGAAAGCGCTTGAGGGCGTCGATCGCTTCGCCGCGCGCAAGACAATCGTCGCGCATCTTGAGGGGATGGGGCTGGTCGACAAGATCGAGCCGCATTCGCTCGCCGTGCCGCACGGCGACCGCTCCAACGTCGTGATCGAGCCGTTCCTCACTGACCAGTGGTATGTCAACGCGGCGGAGTTGGCGAAGCCTGCCATCGCCGCCGTGCGTGAGGGCAAAACCAATTTTGTGCCGAAGAACTGGGAAACCACCTATTTCAACTGGATGGAAAACATCCAGCCGTGGTGCATCTCGCGCCAGCTCTGGTGGGGCCATCAAATTCCGGCGTGGTACGGGCCTGACGACAAGGTGTTCGTTGCCTCAGACGAAGGCGAAGCGCAGGCGCAGGCCGACAAGCATTACGGCAAAGCGGTCGCGCTTCGCCGCGACGAGGACGTCCTCGACACATGGTTCTCATCCGCGCTGTGGCCGTTCTCGACTTTGGGCTGGCCGGACAAGACCAAGGAACTCGCGCGCTTTTATCCGACCTCGGTGCTGGTCACCGGCTTCGACATCATCTTCTTCTGGGTCGCCCGCATGATGATGATGGGCCTGCATTTCATGAAGAGTGAAAAAGGCGCGCCGGAAATTCCGTTCCACGACATTTACATCCACCGCCTGGTGCGCGACGCATCCGGCGCCAAGATGTCGAAGTCGAAAGGCAACGTCGTCGATCCGCTCGGCGTCATCGATGAATTCGGCGCCGACGCGCTGCGCTTCACGCTGATGCGCAATGTACAGCCGGACCACGATATCCGCCTCGGGCCGCAGGATGTCGAGAACAACCGCAACTTCGCAACGAAACTTTGGAATGCAGCGCGCTTCGTCGAGTTCAACGGCGCCGCGCGCGTCGCTGGCTTCGATCCGAAGTCGGCCAAGGAAGCGCTCAACCGCTGGATCGCGCATGAGACGGCGAAGGCCGTCGCCGAGGTGACCAAGGCGATCGAGGAATACAAATTCAGCGAAGCGGCCGGCGCCGCCTATCGCTTCGTCTGGAATGTCTATTGCGACTGGTATGTCGAACTGTCGAAGCCTTTGCTCACCGGACCCGACGGCGCCGCCAAGGACGAGACGCGGGCGATGGCCGCCTGGGCGCTCGACGAAATTGTCAAGCTGTTGCATCCGTTCATGCCCTTCATCACCGAAGAGCTGTGGAAGGTGACGGCCGAGCAGGGCCCGGCGCGCACCTCGCTGCTGGCGCTGGCTGAATGGTCGTCGTTGGACGGTCTTTCCGACGACAAGGCTGAGGCCGAAATCGGCTGGGTGATCGATCTCATCACCGCGATCCGCTCGATCAAGTCGGAGATGAATGTCACCGTCAATATTCCGGTGGTGCTGGCCGGCGTCTCTGCGGAGACGCAGGCGCGCGCGCAGCGCTGGGCCGAGTTCATCAAGCGCCTCGCCCGCGTGTCGGAAATTTCCTCGGCCGCCGCGGCGCCGAAGGGCTCGGTGCAGCTTGTCGTGCGCGGCGAAGTCGCGGCGCTGCCTCTGGTCGGCGTCATCGATCTCGATGCCGAGCGCGCGCGTCTGACCAAGGAGATGAAAAAGGCTGAGGACGACATCAAGCGAGTCGACGCCAAGTTGGGCAACGAGAAATTCGTCTCCAACGCGCCGGAGGAGATCATCGACGGCGAGAAGGAAAAACGCGCCGAGGCCGAAGGCCGCCGCGTCAAGGTCGCCGCGGCGCTGGACGCGTTGAAGGGGGCGTGAGTCTCAAATCGTTATGCCCGCGCAGGCGGGCATCCAGCCCTTGCGCGAAGCGCTGGATCATCCGCTTTCGCGGATAATGAGGATTAGCGAAACCCCTTGCTCAAGAACTTCGAGCCCTTCAGCCCGTAGCGCCACGGCTCATCGACCGCCTTGGTAATGCCTATCCTTGGCCCGACCACGATTTCTGGCTTCCCCACCCGCGCCCGCAGTTCGAAAGGCGGCCGGTCCAGCGCCAGCCCGTTGTGCTTGATGGTCACGCCCAGCGCCTGGCACAGCTTGCCCGGCCCCGAGCAGAGTGCCCGGACGTCGGGGACCTCGCGCCGCCGCCGCATTTTGGCCAGCCCTTCGACCGGCTCCAGCGCCCGGACCAGCACCGCGCTGGCCGAGCCTGCCGCCTCGCAGACGAAATTCAGGCACCAGTGGATGCCGTAGGACCGGTAGACATAGGCAAAGCCGGGCGGCCCGAACATGACGCCGTTGCGCTCGGTCTGGCCGTTATAGGAGTGCGCGGCCGGGTCGGTGTGGTGATAGGCCTCAACCTCGACGATCACGCCGCCGACGCCGTCGACCATGAGCGTCGCCCCGATCAACTCCGGCGCCACGATGTGGACCGAGCGGTCGAAGAACGAACGTCTTATTTTGGTGTGGGCTCGAGCGGTCGCTGGCATTTCCCGGCCGGTTTCTGTGACATCGGCGCAACACGTCAGGAACAATTAAACGATTGCCATGCATCATGGCTCGCCATGCCGCGATTTGGCCATACCCTGCGCCGACATCGAAGGCTTCCAAGCAGCGGCCCAAACCGTTGCGGGAATTCTGGTTTTCAGCATGTCCGGAGGACGTTTTTCTCCGGGTTATGAGGGAATCAGGGGCCTTCGCTTTTTAACAAAAGCCGGCCGGGTTTCACTGACGGCGCCGGGAATAGGGCGGGGGGCCCAAGAGTACGATGGACGCAAAGACCGATCTCAAATCCCGACTGCCAAGCCGCCACGTGACCGAAGGCCCGTCACGCGCGCCGCACCGCTCCTATTATTACGCGATGGGCCTGACCAAAGAGCAGATCCATCAGCCCTTCGTCGGCGTCGCCTCCTGCTGGAACGAAGCCGCCCCCTGCAACATCTCGCTGATGCGCCAGGCGCAGGCCGTGAAAAAGGGCGTCGCCTCGGCCAACGGAACGCCGCGCGAATTCTGCACCATCAGCGTCACCGACGGCATCGCCATGGGTCACGCCGGCATGTATGCCTCGCTGCCGTCGCGCGAGGTCATCGCCGACTCGGTCGAGCTGACCATGCGCGGCCATGCCTATGACGCCATTGTTGGACTGGCCGGCTGCGACAAGTCGCTGCCCGGCATGATGATGGCGATGGTCCGGCTCAACGTGCCGTCGATCTTCATCTACGGCGGCTCGATCCTGCCCGGCACGTTCCGCGGCAAGCAGATCACCGTCCAGGACATGTTCGAGGCGGTCGGCCGCAATTCGGTTGGTTCCTTGTCTGACGAAGACCTCGACGAGATGGAACAGGTCGCCTGTCCGTCGGCCGGCGCCTGTGGCGCCCAGTTTACCGCCAACACCATGGCGACCGTGTCGGAAGCCATCGGACTTGCCTTGCCGTATTCGGCCGGCGCCCCCGCGCCCTACGAACTGCGCGACAAGTTCTGCATGCTTGCCGGCGAGAAGATCATGGAACTGATCGCCAAGAACATCCGCCCGCGCGACATCGTCACCCGCAAGGCGCTGGAAAATGCCGCCGCGGTCGTCGCCGCGTCCGGCGGCTCGACCAACGCCGCGCTGCATCTGCCGGCGATCGCCAATGAATGCGGCATCGAGTTCAGCCTGTTCGACGTCGCCGAAATCTTCAAAAAGACACCGTATGTCGCAGATTTGAAGCCGGGTGGCCGTTATGTCGCCAAGGATATGTTCGAGGTTGGTGGCATTCCGCTTCTCATGAAGACGCTGCTCGACCATGGCTATCTGCACGGTGATTGCATGACGGTGACGGGACGCACGATTGCCGAGAACCTGAAGTCCGTGAAATGGAATCCGGACCAGGACGTCGTGCGCTCGGCCGCGACGCCGTTGACGAAGACCGGCGGCGTGGTCGGCCTTAAAGGCAACCTCGCGCCCGACGGCGCCATCGTGAAGGTCGCCGGCATGGCGAACCAGAAGTTCACCGGACCTGCGCGCTGCTTCGACGGCGAGGAAGCCTGCTTCGAGGCCGTGCGCTTGAAGAAATACAAGGAAGGCGAGGTTCTCGTCATTCGTTACGAAGGGCCGCGCGGCGGTCCCGGCATGCGCGAGATGCTGTCGACCACCGCGGCTCTTTACGGCCAGGGCATGGGCGACAAGGTCGCGCTGATCACCGACGGCCGCTTCTCCGGCGCCACCCGCGGCTTCTGCATCGGCCATGTCGGCCCGGAAGCGGCGGTCGGTGGCCCGATCGGCTTGGTCAAGGACGGCGACATCATCGCCATCGACGCCGTCAACGGCACGATCGACGTTCAGATTTCCGACGACGAGTTCGCCAAGCGCAAGGCGCAGTGGAAGCCGCGCGAAAGCGATGTGACGTCGGGCTATCTTTGGAAATACGCTCAGCAGGTGGGTCCGGCCGTCGACGGCGCGGTGACCCATCCGGGCGGCGCGGCAGAGAAACACTGTTATGCGGACACCTGAGTCCTTCGTGCGTATGGCGTTGATCGGCGTGGCCTTCCTGGCCACGCCGGCCCTCGCATTCGACGGCTCCAAATCGGAAGACGCGATGGCATCAAGCCCCGCGCTCACGCCGATGGAGGCGTTCCGCTCAGGCGCGCAGTGGCTCAAGTCCGGCGAAAAGAACAAGGGCCTGCGCTCGCTCGAATACGCCGCCGAAAACGGCCATGCGCTGGCGCAGTGGAAACTCGGCCGCATGTACGCGGCCGGCGATGGCGTCACCCAGGACGACCTCAAGGCCTTCGATTACTTCCGCGGCATCGCCGACCGTCATGCCGAGGATAACCCGGACGCGCCGCAGGCCCGCTTCGTCTCCAACGCTTTCGTCGCGCTCGGCCACTATTACCTCGAAGGCATTCCGAACACGCGGGTCAAAGCGGACCCCGAGCGCGCGCGGCAGATGTTCGATTACGCCGCGTCCTATTTCCGCGATCCCGACGCCCAATATTATCTGGCCAAGCTCTATCTCAGCGGCACCGGCGCGCCGCAGGACCCGCGCACGGCGTTGCGCTGGTTCGGCCTGTCGGCGCAAAAAGGTCAGTGTCAGGCGCAGGCGATGCTGGGCGCCATGCTGTTTGCCGGCGATCATGTGCCGCGTCAGGCCGCGCGCGGTCTGATGTGGCTGACACTCGCCAAGGATTCGGCGCGCACCACCGATCAGGTCTGGGTCGAAAAGCTTTATGACAGCGCCTACCGGCAATCGACCGAGGACGAGCGCGCTCTGGCGCTGGTCTATCTCAAGCGCTGGCTCGAGACGCGGCGGGAATAGATTTCTGAGAGCGCTTCACTGTATTTCATAAACTATTTTATCAATCTTGATTTTCATATTGGATCGTTATGTATCTAAAAGAATTGGTTATCGTTTTCACATAGGTTTTTTGGGTTAGGGGCGATCGATGGGGCTTTTTCGCCCGAGCGGCTGCCCGCCTCGCCGGCCGTTGATGTCGGCGCAACCCTAAACGGAGCCGTGAGCAAGCCGGTCTTGCGCGGGATCTAAAAGACCGAGCCATAAGTCTGTGAATCAAACAGCGATTTCTCTCGATGCAGCAACCGGCCAGGCAGTTCCGAATGTTTGGAACGAAGCCGAGCTAGCGCGCCATGCGGCGGCGCAAACCCAATTCATCAGCTTCGCTCTTGGCGACGAGCAATACGGCGTCGACATCATGGCGGTGCGCGAGATCAAGGGCTGGTCGGACATCACCCATCTGCCGAAGCAGCCCGATTATGTGCGCGGCGTGCTCAACCTGCGCGGCGCGATCGTTCCCATCGTCGATCTGCGCTGCCGCTTCGGTCAGGGTCTGACCGCGACGACGCCGCTGCACATCATGATCATTGTACAAATCGGCGGCCGTCAAGTTGGCCTGATCGGCGACCGCGTGCTCGATATCGTGTTCGTCGAAGCCGCCCAGATACAGAAGATCCCGCGGACCACGCAAGGGTCGAACTCCGATTTCCTGTCCGGCTTAATAATGCACGACAGCGGCATGATCGCTTTGATCGATCTGGCCAATCTCTTGAAGGAACCCAATAATGTCAACGAATGAAACAACAATGACTTTTAAAGCGAGTCGCGGTCCCGGCCTCTCGATCAAGATCATCTTGACCGTGATTTTGGCCGCGATGACCTTTTTGCTTGTCGGCACGCTGGGTTGGGTTGGGACCGGGGCCTGGAAGGAGCATTCCATCGCCGGCAGCGCGAAGGAATTCGATGCCAGCGCCAATCGTTTTATCGCCGGTCTTTACGAGGTGCTGATCGAGCGGCTCGAAACCAATAACGCCCTTCAGGGCGCCGAGCCGGCGAGTGCCACGGTTCTTGGAAAAATCGAAAGCTCGCGCAAGATTGTCAAAGACAATTTCGATATCGGGCTCGCCGGTTTGGAGAATCGCGAATTTCCCAATAAGGCGTCGCTGCTGCAGGAACTCAAGGCCGCGCTGCAGAAGGCGAACGATTATCGGCAGCAAGCCGACGCCGCGATCAAACTTCCGCGCGACCAGCGCGACGAAAATCTGCGCAAGACGTTTATTCCGACGATAACCAATTCGGTGAATGCGGGGCTGAAGGTTTGGTTTTCGGCGCTCTACAGCACGTCCAAAAGCGATCCGCAGCTTGCGCGCCTTGCTACCATCAAGGAACTCGGCTGGCGTTTACGGGATTATTCCGGTCAAGAGCGATCGATTATAGCCTCGGCGATTGCGTCGGGTTCGGCAATTCCGGCCGAGGGCTGGGCTGCGCTGCTTGGACACCGGGCGCGCGTTGCCGTGCTGTGGGACCAACTACGCAACCTGACGGCCGATCCCGCCACCGATCCGGCCATCATCGCGGCCATGAACGGCGCGCAGGAAAAATATTTCAAGGATTTCGTTTCACTATCCAACGACATGAAGAAGATCAGCGATGCCGGCGGAAAGTATCCGATGGACGCCGCGGGCTGGGTCGATGCGACCACCCCGCAGATCGGGGCGCTGCTGAACGTGCTCTATGCCGCGTCCAAGGCGAGCGAAGCTTTAGCCAATGAGGGGGCCGATCGTTCATTCCGTTATTTGCTCATCATCGCGCCGCTGCTTGCCCTTAGTATCCTGATCGCCGCGCTTTCGCTATGGGTCGTGGTTGCGCGGGTTACGCAGCCGTTACACGCGCTCATCCAGCCGCTTGAGGATATTGCCGGCGGCGATTTTTCTGTAACCATACCGGGCACCGAGCGGGGCGACGAGGTCGGACGGATCGCCAGCGCGGTCAGTCAGATGGCCGCCAGGGTCAGCTCGACGATCAGAGAGATCAAGTCTTCGGGGCGCGAAGTCACCAACGCCTCGGCCGAGATTTCGACCAGCACCACGGATCTGTCGCAACGCACCGAGGAGCAGGCGGCCAGCCTCGAGGAAACCTCGGCGGCGATGGAAGAATTGTCGGCGACTGTGAAGAAGAACGCCGAGAACGCTCAGCACGCCAACCAGTCGGCAGCCGCCACCCGCGACGTTGCCGATCGCGGCGGCAAGGTTGTTGCCCAGGCGGTGGAAGCCATGGCCAAGATCGAAGAGTCGTCGCGCAAGATTTCCGACATCATCGGCGTCATCGACGAAATCGCCCGCCAGACCAATTTGCTGGCGTTGAATGCTGCCGTGGAAGCGGCCCGCGCCGGCGAAGCCGGTCGCGGCTTCGCGGTGGTTGCCTCCGAAGTCCGTAGTCTTGCCCAACGTTCGTCGCAAGCGGCCAAGGACATCAAAGACCTGATCACTAACTCGAATGGTCAGGTCAAGGATGGTGTGGAACTCGTCAACAGGGCCGGCGGTTCGCTCAATGAAATTGTCGAGTCGATCAAGGACGTTGCCAACATCGTGGCAGAGATCGCCAGCGCGAGCAGCGAGCAGGCAACCGGCATCGAGCAGATCAACAAGGCGCTGACGCAAATGGACGACGCGACCCAGCAGAACTCGGCGCTGGTCGAGGAAAACGCCGCCACGGCCAAGACGCTGGAGCATCAGGCCAAGGCGATGGACGATCAGATTGCTTATTTCCAGATCGGCGACGGTTCGGATCATCTTGCGCCATCGTCATCGCAGGCCCGCGAACCCATGCAACGGCCGGCGCCGCGTCCTGTCGCCGCGCCGCCATCGCGCGGCCCCGCGGCCAAACCGCGGCCACAACCCGCCGCAGCGCCCAAGCGGGCCGCGGCCGGCAGTGCCCAAACCGGTGCGCGCGGCATGCAGGCGGCGCTCGCCAATGCGGTCAAAGCCGACAATGACTGGAAAGAATTCTAGCGCCGGTCAATTCCGCCGTTTGCTTGATTAGACGAGCCGTCACCGCTTGGGAGCGCGTGGCGGCTCGTTCGCGTTGGAGCGTTTCCAGGCGAAGTGGGAACCGGTTCGCCGTCCGGAAACGCGAAAATCAAAAAAACCTTGAGCAGTTCACCGATCAGTAAAACGGTGAACTGCTCAAGCCCTATCCGGCGACCGGCCGCGTCGGGAGGTGCGATGTTAATATTCGGTGAAATCGCAAACACCATAAACCAGATTGTTATTCTGAATTGAATACACCGATCATCGTGGCGATAAACGAAATTATCACCCCTGTCCGATACTCCTTTTAATTGGGATTTTATCAGGGAGGTTCGCTCAGGTTGATTTTGGCTTCGCGCGTCGCGCGCATTCGAGATCGATCGTACGAGGCGGGTAATCATTTCATGAATCAGAGCGCGGTTGTGGAAAGTGTCGCCTCGGCTCCGCCGGTCGGCGGCGCTTATGAAAGCGGCGCGGCCGTCAATGTGTCGCCTTCGGTTCAATTCATCATCTTTGCCATCGGCGACGAGCAATACGGCGTCGACATCATGGCGGTGCGTGAGATCAAGGGGTGGGTCGACATCACCCATTTGCCCAAGCAGCCCACGTATGTCCGCGGCGTGCTCAATCTGCGCGGCGCCATCGTTCCGATTATGGATCTGCGTTGCCGTTTCGGGCAGGGCCTGACCACGACGTCGCCGCTGCACATCATAATCATCGTGCAGATCGAGGGTCGTCAAATCGGTCTCATTGGCGATCGCGTGCTCGACATCGTTTCGGTCGACGTCGCCGAAATTCAGAAAGTGCCGCGCGCTTCCGCCGGCGCCGCCACCGACTTTCTCGCCGGTCTGGTGACGCACGACAACAGCATGATCGCTTTGATCGATTTGCCCGGGCTGTTGGCGATCGACAATACCGGCGACGCGCCGCTGCCGAGCGGCGCGACGGCCGGCCATTGATCTGACCGGCCGCACCGGCAGCGGGAAGAATTCCAAGTCAACAAGGGAGAACTGTAATGAAGCATGTCAAGACACTCGCGGCGATGGCGCTGCTGGTGAGCGCGGCGATGCCCGCCGTGGCCGCCGAATTCGCCACCAAGGATGAAGCCAAGGCGATGGTCGCCAAGGCGGTCGCTTTCGTCCAGGCGAACGGCGCGGAAAAGGCCTATGCCGAATTTACGGGTAAGAGCCCGGCATTCATCGACCGCGATCTGTACGTCGTGGTCTACAGTCTCAACGGCACGGTGCTGGCGCATGGCGCGAATACCAAGCTGGTCGGCAAGGACATGATGGAAGCGACCGATGTCGACGGTAAATACTACGTCAAGGAGCGCGTCGCGCTCGCCGCCAAGAAGGCCGACTTCTGGCAGGACTACAAATTCGTCAACCCGGTCTCGAAAAAGATCGAGCCGAAGCAGATGTTCTGCCATCCGCTGGCAGACACCGCGGTCTGCGCCGGCGTCTACGCGCAGTAAAAACTAAAAACAGGGTCGCTCGCGTGGCCCTGTTTCGCATATCTTTGGGGCGGTATTTATCCACCGAGCGGGACGATACAATATGTTTTCCTGGTTCGCCAATCTTCGGCTGCGGAATAAAGTTCTGATCGCGCCGGGAATCATGATTCTCGTTCTGGTTGGCGTCGGCAGCTTCGCCTTGCACGATCAGTTGGTCAATCAAGCTTCGGTCAACGCGCTGATCGTCGGGCCGATCCGGCAGGCCGAGACCGTCGCCGAGTTCACCAATGCGGCCTGGACCTCACAAGTTCATCTCTATCGATTAATGGCGACCGCCGCCAACGAGACCGATCAGGCCAAGATTAAGAGTCTAGCCGGGATCGCCACAAAGGCACTCGCAGAGATGGCTGCGAAGATGACTGCTTTCCAGGAGGCGGTCGTTCCCGGCGGGGCTAACGAAAAGAATATTGGTCAACTGAAGACGACAGTGGCGCAATATATCAAGCAATCCAAGAACGTCATCGATATGGCCGATGGCGATGCCGGCACGGCGCTGACCTTGATGATGGGCGCGACCCGCAGCTTCGCTTCGATTGAAAAGATAACCGACGACCTCAACGAATCCAGCAAGGATATGCGCGACCGTCAGATCGCGATCAACGATATACGTCATGATGGGCAGAAGACTCTGCTGATCGGCATTCTGCTGGTCTCGGTCGTCGTCGGGCTGCTGATCTCCGTGCTGGTCGGCCGTGGTATTTCCAAGCCGATCGTCGATCTTGTGCCCGAGCTGCGCAAGCTCGCCGGCGGCGACTTCAACATTTCGTTGTCGGCGCGCGGCCGCAAGGACGAGATCGGCCAGATATCGGCGGCGATCGACATGGTCGTCGAAAAGGTCGGCTCGACCATCGGCGATATCAAGATTTCGGCCAGCGAGGTTTCGAGTGCCTCGGCCGAGATTTCGACCAGCACCACCGACCTGTCGCAGCGCACCGAGGAGCAGGCGGCCAGCCTGGAGGAAACCTCGGCCTCGATGGTGCAGATCGCCGGCACCGTGCGCAGGAACGCCGAGAACGCCCGCCAGGCCAACGACTTCACCAACGAGACCAACGCCGTCGCCGAGCGTGGCGGCGTGGTGGTCAGCCAGGCGGTCCGCGCTATGGCTAGAATCGAGGAATCCTCGCGCAAGATTTCCGACATTATCGGCGTCATCGATGAGATCGCGCGGCAGACCAATCTGCTTGCGCTTAATGCCGCGGTTGAAGCCGCGCGCGCCGGTGAAGCCGGTCGCGGCTTCGCCGTCGTCGCGTCCGAAGTGCGCAGCCTGGCGCAGCGGTCAGGGCAGGCGGCCAAGGATATCACCAACCTGATCAACAATTCGAACGCGCAGGTCAAAGACGGCGTCGAACTCGTCAACCGCGCCGGCCTGTCGCTGAACGAGATCGTCGCCTCGATTCAGAAGGTCACGTCGATTGTCAGCGAGATCGCCAATGCCAGCAACGACCAGTCGGCCGGCATCGAGGAGATCAACAAGGCGCTGACGCACATGGACGAAACCACGCAGCAGAACTCCGCGCTGGTGGAAGAGAACGCCGCCACTGCCAAGACGCTGGAAAATCAGGCGCGGTCGATGGATCAGCGGGTGGCGAGCTTCCGGCTGCGCGGCGGCCAGGGCGGCGGTTACAGCACCGAAGCCGCCGAGACAGCCGATGCCGACGGGCCGCAAATGGATGCTCAAGTCCATGTGCCATCGCGCGGTCCGGCCGCTCGACTGCGTGTGGCGTCGGCGCGGCGCTAGAATCACTTAGGTCCGAGCGACAGCGGCTTCGTCATTACTCCAACCATTGCCGTTGCCATCGCCGCGACGACAGCATTCTGTGCGGTATCTTTTGCCGTGCCTGAGGGGTCCGCAGGCCGGCTTTATCGAATTTCACTCAATCTCGTTTCAAACCGATCTTGCCTCAACGCAATCGGGGTTCGATTTCGCATCGCTTTAATCGCAATTTGCTGCCCGGCCCGATGCGGCCCTACGCTGCGCAAAGCGGCAAGCGGGGCGCGTACCATCGCCAACACGCGATAATTCATTATGATAATCTATAATGCCCTATTATATTTGGTGCAATTTTAAGCGGTTTCTCACGGCATCCAGTTATTCTTTGCGTAGGTAGTAATGTACCCCAGGTTGTTTTGGGGAAATATACTCCTGCCAGGAATCTTGCGCCATGAACCAAACCGCCGGTTCGCCGGAATCCACGCCGGCCCCGATTAATCCGAACAATTGGGACAGGGGACCCGCCGCGCAGGCCGTTGCCGCCCAGACGCAGTTCATCAGCTTCGCCATCGGTAACGATCAGTACGGCGTCGACATCATGGCGGTGCGCGAAATCAAGGGTTGGGCCGATATCACCCACCTGCCGCGGCAGCCCGAATATGTTCGCGGCGTCCTCAACCTGCGCGGCGCCATCGTGCCGATTGTCGACCTGCGCTGCCGCTTCGGCCAGGGCCTGACCGAAACGACGCCGCTGCACATCGTCATCATTGTCCAGATCGGCGGCCGCCAGATCGGCCTGATCGGCGACCGTGTACTCGACATCGTCTCGGTCGATGCCACCCAGATCCAGAAGGTGCCGCGCACCGCTCACGGCGAGACCACCGACTTTCTGGCCGGCCTGGTGACGCACGACAGCGTCATGATCGCGCTGATCGACCTGCCGAACTTGCTGACGACGGCCAATGCGGACGCCGAGCACTGACCTTGCCGCGACCGCCCGCGCGGTCGCGCCGGGTTTCACCAGTCACCGTTGAAATCATCAAGAGACGGATCCCATGACCCTCAATCGACGCCATTTTCTCCGGACCGCGACGCTTGGCTGTGTCTGCTGTCTTACCGCCCGCTACGCCTCGGCTTCCGAGCCGGCGCATTCCGCCAGTGGTGCGGGGCACGCGGCGCCGCACTGGAGCTATGCCGGCAATACTGGCGCCGAACACTGGGGCGAACTTCAGCCGGACTTCAAGGTTTGCACGCTCGGTCTCGAGCAGACGCCGATCGATCTCACCAGCGCGATGAAGGGCGAGGCGGCCGCCGTGGCGCTCGACTACAGGCCGCTGGCGCTGCGCATCGTCAATAACGGCCACACCATCCAGGTCAATGCCGACGCCGGTTCGTCCTGCACGATTGGCGCGGCGAAATACGAGCTGCTGCAGTTCCACTTCCACCATCCCAGCGAACACCTGCTCGCCGGCAAGCCGTTCGACCTCGAATGCCATTTCGTGCATCGCTCAAGCGCGGGCGATCTCGCCGTCGTCGGCGTGTTCGTCAAGCCGGGCGCCAGGAACGCGGCGCTGCAATCGATCTTCGATGCCATGCCGAAGCTGCAGGGCCCTGAGTTGCGCGCGCCGGGCGCGATCGATCCGGCTGGGCTGCTGCCGAAATCGAACAGCTATTTCCGTTACATGGGTTCGCTGACGACGCCGCCTTGTTCAGAAGGTCTGACATGGACGGTGTTCAGGCAGCCGATCGAGGCTTCATCGGACCAGATCCGGCAATTCGCCGAACTGTTCCCGAACAATGCGCGGCCGGTGCAAAGCCGCAATCGCCGTTTCCTGATTGAATCGAACTAACTCAAAGGACTCCAAGACCATGGCCAATTACCCAACTCAAGGGCACGGACCAATGCGTTTCTTCAATGACCGCAATATCGCCACCAAGATCGCCATCGGCTTCGCCTGCGTGCTCGCCATCATGGCGGTGATATCGGCGAGCGCCTATCTCGCCTTCGGCAAGGTCGAGGATGGTTTCAAAACCTTCGCCCGGCAATCTACTAACAGTGCCCGCGCGGCGGCGGTGGATCAGAACTTCCTGTTCGTGCGCTGGCAGGCACGCGAATATGGCCTGGCCGGCGAACAAACCTTTCTTGACGGGGCAAGGAAGGGACTCGTGACTTTGGCTGAATCGATCCAGGCCGCCGAGGCTTCGCTCACCAATCCCGAGCGTAAGCAGAAAATGGCCGAGGTCGCAAAGCAGGCCACCACCTGGAAACAAGCCTTCGAGAAGATGGTGTCCCTGCGGCAAGAAGAATCCCGGATCATCAAGGACGTTCTCGATCCGAGCGGCATCAAGCTGCGCGCCGATTTCGAGGAACTTCAGGCCGCGGCGGCCCGCACCGGCAACAGCAACATGCTGACGCTCGCGGGCGAAGGCCTCAAGCAGGTGATGATGGCGCGCCTCAACGTCAACAAAGTTCTGGCGCGGCACGACCAGGCATCGGCGGATGCCGCCGCCAAGGCCTTCGCCGACCTCAAGCTGGTGATGAACGGGCTCGATGGCGCGACCAAAGGCAGCGATGCCCGCAAGCTTTTTGACGAAGTCAAAGTACTGACGGAGAAGTATGCCGATGGCTACGCCAAAGCTTCTCACGACGCGCACGAGATTGAAACGCTGCTCAATGGCGATATGAGAAAGATCGGCGGGCAGATCGCGGCCTGGGCGGGTGAGGTCAAGGCTTCTGCGTTGACCGCCGCCAAGAATGAAGAGCACGCCGCCGAAACCCTCATCACCAGCGTTGAATTCATCATCATGGCGATGGCGCTCGGCGGCATGGTCATCGGCGCGCTGCTGGCCTGGCTGATCGGGCGCGGCATCGCCAAGCCGATTACCGCCCTGGTCGTGCCGCTGGAGACGATTGCCAGTGGCAATTTCTCGATCGACGTGCCGGGCCTTGGCCGCAAGGACGAGGTCGGCCAGATCGCCGAAGCGGTGCAATTGATGGCGCAGAAGGTCTCCTCGACCATCGGCGAGATCAAGGCGTCGGGCCGCGAAGTCACCAACGCCTCGGCGGAAATCTCCACCAGCACGACCGACCTGTCGCAGCGCACCGAGGAGCAGGCGGCGAGCCTGGAAGAAACATCCGCCGCCATGGAAGAGCTGTCCGCCACTGTGAAGAAGAACGCGGAAAGCGCTCAATTGGCCAACGCCGACGCCAACGCCACCCGCGAAGTCGCGGATCGCGGCGGTCAGGTCGTCGCCAAGGCCGTCGAAGCCATGGCCAAGATCGAAGACTCTTCACGCAAAATCTCCGACATCATCGGCGTCATCGACGAAATCGCCCGCCAGACCAATTTGCTGGCGCTCAACGCCGCGGTCGAAGCGGCGCGCGCCGGTGAAGCCGGTCGTGGTTTCGCGGTCGTCGCCTCGGAAGTCCGCAGTCTCGCCCAGCGCTCATCGCAGGCGGCGAAAGACATCAAGGACCTGATCACCAATTCGAACGGTCAGGTGAAAGACGGCGTCGAACTGGTCAACAAGGCCGGCGAGTCGCTCACCGAAATCGTCGAGTCGATCAAGAAGGTCGCCGCCGTTGTCTCCGACATCGCCAACGCCTCGATCGAACAGGCCACCGGCATCGAGCAGATCAACAAGGCGCTGACGCAGATGGACGAGGTGACGCAGCAGAACTCGGCTTTGGTCGAGGAGAACGCTGCGACTGCCAAGACGCTCGAGCATCAGGCCAAGGCGATGGACGAGCAGGTCGCCTTCTTCCAGATCGGCGGCGGCTCAGAGCAGCAGCGCTATGAGCCGGTGGCCGAAGTGCGCGAGCCGCGTGCGGTTGCCGCGCCGCCGTCGCGCGGACCGATGGCGAAGCGTCGCGCCGCCGCCGCCTGATCGGCTGCCGTGTGATGCCGGCCGCGCAGGCGATCGGTCTATCGGCGAATAAATACTGGCGGCGGCTCGCAGGGGCCGCCGCCATAGTTTCATCTAAGCGTCACCGCGGTTCGATTCTGAGATCGATCCAGACCGGGACGTGGTCCGAGGGTTTGTCCCAAGCCCGCACATGCTTGTCGATGCCGGCATCGACCAGCCGGTCGGCGGCCTGCGGCGACAGCAGCAAATGATCGATACGGATGCCGTCGTTCTTCGGCCAGGACCCCGCCTGATAATCCCAGAAGCTGTACAGCCCGGGATCGTCGCTGACGGCGCGGATGGCGTCGGTCAGGCCGAGATTGGTCAGCGCCCGGAATTTCTCCCGGGTGCGCGGCAGAAACAGCGCGTCATTGACCCAGGCCTCCGGCCGGCGGGCGTCGTCGGGCGTTGGAATGACATTGTAGTCGCCGGCCAGCACCAGCGGTTCTTCCAGCTTCATGCGCTCGCGTGAAAATGCAATAAGCCGGTCCATCCATTTGATTTTGTATTCATATTTATCGCCGGGCGCCGGGTTACCATTGGGCAGATAGAGGCTGACGACGCGCACCACGCCTTCCTTGGTCGAGACTAGGGCCTCCAGGAAACGGGCCTGCACGTCGCCGTCGTCGCCGATCAGGCCGGGCGCCACTTCGTCGAAGGGCAGCTTTGACAACAGCGCCACGCCGTTGAATGTCTTCTGGCCATGGACCGCGACATTGTAGCCCATCGCCTCCAGCGGCTCGCGCGGGAAGGCGTCGTCCTGGCATTTGATCTCCTGCAGACAAACGATGTCCGGCTCGCGTTCTTTCAGCCAAGCCTGCAGGCTTTCCAGGCGTTGGCGAACCGAATTGACGTTCCAGGTGGCTATTCGCATGGCAAAAGTGGTTCCGGCAGCATCCGAACGGGTTGAAATTGGTAAAATCGCTTCGTCTTTACCAGAGGTGCGCAGGGAAGTGCACAGTATGGCGTTTATATGCTAGGTGGGCCGCCAAGCGCGGCCCTTTAGTTCAATGGAAAGCCGTGAAAAAGGGAGCGTCCGGGCTAGGTCCATTTGCCACGACGTGACGATGGTTATGGCGAAGACCCCGGACTTGAAAAAGACTATGGCGAAGATTCCGGACCTGCGGACGCTGATGGCGAAGCGAAACCGGCAATTGGCGGCGGCGGCGCTGGCCGTGGTCATCGTTGTCATCTTTGCGCGCGGGCTTTGGTGGTCCGATAAAACCGATGCGCGGGCGCAAGGCGCCGGCGGCCGCGTCGTGCCGGTCGAGATCGGCAAGGCCGAACGCAAGAAGGTGCCGGTGCGGCTCGATGCGCTTGGCACCGTGACCCCGATCGCCAGCGTCGCGCTGAAAGCGCGCGTCGAGACGACGATCACCGAGGTTCATTTCCGCGATGGCGCCCAGGTCAACGCGGGCGACAAGCTTTTCACCCTCGATTGCCGCGTCATGGACGCGCAGATCGCCACCACCGAGGGCACCTTGGCCCGCGACCAGGCGCAGCTCGCCGGCGCCGAGCGCGATGTCGGCCGCTATACCGAATTGGTCGGGAAAAACGCCACGCCGGTGATGAATCTCGACAATGCCAAGACGCAATCCGACGTTTTCCGCGCGGCCATCAAGTCGAGCCAGGGTGTGCTCGACAATCTTAAAACCCAGCGCAGCTTCTGTACCATGACCGCGCCGATTTCCGGCCGCATCAGCGCCGCCAACGTCAAGGTCGGCAACTTCGTGCGTCCGGCCGACGTCGCGCCGATGGCGACCATCAATCAGATGGCGCCGGTCTATGTCAGCTTCACCGTGCCGCAAAAGAACCTGCCGGCGCTACGCCAGGCCATCGCCAATGAATCCGCGACCATCCAGGCGGCGGTGCCGGGGCAGGCCAAGCGCGCCGAAGGCCAGGTCTCGATGATCGAAAATGCGGTCGATTCGACCACCGGCATGGCAATGATCCGCGCCACCATGCCGAACGCCGACGAGGTGCTGTGGCCCGGCACCTTGGTCACCGCCGAGGTAACATTGCGCGTCGAGGACGCGGTCGTGGTGCCATCGAACGCCGTGCAGGTCAGCCAGACCGGCAGCTTCGTGTTCGTCGTCGAGGACGGCAAGGCCAAGGTGCAGCCGATCGCGGTCGAACGCCAGGTCGGCCTGGAGACGGTTATCACCTCGGGCCTGAAGGGCGGCGAGACCGTCGTCACCGATGGACAATTGCTTCTGTCGAATGGGGTGCGGGTCAATCCGCGCCCGGCCAGGCCAGCAGGCGGCGGCGACAAGCCGCCCGGAAGCTGATTGGGCGGTACTAGGGTAGCTGGCGTTGTGCCGTTTTCCAGCTAAGATCGGACAAAGGGATTTTGCCGGCGGGACGCAACAGCGTCAGGCCGATGGGATAGGGCGCAAGAGGATCGGTCGCAAGACATGAACATCTCGGAACTCTGTATTCGCCGCCCCGTCTTCACCACCTTGATGATGGCGTCGCTGATCGTCTTCGGCGTCTTTGCCTACCGGCTATTGCCGGTGGCGGCATTGCCGGCCGTCGACTTTCCGACCATCCGCATCGTCGCCACGCTGCCGGGCGCGAGCCCCGAGACCATGGCGGCGTCCGTGGCCTCGCCGATCGAGCGGCAGCTGTCGACCATCGCCGGCATTTCGTCGATGACCTCGTCGTCCTCGCTCGGCAATACCGCCATCACCATCCAGTTCGACCTCGGCCGCAATATCGATGGCGCCTCGCTCGATGTGCAGACCGCGCTGACCACCGCGCAACGTCGGCTGCCGGTCGAAATGACCACGCCGCCATTTTTCCGCAAGGTCAATCCGGGCGATTTCCCGGTGCTGTTCCTGAGCATGCGCTCGGACACGATGCCGCTGTCTGCCATCAACGACTTTGCCGAAACGGTGATCGCGCCGCAGTTGTCGCAGTTGAGCGGCGTGGCGCAGGTCTCGGTTTACGGCGCGCAGAAATTCGCCGTCCGCGTCCAGGTCGATCCGGCCGCCGCCGCGGCGCGCAACATCTCGCTCGACGAAATCCGCACCGTCGTCGCCAAGGCCAATTCGTCGGCGCCGGTCGGCAATCTCGAAGGCCAGCAGCAGGCGGTAACGCTGCTGGCGACCAGCTCGATGAAGAACGCCGCCGCCTATCGCGATGTCGTCGTGGCGTTTCGCAACGGCACCCCGATCAAGCTCAGCGAAGTGGCGCGGGTCGTCGACAGCGTCGAGAACGACAAGATCGCCACCTGGTTCAACGATTCACGCGCCATCGTGCTGGCGATCCAGCGTCAGCCCGACGCCAACACCGTCGAGGTCGTCGATCTGGTGCGCAACGCGCTGGTGGCGGCGCGGGCGCAGATCCCGCCGGCCATCGAAATGGCGCCCTTGTTCGACCGCTCGCTGTCGATCCGCGCCGCGGTGGTGGACGTGCAGGAAACCCTGGCGATCGCCATCGCGCTGGTGATCATGGTGATCTTCCTGTTCCTGCGCAAAGTGTCGGCCACCATCATTCCGGCGCTCGCCGTGCCGGTGTCGCTGATCGGCACCTGCGCCGCGATGTATATGTTCGGCTTTTCCATCAACAACATGACGCTCCTGGCGCTGACTCTGTCGGTCGGTTTCGTCGTCGACGACGCCATCGTCATGCTGGAGAACATCGTCCGCCATATCGAAGGCGGCATGCGGCCGTTCGAGGCGGCGTTGAAGGGGTCGCGCGAAATCGGCTTCACCATCGTGTCGATCACCTTCTCGCTGATCGCCGTGTTCATTCCGGTGCTGCTGATGGGCGGCATGGTCGGCCGCGTGTTCCGCGAATTCGCGGTGTCGGTTTCGGTGGCGATCATCGTGTCCGGCTTCGTTTCGCTGACACTGACGCCGATGCTGTGCGCGCGCGTGCTCAAGGCCCATCAGCCGGGCGAGGAAGAGAAGCAGAATATCGTCTTGCGCCTGTTCGAGAGAGGCTTCGACGCCGTGCTGCGGCTTTACGAACGATCGCTCGACCGCGTGCTCGCGCACAAGTCGATGATGCTGGGCGTGACGCTTTTAACCGTTGTCGGCACGATCTGGCTTTACGTCATCGTGCCGAAAGGCTTCTTTCCGACCGAGGACACCGGCTATCTCTCGGGCATCACCGAGGCCAAGACCGATATCGCCTATCCGGCGATGGTCGAGCATCAGCGCAAGGTCGCCGACATCGTGCGGCAGGACCCGGCGGTCGACTACGTCAATTCCACGGTCGGCAATGGCGGACCCAATTCGCTGACCTCAAGCGGCCGCATGCTGGTCGCGCTCAAACCGCGCGGCGAGCGCGATAATGTGCAAACCATCATCGCGCGGTTGCGCCGTAACGCCGGCGTCGTGCCCGGCATGCAGATATTCTTCCAGCCGATCCAGAACATCAATCTAGGCGGCCGGCCGTCGAAGAGCCAGTACCAGTACACGATGCAGTCGAACGATACCGACTCGCTGTATCGCCTCGCGCCGGAGATGCGCGACAAGATGGCGAATATTCCGGGCCTGGTCGACGTCACCACCGACCTTTATATCAAGAATCCGCAGGTCACCGTCGAGGTCGACCGCGAGAAGGCGGCGGTCTATGGCGTGTCGATCGACCAGGTGCGCCAGGAACTCTACAACGCCTTCGGCTCGCGCCAGGTCGCGACCATCTACACGCCGGCGAATGACTATCAGGTGATCCTCGAAAGCATGCCGGAATACCAGACCGGGCCGAACGATCTCGACCGCATGTATCTCAAGACCGCGAGCGGCACGTCGGTGCCGTTGTCTGCGGTCACGCATTTCACCCGGACGGTCGGGCCGTTGCAGGTCAACCATCAGGGCCAGCAGCCGGCGGTGACGATCTCGTTCAACCTCGCGCCCAACGTTTCGCTCGGCCAGGCGGTCGACGCGATCCAGAAGCTCGAGCGCGACCAGCGTCTGCCGGCGAGCATCAATACCGGCTTCCAGGGCACCGCGCAGGTGTTTCAGGATTCACTGCGCGGGCAGGGCGTGCTTATTTTGGCGGCGATCTTCGCGGCCTACGTCGTGCTCGGCATTCTGTACGAGAGCTTCATCCATCCGATCACTATCATCTCCGGCCTGCCGTCGGCCGGCATCGGCGCCATCCTGACCTTGATGCTGTTTCGGATGGATATGTCGGTGATCGCCATGATCGGCATCGTCATGCTGGTCGGCATTGTCAAAAAGAATGCGATCATGATGATCGACTTCGCGATCTCGCGGCGGCGCGTCGGCCTGTCGGCGGAGGCCGCGATCCGCGAAGCGGCAAACTTGCGTTTCCGCCCGATCATGATGACGACCTTCGCCGCGATCTTCGGCACGCTGCCGATCGCGCTTGGCACCGGCGCCGGCGCCGAACTGCGCCAGCCGCTCGGCGTCGCGGTCGTCGGCGGCCTGCTGCTGTCGCAATTGCTGACGCTCTACATCACGCCGGTGATCTACATCTATCTCGACCGGTTTGACCGCATCATCAAGCGCCGCCTCGAGCCGCAGGTCGAAGAGGTGCAGGACATGCCGCCGGCGGTGGCGGCGGAGTAGGGCTACAGCGCGAAGCTGGTGCCGCAGCCGCAGGCTGCGGTGGCCTTGGGATTCTTGATCTTGAACGAGGCACCGATCAGGTCATCGACGAAATCGATTTCCGACCCGGCCATATATCCGACCGACATAGAATCGATCAGCACCACGGCACCGTCACGCGCGATCACCAGATCGTCGTCGGTCTTGGCGCGGTCCATGTCGAACTTATACTGGAAGCCCGAGCAGCCGCCGCCTTCGACGCTGACGCGCAGCATCGTGCCTTCCGGCTCCTTTTTCAGGATTTCGGCGACCCGCCGGGCCGCCCGCTCGCTGACCGTGACGCTTTCGCTCATTTTCGCGCCCATCCTCTTGGCCAAATTCTCTTGGCATCGGCTTGAGTAATTAGTTAAGTGCGCCGGGCGGCAACGTCAATGCGCCCCTCGCAGGGGAACTGGCCGCCAAAGCAGCGGCCAAGGGCATCCGAATGGCAATCGAAACCGGCCGCGGCCGCGCAGTCTATGCCGCCGCTCCGGGCGCAAGCCGCGGGCGGCTGCATGCCGAGCCGGCAAGCCCGACCCGCAACGACTTCCGCCGCGATTGCGACCGCATCATCCATTCGACCGCGTTCCGCCGCCTCGCCCACAAAACGCAGGTCTTCGTCTATCACGAGGGCGACCACTACCGCACCAGGCTGACCCATACGCTCGAAGTGGCGCAGATCGCCCGCTCGCTGGCGCGTGCGCTCGGCCTCGACGAGGACCTTGCCGAGGTTCTGGCGCTGGCGCACGACCTTGGCCATCCGCCGTTCGGGCACGCCGGCGAGCGCGCGCTCGACCGCGCTTTGCAGGGCTTCGGCGGCTTCGACCACAACGCCCAGGCCTTGCGCATCGTCACCGATCTGGAGCGCCGCTACGCCGATTTCGACGGCCTCAACCTCACCTGGGAAACGCTGGAAGGGCTGGTCAAACACAACGGCCCGCTGACCACGCGCGACGGCAAGGCCTTCGGCCGTCATGCTGAACAGGGTGTGCCGTCGGCGATCCGCGACTATTGTCAGCTACAGGATCTCGAACTGTGGTCGCAGCCGTCGGCCGAAGCGCAATGCGCCGCGCTTGCCGACGACATCGCCTATGACGCGCACGATATCGACGACGGCCTGCGCGCCGATCTGTTCACGCTCGGCGACATTGCCAGCGTGCCTTTCATCGGCGGCATTGTCAGCGAGATACAGACGCGCTATCCGTCGCTGGAGCCGGCGCGGCGCGTGCACGAGGTGGTGCGCCGCGTCATCACCCGGATGATCGAGGATGTCATTGTCGAGAGCGGCGAGCGCCTGCGCGCGCTCGCGCCGCGCGATGCCGCCGCGATCCGCGACGCCGCCGACACGGTCGTCATGTTTTCGCCGGCGATGGTCGACGCCGATGCCAGCATCAAGGGCTTCCTGTATCCGCGCATGTATCGACACAGCCGCATCATGCGGGTGATGGGAGACGCCGAGGGCGTCATCCGCGATCTGTTCGCCCACTTTGTCGGTTCGCCCACCGATTTGCCGGAGGAGTGGCGCGATGGCTTTGCCGGTCTCGATCAAGGGGCGCGTGCCCGCCGCATCGCCGATTACATCGCCGGCATGACCGATCGCTATGCGCTGGTCGAACATGCGCGATACTTTGCGCGCACGCCGGAGCTGCGCTAAAGACAGGGCGAAAAATCGCCGTTTCGTTTTCCGTAGCAAAGGTGTCCTGCCATGCGCCGCTCGAAACCTCCGTTCAATGCCGATGTGGTTGGCAGTCTGTTGCGGCCGAAGGAGGTGCTCGACGCGCGCGCGCGCCGCGATCGCGGCGAACTCTCATCGGATGCGCTCTGGGCGATCGAATCGATCGCTGTCGACGACGCCGTCGCGATGCAGAAGGCGGTCGGCCTGAAGGTCTGCACCGACGGCGAATTTCATCGCGGTCACTGGTTCCTCGATTTCATGAGCCGTATCGACGGCATGAAGACCAGCGGCGGCCTGCCGACCAAGTTTCACACCGAGAAAGGCGATATTGAATTCGCGCCGCCGCGTTTCGAGGTGCATGGCAAGCTCAAGCGCTCGCGCGCCCTCGCGGTCGACGATTTCAAGGCACTCAAGCCGATCGCCGATAAATATGGGCTGACGCCCAAGCAGCCGATCCCGTCGCCCACCATCGTGCATTTCCGCGGCGGCCGCGCCGCCATCGACGCCAAGATCTATGCCGACATCGAGGAGTTCTTCGCCGATCTGATTGCCGTCTATCGCCAGGAGATCGAGGCGCTCTATGCCGCCGGCTGCCGGTATGTGCAGATCGACGAAACCAATCTGCCGTTCTTGTGCGATCCGAAACTGCGCGAGGACGCGCGCAAGCGCGGCGACGACCCGGACAAATTGCCGGCGTTCTACGTCCGGCTGATCAACGACATCGTGAAGGACCGGCCGGCCGATCTCACGGTCTGCATGCATATGTGCCGGGGCAACCACGAAAGCGCCTGGGTGGCGGAGGGCGGTTACGACAGTGTCGCGGAGGTGGTGTTCGGCGACACCGATATCGACGGCTTCTTCCTCGAATACGATACGCCGCGCGCCGGCACCTTCGCGCCGCTGCGCTATCTGTCCGGCAACAAGGTCGCGGTGCTCGGTCTGGTCACGACCAAGAAGGGCGCGCTGGAGACCAAGGACGACCTCAAGCGCCGCATCGACCAGGCGGCGGCGATCGTGCCGCTCGAGCGGCTGGCCTTGAGCCCCCAATGCGGTTTTGCCAGCACGATCCTCGGCAATGCGCTCTCAGAGGATGACGAGCGGCGCAAGCTGGAATTGATCGTCGACACCGCGCGCGATGTGTGGGGCTCGGCCTGACATTGATACCCTGCACGTCCGGTTAACCGCGCGTTAACGAGCTCCGTCAAATTGCCGCGTGCCGCAAGGCATTTAGGCAAGACCTGTTCGGTAATTAGAGGAGGGGACATTCGGGGGACGTGTGTGGCGACAGTATCAATTACGGCACCGTCGAGCGCGCCGATGAAGCGGCTGATCGCGCTTGGGCTGACCATCACCCTGGGCTTTTCCTCGATCTGCGCGCTGGTGCTGTGGGAAAGCCGCAACCGCGACCGCGACCAGGCGCGGCTGGCGGCGGTCAATCTCATCGCCTCGATCGGCTCGGACATTTCGCGAAATTTCGAGCTTTACGATCTGTCGCTCGAAGCGGTCGTCGAAGGGCTCAGGTTGCCTGATCTATCGACGCTGTCGCCGCGAATGCGGCAGATGCTGCTGTTCGATCGCGCTGCTTCCGCCAAGGACATGGGCTCGATCTTCGTGCTCGACAAGGCCGGCACGGTCATCATGGATTCGCGCGTCGAGACGCCGCGCGCCGATAACTACGCGCAGAGCGATTTCTTCAAGGTGCATCGGGGCATCGAAAGCGGTGGCCCTTTTGTCAGTACGCCGTGGCGAAACGCCGATGGCGAATATCTCATTGCCATAAGCCGCCGGCTGTCTAACGCCAATGGCGATTTTACCGGTGTCGTCGCCGTCACCTTGCGTCTGCATTACTTCAAAAAAATGCTGGACCGGCTCAACGTCGGTTCGGAGTCGTCGCTGATCCTGGCGCGCGAAGACGGTTCGATCATCATGCGCGCGCCGTACAAGGCCGACCTTATCGGCGTTAATGTCAGCACGTCGGCGGTGTTCAAGCGGATTTCCGAAGCGCCCGAAGGCACATTCGAGATGAACGCCGGCCTGGACGGCGTCAAGCGGATGTATGCCTATCAACGTATCGGGGAACTGCCACTCATCGTGAGCTACGGTCAGTCGCTGGAGGCGATCTATGCGAGCTGGTGGCACGAGGCCAAAATCATCGGCCTGCTGATGCTCGGCCTGTGTGCGACCAATGTCACGCTGATTGTCTTCCTTGCCAGTACGCTCAAGCGGCGCGCCAAGGCCGAACACGATTACGCGGTGATGGCGACGATCGATTCATTGACCGGGTTGTGCAACCGCCGCCGCTTCGACGAAGCGATCGATCTGGAATGGCGGCGGGCGCAGCGGCGCGAGCAATCGGTCGCCATTTTGATGATTGATGCCGACCTATTCAAGAACTTCAACGATCAGTTCGGCCACCAAGCCGGCGATATCGCACTCAAGGCGCTGGCCGATTGCATCGCCGCCGGCGCCCGGCGCGCGGGCGATTTGTGCTGCCGGTTCGGTGGCGAGGAATTCGCGGTGCTGCTGCCGGAAACTTCCATCAACGACGCCATGGTCGTCGCTGAAAATATTCAGGCGGCGGTGGCGTCGCTGCGCGCCTTGCAAAACGGCCGGCCGGATTCGACTCCGACGCTCAGCATTGGCGTCGCCTGCCTGGTGCCGCGCACCGGACTCGAGCCGCGCGATCTGATCCGCGCCGCCGACGGTGCGCTGTACAAGGCCAAGGCTGCCGGGCGCAACTGCTGCGTCGCCGTGCCGGCGCAACGGGTGAAAGCCGATAATCTGGCCGCGTGAGTGCCGGCCACCTGTCGGCTATGTTTGGAAGCCGACGATCCGATGGAACTTTGATCCGGCGTTCTGCTTGTAGCCTATCGTGGCGGCTTCCAAGCCAATCGGGCTTGCGTTAAATTTTCGAAGCTGGACGTCAAGTTAAGGGGCAGGAATGACGCAAACGGTGCCGATCAGCGCCGATCCGGGCGGGCGGACGCTTGATCCGCTCGATGAATTGCGGGCGCTGTACCGTCTCACCGATCGGCTCTATCGCGCGCGCTCGATGCGCGACGTCTATGACGCCGCGCTTGACGCCATTCTCGGCACACTGGGCTGCGAGCGCGCCTCGGTGCTGTTGTTTTCCGCCGACGGCGTGATGGACTTCGTCACCTGGCGTGGTCTGTCGGACGACTATCGCACAAAACTGCGCGGCCATACGCCTTGGAAGGCCGGCGAGCGCGATCCGCGGCCGGTTTTCGTTTCCGATATCGACGACACCGCCGAGCCTGAGGCGATCAAGGCGACGATCCGCACCGAGGGTATTCGCGCCTTGTCGTTCATTCCGCTGGTCGCCGATGGCGTCGTCGTCGGCAAGTTCATGACCTATTACGCCGAGCCGCGCGCGTTCAAGCCGCACGAAATGGAATTGGCGGTCGCCATCGCCCGTCAGGTCGGCTTCAGCCTGGAGCGCGCGCGCGCCGATGAGCGCCGCCAGGCCGCCGAGGTTGAATTGCGTGAATCGGAGGAGCGCTTCCGCCTGATGTCGGAAAACGCGCCGGTAATGATCTGGATGAGCGACGCGCAAGGCCACTGCCTGCATCTTAACCGTTTGCAGCGCGACTTCTGGAACGTCACCGAGGACAGGCTTGCAAACTTCGACTGGCAGGACACGATGCATCCTGATGACGCCGCCGACATCGGCCGCCAGATCATGGCGGCGATGGCCGAGCAACGGCCGGCGACCATCACCGGGCGCTATCGCGGCTCTGACGGCGCCTATTGCGTGTTGCAGACCGAAGCGCGGCCGCGCCATTCCGCCACCGGCGAATTCCTCGGCATGATCGGTGTCAACATCGACATCAGCGAACGCATGCGCGCCGACGCGCAGCGCGAACTGCTGCTCGCCGAACTCAATCACCGCGTCAAGAATTCGCTCGCCGTGGTGCAGTCGATCGCGCACCAGACCTTCCGCCGCGACGATGTGTCCAAGGAGGCGCGCAAATCATTCGACGATCGTCTGGTGGCGCTGGCCGCCGCGCATAATCTTTTGACGCTGTCGAACTGGGAAAGCGCCGCCGTCGCCGATATCGCCGCCGCCGCTTTGCAAGCCGACGGCGCCAACAAGGGGCGCATTGCGCTGTCCGGTCCGCCGGTCAACCTGCCGCCGCGCGAGGCGCTGGCTTTGGCGATGGCGCTGCACGAACTCGCCACCAATGCCGTCAAATACGGCGCGTTGTCGAAGGACAGCGGCCGCGTCGATTTGCAATGGTCGCGCGACGCGACGAGCCTGACGCTGCGCTGGGTCGAAAGCGGCGGGCCGGCGGTCACGCAACCGACGCGGCGCGGCTTTGGCTCGGTGCTGCTCGAGCGCAGTCTGGCGCAAGACCTCAACGGCAAGGTCGATATCGATTATCGCCCGCAGGGGCTCACCTGCGCCATCGCGCTGCCGGTGACGCCCTGAACGTCAGCTGCGCTCGATGGCGCGCTCGAGCCGGCGGCTGAGATAGAACGACAGGCCGAGGAACACGATCAGCATCACCACGCCGAGGCCGGACGAGGCATCGCTCATCAGTTTCTCCGACACCTGGCCGAAGGCGTAACCCGCCATCACCACGGCGACGCTCCACAGGCCGGCGGCGACGAAGTTGAGCGCCAGAAACGTCGACCACGGTAGGTTCGACATGCCATAGGCGATCGCCGCGAAGCCGCGAATGCCGTGCGGAAAGCGGTGCACCAGGATCATCCAGACATAATGCTTGTCGGCCAGCCGCGCCGCCGTCTGCACCGTCGCGGCGAAACGGGGAAACCGCGTCAGCGCCCGCGCGCCGTAGTTGCGGCCGATCCAGAAGCGGATGGCATCGCCGGCAAAGCTGCCGATCCAGCACACGGCGATCAGCGTGCCGAGCGCGAAGGCGCCGGAATGCGCGGCGTAGCCGGCAAATAGCCCGAACAGCAGGCTGTGCGACGCCGAATAGGCGAACATGAAGCTGTAGGCCGCGTCGCCGTTCTGACGAATGAGTTCGAGAAATGACGCGAGGTCGGAGGGAAACAGCAAGGGGTGCGCCTTTTCAACGGTTCTGGCGCCTCCGGTGGGTGACGGCCGGCCCGAGGCTATCACCTTGCCCGGCTTTCGCGATAGCCGCGCCCATTGCGTCGCCTCGCCGCAGGAAGGCGATGCCTTTGGCGCTCAAGAGTGGCGCCAAGACGAACAGCGATTGCACAGGACCACTCGGCCGTGACCGGCCGGGGCGTGGAAAACATATTTATGATTGCTTGACTTGAAGATCGCTTCGTAAACGGGCGTCGCAAACGCGGCAAATCTCGTCGTGGTCAAAATTGAGCAGTTTTGGCATTTTTCCTTCGATAGATTTTGGAGCCGGGATTGAATCGATAAATCGTTTCCAGCCGGCGTCAGTATTTCCAGCGGCCAGATTGAGTAGAAGCATCAAAGAGCGCAGGCACAGTTGATAGCCTGGACTTGTCATCGCGTGTCTCCATCGAGCTTCCTATTTGAAAGGTCGGATCATGGGATACTTCTATTTTCATACGCAGAAAGACGAGGCTCTCTCCCGCGACTCGCTGTTTGAAATGCCGAGCATCGCGGAAGCAGAGTCGCAGGCCGTCGATTTTCTGGTCGCGTCCGCACGCGATAAAATCGGGCGCCATAGCGACTGCCGGGAGTTGATCTGCATTCTGAAGAATCTGGACGGCAAAGCGCTGACACGGGTCAGCCTTGTGCTTCAGATCGAACCCTTGTGACCGGCAAGCTTTCCACGCCGTCTTTTTGGATGGCCGAGAACCGGCGCGCCGCGTCGTCGGATATCGCTCCCGTTATTGATGGGGCTGACCCGGATAAGGCGTCAACAAAGGCTGACGGGCCGGTTCCGAACGCCAAAGCCCCCCACGGCTTTGGCGAATTGGAAGCCGGCGACTAGACCTGCGGCCCGTTCACGTCGACGGGATACTCCGAAATTGCGCGGTTACGATTGCCTGTGCTGCTTGCCACAGGCGGGGCTTGGAGCCGGGCGACTATCCGCCCGATTTTTTGACTCAAAGCCCAAAATCCCTTACCCGCAGCCTCACCATGACCGTCGCGCCGAAGCCCGCCCATTTGTTTGCCGCCATGCTCGACCGTGTCCATGCGGCGGCGGCTGAGGTACTTGGTTCTTCCGCCGATCTGTCGCGCGTCGTGGTCGAACCGCCGCGCGATTCCACCCATGGCGACATGGCGACCAACGCCGCCATGGTGCTGTCCAAGGAGGCGGGCCTCAAGCCGCGCGACCTGGCCGACAAGATCGCCGCTGCATTGAGCGCCGACAGCCTGGTTGCCAAGGTCGAGGTGGCCGGCGCCGGCTTCATCAATCTCACGCTTCAGGCCCATGTCTGGGCCGATGCGCTGCGCGACGTTCTCGAGCAGGACAAGGAATATGGCCGCGGCCGCGTCGGCGCTGGCGCGCAGATCAATGTCGAATATGTCTCGGCCAATCCGACCGGACCGCTGCATGTCGGCCATGGCCGCGGCGCGGTGTTCGGCGATGCTTTGGCGAGCCTGCTTGCTTTCGCCGGCTACGACGTGACGCGCGAATATTACATCAACGACGCCGGTGCGCAGGTGAATGTCCTCGCGCGCTCCGCCTTCCTTCGCTACCGCGAGGCGCTCGGCGAGGACATCGGCGAAATCCCGGACGGTCTTTATCCCGGCGATTATCTCAAGGAATGTGGCGAAGAACTCGCCGCCGATTACGGCGACAAGCTCGCTAAAATGCCGGAAGCCCAATGGCTGCCGATCGTGCGGCTGCGCGCCACCGACATGATGATGGCCGAGATCCGCAACGACCTCGCCTCCTTGCGCATCGTGCCGAACGTGTTTTTCTCGGAGCGCTCGCTGATCGAGGGCGATGCGCCCGATCCGTTTGCCACCGAGCAACCGGCGATCCGGCCGAAGGATGTGGTGGCGACGACGATCGAGCAGATGCGCAAGCTCGGCCATGTCTATGAAGGCCGGCTGCCGCCGCCGAAAAGCGGTAATCTCGAGGACTGGGAAGACCGCGAACAAACTCTGTTCCGCTCGACCGCTTTCGGCGACGACGTCGACCGGCCGCTGCTCAAGTCGGATGGCAGCTACACTTATTTCGCCACCGACATCGCCTACCACAAATCCAAACTCGATCGCGGCTTTCTCAGCCTGATCGACGTCTGGGGCGCCGATCATGGCGGCTATATCAAGCGCATGAAAGCGGCGGTGTCGGCGCTCTCCGGCGGCAAGGCCGATCTCGACGTCAAACTGGTACAGCTCGTTCGTCTGCTGCGGGCCGGCGAGCCGGTGAAAATGTCGAAGCGGGCAGGCGACTACGTCACCTTGCGGGAAGTGGTGGCCGAAGTCGGCCGCTCGGCGGTGCGCTTCGACATGCTCTATCGCAAGAACGACGCGGTGCTGGATTTCGACCTTGCCAAAGTGATCGAGCAGAGCCGCGAGAACCCGGTTTTCTATGTCCAGTACGGTCACGCGCGCGGCCATTCCATCTTCCGGATGGCGCAGACCGAGATGCCGGAGTTCCCGGCCGACCCGGAACAGCGGACGCTGGAGCTTAAAAAAGCGGCACTCGGCCGCCTGACCGACGAGGGCGAGCTATCGATTCTACGGAAACTGGCGCTCTATCCGCGCCTGATCGAAGCCGCCGCGGCCGCCCATGAGCCGCACCGGGTCGCATTCTACCTATATGAATTGGCTAGTGAATTTCATGGCCAGTGGTCGCGCGGAAAAGACTTGCCTCATTTACGCTTCATTATCCAGAATGATCCAGAAATGACATTGGCGCGGCTGGCTTTGGTGCAGGGGATCGTCACCGTGCTGGCGTCCGGGCTGGGACTGCTTGGGGTCGATGCACCCGAAGAAATGCGATAGACTGCTTTTGCCGGACACGCGCGAGCAGAACACCCGAAAAAGTCGATGACGCGCCCAGGATGCGAAGCCCGACTTTAAGCGCTGCCGCTTTGGCGCCAGTGGGCTAAACTGAGTACCGGGGATTGTATGGCGGACGATTATAACCAGCGGCCCTATCGCGGCAACGAAAGACCGGCGCGCGCAGCCGCGCCCGCTGGCAACGATCCGCTGGCTGAACTGGCGCGGCTGATTGGCCAGAACGATCCGTTTTCCGAATTCGGCCGCGACGGCAGCCGTCGCGCAGCGGCGCCGCGCCAGGGCGAACTCGCTCCCGCCTGGCCTCCCGAACCGGCGCGACTTGCGCCGGCCGCGTCGCAACCGCAGCAGCCGCCGCAATCGCCGCCTCGCCAGCCGCAAAATGGCGCGCCACAATATGGTGCTCAGGAATTCGCGCGTCAGCCTTTCGGCGGCGCGGCGCTGCCCGTCGGCAACGACCTTTATCACACCGACACTCCGGCCCACGCTTATCCGCCAGCTGGCGCGCAGCCCATGGGCTACGGCGCGCCGGATTACGAAGTGCCCGGCTATGGCGCGCCCGGCTATGCTGCTACCGGATTTCCCAACGGCGCCGGCTACGAGCCGGAACCGTTTCAGAACGGGCAACCGCAATTCGGTCCGCAACTCGGCACCGATGACGATTATTACGACGACGTGCCGCCGAGCCGCCGCCGCATCGGCGTCCTGGCGATTGCCGGCGTGTTCGCCCTCGCGGTGATTGGAACCGCCGGCGCCTTCGGCTATCGCGCCATCTTCGGTTCGTCATCGGCGTCGCCGCCGCCAGTGATCAAGGCCGAGCAGTCGCCGAGCAAGATCGTGCCGGCCGCCGCCAGCAAGGATGCGCAGTCCAACCGGATCATTACCGATCGCGGCAACGATCGCGCATCGGGCGAGCGTCTCGTGTCGCGCGAAGAGCAGCCGGTGGTTGTCACCACCAATGGTGCGCCCGGCCAGATCCAGGCGCCGCAGCTTGGCAGCGGCGTCATCGGCACCGAACCCAAACGCATCCGCACCATCGCCATCAAACCCGACCAACCCATCGACGCCATGGCGGCGCCCGCCGACCTCGCGCCACAGCCTCAGCCGGTGCCGCAGACGCAGCCAGCGCCGCCGCGCGTCGTAGCGACCCAGCGCGCCGCGCCGGTCCCGGCGCAACCCCAAGTCCAGCCGCAAGCCCAGCCGCAAGCAGCCGCGCCGATCCGTCTGGCCAATCCGCAGCCGCAGCGTGAGCCCGATGCCGAGCCCGAGCAGGCCCGCGCCCAGGCCAATGCGCCTTTGTCGCTTAATCCGAATGCGACCGCCCCGGCGCGCAGCCCGCCGCCACAGCGGAGCGCCACCGCGCCAGCCGCCGCTGTCAGCGCCGGCAGTTACGGCGTCCAGGTTTCGGCGCAGCGCAGCGAGGAGGAGGCCCAGGCCGCCTTCCGCAGCCTGCAAGGCAAATTCCCCAGCCAGCTCGGTGGCCGCGCGCCCTTCATCAAGCGCGTCGATCTGGGCGACAAGGGCATCTACTTCCGCGCCATGGTTGGTCCGTTCTCCGACTCCGGCCAGGCCAACGAATTGTGCTCCAGCCTGAAGTCCGCCGGCGGCACTTGTCTGGTGCAGAAGAATTAACAGCCAAACTTGCCCTGACGGCTGGCGCGGGTTAATCCGCGCCGATGGCGGCACGCGCATTCATCACCGGTTTGGCGGGACTTACCATCACCGCCAATGAGCGCGCGTTTCTGCGGAGCGCCGCCCCGTGGGGCCTGATCGTCTTCAAGCGCAATGTCAGCACGCCTGATCAACTGGCTACGCTGACACGCGATTTCCGCGATATTCTCGGCTGGGAAGCTCCCGTTCTGGTCGACCAGGAGGGCGGACGGGTGGCGCGGCTCGGTCCGCCGCACTGGCCGGTCTATCCGCCGGGCGCCCGCTACGGCGCGATTTACGACCGCGATCCCACCTCTGGCCTGGCCGCGGCGCGGCTGGCCGGCCATTTGATCGCCGCCGATCTCCTGGCCGTGGGCATCGACACAGATTGCCTGCCGATCGCCGACGTGCCGGTCGCCGGCCACGACCCGATCATCGGCGACCGCGCCTATGGCACCGAACCGGCCAAAGTCGCGGCGATTGCCGGCGCGGTAGCCGAAGGCCTGCTGGCCGGCGGCGTCCTGCCGGTCCTCAAGCACCTGCCGGGCCATGGCCGCGCCACCGCCGACAGTCACCTCAAGCTGCCGGTGGTATCGACCGACCGCGCCACGCTGGAAAAGACCGATTTCGCCGCTTTCCGGCCGCTGGCCGGCCTGCCGCTCGGCATGACCGCGCATGTTGTGTTTAGCGCCATCGACGCAGGCTCACCGGCGACAACTTCAGTCACAATAGTGCGCGAAGTGATTCGCGGATTTATCGGATTCACGGGGCTGCTGATGAGCGATGACGTCTCGATGGGCGCTTTGTCGGGGACAATTGCCGAACGCAGCCACGCTGCGCTCGCCGCAGGCTGCGATGTCGTGCTTCATTGCAATGGCGATTTGTCCGAGATGCAACAGGTCGCCGGTGCCGCGCCCGAACTCAACGGTGCGGCGGCACAACGCGCCGAGGCCGCATTGGCAGCGCGTCACGCCCGCGCGGAGTTCGATGTCGCGGCGGCGCGCCGGATTTTCAACGAGATGGTGGCCTGAACGTCATGACGCCTGAAGAATTCAGTACCGCGCAGACAACCATCCCGCTCGAGGCCGATCGCGCCGACAGCGAGCCGGCGATGATCGTCGATGTCGAAGGCTTCGAGGGCCCGCTCGATCTCTTGCTGACGCTCGCGCGCCAGCAGAAGGTCGACCTGCACAAGATTTCGATTTTGGCCTTGGCCGACCAGTATCTCGTCTTCATCGAAGCGGCGCGCAAGGTGCGCCTTGAACTGGCCGCCGACTATCTGGTGATGGCGGCCTGGCTCGCTTATCTCAAGTCGCGCCTGATGTTGCCGGAAGCGGCGCCCGGCGAGGGGCCGTCCGCCGAGGACATGGCGCTGGCTCTGGCCAGTCGCCTGCGCCGTCTCGAGGCGATCCGCGAATTCGCCACCAAGATGATGGACCGGCCGCAGCTCGGCCGCGACGTGTTCGAGCGCGGACTGCCGGAGCCGATCGCCGAGATCAAGAAGCCGGAATGGACAGCGACACTGTACGACCTCTTGTCGGCCTATGCCTCGCAGCGCCAGCGCACCGTGCTCTCCCGCGTGCGCTTCAAGAAGCGCACCGTCTGGTCCCTGGCCGAGGCGCGCGCCACGCTGGAGCGCCTGATCGGCCAGTCGACCGACTGGTCGCGCATCGACTCATTCCTCATCACTTACGTGGTCGAGCCGTCGATGACGGCGACCGTATTCGCTTCGTCGTTTGCCTCCGCGCTGGAGCTGGTGCGCGAGGGTCACGCCGAAATTCATCAGAAGGAGTCGTTCTCGCCGATCTACATGCGCAAGCGTGTCGGCGGGGCCGGCGGTCACACGTCGCATGACGCGCAAGAAAACGCATAAGGAGACCGAGTCAATGTCAGCCGCGGCCAAGAAGCTCGTGATCGTGCACAATGACGACGCGCCGGCATCGCCCGAACAGACCATCGAAGTGATCGAGACCGTCGAGTTCGTCGAGGTGTCCGAGGAAAGCGCGCACGAACCCGCGCCGCGCGCCGACGAACTGCGTCTGCTCGAGGCCTTGCTGTTTGCCGCCGGCGAGCCGCTCGACGAGGCCGCCATGCTGCGCGCGCTGCCGGACGGCATCGACATCAAGGACGCGCTGGCGCGGCTGAAGGCCGAATATGCGACGCGCGGCGTCAATCTGGTGAAGGTCGGCCGCAAGTGGACCTTCCGCACCGCCGACGATCTGTCCTGGCTGTTGACCAAGGAAGTCACCGAGACGCGCAAGCTGTCGCGCGCGGCGATCGAGACGCTCGCCATCGTCGCCTATCACCAGCCGGTGACGCGCGCCGAGATCGAGGAAATCCGCGGCGTCGCCACCGCCGCCGGCACGCTCGACGTGCTGCTCAAGACCGGCTGGATCAGGCCGCGCGGGCGGCGCAAGTCACCGGGCCGGCCGATCACCTACGGCACCAACGAAGCGTTCCTGTCGCATTTTGGACTTGAGGAAGTCGCCGATCTGCCGGGCCTCGACGAACTCAAAGGCGCCGGGCTTCTCGAAGGCAACATGCCATCCGGTTTCCATGTGCCGATGCCGTCGGATGATGCCGCGTTGCGCGACGACGAGGATCCGCTCGAGCCGGGCGATCTCGACCTCGGTCTTGCGCCGGCGCCAGAGCTCGATCTCGAGCCGCCGCAGGCCGCGGCCGAAAAGACCGAGGGCGAGGGCGAGAAGTAGTTATCCGTCATCCTGAGGTGCCCGGCGAAGCCGGGCCTCGAAGGATGGCCGGCCCCTGTGGCTCGTCGCCCTTCGAGGCTCGGCCTAAAGGCCTCGCACCTCAGGGTGACGGGAGAGATTAACCGCGTCATCACGCCCCGTACGCCCGCCGGTTAAGTCCTTGTTTTTGCCGCGTCCTCGGCCTAGTTTCTAGGCCAAATCATCGAGCGGGACGGGTCTGGGGCATATGCCCGTCGCCGCGGAGGACAGGTTATGGGTTCCTTTAGTATCTGGCACTGGCTGATCGTTATCGTCGTGGTGATGCTGCTGTTCGGCGGCCGCGGCAAGATTTCCGGCCTGATGGGTGACTTCGCGCAGGGCATCAAGGCCTTCAAGAAGGGCATGTCGGAAGACGACAAGACCGCCGAAGCCAAGCCCGAGCCGGTCAAGACCATCGAAAATCCGCCGGCCAGCACCGCGGCGAAGGCCGAGACCGAGCGCGCGCATTCCTGACGCCGCGCCGTTTCGCAGCCGGCGTCGCGGATACCCGGCTCCGGCATTGCGCGCGCGGCGTCGGTTTTTGATCGCGCTTCCGCCCGAAAACCGGCCGCCGCTTTTCGGGATCATGCGCCTGGAGTTGATTGACCCATGTTCAATTTAGGTTGGGGCGAGATTCTCCTCATCGGCATCGTCGCGCTGATCGCCATCGGCCCGAAGGAATTGCCCGGCGTGCTGCGCACGGTCGGCCAGGCGCTGGCCAAGGTGCGGCGCATGGCCAACGAATTCCAGGGCCAGTTCCAGGAAGCGTTGCGCGAAGCCGACATCGCCGACCTGAAGAAGCAGGCCGAGGACATGGTCAGCGACGTCACCAAGTACGATCCGCTGACCGAGACCAAGAACGACATCGAGAAGACTTTCACGCTGCCGGACCCGATGGCGGATGCCGGCCAGCCGACCAGCACGGCGGCCGATTTCAACCCCGACGATCCGGCGCCGCTGCCGGCGCCCACAGGCGGGGCGACCGACGGGGCCAAATTGCCCGGCAGTGTCCTGCCGCCGATCGATATCCCGCTGCCCGAGATGCCGTCGGCTTTGACTGAAAAAGATTTCGCCGTCGCTACGCCGGCGCCGGACAAACCGGCTGATAGTGCGGCCGACAAACCGGCCGGCGGCCAAGGGGTAAAAGCGTGAGCCACGACGACATCGAGGCCAGCAAGGCGCCGCTGATGGAGCATCTGATCGAGCTGCGCTCGCGGCTCATCAAGGCTTTGATCGCCTTCGGCGTGATGTTCGCGATCTGCTTTGCCTTCGCCAAGCAGATCTACAACATCCTCGTCTGGCCCTTCGTCTGGGTCGCCGGCGCGGAGAATTCGAAATTCATCTACACCGCGCTGCTCGAATATTTCATGACGCAGTTGAAGCTCGCCATGTTCGGCGCGGCATTTCTGGCGTTCCCGGTGATCGCCGCGCAGATTTACATGTTCGTCGCGCCGGGTCTTTACCGGCACGAGCGCAAGGCCTTCCTGCCTTATCTGGTGGCGACGCCGTTCTTCTTCGCGCTCGGCGGCACGGTGGTCTATTTCATGGTGCTGCCGATGCTGATCCGCTTTTCGCTCGGCATGCAGCAGACCGGCGTCGAGGGCGAAGCCTCGATCGCGCTTCTGCCCAAGGTCGGCGAATATCTGTCGCTGATGATGACGCTCGTGCTCGCTTTCGGCGTCGCTTTCCAGTTGCCGGTCATTCTCACGCTGCTCGGCCGCATCGGCGTCATTACCGCGCAGCAACTGAAGGAAAAGCGCCGCTACTTCATCGTCGCCGCCTTCGTCGTCGCGGCGGTGCTGACGCCGCCCGACGTCATCAGCCAGATGTCGCTGGCGATCCCGCTGCTCATTCTCTACGAGGGCTCGATCCTTTCGGTCGGCGTCGTCGAGAAGCGCGCGAAGAAGGATGCCGACGCCAAGGCCGAGGCCGACGCGAAAGCGGCGGCGGATGTCGGCGAACCGGCCAAGCCGGCGGAGTAGGCGCTCTCTCGGCCTCATCCTGAGGAGCCGCGAGCAGCGCGGCGTCTCGAAGGAAGAGGCCGCCCCATCCTTCGAGACGGGCCTTCGGCGCTCCTCAGGATGAGGCGGGGAAAAACCCGCTTGACCAGCTATTAATCCTATGCTTAAATTCCCTCGTCCTGCTCAATCGAGGGGCGCTGTCATGAGGCGTCAGGATGGTGGAGCAGGATGCGGCGCCCGCGGGCGGTGAGTAACGCACTCACTGCGCTCGGGCGGTGCCGGGGCTCCGCTCGGAGGCACTAGGACCTCCCGCCAGGAGCTGGCTGATGGTGCGAAGCCCTTGGCTTTGCCGGGACTAAAGAGGTGTGGGGCCCAAAAGGACCGCGCCTCGGCCGTTCTCGGTGAGGCCAATAGCCGCCAGAAGCGCGGCCCGGCTGCCGGAAGACGCCGCGATGGAGCGCCGGGAGGCGCGCACCCGTCGCCACGGGTGCTCATGCCTTGTCCGCCGAAGCCCGCAAGGGCATAGGCGGGACGCAAGGCGTGGACCAAGATGTTGCGCCTTTCGGCGCTCCATCCCCTCGGTATTTGCCGAGGGTAGGATAAGGAAGGCGGCCTGCCCGGGGCCTTTCAATAATACGGGCGGCGAAGCGTTGGCTAAGCCCGAAAATCCGACTAGAACCCCGCCATGTACGACATCAAATGGATTCGAGAGAACGCCGCCGCTTTTGATCGCGGGCTGGAACGCCGCCATCTCAAGCCGCTGTCCGCCATGCTGCTCGAACTCGACGAGCGCCACCGCGCCGCGATCACCAAGTCCGAGCAGGCGCAGGCGGGCCGCAACGCGGCGTCCAAGGAAATCGGCGCCGCCAAGGCCAAGAAGGACGAGGCCACCGCCGCCGCCTTGATGGCCGAGGTGGCCGAACTCAAGACCAAGATGCCGGAATACGAGGCCGAGACGAAAAGTCTTGGCGAGCAGCTCGACAAGGAACTGGCGCAGATTCCGAACCTGCCGAACGACGACGTGCCGGACGGCAAGGACGAACACGACAATGTCGAGAAAAGCGTCCACGGCACGAAGCGAGAATACTCGTTCAAGCCGAAGGAGCATTTCGATCTCGGCGCCGATCTCGGCATGATGGATTTCGAACTCGCCGCCAAACTGTCCGGCGCGCGCTTTGTCGTGTTGCAGAAAGGTCTGGCGCGGCTCGAACGCGCGCTCGGGCAATTCTTTCTCGATACGCATACGAGCGAGAAGGGCGGCTATACCGAGGTCAATCCGCCAATTTTGGTGAAAGACAACGCTATGTTCGGCACCGCGCAGTTGCCGAAATTTAGAAATGATCAATTTGCAACAAAGGCAAAGCTTTCATCTAAAGAGATTGAAGATGAGCTAAAGCGAGAGTTGCTTGAAAAAGGGATGCCTGCATCCGAGGTCGATGAGCGTCTTAATGAGTTGCGCTCTACACTTTTTCATTACAAAAACGAACTAAAGGCGGATGTGGAGATATCCCAAGGCCTCTGGCTCATCCCCACCGCCGAAGTGCCTTTGACCAATCTCGTCCGCGAACAGATCGTCGACGAAGACTCTCTCCCGCGCCGCTACACCGCCTGCACGCCATGCTTCCGCGCCGAGGCGGGCGCGGCGGGGCGCGACACGCGCGGCATGATCCGTCAGCATCAGTTCACCAAAGTCGAACTGGTCTCGATCACCACGCCGGAAAAATCCAAGGAAGAGCACGAGCGCATGCTCGCCTGCGCCGAAGAAGTACTGAAGAAACTCGATCTGCATTACCGCGTCATCACGCTCTGCACTGGCGACATGGGCTTTGCCTCGCAGAAGACCTACGACATCGAGGTCTGGCTGCCGGGCCAGAACGCCTACCGCGAAATCTCGTCGTGCTCGGTGTGCGGCGATTTCCAGGCGCGGCGCATGAATGCGCGCTATCGCGGCAAGGACGGCAAGCCGGCTTTCGTCCATACGCTCAACGGCTCCGGCGTCGCCGTGGGCCGCGCGCTGATCGCGGTGATGGAAACCTATCAGCAGGAAGACGGCTCGATCCTCGTGCCCGAGGTCCTCAAGCCCTATATGGGCGGCATGAGTAGAATCGAGAAGAAGTAATGCGCATCCTCATCACCAATGACGACGGCATCCACGCGCCGGGCCTGAGTGCCTGCGAGCAGATTGCCCGCGCGATATCGGACGACGTGTGGATCGTAGCACCCGAGACCGATCAGTCCGGCGTGTCGCATTCATTGTCGTTGAACGATCCGTTGCGCCTGCGCGAAGTCGACGAGCGCCGCTTCGCCGTCAAGGGCACGCCGACCGACTGCGTCATCATGGGCATTCGCCACATCATGAAGGATGCGCCGGATCTCGTCATCTCCGGCGTCAATCGCGGCCGCAACGCCGCCGAGGACGTGATCTATTCCGGCACGGTGGCCGCCGCGCTCGAAGGCACGGTGCTCGGCGTGCCGTCCTTCGCATTGTCGCAGGCTTATGCGTTCACGACGAAGCATCTGCCGCATTGGGACACCGCGATCGCGCATGCGCCGGCCCTGATCGAGAAAATTCTTGCCGAAGGCATGCCGCGCGACGTGCTGGTCAACATCAATTTTCCCGATTGCCTGCCGGCCGACGTCAAGGGCGTCGCGGTGTCGACGCAAGGCAAACGCGATCAGGAATTGCTGCGCATTGAGCCGCGCGCCGACGGCCGCGGCAATCCCTATTACTGGATCGCTTTCTCGCGCGGCGGCGGCAATATGGGCGCGGGGCCGGGCAGCGATCTCGCCGCGCTCAACGAGCACAAGATTTCGGTGACGCCGCTGCGGCTCGATCTGACCGACGAGCCGTTCATGACAAAGCTGGCGGCGTTGTTGGGGTGACGCTTGTCCCGGGCGCAGCGCGCCGCGAAGTGGTGCGCTGCTGAACCGGGACCGTTACCGGAAATGGAGTTTGGAACGGCCCCGGCTCTTCGGCCGGGGCAAGCAAAATCAAACCGTCGCCAGCAGTCCGGCCAGCATCTGCTCCAGCCGTTCAACCTGGAACGGCTTCTGCAGGGCCGGGCGGCCGCGATAGGCTTCCGGCAAACTGCCTTCGCCATAGCCGGTGACGAATACGAATGGTTTGCCGCGCTTGATCAGGATATCGGCCACGGGAAAAATCTGCTCGCCATCGAGATTGACGTCGAGGACGGCGCAGTCGAATTCGGCGGTCGCGGCCAGCTCTTTGGCCTCGGCAATGGTGCTGACGGCGGCGGCGACCACGTGGCCGAGATCGGCCAGCATGTCCTCCAGCAGCATGCGAATGAGGTACTCGTCCTCAACCACAAGAATGCGGGCCGGCGCTAGCGTTGGTTTGGTCATGAATATCGTCCCCTGCACCGTAACGCGGTATCGTGCGAGAAGTTCCATCGGGTTCCGTTTTCGCCGACAACCTTATCCGAATGGGGGTCAAAAGTGCTAGAGTTCGAGGCGAGGAGAGTTTGACCGTGAGCGAGCAGGGCGGACGCGACATCGGCCGTATGGAGTTCCTGCTGACGCTGCGCCGGCGCGGCATCGGCGACCAGGCGGTGCTGCGGGCGATGGAGGAGGTGCCGCGCGCCGATTTCGTCGAACCGGGGTTTATCGAAACCGCCTATGCGGATCAGGCGCTGCCGATACCCTGTGGCCAGACCATCAGCCAGCCTTACGTGGTCGCCTATATGACCGAGCAGCTGGCGCTGCGGCCGCATCATCGCGTGCTCGAGATCGGCACCGGGTCGGGCTATCAGGCGGCCGTGCTGTCGCGCCTGGCGCGCGAGGTGGTCAGTATCGAGCGCTACCGCACTCTGGCCGCGCAGGCGCGCGAAAGGCTGGCAGCGCTCGGCTACATTAATGTCGAGGTTGTGGTCGGCGACGGCTTTGCCGGCTGCCCGGGCAAGGCGCCGTTCGACCGCATCATTGTCACGGCGGCGGCCGAGGAGGTGCCAAACGCTTTGCTCGATCAATTGGCCGATGACGGCATCATGCTGTTGCCGGTCGGTCCGCATAATGGACCGCAACGAATTATTAGGCTTACCAAATCGATAACGGCGGCCGGCGTCGAGGTGAAGCGCGAGGAGCTGATTTCTGTTCGTTTCGTCCCACTGTTACCGGGGCAGGCCCAGGAATTGTAGCCGGCCAATTAAATTCTGCTGATTGCGTCGTCCGGATACCGACACTGTTGCCGCCGCGCCGCGCCGGGTGTGGCATTTTGGGCGGACTCGGCAAACGTTGCCGGTCCTGCGCCAATTCTTAAAACCTTATTTACTCGTGAATGGTCTATTTCCAATTCTACATATTTGTGTGTGTGAGTGAGTAACCCAATGTCACGCCCCACCGTGTCGATTCATTCGCTTGCTCGGCCGCGCGTCGCCGTTCTCGCGCTGATCGGCCTGGCGCTGGCCGGTTGCTCCAACTCCAGCCGCTTCGACACGCCCTACGCTTCCAACAATCGCCAGAGCGCGCAGCCGCAGCAGCGTCCGGAATATACCGGCTCGGTCGCGCAGCGTCCGGCTCAACGCAGCACCATTGTCGCGCAGCCTTTGCCGACGCCGAGCGCGCCCGCGACTGTTCCTTCGGGGTCAGGCGGTTATGCCACCGGCGCGCAAGGTCTCGGCGCCTATCGCCCGGGACAGCAGTCGAGCGTTCAGACAACGCCGCAGAATTCGGACGTAACCGGTTCGGTCGTCAGCCAGCCGGCCCAGCCGCGGCAGTCGGGTTCATGGACCTGGGACGGCGGCGCGCCGGTGACGGTCGGCAACGGCGAAACCGTCGAGATGATTGCGCGCCGGCATGGCGTGCCGGCACAGGCGATCCTTGAGACCAACGGCATTACCAACGTCGCGTCGATCAGGCCGGGCCAGCGCCTGGTCATCCCGCGCTATGTATCGTCGACTTCGGCGCCGCAGCCCGTCGCGCCGCGCGTCGCTACGCCTGTTGCTGCGCCTGCGCCGGTTTCTGCGCCAGCCGGCGGCAACGTTCACATTGTCGGTCCCGGCGAAAGCCTGTTGCGCATTGCCCGCAAGCACAACATCACGCTCACCTCGCTTGCCCGCGCCAACAATCTGGAGCCGTACGCCAAGCTGAATATCGGCGACCGTATCGCGATCCCGGCCGCCGGCCGTCAGACGGCGGCACGTACGCCGCCGACAATGGCCGCGCCGGTCGTATCGACTCCCGCCGCCCAGCCGATGCCGCAACTGGCGCAGCCGCGCACCGTGCCGGTCGAACGCGTGGCAACTGCGCCGACCCAGACCGCGCGCGTCGCAACGCAGGAAGCTCCGGCCACCGAGACCGCCGCATCGAACACGGAACCCGCCGGCGCCATGCCGTCCTTCCGCTGGCCGGTGCATGGCCGCGTCATCGCCGGCTTCGGACCGAAATCGAATGGCGGGCAGAACGACGGCATCAATCTCGCGGTGCCGGAAGGCACGCCGATCAAGGCCGCCGAGGACGGCGTCGTTGCCTATGCCGGCAACGAACTCAAGGGCTACGGCAATCTGGTGCTGATCCGCCACGCCAATGGCTTTGTGTCGGCCTATGCAAATGCCAAGGAGCTGCTGGTCAAGCGCGGCGACAATATCAAGCGCGGGCAGGTGATCGCCAATGCCGGTCAGACCGGCAACGTCACGTCGCCGCAATTGCACTTTGAAATCCGCAAGGGCTCGACCCCAGTCGATCCGACCAAGTATCTCAGCGGCTCGGCCGGCTGATCGCCCGGCGCTGGGCGAAGCGGGATCAATCGTCTTTCAGCATCACGCCGAGACGGCCAGCTAATTCCTGAATGAACTGCCAGGCAACGCGGCCGGAGCGCGAGCCGCGTGTCGTCGACCACTCCAGCGCCTCGCGCCGCAACTCGTCGGGCGACACCTTGATCTTGTGATAGGCGACGTAGCCTTCGACCATGGCCAGAAACTCGTCCTGGCTGCAGCGGTGAAAGCCGAGCCATAGGCCGAAGCGGTCCGACAGCGACACCTTCTCCTCGACCGCTTCGCCGGGATTGATACCGGTCGAACGCTCGTTCTCGATCATGTCGCGCGACATCAGATGGCGGCGGTTCGAGGTGGCGTAGAAGATCACGTTTTCCGGCCGGCCTTCGACGCCGCCGTCGAGCATGGCCTTGAGCGACTTGTAGCTGGTGTCGTCATTGTCGAACGACAGGTCGTCGCAGAAGACAATAAATCGGAACGAAGAGGTGCGCGCGATCGCCATCAGCTCGGGCAAGCTCTCGATATCCTCGCGGTGGATTTCGACCAGCTTGAGCGGTGCGCTCTTGTTGGCGCGGGCGAAGGTCGCGTTGATCGCGGCGTGCGAGGCCTTGACCAGTGACGACTTACCCATGCCGCGAGCGCCCCACAACAGCGCATTGTTGGCCGGCAGGCCCTTGGCGAACCGTTCGGTGTTTTCGACCAGCATGTCGCGCACGCGATCGATGCCCTGGAGCAGCGACATTCCGACGCGGTTGACATGCGGCACCGGCGCTAGATGACCGTCCGGATGCCAGACATAGGCGTCGGCAATCGTTAGGTCCGGCGCGGCCCGCGGCCGCGGCGCGAGGCGTTCCAGCGCGTCGGCAATGCGCGCGAGGACGTCGGCATTGCCGGCGGCAAGGCTGGCCGCGGCCGCCTTGCGGGACGCCTTTGCAGTGGTTTTACCGGCCGGTCTGGCGGCGGATTTGGACTTCGGTCGGGCCATCGGGGTGCTTTCTCAAAACTTGGCTGCTCTTAGCGGGCGAGGCTTGGCGCTGCAAGCCGGGCAGGGCCGAAATGGCCGAAAATGGCCGCTATTGAGCGGCCGATCCGGGACTTGGGGACGGAATTGGCAGCGTTGCAATTGGGCGGGCGGCGGTTATAGTCCCGGCGAAATTCAAGGCGATTTGAGCCGGGCCCAAGATTGGGTCCCATGCCCGGCGCGCCGACAAACCATGCAAGGGAAGCTTCGATGTTCATCACGCCGGCGTTCGCGCAAGGGTCACTTTTCGGCGGGGCAGGCGGCGACGGCGGCATGATCATGTCGCTTCTGCCCTTCGTCCTGATCTTCGTCATCATGTATTTCCTGATCCTGCGTCCGCAGCAAAAGCGCGTGAAGGCGCATGCGGAAATGGTCAAGAACGTGCGCCGCGGCGATACCGTCGTCACCAATGGCGGCATGATCGGCAAGGTCACCAAAGTGGTCGATGACGACCAGATCGAAATCGAAATCGCGCCGGACGTGAAGATCCGCCAGCTCCGGCCGATGATCACCGACGTGCGCGCCAAGGGTGAGCCGGTCAAGGATGAAGCGGCCAGCTGATCACGGGTTCGGTTCGTTTGGCGTTTCAGTCCATTATCCTAGCCTTTTGGCAATTCAAGTCGGGATCTCATGCTCTATTTCACGCGGTGGAAGGCGGCGGGCATTGTGCTTACGGCACTGGTCGTCTGCCTGTTTGCTGTCCCGAACTTCTTTCCCGAAGCGACGGTCAATAGCTGGCCGAAATGGGCGCAGCGCCATCTCGTTCTGGGCCTCGATCTGCAGGGTGGCTCGCACATCCTGCTTGAGGTCGACACCAATGCGGTGCGCAAGGACAAGCTGGAGACCACCCGCGACGACGTTCGCCGCGTGCTGCGCGACGCCCGTGTCGGCTATACCGGGCTGGTCGTGCGCGGCAACAGCGTCGAGGTTCGCCTGCGTGACGAAGCCGCAAGCGCGACCGCGCTGACCAAGTTGCGTGAACTGGCGGTGCCGCTCGGCGGCATTCTCGGCGGCAGCGGCCAGATGAGCCTGAACGTCACGACGGAAGCGGGCAATCTGATCCGCCTGACCGTTGGCGATGCCGCTATCCTCGATCGCGTCCGCCAGTCGGTCGAACAGTCGATCCAGATCATCGAACGCCGCGTCAACGAACTCGGCACCGTTGAGCCGCTGATCCAGCGCCAGGGCACCGACCGCATTCTGGTCCAGGTGCCGGGCCTTCAGGACCCGACACGGCTCAAGGAATTGCTCGGCAAGACCGCCAAGCTCGATTTCCGCATGGTCGATATCGGCACGCCGGTCGAACAGGCGCTTCAGGGCCGCGCACCGCCGGAAGACGATCTTTTGTATAGCTCCACCGCCCCCAAGACCCCCTATCTGATCGAGAAGCGGGTTCTGGTCTCGGGCGCCGAATTGACCGACGCCCAGCCTGGCTTCGACCAGCGCACGTCGGAGCCCATCGTCTCGTTCCGCTTCAACACCGCCGGATCGCGCAAATTCGCCCAAGCGACGCAAGAGAACGTCGGCAAGCCCTTCGCCATCGTGCTCGACAACGAGGTGATTTCCGCCCCCGTGATCCGCGAACCGATACTCGGCGGTTCGGGTCAGATTTCCGGCAGCTTCACCGTGCAAAGCGCCAATGATCTGTCGATCCTGCTGCGTGCCGGCGCGCTTCCGGCGCCGCTGACTATCATCGAGGAGCGTACCGTCGGTCCCGGCCTTGGCGCCGACTCCATCGCTAAGGGCAAGATGTCGTCTTACGTCGGCGCCGGCCTCGTTATCGTCTTCATGCTGGCGACCTATGGCATCTTCGGTCTGTTCGCCAACATCGCGGTTGCCATCAACGTCGCCATGATCTTCGGCGTGTTGTCACTGCTGAATGCGACGCTGACCTTGCCCGGCATCGCCGGTGTCGTGCTGACCGTCGGTATCGCGGTCGACTCGAACGTGCTGATCTATGAGCGTATCCGCGAAGAAGTGCGCGCCGGCCGTTCGCCGATCAATGCCATCGACGCCGGGTTCAGCCGCGCGTTGGCGACCATTCTCGACTCCAACATTACCACCTTCATCGCCGCCGCCGTGCTGTTCTATATCGGCACCGGGCCGGTGCGCGGCTTTGCCGTCACGCTTGGCATCGGCATTATCACGACGGTGTTCACCGCCTTCACCGTGACGCGGCTGATCGTCGCCACCTGGGTACGCTGGCGGCGTCCCCAGCATGTACCGATATAGAAAAGGGGAAAGCTTATGCGTCTTCTTCGCATCGTCCCCGACGATACAAAATTCGATTTCATGCAGTTCCGGCGGATCAGCTTTCCGATCTCAGCCGTGCTGTCGATCCTGGCGATCGGTCTGTATTTCTTCCACGGACTGAATTTCGGCATCGACTTTAAGGGCGGTCTGCTCATGGAAGTGCAGAGCAAGACGCCGACGGCCGATCTTTCCACGATGCGCACGACATTGTCCGGGCTCGGTCTCGGTGAAGTCCAGCTTCAGCAGTTCGGCGGTCCGAGCAATGTGCTTGTCCGCATTGCCGAGCAGCCCGGCGGCGACGCCGCCCAGCAGGCGGCGGTGCAAAAAGTGCGCGGTGCGCTCGGCGATTCGGTCGAATACCGTCGCGTCGAAGTGGTCGGCCCGCGCGTGTCGAGCGAATTGCTGTCCTACGGCGTCGTCGGCCTTGGTCTGGCGATCCTCGGCATCCTGATCTATTTGTGGTTCCGCTTCGAGTGGCAATTCGCGCTCGGCGCCATGATCGCCAACGTGCACGACATCGTGCTGACCATCGGCTTCATGTCGATCACGCAGATCGACTTCGATCTCACCAGCATCGCGGCGCTTTTGACCATTCTTGGTTATTCGCTCAACGATACCGTTGTCATTTACGACCGTATCCGCGAAATGCTGCGGCGTTACAAGAAGATGCCGATGGCGGAATTGCTCAACGCCTCGGTGAACCAGACCTTGTCGCGCTCGGTGATTACCCACGTTACCGTGACGTTGGCCTTGCTGGCGCTGCTGTTGTTCGGCGGCCAGGCGATCCATTCCTTCGCCGCGACCATGACCTTCGGCGTGGTGCTGGTCGGCACCTACACCTCGATCTTTATCGCGGCGCCGATCCTGATTTATCTCGGCGTTGGGCGCGGCACCGATGCTTTGACGGGCCCGGAAAGCGGCAAGAGCAAGTAGCTGACAATGGCGCCCGGATCGGGCCTTGATACGCCGCATTTGCCGACGCCAGCGCCGATCGATGCCTATGGCAATGGCGGCTTTCGCTTCGGCGGCATGTCGCATCGCGGCTCGCTGTTATGCTTTCCCGACGGGATGTGGGCCTGGTCCGTGGCCTCTGTCGCGGAGTTGAGCGAGGCGTCGCTGTCGTCGGTTTTTGCCCATGCCGGGGCCATCGACGTGTTCCTGATCGGCGCGGGACGCGACCCCTGGGTCCTGCCGGCGCATTTGCGGGCGATGTTTCGGGAGCGCGCAATTTCGGTCGATGTGATGACAACCGGGGCCGCGGTGCGAACCTATAATATCCTGTTGGCGGAACAACGCCGCGCCGGTGTCGGCTTGATCGCGGTCGATTGAGCCCGGTTAAGGTTTAAGCCGAATGCCAAATCATTTCGAACATTGCGCTGCCCTGGTTCGCGAGGCCGACCATGACCGCTATCTCTCGGCCTTGTTTGCGCCGGCCGAACGACGCGACGCGCTGCTGGCGCTTTATGCATTTAACGTCGAGATCGTCCGCGTCCGCGATGTCGCGCGCGAACCGATGCCGGGCGAGATCCGCCTGCAATTGTGGCGCGAAGTCCTGAACGGCGAACGCGCAGGCGAGGGCGCGGCGCACCCGGTGGCGGCTGCGCTGATGGAGAGTCTACGCCAATACAACATCGCGCCTGACCGGCTTTCGTCCATCGTCGATGCGCATATTTTCGACCTCTATGACGAGCCGCTGGTGACTTTAGACGACCTCGATAACTACGCGGTGATGACCCAGTCGGCGCTGATCGATATTGCGGGCGAAATGCTGGGCGCGGAACGCTCGAATTCGATGATGCTGATCCGCAGCGCCGGCATCGCTTATACGGTTGCCGGAGTCCTGAGCGGCTTGTCGCGTCATGCCGCGCGCGGACAAGTGTACATTCCCCAGGAAGTGCTCGACCGGCATGGCGTGACGCGCGAACAGGTCCTCGCGCGGCGGGACAGCGAGCCATTGAAGGCGGCGCTTGCCGAATTACGGCGGCACGCACGCCGGCAGCTGGCGGCGGGGCGGGCGGATATGGCCGATGCTCCTATCGCGTTGTTGCCGGCTTTGTTGCCGGTCGCGCTTGTCGCGCCGACGTTGCGGCCGATGGACCGGCGCGGCTATGAGCCGTTCGACGTGCCGCCGCTTGCGCATCTGCGCCGCCAGTGGCTGCTCTGGCGCGCGGCGCGTGACCCCGACCGAATATTCGGAGCTTAAGTCTTATTCGGCAGCATCCGCCTGCGGCACGCCGCTCCACGCAGCGAGGTCGGCCAGCGCCCGTTGGCTCATCGCGGTTTTCTTGGCGAGATTCTTCGCCGAGCCGCGGCCGAATTTGCGTCCGTCTTTGTCGAAGGCGGCCGGCTCGGCGAGCGGCGGAAACAGCCCGAAATTGATGTTCATCGGCTGGAACGACGACGGGCCGGGATCGATGGCGTCGATATGTCCGCCGGTGATATGCGCCAGCAACGCGCCATGGGCGGTTGTCGGCGGCGGCGGGGTGAGGGCCTCGCCACGGCGTTCGGCGGCGGCAAACCGCGCCGCCAAAAGGCCGATGGCGGCGCTCTCGACATAGCCCTCGCAGCCGGTGATCTGTCCAGCAAAGCGCCATTTTGGATTGGCCTTCAGCCGCAAGACCGGATCGAGGAGCTTCGGCGAATTCAAAAACGTATTGCGGTGCAGGCCGCCGAGGCGCGCGAAATCAGCGTTCTGCAGGCCGGGTATCGCACGGAAGATGTCAGCCTGCGCGCCGTATTTCAATTTGGTCTGGAAGCCGACCATGTTGAACAGAGTGCCGAGCTTGTTGTCCTGGCGCAGTTGCACGACCGCGTAGGGCTTGACGTCAGGCGAGCGTGGATTGGTCAGGCCGAAAGGTTTCATCGGCCCGTGCCGCAGCGTTTCGCAGCCGCGCTCGGCCATCACCTCGATCGGCAGGCAGCCGTCGAAATAGGGAGTCGAGGCTTCCCAGTCCTTGAAGTCGGTTTTCTCGCCGGCGATCAGGCTATCGACGAAGGCGTCATACTGATCGCGCGACATCGGGCAATTGATATAGTCGGCGCCGGTGCCGCCGGGACCGACTTTGTCGTAGCGCGACTGGAACCAGGCTTGCTCCATATCGATGCTGTCGCGGTGCACGATCGGCGCGATGGCGTCGAAAAAAGCCAGCGCCTGTTCGCCGGTGCGCTGCGCGATTGACGCCGCCAGATCGGGCGAGGTGAGCGGCCCGGTGGCGATGATGACATTTTCCCAATCGGCCGGCGGAACCGCGATTTCGCCACGCTCCAGCGTGATCAGCGGCTGCGATTTCAGGGCTGCGGTCACGGCCGCCGAAAACGCGTCGCGGTCAACCGCGAGCGCACCGCCGGCGGGCACCTGATTGGCGTCGGCCGACCGCATGACCAGGGAGCCGAGCCTTCGCATTTCCTCATGCAGCAGGCCGACGGCGTTGTGATCCTTGTCATCGGATCGAAACGAGTTGGAGCACACGAGTTCCGCGTAGCCGTCGGTCTTGTGCGCAGCGGTCACGCGGAGCGGCCGCATTTCGTGCAATGTCACGGCAATGCCAGCCTGGGCGAGCTGCCAGGCCGCTTCGGAACCGGCCAGGCCGCCGCCGATAATATGCACGGGTTCGTTACTTGCTTTGATCATGGGCAAATCATTAAGCTGTCACGTAGTATGCGGCAATGGCGGTGATTTGTATGCGTCGGGCCTTTGTCTTTGCAGTTATCTCGGCTGTTTTTATAACGGCAATCCGGGTGCCCGCGGCATCCGCCGATACGGATTCGGTTATTGCCGCCACTTACAACGAATTATCGATTTCGCCGCCATCGATTGGCGCAATCAGTATTTGCCATGGCTTTGGCTGCAAATTTCGCGAGGAATTGGCGCTCACCGGCGCGGACCGGGCGACGCTTGCGAGGTTGCTTGGGGGCGGCGCGGCATCTGCCGCCGCGGAGCGCCGCGCCATTGGCGCCGCCGGCGCGTGGTTCGACCGCCGCATAGGTCCGATTGCCGGCACGGTAGGCCATGTCGCCCGCGCCAATAGTGAATACATGTTCGATAAGCGGCAGATGGATTGCATCGACTCAAGCCGCAATACCACCAGCCTGCTGCTGGTGCTTGCGCAGCTAAAACTGTTGCGTCACCACACCGTCGCCGAACCTGAAGCGCGTGGCTTCCTGCTCGATGGCCGCGGACCGCATGCCACGGCCGTACTGGTCGAAAACGCGAACGGGACGAAATGGTCCGTGGACTCGTGGACGCGGGCCTATGGCCAGGCGCCCGAGATCATGCCGCTGGCGCTGTGGATGACACTCAATTAGTCGTGCTGGAATCAAAACGCCCGCGATGCGCGGGCGTCTGAAATCAGTCAATCTGCCGAAAATCCCGTCTTAGGCATGGTGGGCCGACTTCCAGGCCACAGCCTGAATATCGGAACGGCCGATGCCGATATCGGCAAGTTCGCGGTCGCCCAGACGGGACAGCTCGTTCAGGCTGCGGTTGTACTGCTTCCACTGGTGGATGAAGCGGATAAGGGTGGCAAACATCGGAGGCCTCTTTCTTTCCAGAACCGGTATGTGCCGTTTGACCCCGGCACCGGTGAATCTCGTTACCGCCAAAATAGTCATATTCAGCCGCTTGAACAGAAAAAATGCTGCGCTGCAGCTAGGTGAAAAACGCATACCTTAAGCTTCTGATAATTAATAGAAAAGTAGAAGATTGGCGGATTTTTGCCGTTCAAATTTAGACTATTTTGCGGCGGTGCAAAATGACAGACTTCGGCGCTGGATTTCGGGCATTTCGTGTAGATTGTCTGCGCCAGCAAAGGAAGCCGCCCCATGAAATTGCATATGTCCGTTCTCACTATTCTCGCGGCCGCCGTCCTGACACAGACGCCCGCCAGTGCCGCCGAGATCAAAGTGCTGACCGCCGGTGCCTATAAACAGGTCGTGCTGGCTCTGGTGCCGGCTTTCGAGCAGCAGACCGGTCACAAGGTCTCGGTCGACAACGGCACGGCTGGCGAATTGCAGAAGCGTATCGACGGCGGCGAAGCGTTCGACGTCGCGGTGATTTCACCTGTCGTGGTCGACGCGCTGATCGACAAAGGCCGCATCGTGCGCGGCAGCCGCCATGATCTTGCGACCGTCGGTGTCGGCGTGGTGGTGAAAGAAGGTACACCGAAGCCGGACATCGGCAGCGTCGAAGCCTTCAAGCAGGCCATGCTGGCGGCAAAGTCGATCGCCTATATCGATCCGAAAAGCGGCGGCACGACCGGCATTTACATCGAGAAACTGATGGAGCGCCTTGGCATTGGCGACGCCGTGCGCGCCAAGGCCAAGCTCAAGATGGGCGGCTATGTCGCCGACCTCGTGGTCAGCGGCGAGGCCGAGATCGGCCTGCACCAGATCAGCGAAATCGTGCCGGTTAAGGGCGCCGTACTCGTCGGGCCGCTACCAAAGGAGATTCAAAACATCACGACCTATTCGGCCGGTTTAAGCACCACAACCAGGAGCCAGGATGCGGCCCAGGCTTTGATCAAAGCGTTCTCCAGTCCGGAAGCGGCCAAGCTGCTCAAGTCGAAAGGCATGGAGCCGGTGACTTAATCCGTACAGCGGTATTTGCCGCGGCATGGACCCGGAGCATCCGCCATCGCCGATCGACCGCCGCCTCGTTGTCTCGGCCCTAGGCATTGGTCAGATCCTGGCGTGGGGCACGTCGTTTTATTTTCCGGCGGTCTTTGCCGCGGTTATCGTTGCCGAAACCGGCTGGTCGCTCGGCCTTGTCGTTAGCGGCACATCGATAGGCCTGCTGGTTGGCGGACTGATATCGCCGCAAGTCGGAGCGATCATCGAGCGGCATGGCGGAAGGCCGGTGCTGCTGGCCAGTTCGTTGTTTTATGCTCTGGGCCTGACCGGCGTGGCGCTGGCGCCTAACTTACCGCTCTATTTGCTGGCATGGGTGGCGATCGGCATCGGCATGGGCACCGGCCTCTATGACGCCGTCTTTGCCACGCTCGGCCGCCTTTACGGCAGCAAGGCGCGCGGTCCGATCACAAATCTCACTTTGTTTGGCGGCTTTGCCAGCACGGTCTGTTGGCCGCTGAGCGCGTTCATGATCGATCATATTGGCTGGCGCGCCGCTTGCCTGGTTTATGCCGCATTGCATGTGTGCCTGGTGCTGCCGCTGCAAATGGCGGTCATCCGGCGCGCTTCAGCGCGGACGGCATCGACGCTTGCGCAAGCGGACGAGCTGCGTTCGCCGGGCCTCGCGCCGGTCGAAAGGGAAGGCTTGATCTTCATCTTGGTTGCGCTCGTCCTTTCGCTGACGGCAGGTGTCGGCGCGATCGTGCTGGTCAATTTCATGGTGTTCCTGCAATCGACCGGCGTCGATTACACGACAGCGATCGCGCTCGGCACATTGTTCGGCCCGGCGCAGGTCGGCGCGCGTTTGATCGAGAGCCTGTTCGGCAATCGCTATCATCCGATATGGACCATGATCGCATCCTGTACGGCGATGGCTGTTGGCCTTCTGATGCTGTTTTCGCATTTTCCGGTGCTGGTGTTGATCATTCTGGTCTATTGCGGCGGCTACGGCATTTTCTGGATCGGCCGTGGCACCTTGCCGCTGGCGCTGTTCGGGCCGCTGCGATTTCCGCGTTTGATGGGAAAGATCGCTTTTCCCAGCTTGATCGTGCAGGCTCTGGCCCCATCGGCCGGCGCATGGCTGATCGAGAGCCATGGACCGCATGCGACCATCGGCGTATTGACCGTGCTGGCATTGATCAATCTTGTAATTATCGGCGTGCTGTGGCTGTTGTGCCGACCCAAACGTGAGCCGAACCTATGACGATTTTGACGCTGCGCACGCTGTATTTCGAGGACCTGTCGGTCGGCATGACCGAGCGGCTGGCCAAGACCGTATCCTCGTCCGACGTGGTCGGCTTTGCCGAAGTGACCGGCGATCGCAATCCGATTCACCTGTCCGAACATTTCGCGGCGCGCACGCCATTCGGCACGCGTATCGCGCACGGCCTTTACACCGCAAGCTTGATTTCGGCGGTGCTCGGCACCAGATTGCCCGGCCCGGGTGCGATCTATATTTCGCAGACATTGAATTTCCGCGCGCCGGTCAAGATCGGCGACACTGTTGACGTCACCGTGTCAGTTGCCGAACTTATGCCGGAGAAATTCCGCGCGCGCCTGGCCTGCACCTGTTCGGTCGGCGACGATGTTGTGCTCGACGGTGAAGCCTGGGTGAAGGTGCCGTCGAAAGAGCAGGGCGGTCGTCCGCTACCGCGGGTCTAGATCGGCTTCTCATTCGTCGAAGTGTTAAGGGAACGGATGCGCGCGGATTGCGTTGCGTCAATGGTGGGGCATGGAAATTGCTTGATGTTCTCCGACATACAAGCAACAGAATCTGGAGCCTGCCTTGCCTACTCATTTACCTGAAAGGCCGCGCGCGAAAGCTTTGGATGGCCACCGGCGCAGCGCTCTCGACGAGCGCATCGAGACGCAAGGCCGCATAGATGACAAACGTCGTCAGCATGCTACCGACAATTCTGATGCCATCGGCCAAATTGACTGGTTGGCGCTATTCGTTTTGTCGCTTTCCGTCAGCGCCATGTTCATGGCGTCTCTGGTCTACTTTGGTGAAGGCGATGTTGTCGGCGCGACGGCAATACTTGCCGGCACCGCCGGCATAAACGCGGCAGCGCTATTTGTTACTAAATCGCCGGTCGACCGCGATTGAAGCCTCGCCAGTCGAATTTCATCCGGCATTGCTGAAGCCGCGACGAATCGAATGATCCAATTATCGTATCACTCGTAATGTATTCAGCGAGGAAAATTGTGCGGCGCGGTATAGCCTGCTCGCGCGAAAAGGTTAGGAAAAGTGCATTAAATCAAACGGTTGATGTGCGCAGGCTCGAAATGCTCATAAGTGCCATGCCAATTGTTCGGGCTGTAGGGGGAACCTCGCGATCATGCTAGGCGGAATGCGTCGGGCGCCAAAACCTCGTCTTTATGGGCAAAGCGAAATGGATCAAGCGATGTCTGCCTGGCAACTCTGGCGCGACCGCCGCGGCCGGTTGTCGGCATTGCGGATCGTCGCGCTGGCGCTGCTGCTGTTTCCTCTGGCCAAGGCACTGATTGATTATGACGCCATCGCGCATGGCGCGCGGCCGATCAACGATCTCATTCACCGGGCCGGATTCTGGGCGCTGATATTTCTCGGAGTGTCGCTGGCCATCACACCGTTCCGGCGCATTGCCCGCTACGGCAACCTGATTGACGTGCGGCGCATGATCGGTGTCGGTTCATTCTGCTATATTGCCGCGCATCTTGTGCTGTATGTCGCCGACCAGAAATACGACTTTGCGAAGGTTGCTTCCGAACTCACGCATCGGCTTTATCTCGTCATCGGCGGCCTCGCCTGGCTTGGTCTTGCCGTGCTGGCCGCGACCTCGACCGACGGCATGGTGCGGCGCATTGGCGGCTTGCGCTGGCGCAGACTACATCAAACGATTTATGTCATCGCGCTGCTCGCGCTCATCCATTATTTCCAGCAGACCAAGGCCGATGTCACCGTGCCAACCTTCGCGGCTGGACTGCTGACATGGCTGTTGGCCTACCGGCTCGTGGGGTGGTGGCGCGATAAAAATGAACTATCGACGACTCAGTTGCTCGGACTTGCTGTGACGGTGTCGCTGTTGACATTCGCCAGCGAGGCGATCGGCATCGGCATTACATTTGGCGTGTCGCCGCTGCGAGTGCTTGATTCCGTTTTCGATTTCGATGCCGGCATCAGGCCGGGATGGCAGGTGCTGGCGGCCGGTTTAGCGGCTGTCATTCTCGATTTCGTCCGTAGCCGATGGACCAGTCGAGAGCGGCGCAGCCGGACCGTCGCAGCGGAGTAGCAGACACGATGGCCACTTTTGTCGTTTGTCATGGCGCCTGGAGCGCGGGTTGGGCATGGGCGAAGATGCACCCATTGATGAGTGCGCGCGGCCATCGCCTGATCACGCCGACACTGACCGGGCTAGGCGAACGAGCGCATCTGGCACGGCCGGACATCGATCTGGAAACCCACATTGCCGACATCCTTGGCGTGCTGACCTATGAGGACCTCAATAACGTCAACCTGATCGGACATTCCTATAGCGGCATGGTGGCGACCGGCGTTGCCGATCGCGCCCGCGCGCGCATCACGCAATTGATTTATATCGACGCTTTCGTGCCGCGCGACGGCGAAAGCGCCTTCGATGTATTGCCGGAATCCGTCCGTGCCCAGCGTCAGGCCGGCGCCAGCAGCAGCGCCGATGGCTGGCGCATTCCGCCCGGTCCGATGCCGCCGGATACCTCGCCTAAAGACCGCGCCTGGTGCGAGCCGTTGCGCGTGCCGCAGCCGGTCAAGACCTTCGAGCAGAAACTGACATTCCGGAACGGTCCGCTGACACTGTCGCGGCATTACATCTACTGCCTCCGCAAATCCGCCGACGATCGTTTCCGGGGGTTCTACGAGCGCGCCAGAAGCGAAGGCTGGGCCGGCGCGCATGAGATTGACTCCAGCCACAATCCGCATCTGACCTGCCCGGACGTGCTGGCCGATCTGCTCGGCGCTATTGCGCGCTAGAATTTGCGGCTGTCATAGGCCCAGTGCAGCAGCGCCTGGCGCTGGCGCGGCCGGCACAATAAATTGCCGGTTTCGCAATTGATCTCAATCTGTCGGATATGGCGGCGGATCGCTTTCCATCGGCCGATCTGGCGCTGGTCTTCGTCCGGCATCCGGCGGCCCATGTAGTAGCGGCAATACCACTGGAACCAGCCGCGTGGGTCGTCGGGGTGAATCCAGCCCTTGCGCCGCCATTCCGACAAAGGCTGGCTGGCATCGACATTGAAGAAGTTGAGAGACTTGTCACGCTTGCCGGAGGCGAGCTTTGCCCGGGCAAACCAGCTTGCCGGAAATTCGCGCACGCAGTCGGTCATGTATTTGCCGCCGAAGACGCCGAGCTGGAGCATTTCCGCCGGCGTCAATTGCGGCTTGAATTCAAGGTCGAAGGAGCGGCCGACGCCGGCAGTCAATTCATACCGGTAGCCCTTTTGCATCTTGTCGTTGACGGTGACGGTGCGCTTTTTCATCGCTGTCAGCATTGCCGGGCATTTTGCGACAAGTCAAAGCGGAACCGGAGGCTTGCGGCTAACTATCAACACCCGCAAAGCGAGATCAGGCATGGCCAGAATTGCAATCATCGTCGGCAACCCCATGCGCGACAGTTTCAGCGAAGCGCTTGGCGACGCCTACCGGCGCGGCGCCGAAAGCGGCGGGCATCAGGCGGAGGTCTTCTTGCTCGGCCGGATGAATTTCGACGCCATCCTGCGCGAAGGCTATAGGCGCGAGCAGCCGCTGGAGCCCGATCTGGCCACGGCGCGTGCAGCCTTTGGCGCTTGCGATCACGTTGTCATCATCTTTCCACTGTGGTGTGGCGACATGCCGGCGATCCTGAAAGGTTTCTTCGAGCGCATCCTGCAAGGCGATCTGCTGGCGATTCAGAAAAGTGGCGGGAAAGCCAGTTGGAAGGTGTTCAAAGGCAAGTCGGCGCGGATCGTCATGACCATGGGCATGCCGGGCTGGTTCTATCGCTGGTATTTCGGCGCGCATGCGCTCAAATTGCTGAAACGCAATATTCTGCAATTCATCGGTATCGCGCCGGTGCGCGCGACGGTCTATGGCATGATCGAAGCGGTGAGCGACGACACGCGGAAGCAGTGGCTGCGCGAAGTCGAGGCGCTCGGCCACAATGCACTTTAGAGCTATTTGCCTTTAACGCTCGGAAGTGACGTCAGCCCGTCGGTTGGGCGCTGCCATAATGGTTTGAAGTGCGCCGCTGCGTCGATAAGCGGGTTAACCAGTTCGCCTTTAACCGTGTGCGCGTCGGCGCGATCGGCGAAGCCGAACGTAATCGGCTCACGCTCTTTTTGCGGCACATAGAGCGTGCCGAACATCCAGTCCCACAGCGCCAGACAACTGCCGAAGTTCTTGTCGAAATGCTTCGGATTGTCGGAATGATGGACCTGATGATGCGCCGGGGACACGAAGATGCGTCCCATAACGCCGCGGAACGCAATCCACATATGCGAATGTTGAAAGTGCACATACGTGTGGATGAACAGCACCAGAATAATGTTGGTGTCGGACAGCGCATATTGATAGGCCGTCTCGCCGAACATGTAATTGCCGAGGCCATTCGCCAGCGCCGCCGTGAAGGCGAGGATATTAGCGAAGACCCAGGTATAGACCGGATGCACCCGGAAATTTGTCAGCGGCGTGAGAACCTGCGCGCTGTGGTGGACTTTGTGAAATTCCCACAGCACCGGCACCTTGTGACTGAGCCAATGGTTGAACCAGTAGCCGAGCTCATAAGAAAGAAACAGCATCGCGGTGATGACGCTGCGCGATACATAGGCTGGCAATGTTGTCGCAGCGACCGGACCGAGCATCGTAGTCAATCCGGCGATCACGCCATTGGTGATCGACTGATAGGACAACACCGCCCAGCCGAACACCACGCCGAACACGAACACGTTGAAGAACAGATAGCCGATATCGGCCTGGTTTGATTTGGCCTCGACGATGCGCTTGGGAAACAGTGCGCGCCAGATCGTGCGCCAGCGCAAGCGTCGGCCGCGCTTGAGCCGCTGCCAGGCGAAATAGCCCGACGCAAACAGCAACGCCGCGCCGAGCGAGGTGAGCGAGAAATGCGAGCCGAGCGAGAACAGCAATTTGCCGATCTGGCCGACAAAGAATGAAAAGCCGGCGGCGAAATCCAAGACAAACTCCCGGGGGGTGGGGCGCCCGAGTTTAATGTCTTACCGAAGGGTAAAAATTGCGTTAGGCGACAAGGTCCGCGTATTCCGGGTGCTTGTCGATATAGGACCGCACGAACGGGCAGAGCGGGCGGACCTTGGCTCCCTCGGCGCGGACCAGATCGAGCAGACCGCGGACCAGGCGGGAGCCGATCCCCTTGCCATTGAGCGCCGGCGGAACTTCGGTGTGCATGATGTCGATCACGCCGCCGGCCCGCTTGTACTGCGAAAAGGCAATGTGACCTTCGGCATCGAGCTCGAAGCGGTGGCGGGCGGGGTTGTCACGGACATCATTGGCCATGCGCGGATATAAACGCAGACCTTGGCGGAGAACAAGCCGGGCGCGAGGGGGGATTTCGCGCCCGGTCTTGCCACTACGCCCCCGCGACGCTTTGCAGGAAGAAGTCGGGACGAACATTGGAGCGGGCGGCCGGCTGGGTCGCCTTGCTGTAGAAGTGCTGCATCACATATTGGCGAACGGCGGAGGACAGGTTGGCGTTGTCGCGGCCGCCGGAAATTTGATCCAGCAATTGGCCGAGCGGCGTGCGCGTCTGCGCGGCGATTTCCTTGAACGCAAGCCAGAACGTGTCTTCCAGGCTGACGCTGGTCTTCTTGCCGGCAACGACGACCGAGCGTTTGATGATCGCGGACTTCATGATGGTTCCTTGCGGGTTGGCATTTCGACTTGCCGTCACCATGATGTGAATTCGGATTGCGCGAAAGACCACGGAATTGCACGCAGCCTGCAGAAAATGCCGCTGCGCCATTGAGCTGAATCAAAAATAGGATGTGAGCGACAATTTTCGTCGGGTCCGAAGCGGAAAACCGCAAAACGAAGCGTCCATGATCCAAATACCGCGCGGTCGGTACCATTTTCTTCGCGGCCAGCCGGCGCTGCGCCGAATTTAATGTTGGACCGCAGTTTTAGCGACAATCTTGAGCCGATTCTCTCTTTTTGTCGGATATACGCCGGCTTCGCCGCTTGGCAGGACAAAAAAGTCCACGCCTCCGGCTGAAAGGGAGTCCTTTATCAAGTTCAGGGCGTCGGCGGCATTCTTGCCGGCATCTTCCGTCTCCTCAAGCCGGCGCACGACGCCGACCGACAGGCCGGTGCGGCCGGCTAGGTCGCGCACCGACCAATTCAATATGCCGCGCGCGGCGCGAATTTGCGCGGCGGTCAGATGCCGGTCGCCGCTATTGGCCGCCGTGGCTTGTTCGTGGATCGCCAGCGACAGGCCGACCCATTCGCGCACCGAACCGTCATCCGCCAGAATCGGAGTGGCATAAGCACGCCGCCAGTGATACTCGCCGGTGGTGCCGCGGATGCGATGCTCGCTGGTGAAAATGGACTTGGTGGCAGCGGCGTTATTCCAGTTGCGCAGCACCTTGTTGAGATCGTCGGGATGGACGGCATTATGCCAATTGTTGCCCTGGAATGCCGCCGGGACGTGACCTTTTGGGTCGCGCAACAGAAAATCCGTGTAGTAACCGTCAGTGCGTGCGACCCAGATCGACCCGCTGATCGCGGCCATCAATTCGCGCACGCGCTCCGAATTGATCTGCGACGTCACCACCGATTCAACGTGACGGGTGATATCCATCAGGACGCCAACGATGCGGTCGGCTTTGCCGTCGCGGCCGACCAGAGCTTCGCCATGGATCGCCATGGCGCGCACGCGGCCATTGGGATGAACGACGCGGAATTGGCGGTTGATCGGCAGGCCCTGGCCGAGGATGTGCTGGATTTCAGCGATCACCGGAATGTCGTCCGGATGTGCGACTTTTTCGAAAGTGGTGAAACTCAACGGCTCTCCGGCGTCACCCATCGCCGAGGTCACGGGCGCCAGACCGAGCAGCCGATAGGTGTTGGGCGAGCAGTTCATCTTGCCGGTGACAAAGTCGACTTGCCAAAGACCGTAACCGGCAATTTCCTCGGCGAACCGCAACGTATCGCGGGCGGCGTTGTCGCCCGGAAACAAAAGCAGCATCTATTCAGTGTCTCCAATTTAACATGAGTTGACGGTTGCAAATATGCAGGGCTCGCGCAAACAAAATTGGTCGTCAAACATTAAATTTTGCCGCAGAGGCATTCAAATACCAAGATTCGATCGTCGCATGACAAAAATTGCCGCGCGTTGGGCAGACAGAGGTACAAAGGTAAGCAAATCCCTTGCCTCGTCATTGTGTCCCACAGATCGGTTTGCATGGCGATGACGCTTTTACGCGAATCGCAAGGCCACGGGCCCGAGTGGAATGCCGGCGACGGCGGTATGCCATGTTTCGCCGGCATGGACAGGGAAGGCCTTGGTCAACGTGCCGGTCGAGACGATCTCGCCCGCGGCCAAAGGCGGATTGTGCGGGTCGTGGGCGAGCATATCGACGAGGTGACGCAGCGCGTGAAGCGGGCTGTCGAGCACGGCGGCGCCGCCGCCGCTGTCGATGAGCCGGTCATTGCAATAAAGTTGCGCGGTGAAGGTCGCAAGTTCGCGCCGCCAGGCGTCGGCGCGAAGGCGTGACGTTCGCCGATCAAGAGCGCGCCGTGCAGCGCATTGGCGGCGACGGTGTCGGCCGGTTTGAATTTCCAGTCCGGGAAAGGGGATTGCACGACTTCATAGCCGAGCGCCAGCCAATCGATGCAGGCGATGAGCGCGTCCTCGTCCATCGCCGGCGACGGTGACATCTTGAGGCAGAACATGATTTCCGGCTCGATGCGCGGCTCGCAGAATTCCCGCGCGGGCAACGCGGGCATAGCGGCGAGGTCATGCGTCGTCGCACTGGTGACGTAGCCCCAGATCGGCGCATCGACGCCGTATTGCGCCCAGATCGAGCGGTTGGTGAAGCCGATCTTGCGGCCGAGGATTTTTTCGCCGCGCGCTTCGAAAGCGGCGCGCAGAAATGGCGTGACGCGGGCGGCGGCCTCCGGTGAAAGCCCGCCTGGCCGCGACGTGAAAGGTGTCAGCGACCTGTGCGCCGCGTAGGCGGCGAGGACTTCGGTAGCAATGGCCTGCGGATGCGACAGATCGGCGATGTCAGTCATGGTTTGCACTTAGCCTTTATGATTGACGATTTCGCGGCGCAGCGACCATTCGGCTTTGCCTCCTCCTGGGCGAATGTCGTCGATGCGCCAGCGGCCGCGCTCGAACACCATGTCGTAATGAATCGTGCTGCCGTCGTCTGGCGCGATAGGGCCGGGATTTTGCGCAATGCGGGCGACGATGGTCGCCGACGCCGCATCGCGCCGCGCGATGGCGATGGAGAAAGCGCGCACCAACGGATCCTGCGAATTGGTGATCGGACAGGCGGCGGGCGGGTTCTGGTCGCCTTTGGCGGTGATGGCGTCGGCCCGGTCCCAGGCTTTGGCCAGACTTGCCGAATAGTAACGGTGCCGGTCTTTGGTTTTGCGCCAGGTGAAGGCGCCGTTCTCTGTGTTGCTTGTCGCGGGGTCGTAGCTGGCGACGATGCGTTTGTAGATCGCGGCAATGAGCGCCTCGGGGCTCTCGGCCGCGGCGGCCGGGTGGCCGGCAAAAATCGCGGCGAGCGAGAGGAGGAGGGCGCGGCGATCGATCATGACCTTACGCTATCATATTTTCGCGACGCGGCGTTTGCCCCGGCGAACGCCGATAAAGGTTTGCGCCGGCAGCAGCGGCAGGACCGATTGCAAACAATGTGCCGGCTCGCCGCGGCAGCAATGCGAACGCCGGCAGGCGCGCATGGCGCAGAACTGCGAGACGCGCAGCGTGTTGGCGATCTGGCGGCGCGCGACGTGAGCCGGCGTGCGGCGTGTATGCGCGGATGCGTTCAGACCATTGACGGTGTCGATGATCTTTTCGCAGGCATCGACGGCCTTGTGACCGATGCGGGCGATGCGGTCTTGGAATTGCTTGTATTCGGCTTTGTTCATGGAGGGTCCTTTGTTTTTGGGAGAGCGGGCGCGCGGGCGCCTTCTCGCGGGCCGCATGGCCCCGAGGCTTGAGGAGTTTCCCTCTTCGAGAAAGAAGAGGGGGACGGCGCACCGAAAGGCGCGGCAGTCCTTTTGCTTCACGCAATCCTTTCGGATCGCGTGGCGCCTCTCGGCGCGCCGTCCGGCGCTTTCGCGGCAGCCGGGCCACGCTTCCGGCGGCTATTGGCCTCCCAGGGCGGCCGGGCTCTCGGCCCTTTTGGGCACCGAGAACGCCTTTTGCCCCGGCAAGGCCAACGGCTTCGCACCGTCAGCCGGCTCCCGGCGGGGGATCTTAGTGTCCCCGGGTGGAGCCCCGGCACCGCCCGAGCGCGTGTCCCTGCTCGGACACGCCCGCGGACGCCGGCCCGCTCCCCACGAGCCGGCGCAACCGGTTCGCGTCCCCTCATGTGGGGCGGGCATCGGCATAGGTATTAGATCATAGGATAGATGTCAAGAGAGAATAGGAATATATATTTGAACAGGGCGTTAGCCTGGGACGTCGTGGCCGCGTCTCTCTCCGCCTCATCCTGAGAAGGTTCGTGAGAGACAGCAAAGACGTGGATGCCCGGCACAAGGCCGGGCATGACAGGGCTTATCGGGGCGGACTAGAAAACGCGCGGCTGAGCCGACCCTAAAAGCGGCGTCGTCTGCCGATTGCGCCAATAGCGCGCGCGCAGGCGCGGCGCGATCAACCAGGCCGCCGGCGCGGCGACAAGGAAACTGAAAGCGGTGACAGCGGCGATGCCGATGCCGGTCGCCTGGGCGCTCATGTTGAGCATCAGCACGGTGATGAGGCCGGCGCCGAACAGAACGGCGTTGGTCATCGTGAAAATAAGTGCGGAAATCTGCGCGCGAACCGCGGTGTCCTGAGTCATGGCCAAGCCTTTCGGTTTCCCTCGAGTTTAGGCAAACGCGCGGGCAGGCAGGTTGTTCCGCGAAGCGGCCGGACGAGAGCAAGTGACCGCAAGTGAAAAGCAAGAAATCTCGTTATGGCCGGACATCGCCGATCTTGGCCAATCTTGGTATGGTCGCACCATCAACCGGATTCGCCTTTTCCAGGGAAACTCAGCCGATGAAAATGCTGCTCACCGTGCTCGGCGTGGCGCTGCTCGTTGTCGCCGCCGTCTATTTTCTGATGCCGGCCGACGCGCTGCCGTCGTTCTTTCCCGGCCATGAGGCGGGCCTGGCGCGGCTGCGCGTCAAGCACGGCATCGTCGCCGCCGTTGCCGGCGTCGTGTCGCTGGCGGCCGGCTGGTTTCTCGGACGGCGGTAAGCCGCGCTAGACCAGATCGGCGTAGGCCGGATGGGTGTTGATGTAGTGCCGCACGAAGGAGCACATCGGCACCACCTTGCGGCCCTCGTTGCGAATAAGATCGAGCATGCCGCCAACGAGCTGCGAACCGACGCCGCGGCCTTCGAGCGCGCGCGGCACCTCGGTGTGCATGATCGTGATCGTCATGTCGTCACGCCGGTAGCTGGCGAAGGCCGTGCCGGCCGGCGTCGCCAGTTCGAAGCGGTTGCGGGCGGGATTGTCGCGGACTTTTTCGGTCATGATTTTCAGATAAGATTGGCGAGACCTGCGGGCAAGAATGGCGCTCACGCCTTCTGTCTATCCGCGCCCGCCATCCACGAAATGATCGGCATGGCCGGCAGCACCCAGCCTAAGCCCGCGACGACATAATAGATCGCCGCGACCAGGCCGTTGATGTCGGTCAGCACCGACTGCGCCAGCGCCATGGCGAGCAGCGCCCAGACGATGACAAGCGTGAGCAGGGCGATGGTTCCGATGAATCGGCGCAGGCGGGGCGGCATGGCGGCTCATAGTGTTGGCGACGGGAAAGGCTGGTTGCCTTGACGACGCCCCTGACTATATGGTCCGCGCACCCTCCCGCAAGGCCTTTAAAGGCGCGCTTGACGATCATGCCAGACCAAACTCCCGACGTTGATGTCAGTGCGCGGCGCCTGCGCGCGGTGCGGCTGTGGCTTTACGCGGTCGCGGCGATGATCTTCCTGACGCTCGCCGTCGGCGGCGCGACGCGGCTGACCGAATCGGGATTGTCGATCACCGAATGGAAGCCGGTGACCGGCGTGCTGCCGCCTCTGAGCACGGCGCAGTGGCAGGACGAATTCGCCAAGTATCAGGGGATCGCGCAATATCGCGAGCGCAACCAGGGCATGAGCCTTTCCGATTTCAAGGTGATCTATTTCTGGGAATGGTCGCACCGGCTGCTGGCGCGCTCGACCGGCTTTGTGTTTCTCGCGCCGTTCTTGTTTTTTCTCTGGCGCGGCGATGTGCCGAAAGCCTTGCGGGCGCGGCTGTGGACGATTTTTGCCGGGGGTGCTGCGCTCGGCGCGGTCGGCTGGTGGATGGTGGCCTCGGGCGTTGGCAGCAATCTCGTCAAGGTGTCGCAATATAGGCTCGGCTTTCATCTGACCCTGGCCTGCGCGATCTACGCCGCGGTGCTGTGGACAGCGCAAGGATTGCAGCGGGACGAGGCGCAGACAGTGCCGCGTGTCGCTGCGCCGGCGCGACAGCGATTCACGGCGCTGGCGATCGCGGGGCTGGTGCTGCTGCAGATCTATCTCGGCGCTTTGGTCGCCGGGCTCGATGCCGGGCTCATCTATAATACATGGCCGCTGATCGACGGCGCCTTGGTGCCGGACGCCGCGCGCTTGTGGTTCGTGCAGCCGGCCTGGCGCAATATCTTCGAGAACACTTTGACCGTGCAGTTCGACCATCGCATGCTCGCCTATACGATTTTTCTGCTGGCGCTGTGGCATGCCTATGACGCGCGGCGCTGCATGGCGGCGCGCGGCGCTTTGCTGTTGGCCGGCGCAGTGACGGCGCAGGCGGCGCTCGGCATAATCACGCTGCTTTACGCGGCGCCTCTGGCCCTGGCGATGGCGCATCAGTTGCTGGCCATCGTGGTGCTGACGATTGGCATTGTTCATGCGCAAGCGTTGACGAAACCCACGCAGGCGGGCGCGGCGCATTTGGTGGAGCAGGGCGCATGATCGAACTGCGAACGGACGGCGATATCGCCATCCTGACGATGCAACATGGCAAGGCCAATGCGCTCGACAGCGAATTCTGCGAAGCGCTGGCGCAGCGCTTTGTCGATCTGCGCAACGCCGAGGCCAAAGCCATCGTGCTGACCGCGCAAGGCAAGATATTTTCCGCCGGCGTCGATCTCAAGCGATTGAGCGCCGGCGGTGCCGATTATGTGCACGCGTTTTTGCCGAGCCTGCACAAACTCTATGACGCGGTTTTCTTTCACCCGAAGCCCGTGGTGATGGCGATCAACGGCCACGCCATGGCCGGCGGCGCTGTGCTGGCCGCCTGCGGCGACCGCCGCATCATGGCGCGAGACGCCGGCCGCATCGGCGTCACCGAAATGCTGGTCGGCGTGCCGTTTCCGGCTTTGGCCTTCGAGGTGGTGCGCTTCGCCGTGCCGCCGCGCTATCTCGCCGAATTCACGCTGACCGGTGCGACCTATCCGACCGACGCGGCGCTTCATAAAGGCTGGATCGACGAGGTCGTCGCGCCGGATGCGTTGATGTCGCGGGCGATCGAAGCGGCGCGGTTCTACGCCGCGCTGTCGCCGCAGGCTTTCGCGCAGACCAAATCGCAAATCCGGCAAGCCGTGCGCGAGCGCATCGCGGTCTCGGGCGCAGCGACGGAGAAAGCGGTGACGGCGATCTGGACGCAGGAAGCGACGCTTTCGCGTGTCGCCGCTTATGTGGCGAAGACGCTGACCAAGGCATGAGTGGCGCGTTCAGCGCGGCTTGATAGGCAGATCGTAGGCCTCGCCGTCGTCGGCGCTGTTGAACGAGAAATGCCACCACTCGCGCTTGTAGTTGGTGAAGCCATGCTTGCGCATCGCCTCCAGCAGCAGGCGGCGGTTGGCGGCCTGCGCCGGCGCGATCGACGCATTGCGCGTGTAGCTTTTCGTGTCGAAGCAATCGAAGCCGGTGCCCATGTCGAGACTGTCGTCCGGCGCGCGTTGCGCCTGCGGCGCGGTGCAGGGGCCTGAACGCGCCGCTTGCGCGGCGGGCTTGGCGTCGCGCGGCACCAATGTCAGATCGACGGCGACGCCGCGCGAATGCGCCGAATAGCCGGAGATGTAGCCGAGCGCGAACAACTGACTGCGCTCCGCTGCCGGAAAAAAACGCGACGTATCGGGGCCGCCCGCGCCGCGCGACCAGCGGGCCATCGCGGCGACTGCGCGGGTCGGGCGATAGCAGTCATAGACCTTGAGCGACAGAGCGCGGGCGGCGAGTTCGCCCTGCACAGCTTTCAGCGCCAGCGCGACGGGACGGCGCAGCATGCATTCGCCCGCGGCATAACCGGGCAGCGGTTTGCCGGTGAAATTGTCACTGCCGGCATAGCGCATGTCCTGGCGGATGCTCGGGTCGATGTCGCGTAGATAGACCAGCGGCGATGCCGCCTGTGCGGTGCCGGCGAAGGCGATCATGATCAAAGCAATGAAGGCCCTCGCCACGGCCCGGCTTACTTCAATCCCAGTTCCAGATCGGCGATGATGTCGTCCTTGTCCTCGATGCCGATCGACAGGCGCACGACGTCGGGCCCCGCGCCCGCCTGCGTCTTCTGCGCGTCGGTCAATTGCTTGTGCGTGGTCGAGGCCGGGTGAATGATCAGCGATTTGGTGTCGCCGATATTGGCGAGATGCGAGAACAGTTTCACGTTCGACACCAGTTTGACGCCGGCGTCGTAGCCACCTTTCAAGCCGACGGTCATCACCGCGCCGCAGCCCTTCGGCACATATTTCTGCGCCAGCGCGTGATATTTGTCGCCCGGCAGACCCGGATAGCTGACCCAGGCAACCTGCGGATGACCGGCAAGCCATTGCGCGACGGCGAGCGCATTGTCGGAATGGCGCTGCATGCGCAGCGGCAAGGTCTCGATGCCGGTGGCGATCAAAAACGCATTGAACGGCGACAGCGCGGGACCAAGGTCGCGCAAGCCGAGCACGCGGCAGGCGATGGCGAAAGAGAAATTGCCGAAGGTCTCGTGCAGCACGATGCCGGAATACTCGGTGCGCGGCTCGCACAGCATCGGATATTTCTTGTCGCGCGACCAGTTGAAGCTGCCGGCATCGACGATCATGCCGCCGATCGAATTGCCGTGGCCGCCGAGGAATTTCGTGAGCGAGTGGACGACGATGTCGGCGCCGAAATCGATCGGCTTGCACAGGTAGGGCGTGGCCAGCGTGTTGTCGACGATCAGCGGCACGCCGGCCTTGCGCGCGATAGCGGCGACGGCCTCGATGTCGGTGATGACGCCGCCGGGATTGGCGATGGATTCGATAAAGACCGCTTTGGTCTTCGGCGACACGGCGCGCTCGAACGAGCCGATGTCGTCCGGGTCGGCCCAGACCACGTTCCAGCCGAAACTCTTGAACGCATTGTTGAACTGGTTGATCGAGCCGCCATAGAGCTTCTTCGAGGCGATGAACTCATCGCCCGGCATCAGCAAGGTTTGCATGACGATGAGCTGCGCGGCGTGGCCAGACGCGACGGCGAGGCCGGCGGTGCCGCCTTCCAACGCCGCGACGCGCTCTTCCAGCACGGCGCAGGTCGGGTTGCCGATGCGCGTATAGATATTGCCAAAGGCCTGCAGGCCGAACAAAGAGGCAGCGTGCTCGACATCGTCGAACACGAAGGACGTCGTCTGGTAGATCGGCGTGGCGCGCGCGCCGGTGGTCGGGTCGGGCTTGGCACCGGCATGGACGGCCAAGGTGTTGAATCCGGGTGTGCGTTCGGCGTCGGCCATGGTGGCGATTCCTTGTGGGGCTATGTTGGGCGGGATTAGACGGGCCCGATGGGCCGCGCGTCAAGGCTTGGCATAAATCAGTCGCTTTTCTTGTCGCCGGCGTTGCCCAGTCCCATGCGTTGCACGCCGCCGGGAAGGATTTGTCCGCGCTTCGACGACAACGTGCGCGAATTGATCCCCATCCATGAAATCTCCGAGGACAGCCGACCATATTCGATTTTCGGGCAGCGGTTCATGACAACCTTGATGCCGGCCGCTTCGGCCATCGCGGCGGCCTCGTCGTTGCGGATTTCAAGCTGCATCCAGATCACCTGCGGCAAAGGCTTGAGCGCCAGCGCCTCCTGCACAACGCCGGGGACGAATTCCGAGGCGCGGAAAATATCGACCATGTCGATCGGCTCGGGGATATCGGCGAGCCTGCTGTAAACCTTCTGGCCCAGAATTTCCTTGCCGGCATGGCCGGGATTGACCGGAATGACGCGGGTGCCGCGCTCGAGGAAATACTTGAACACGAAATAGCTCGGCCGGCTGGTATTCGGCGAAAAGCCGACCATGGCGATGGTCTTCACGGTGTTGAGAATGCCGCGAATATAGGAGTCGGGATAGGAGTCGTGATTCATGTCGCGCCTTGCGCAAGCTGCGCGCGTAACGCCGCGTTCTCGGCTTCCAGCTCGGCGATCTTCATTTGTATCCTGTCAAACGCGCCTTCGATCTCGGTCTCGGTGAAGCGGGTGACGATATGCTGCGAGCAGTTCACGTCCCAGGCTTCGATCGTAAACAAGATGGCGCGTTCGGGTCTGGCCTTGTAGCCTTTGTCGAACAATCTCTCTACCAATGCCGGGTCGTTCTCGACGACGCGGGCGCGGCCCCACATTTTGATGCGTTGCTTGCGCGCCGGATCGAGCAGAAACAAATAAGCGCGGTCGTTCTCGGAGAGGTTCGCCAGCGTGATGTACTGCCGGTTGCCGCGATAATCGGCAAAGCCGAGCGTGTGCGCGTCGATGACCTTGATGAAGCCCTTCGGCCCGCCGCGATGCTGGATGTAAGGCGCGCCCTGCGCATTGGCCGTGCCGAGAAAGACAGTGTCCATTTCGGCAATGAAGGCGGCCAGCTCCGGGGTCACTGCGTCGGGAAAGCCTTCCTCGATGCGCTGCGCGTAAGCTTTCGCCGAGCCGCGTTCGGCCTGCGCCTGTTGCGCCGCGGGGGTGAAGACGAGGGAGGCGTTGTTCATAAGGCGGCCTGACGCAGAGTGGGCGGGCGTTGAAGCTAAGCATCCGCCGCGAGGCACGAAAGGGCGTACCGGATCAACGTGACGTGATCGCTATTTCTTCTGGGCGTCGATGATCTGCTTGCATGCGCTGGAAAGCTGGTCGCGCTGCTTGTTCAGGCAGGCGATAACACGCCCACCACCCGGGATGGTGCCTTTGCAGAACTTGTCATAGTCGCCCTTGCAGGCCTCGCGTTGCGCCGCGGTAAAATCCTGCGCGGCGGCTGAAGTGAGTGTGGCAAGAGCAATCGCGGTAACAAGCAGCGCAGTACGCATCGTCATCTCCCGATGGCTTTTTTTTCCAAATCGTCTAGCGATCTTCCCAAGTCGGCTTGCGCTTGTCGATGAAAGCGCAGATGCCTTCCTCGGCGTCGCGCGCCATCATGTTCTCGGTCATCACCTCGGAAGCGTAGGCATAAGCTGCGGCCAAACCCATTTCGGCCTGTTGATAGAAAGCCTGCTTGCCGATTTTCAACGTGTAGGACGATTTCGACGCGATCTGTTTGGCGAGCGTGATGGCCGCCTGGAGTTCTTCGCCGGCCGGCACGACGCGATTGACGAGGCCGATGTCGGCGGCGCGATTGGCGTCGACCATGTCGCCGGTCAGCAGCATTTCCATTGCGTGCTTGCGCGACACGTTGCGCGACAAGGCGACCATCGGCGTCGAGCAGAACAGGCCGATATCGACGCCGGGCGTGGCGAATTTGGCAGCGGAGGAGGCGACGGCGAGATCGCAACTGGCAACCAACTGACAACCGGCGGCGGTGGCCACACCTTGCACTGCGGCGATCACCGGCTGCGGCAGATTGACGATTTGCTGCATCATGGCGCTGCATGTCGTCATGATGGTGCGGAAATAGGCGCGGCCGCCATCGGCGTCGGCGCGGCGCGCGGTCAGTTCCTTCATGTCGTGACCGGCGCAGAAGGCCGGGCCATTGGCGGTCAGCACCACCGCGCGCACCGAGGTGTCGGCGGCGATGTCTCGAAAAGCTTCCGACAGCGCGATGAGCAGCGCCTCCGACAGGCTGTTGCGCGCCGGCGGGCGGTTGAGCGTCAGGATGGCGATCGGGCCGTCGCGCTCGAGCAGGAGGACTTTGCTGTCGGCCGGTGTGTGAATGTTCATGGTGCGAACCTTATTCCGTTGAAGGCAAGGCGCAAGGAGAGGGTTGAGCCGCGCGATGCGTCTGTCTATGACGAAGTGGCCGGACTTGCCGGCATCTCAAGTCGGCTATAGCCGACTTGAGCACCTAATTTGCCGACATCGGGCAGGCCCGATGTCGGATGGGGGACGCCATGGCCGCATCGGTCAAATCGCCAGCCAAATCACCCGCCATGACCGCGGACGCCATCGAGGCGCTGCTCAAGGTCGAGTTTCCCCAGGCCTTTTTTGACGGCAGCGGGCTGTCGCTGGAGCGGGTCGAGTACGGCGACATTCGCGTCCGCAAGGCTTTCCACGAGGATCATTTGCGGCCGGGCGGCACGATTTCCGGGCCGACCATGATGGAACTGGCCGATTTCGCCATGTATGTCGCGGTGTTCTCGGCGGTCGGGCCGCAGACGCTGGCGGTGACCACGAACCTGAACATCAATTTTCTGCGCAAGCCCGCCCAGGCCGACCTGATCGCCGATGCAAGGCTGATGAAGGTCGGCAAAAGGCTGGCGGTCGGCGAGGTGACGATCTATTCGGACGGCGAGGACGAGCCGGTGGCGCATGTCACCTCGACCTATTCGATCCCCGCACAGAAGTAATTAGCCGATGGTTCTATTATACCTTTCTTATAAGTCATTGATATTGAAGATATAATATCTGACGGTAAGCGTTGACCGGCGCGAGGCTCTCGGCTAGAACCCGGCCAGTTCGGCACGCGGACTTATTCCGCTTCGCCCTCTCCAAGGATTTCTCATGAAGACGACTAAATCGGCAAAGGCCGCCGACATCGAGAAGAAATGGCTGATCGTCGATGCCTCCGGGCTCGTCGTCGGCCGTCTCGCCACGATCGTCGCGATGCGCCTGCGCGGCAAGCACAAGGCGACCTATACCCCGCACGCCGACGATGGCGACAACGTCATCGTCATCAATGCCGCCAAGGTGGTGTTCACCGGCCGCAAGCGCGACAACAAGGTCTATTATCACCACACCGGTTTCATCGGCGGCATCAAGGAGCGCACCGCGCGCTCGATCTTCGAGGGCAAGTTCCCCGAACGGATCGTCGAGAAGGCCGTCGAGCGCATGCTGCCGCGCGGCCCGCTCGGCCGGGTGCAGTTCGGCAACCTGCGCGTCTATCCGGGCGCCGAGCATCCGCATGAAGCGCAGAAGCCGGAGCCGCTGGATATCGCTGCGATGAATCGCAAGAACGTGAGGAGTGCTTAATCGTGGCTGAGACCGTACAATCCATGGAAGGCCTCGCCGCCCTCAAGCCGGCCGCTCCGGAAGCTCCCACTTACGTCCAGAAGCTCGACAAGCAGGGCCGCGCCTACGCGACGGGAAAACGCAAGAACGCCGTTGCCCGCGTCTGGATCAAGCCGGGCTCCGGCAAGATCGTCGTCAACACCCGTACCGTCGAAGCCTTCTTCGCCCGTCCGGTGTTGCGCATGCTGATCCAGCAGCCGCTGGTCTGCGCCAACCGCGTCACACAGTATGACGTGATCTGCACCGTGTCCGGCGGCGGTCTGTCGGGCCAGGCTGGCGCCGTGCGTCACGGCATCTCCAAGGCGCTGACCTACTTCGAGCCGGATCTGCGTGGCGCGCTCAAGAAGGGCGGCTTCCTGACCCGCGACTCGCGCGTCGTCGAACGCAAGAAGTACGGCAAGGCCAAGGCCCGCCGTTCGTTCCAGTTCTCGAAGCGCTAACGTTTCGCTTCAACGATTTCTGCGAAAGGGCGCAACTCCGGTTGCGCCCTTTTTGTTTGTGCGCGGGTCTTTCCTGAAGTTCCCGGTCGTTTCAATTTGTCATCAATTTACACAAGTGTTGCGTCGAAAGCCGCCGATGTCGGCAAAGCTTTTCGCACGCCTGCGTGGCTATTCTACGTGCATCGCCTGGACAACGCGCAGGACGCCGGACCCGGCGATTTTGGAGACTGAATGCTTGACGCCGCCGCCTATCAGCAAGGACTGCTCGACGTCCCGACTTTGGTATTCGTGGCGGTCTGCATTGTCGGCTTCCTCGGCCTGCTGCTGATCACGACCTGGCTGCAGCAGCGCGACGTGCGCGCGCTCGCCTGGTGGGGCTCGGCTTATCTGATCGGCGCGGCGGCGATCGCGCTATGGGGCGCGCCCGATCCCTGGTTCCGGTTGCCGCCCGATATCGCCGAAGCGATGATCTTCATCGCCTGCGGCATGATCTGGAGCGGCGTGCGGCTGTTTCACGGCCGGCCGCTATGGCCGCTGGCGGCGCTTGCCGGTGCCGCCTCTTGGCTGTTGCTGTGCCAATTGCCGGGCCTTGAAACCGGCACGCAGGCGCGCATCGGGCTCGGCGCGCTGGTGATCGGCATTTACGGCGTGTTCATCGCGCTCGAATTGCTGCGCGAGCGGCGCAAAGCGTTTTATTCGCGTACCGCGGCGATTCTGGTGCCGAGCCTGTACGCGGCGATGTTCATGGTGCCGATCGGCATGCGCACGTTCACGCCGGATGTCTTTGCCGCGCATTGGGTAACCGTCTTCGCGCTGGCCAGCATCGTCTATGCGCTGGGCACGGCCTATATCGTGCTGGTGATGGTCAAGGACAGCCACGTCCAGTTCTATCGCAAGGAGGCGACCACCGACGCGCTGACCGGACTGCTCAACCGCCGCGCCTTCATCGACACGGCCACCAAGATGCAGGCGGTGCAGGGCGCGTGCGGCGGGCCGGTGACCTTGCTGATGTTCGATCTCGATCATTTCAAGTCGGTCAATGACCGTTTCGGCCACGCCACCGGCGACAGCGTGCTGAAGGTGTTCGCGCGCACCGCGCTGGGCAGCGTCCGCGCCACCGATATCGTCGCGCGCCTTGGCGGCGAGGAATTCGTCGCCATGGTGCCGGAGACGATGGAGGGCGCGTGCCATGTCGCCGAACGTTTGCGCGCGGCTTACGAAACCGCCGGGCTCATGGTCGACGATATCGCGGTCGGCTCCACGGTGAGCATCGGCATGGCGACGTCGTACAAGGCGGTCGCCGACATCGACGCGCTGCTGCTGCGCGCCGACGAGGCTTTGTATCTGGCCAAGCGCGACGGCCGCAATCGCTTTCGTTGCGCGGCCGAGGAGCCGGGCAGCGACGAGGCACGCGCCCGCATGGCGGCGGGCAAGAAGCCGGCCGAGGGCATGGTGCGGCGCTGGGTGGCGCGGCGGCCGAAAGCGGCGGCCGCGGCAGTCGTGGCGAGGTAAAAAATAAACGTCCCGTTTACCATCCGCGCGCTAGCATTGTGGAATGTTGAACCGATCCAGCCGCAGCCGTTCGTCCACCGACGCCGCTTCGCTCGCGCTTTATGCGCAAAGCGCGGGTGCCGCCTGGGCCTGTTCGTTTTCGACCTCGGCTGAATACGACGCCGCCTTGATCGCCGAACGCCGCGCCGCCGGCGTCTACGGTCCGCGCCGCCAGCGCAAGCAGATGCTGGTGACGCTTGCCGGCATCGGCGCCGGGCTCGGTGTCATCCTGCTGGTGATCGGCGCGATCGCCTAAGTCCGCGCTTCCAGCACCAACCTCAAATCCGCATCCGTCAGAAGGCGAAATTGGCCGGCCGCCAGATCGTCCGGCAATTGCAAAGCGCCGACGCGGTCGCGGTGCAGCGTGTTGACGTGATTGCCGACGGCCGCGAACATGCGGCGCACCTGGTGATAGCGGCCTTCGCTGATCGTCACATAAGCGCGCTTGTCGCCGACGACTTCCATTTGCGCCGGCAGCAGCGGCTTGTCCTCGCCTTCCAGCATCATTGTCCCCGATACGAACAGCGCGGCTTCGTCGCCGCGCAAGGGCCGGTCGAGCGTGACATCGTAGCGTTTGGAGACGTTGCTGCGCGGCGAGATGATCTTGTGCAGGAGCGCGCCGTCGTCGGTCATCAGCAGCAGGCCGGAGGTGTCCTTGTCGAGCCGGCCGACGGTGGAGATCGCCGGTTCGCGCCGGCGCCAGCGTTCCGGCAACAGCGCATAGACGAGGGGGCCGAGTTCCTTGTGCGAGCAGGTGACGCCGAGCGGCTTGTTCAGCATCAAGGCGAAGCCCGGCGGCGGATCGAGCGGCTCGCCATCGACGATCATGCGGGCGGAAAGGTCGGGCGTGACGGCGATTTTGGCGTCGCTGTCGTCGATCGGCTCGCCATCGAGCGTGACCAGACCGGCCCAGATCACCTGCTGCACCTCGCGGCGCGAGCCATAGCCGAGATTGGACAACAGGCGGTCGAGCCGCAGACTGGGCGCGTTCTTGCTCACTTGGTCTTGCTCATGTGTGCGCCTCGTAGATCTTGTAACCTCCGGTCTCGATGATCAATTCGGCGCGCTTGAAGGTTGGCGTCAGGATCGCCTCGTAGGGTAGATGCCGGTTGGCGACCATGAAACAGACGCGGCCTTTGCCGAGCGCCCGCGCCGCGCGCTGCACAAAGGTTAGCGCCAGTTTCTTGTCCTCAGTGCCGGCATCATGAAACGGCGCGTTCATGACGACGAAGTCGAGATCGGCCAATTCGGCGCTGCGAATGTCAGCCCACAGGAAGCGCGCGCGCGGATCGGCGACATTGTGCTGCGCGCATTCGATGGCGCGGCGGTCGATATCGACGAGGGTGATTTCGGTGACCTGCGGCGAAGTCAGTACCGCATGCGCCAGTATGCCGATGCCGCAGCCGAAATCCGCGCCGCGGCCGCGCAAGGCCGGCAGATGCTCGATCAGCATCGCGGTGCCGGGATCGAGGCGGTCATAGCTGAACACGCCGGGCTGCGACCACAGGCCGAGTTCATCGATCAGCCGCGGGCCGCCTTCGGCCAGCGCCTCGTCGAGGCCGGTCAGATTATGCGGCCGCAAGCCTGCGCAAATGCGATGATGCGCGCGTGCGGTTTCCTCGAAGACGCAGCCGAATGCCTGCAATTCCTTGCGCAGCCGCGTGCCGCCGCGATCCTTCGGCGCGAGAATGGTGAAGGGCGCGCCCGGTTTCAACGCGCGTAGCGCGAGGGCGATTGAATAGCGCCGCTCCAAAGTGCCGGGCGGCGCGAGCATGACGAGTTCGTCGAGGCTTTCGTGCGCCTGTTGCTCGAGCACCGACGCGCCGGGCTTGAGCGGAGAGAACTGGACAGCGTCCGCGGGCACATCGATGACATCGGCCGGCGGCGTGCCGTAAAGGGCGATCATCGCATGCATCTCAAGCCGGCATCACATCGAGCAGCGCCGGCTTGACGCCGAGCTGGTCGATCAGCCGGTTCAACTCGCCGCGCGCCTGCGCGTTGCCGCGCTGGTGGCGCTCTGCCAGGATCAGCTCGTTCTTCATCGTGTGTTCGAGGCCGGTGAACTCAGTGACCCGCACCTTGTAGCCATGCGCCTCCAGCACCAGGCCGCGAATGACATTGGTGACATGGGCGCCGAATTCGCGGCGCTGGATCGGATGCCGCCACAACTGGCGCAACGGACCCGATTGGCCTTCGAGCAGCCGCGCCACTTCGGCCTGACAGCACGGCACCAGCGCGATCACCTTGGCGTCGTGGCGCAGCGCGAAGCGGATGGCGTCATCGGTCGCGGTGTCGCAGGCATGCAGCGCGGTGACCATGTCGGCCTTGCCGCCGGGGAGCGTCGCCTCGGCGATGGGAGCGGCGATGAACGACATGCGGTCGAAGCCAGAGGCCGCGGCCAGCTCGCGCGACGAGGCGACCAGTTGCTCGCGCGTCTCGATGCCAAAGACCGAGCCGCGCCCGGCCGGTCCGAAGATCAGGTCGTAGAGAATAAAGCCGAGATAGGATTTGCCGGCGCCGACGTCGGCAAGCACAGGAGAGGCGTCGTCCTTCATCAGATCGGCGAGCGCCGGCCGCAGCATCTGGGTCAGGTGCAGCACTTGGGTCAGCTTGCGGCGGGAATCGGCGTTGAGCGTGCCCTCGCGGGTCAGGATATGCAGCGCCTTCAAGAGCGGCACGGATTGCTCCGGCGTCTTGCTTGGCCACAGCGCGCGCCAGGTCTCCATATCCCGGGCGGCGGGGTCTTTGGCGGCTTTGTTCGGGCGGTTCATTGGGGGCGGTTCATGGCGATGGCTCTCCAGCCGCCTATCTAGCGGCGGGCTCGCGCGGTTGAAAGGTGCCTGGAGAGCCTAAATGACGGCGACAAGAAAAAGGGCGCCCCTTGCGGGACGCCCATTTGAAGTCTTCGGGAGGAAACGCTTAGTGCAGCCTCACGCCGCCGCCGATTTGGCCGATGTCGGCACCGAGGCGATGGTCTTGAGGATCTGCGAGGCGATGGCGTAGGGGTCGCCTTGCGAGTTCGGGCGGCGATCTTCCAGATAGCCCTTGTAGGCGTCGCCCTTGACGAAGGAGTGCGGCACGCGGATCGAGGCGCCACGATCGGCCACACCGTAGGAGAACTTGTTCCACGGCGCGGTCTCGTGCTTGCCGGTCAGGCGCTTGTCGTTGTCCGGACCGTACACGTCGATGTGCTCTTTCCAGTTTTCGCCGAAGGCCTTCATCATCGCTTCGAAATAGGCCTTGCCGCCGACCGTACGCATATACTCGGTCGAGAAGTTGGCGTGCATGCCCGAGCCGTTCCAGTCGGTGTCGCCGAGCGGCTTGCAGTGATATTCGATGTCGATGCCGTAGGACTCGGTCAGCCGCTGCAGCAGGTAGCGGGCCATCCACATTTCGTCAGCGGCCTTCTTGGAGCCTTTGCCGAAGATCTGGAATTCCCACTGGCCCTTGGCCACTTCGGCGTTGATGCCTTCGTGGTTGATGCCGGCGGCGAGGCAGAGGTCGAGATGCTTCTCGACGATCTCGCGCGCGACCGAACCGACATTCGAGTAGCCAACGCCGGTGTAATACGGGCCCTGCGGCGCCGGATAACCCGAGGTCGGGAAGCCGAGCGGACGGCCTTCCTTGTACATGAAGTATTCCTGCTCGAAACCGAACCAGGCGCCGGGGTCGTCGAGGATGGTGGCGCGCTTGTTGGTCGCGTGCGGTGTGACGCCATCCGGCATCATGACTTCGCACATCACCAGAACGCCATTGGTGCGGGCGCCGTCCGGATAGCAGGCGACGGGCTTGAGCACGCAATCGGACGAGTGGCCTTCGGCCTGCATCGTCGAGGAGCCGTCGAAGCCCCACAGCGGAAGCTGTTCGAGGGTCGGGAAGGCGTCGAATTCCTTGATCTGAGTCTTGCCACGCAAATTTGGAACCGGCTTGTAGCCGTCGAGCCAAATGTACTCGAGCTTGTACTTTGTCATTGAGAATCTCTCATGCTGATGAAGCGACGTTTGAGGAGAACCCTGTGCCTTGTCAGCCGCCAAAGGCACTCCCGGCCGTCAACGACTACCTCCTCCTAAGCAATCAATATGCCAAAGGCGATCGGGGCAGCGAGACCCAGGTTCCCTAGCGCAACCGGCCGGCGAGCGGCAGCGCCCGCGCGTTGTGCAGTGCGGATTTTACAAGCAAATCCGTTGTCGGTTCTGCATCGCAGGCGGGCGCGCTACGCCGTTCCTGCATGCCGCGCTCGAAAACGTTTGGCGATCAGGGCGATGCCGATCCCGGATGCACAGCAAAAACTGCCCAAACCGTAGGCAAACTGCTGATTTAATTAGCGGTTTCTGCACTTTCGCTCTTCAGAATCTGGTATCGAACATTATGTGTTCCGCAACGTTACCTCGCTAACAATTGGATGTCTGTGACGCGCGAAAGCGCGGCATCAGAGGAGAGACGAAAATGCCCATGAACCAGCAGAGAGAGTCGGCGCAGATTTTTCAGTTTCCGGTCGGTGGCCGGGCCGGGCTCAGGAGCCCGCGCAATCTGAATGCGCCTTCGGTCGTGCCGGGCTACGGCGACAACGTGACCGGCGGCAGCTGGTATCACGAAGAAGCCATCCGCGACGAAAAGCCGACGCGCACGAACTAGCGCCTCGCGGCTGCGAGAACGCAGCCGCCAGCGATGCGATGTCACGACTGTGCGCTTCGACATGCGCACGAAAGCTAGTGGCGCCGGAAGGCGCCATTTTTTATTTTGGATGTGCGTCTAAGCGCCGAAGATCGACCAGTTCATCCGCTTGCTGAGCGCCTCGAGCGCGACGCGCCCGAGATGCGAATTGCCGGCGGCGTCCAGCCCCGGCGACCACACGGCGATCGACGCCTTGCCCGGCGCGATGGCCAATATGCCGCCGCCGACGCCGCTCTTGCCCGGCAGACCGACGCGGTAAGCGAACTCGCCGGAGCCGTCGTAATGACCGCAGGTCAGCATCACGGCGTTGATGCGCCGCGCGCGTTCGGGCTGAATCACCTGCAAACCCGTTTTCGGATGACAGCCGGATTGCGCCAGGAAACGTCCGGCCATGGCGAGCTGCTTGCACGACATGGCAATGGCGCATTGGTGGAAATAGACCCCTAACGTCAGTTCGACCGGATTATCGAGCACGCCGAAGGATTTCATGTAATTGGCGAGCGCAGCGTTGCGAAAGCCGGTGCGCTGTTCGGACGCCGCGACCGCCTCGTCGATGATGACGTCGGTGTCGTCGGCGAGAAAGCGCATGAAGCTCAGGATTTCGCCGAGCGCCTCGCGCGGCTGGTGGCCGGACAGGATCATGTCGGTGACGGCAATGGCGCCGGCATTGATGAAGGGATTGCGCGGGATGCCTTGTTCACGCTCGAGCTGGACGATGGAGTTGAACGGCGAGCCGGACGGCTCGCGGCCGACGCGCCGCCACAGCCTGTCGCCGTAACGGCCGAGCGCCAAGGTCAGCGTGAAGACTTTCGACACGCTCTGGATCGAGAACGGCATGTCGCTGTCGCCGCCGCACGCGACGGTGCCGTCCGCGGCGATCACGGCGATGCCGAAGTGCTTAGCATCGACGCGGGCGAGTTCGGGAATGTAATGCGCGACCGCGCCGCGATCGCTGCGCGCGCGCATTTCATCGGCGATTTCGGAGACGGTGCTTTCGAGGTCGGGCAAGGTGGCGCTCATTTCTTTCTAAGACGCAAAAAATCGGCCAATCGGCGCGAAGGCCCGTTGGACACCAAACGAGGCCGCCTGTCTTTCCTGATGATCGGCAATGAAGCGGCGGCGTGCGCTGTTGTTGCTTGACTCTGAATCACAACCGAAGGTTACATTGCCCGTGACCTTCCTGTCAGACGATCTAAAGGGAGCGATATCATGATCCGCGTGCCGCTGACGACTGCGATCGTCCTCGCTTTCCTCGTATCCGCTCCGCATGCTACCGAATATAGAGGCCTCTGCGAGGCCTCGGCGGGAGCCTTTCTGGACGACAAGCACTTCGTTGTTGCCAGCGATGAAACCAACGTCCTGCAACTTTACGAGCGCGGCAAACCAACGCGGATCGGAAACGGCATCGACCTGACCGGCTTCACGACCTTCGACAAATCCGATCTCGAAGGGGCGGCCGTTATTGGCGACCGCGTTTACTGGATCAGTTCGCATTCATTCAACCGCTCCGGCGAGGATAAAGCCAAACGCAAGGTCTTCTTTGCCACGACGATAGACCGGACCGGCGGATCACCCACGCTGAAGCCCGCCGGCAGAGCTTTCAAGACGCTCCGCGATCCCCTGGTCAAGGCGCTCGATGTCGAACCGGGCGCATTGAATATCGAAGCATTGGCCGCGACGCCTGAGGGCGGTCTGATTATCGGGTTGCGCGCGCCGTTGCGCGTGGTCAATGGCGAGAAGAAAGCCATTGCCGTTCTGCTGAAGAACCCGGCCGACATTGTCGATCGGGGAAGCCCGCCTGAATTCGGCACGGCCTTTACGCTTGGCCTCGGCGGACGCGGACTGCGCAGCATGGACCGGCTTGAAGGCGGCGCAGGCTATATCATTGTCGCCGGTCCGGTTGAGGACGGCGAAGGATTTGCAATCTACCGGTGGGCGGGTCCCGGCCACGAACCCGTGCTGTCCGATCCGCAGCCGACTCTTTCAGGCTTGACGCCGGAAGGCGCCATGGCCGTGCCCGGCCAGAACAATCTGGTTCAGTTGCTGAGCGACGATGGCAAGGTCAACGGCGCTACATGCGACGACGAGAACGATCCGATCGAGAACCGAAAATTCAGAAGCATCGACGTGAAGCCCTGACGGGGCGGTAAAGAAAAAAGGCGCTCCTTTTGGGAGCGCCCTGATTTTTTGCATCGTCGTCGAGACGGCGCGGCGTTTAAGCCGAATAGTACATCTCGTATTCGACCGGATGTGGCGTGTGCTCGAAGCGGATGACTTCGGTCATCTTCAGCTCGATGTAGCTGTCGATGAAATCGTCATCGAACACGCCGCCGGCTTTCAGAAACTCGCGATCCTTGTCGAGGCTGTCGAGCGCTTCGCGCAACGAGCCGCACACGGTCGGGATCTGCTTCAACTCGGCCTTGGGCAGATCGTAGAGATCCTTGTCCATCGGCTCGCCCGGGTGCAGCTTGTTCTTGATGCCGTCAATACCGGCCATCAGCAGCGCGGCGAAACCGAGATACGGATTGGCGAGCGGATCGGGGAAACGGACCTCGACGCGCTTGGCCTTCGGGCTCTCGGTGTAGGGGATGCGGCAGGACGCCGAACGGTTGCGCGCCGAGTAGGCGAGCAGCACCGGCGCCTCGAAGCCCGGCACCAGACGCTTGTAGGAGTTGGTGGTCGGGTTGGTGAAGGCGTTGATCGCCTTGGCGTGCTTGATGACGCCGGCGATGTAGGACAGGCACATGTCGGAGAGACCGGCGTACTTGTCGCCGGCGAACATCGGCTTGCCGTCCTTCCAGATCGACTGGTGGCAGTGCATGCCCGAGCCGTTGTCGCCGTAGATCGGCTTCGGCATGAAGGTCGCGGTCTTGCCGTAGATCTGCGCCACCTGGTGGATGCAGTACTTGTAGACCTGCATCATGTCGGCCATCTGCGTCATCGGCGAGAACTTGAGGCCGAGTTCGTGCTGGGCTGACGCCACTTCGTGGTGATGCTTCTCGACCTTGGCGCCCATGCGCGCCATGGCCCCTAACATTTCCGAGCGCATGTCCTGCGCCGAGTCCTGCGGCGGCACGGGGAAGTAGCCCTTCTTGACGCCGACGCGGTGGCCGAGATTGCCGCCTTCGTAATCGGTGTCGGAATTGGTCGGCAGTTCGATCGAGTCGACCTTGAAGCCGGTGTTGTACATGTCGGCTTTATATTTGACGTCGTCGAACACGAAGAACTCGGCTTCCGGTCCGAAATAGATGGTGTCGCCAAGGCCCAGCGACTTCACCAGCGCTTCGGCCTTTTTGCACATGCCGCGCGGGTCGCGGTTGTAGGATTCGCCGGTGGTCGGCTCGAGCACGTCGCAGACCAGGACGAGGGTGGTTTCTGCGAAAAACGGATCGATACAGGCCGAGGCAGGGTCCGGCATCAGGCACATGTCGGACTCGTTGATCGCTTTCCAGCCGGCGATCGACGAGCCGTCGAACATCTGGCCTTCCGAGAACGTGTCTTCTTCGATCATACCGACGTCGAAAGTGACGTGCTGCCACTTGCCGCGCGGATCGGTGAAGCGGAAATCGACGTATTTTACGTCGTTATCCTTGATCAACTTCATGACATTCTTGGCTGTCGTCATGGGTAGCGTTTCCCCTTACTGGCTGGAAGTTTCAGGGGGGACATTTGGCCAGCCGTTAGATGGCGTCAATACCGGATTCACCGGTTCTGATACGAATGGCCTCTTCGATGTTGGAAACGAAGATCTTGCCGTCGCCGATCCGGCCGGTCTGGGCGGCGCGGCGGATGGCATCGACCGCCTTGTCCAGCATCTCGTCGCCGAGAACGATCTCGATTTTCACCTTGGGCAGGAAATCGACAACGTATTCGGCGCCGCGGTACAGCTCGGTATGGCCCTTCTGGCGGCCGAAGCCCTTAGCCTCGGTGACGGTAATGCCTTGCAGACCGACTTCCTGCAGCGCTTCCTTCACCTCGTCGAGCTTGAAGGGCTTGATGATGGCCTCGATTTTCTTCATTCCGAAATCTTTCTCCCCGGACCGGTCGCTTGGTCGCTTGAATTCGCCGCGTATTACCGCGCTGAACGTTCGCGCCTAAGTTAGCAGGTCTTGTGCCAACCCGGCGCCGCCGTAAAAGCCATTTCACGGCAATGCTTTGCCTGATGGGCCGGCACCCAGTACCGCAACTGCCTAAATGTCGATGCCCGACGATTGAGCATACTGCATAATTAATGGACAATAGCCAAGATCATGTTGCGGCGCAGCGGGTTGCTGCGAATTGTCGGCTCCGGAACGGACCGTTAGGGTCGCAGGCATGAACGAGCTTCTGACCACCGACGAGATGGCGCAAGCCGACCGGCTGACCATCGCCGGCGGCATCCCCGGCATCGAGCTGATGGAGAAGGCTGGCATCGCGGTGGCGGATCGCGCTCACGGCCTGGTTCGCGGCGGGCGCATCGTTGTCGTCGCGGGACCCGGCAATAATGGCGGTGACGGATTTGTAGCTGCGCGGCATCTCAGCGCCCACAGCCATGAGGTACGAGTCAGTTTCGTCGGCGACAAAGACAAACTGCGCGGCGATGCCGCGATCGCCGCGGAGCGCTGGACCGGCCCGGTCGACTTAGGCTCGCCCGACCAACTCGCCGGCTGCGGTCTTATCATCGACGCGCTGTTCGGCGCCGGCCTCGACCGCGAGGTGACCGGGCAAGGGCGGGCGATGATCGAGGCGATGAACGCCGCGGGCGTCCCGGTGATCGCGGTCGATCTGCCGAGCGGCATCAACGGCACGACCGGCGCGGTGTTGGGCGTCGCGGTCAAGGCCGGCCACACTGTGACCTTCTTCCGCCGGAAGCCCGGCCATCTGCTGCTGCCGGGCCGGCTGCATTGCGGAGCGCTCACGGTCTCGGACATCGGCATTCCAGCCAAAGTGCTCGAGGCGATCAAGCCAACGACCTTCGCCAACGGACCTGAGCTGTGGGGCGAGCGGTTTCCAATACCGAGGCCCGAGAGCCACAAATATGCCCGGGGCCATGCCGTGGCGGTCTCAGGCGGCCTGTCGACGACCGGGGCGGCGCGGCTGGCGGCGCGTGGCGCGCTGCGGGCGGGAGCGGGGCTGGTGACGATCGCCAGCCCGCGCGAGGCCCTGGCCGTGAACGCCGCAGCGAATCTCGCAGTGATGGTGCGGCCGGTCGATGGGGCCGGCGAACTGGCCGCCTTCCTGGCCGACAAGCGCCACAACGCCATGGTGCTGGGGCCCGGCGGCGGGGTCGGTGGGGCGATGCGGGAGCAGGTCGTAGCGGCGCTCGCCAGCGAGGCGGCTGTGGTGCTGGATGCCGATGCGCTCAGCAGCTTCGCGCAGGCCCCGGACGTGCTGTTTACGGCGATCAAAAAGCGGCGTGAAAGCAGCGTCGTTCTGACGCCGCACGATGGTGAATTCGATAGATTATTCAAATCAATAAAGGATAGTCCGGAAGTTCATTCAAAGCTTGAGAAAGCCCGCGCAGCCGCTCGCGCCAGCGGCGCCGTCGTTCTGCTCAAGGGCGCCGATACGGTGGTCGCCGCGCCGGACGGGCGGGCAACGATCGCCGACAATGCACCGTCTTACCTGGCAACCGCCGGGGCCGGCGACGTGCTGGCCGGGATCATCGCCGGGCTTCTCGCGCAAGGGATGGGGCCGTTCGACGCGGCGAGCGCCGCCGTCTGGCTGCATGGCGAGGCGGCGGCAAGTTTCGGCGTCGGCCTGATCGCCGAGGATCTGCCGGAGGAGTTGCCGCGCGTCTACCGCCGACTGTTCACCGACCGTGGCTGGACCGTGGATGGTACTGGCGCGCGGCGCGACTGATCCGTCAGCGACGCAAGTTCAGGTCACCTGGAACCACGCCGCCATGCCGGTCGCCATGTGTTCGATCATGTGGCAGTGGAGCATCCACTTTCCCGGATTGTCGGCGACGAAAACAACGCGTTCGCTGTGCTCGGGATCGACGATGACGGTGTCCAGCCAGTAGGGCCGCAAGGCGGGGCCGTTGCCGGCAAACGCGCGGAAGTGATGGCCGTGCACGTGCATGGCGTGCGGGAAGGCGCTGCGGTTGGTGAAATTCATGACCACGGTGCGGCCGCGCGGGACCGAGAACATCGGCGGGCCGTCGTGGCCGCTCGAGGCGACACTGGCCAAAGCCCAGATGCGATCCTGCGGCGGCAGGCCATGGCCGCGGAAACCCGCCGCGCCCATTCCGCCTCCCATTCCGCCTCCCATGCCGCCGCCGCGCATCATCATGGCCATGCCGCCGCCGTCGAGCGGAACGTCGATTGTCAGCGAACCGGCCATGTCGAACCTGTCCGGCAACGGGTTGGCCGGCAGCGGGTGAGGCGCAGCAAGCGGCTGCGCGCGCAGGGGCGCGCCGTCGCCATAGACGAGGTGGCCGATTTCAAGTTCGCCGCCGCGCAGGTCGTCGACCAGTATGGGTGCGCGCGATCCCGGCTTGAGCGCGGCATCGAGGAAGAGATCGACCCGCGTGCCGGGCGCGAGCCGAAGCACGCCATCGGGCACGACCTCCGGCGGGCAGGGCTGGCCATCGACCGCCATCACCCGCGTCACATGTTCGGCGATGCGCAAGCGGAAGATACGGGCATTGGCGGTGTTGACGATGCGCAGCCGCAGCCGCTCGTTGGTCTTGACCGGAAGCTCCAGGCTGTCCTCGCCGTTGAGCGTGATGTACTGGCCAAGGCGTCCGGCCATCGCCGCGTCGTGGAAATTGCCGAAGCCGCGCTCGATGGCGCCCGCGTTCGTCAGCCGCCAGTCGTTGAGTACCAGCACGACATCGCGGTCGACGTCGACGGCGGCGCGCTCCTCGACGATCAATGCGCCGAACAGCCCGCGCGCCATCTGCTCGGACGACAGGAAGTGCGAATGGTACCAGAAGGTGCCGGCATCGGGCGGCGTGAAGCGGTAATCGAAACTTGCGCCCGGAGCGACTTCCATCTGGGTCAGATGCGGCACGCCGTCCATGGCGTTGGCGATGCGCAGGCCATGCCAATGAATGACGGTCGCCTGCGGCAGTTCGTTGACCAGACGGATTTTGAGTTCCTCACCCTGACGGGCGCGTAGCGTCGGACCCGGCGCCAGCCCCTCGTAGCCCCAGATTGGCGTTGCCGGGGCGGTGGGACCGCGCAGCCGCGCCTCGCCCGGGCGCGCGCGCAGCAGGCGAAAGCCGTCCGCGGTCAGGCCTTCGGTGGGCTGCGCGGCAGCAAAGGGCGGCAGCGCCAGGGCGGTCAGACTGGCGCCGGCACCGGCGAGCCAATGCCGACGGCTCAGGCGACCCGATAGCGGCCGCAAAGTTTCAAAGGCCTCAAACGGCTGACGATCGGCGATGTCCGGCATGGCCTTGCACCTATAAATAATGTCGGCCCCATTAACGCTACATCCATTCTGCGGCGGCCTCTTGAGCTAGCGCAATCCGTGTCTACTTGCGGCTTCATCGCCTGTTTGGGCGCCAATGCCAGCGGTTCGGACGCGTGTCGGGACCTTCCGCCGGGGCGGGCCGGCCCCGGTGAAGCGCCGCAGGCGCTGTTTGTGCCTTGCCCGATGCGGCCCGGCGCGTTATGCCCCGGCGCAAGGAACGTTCTAAGAAGTTCTAGGAATACGTCTTTTGACGGCCCTTTGCGGGCGTGGCGGAATTGGTAGACGCGCTGGATTTAGGTTCCAGTGGCGAAAGTCGTGGGGGTTCGAGTCCCTCCGCCCGCACCAGCAAGGTCTTCAAGTCTGACGAAACCGTTTTCAAGACAACGCGGGTAGGGCCCCGCGTCCCGACACCTCCGGCGCGCCCCGCCGCCTTCAACCGCCGGCGCCGCGCGCGTGACAAGCAACGAAGTGAGATCATGCAGGTTACCGAAACACTGTCCGAAGGCCTCAAGCGCGAATTTGCTGTGGTCGTTCCCGCTGCCGAACTTGAAGCCAAGGTCAGTTCGCGCCTGGACGAACTCAAGGATCGCGTGAAGATCAACGGCTTTCGGCCGGGCAAGGTGCCGGTCGCGCATCTCAAGCGCGTCTATGGCCGCTCCGCCATGGCGGAAGTGATCGAAGCGACCATTCGCGACACCAACAACCAGATCGTCACCGAGCATGGTTTCAAGCTGGCTTCCGATCCGAAGGTGACGCCGCCGATCGACGAAGCCGCGTTTGAAAAGCTGGCCGCCGGCGCAACCGATCTCAGCTACACCATGGCCGTGGAGATCGTGCCGGAGATCAAGCTCGCCAATTTCAAAGACATCAAGCTCACTCGCTTGACCAGCGACGTCAGCGACGCCGAGATCGACGAGAGCATTGCCCGCATTGTCGATCAGAACCGTCCCTACGCGCCCAAGGCCGAGGGCGAGAAGGCGGCGAGCGGCGACCGCGTCAACATCGCTTTTGTCGGCACCATCGGCGGCACGCCGTTCGAAGGCGGCACCGGCGACGACATCGCCGTGCAGATCGGCTCGAACACCTTCATCCCCGGCTTCGAGGAACAGCTCATCGGCATCGGCGGCGGCGAGAACCGCACCGTCAAGGCGACGTTCCCGGCGGCTTACGCCAATGCCGAACTGGCCGGCAAGGAAGCCGAATTCGCCGTCACCGCCAAATCGATCGAAGCGCCCGGCAGCGTCACTGTCGATGACGACTTCGCCAAATCGCTCGGCCTCGACTCGCTCGCCAAGCTGCGCGAGGCGGTCAAGGATCGCATCGGCCGCGACCAGCAGGCGGCATCGCGCCAAAAGCTCAAGCGGGCGCTGCTCGACGAACTCGACAAGGCGCACAAATTCGATCCGCCGCCGACCATGGTGGAAGACGAATTCAGCCGCGTCTGGAGTTCGGTCAACGAAGAACTGGCCAGCGAGAAGAAGACTTTCGCGGACGAGAATACCACCGAGGAAAAGGCGCGCGACGAATACCGCGCCATCGCCGCCCGCCGCGTGCGCCTCGGCCTGGTGCTCGCCGAGATCGGCGAGAAGAACAATATCACCGTGACCGACGAAGAACTCAGCCGCGCCATCGCCGAGCGGGCGCGTCAGTTCGCCGGCCAGGAGCAGCAGGTGTGGGACTACTTCCGCAAGAATCCGCAGGCCGTTGCCGGCGTGCGGGCGCCGATCTTCGAGGAAAAGGTGGTCGACTTCATCGTCGAGCTGGCCGACGTCACCGACAAGAAGGTGTCGCGCGAGGAACTGCTCAAGCCGGACGACGAATCAGTCGCCTGACCCAACCACCCATCTTTGTACAGCGACTTGTGACGGAGCCTTAACGGTCTCCGTCATTCGTCTGTCTGGCGTCCGCTTTGGGGCTTGCGTTAAGGCCGTGGCGAAAATAGATCATCGCCATGCGGGTTGCGGCTAATCTGGCCGGAATGATTCGCACCGCTTCGCCTTTTTAAGCCGAGCGCTTTGCCTTTGGAGCCGAAATGAGAGATCCGGTCGATACCTACATGAACCTCGTGCCGATGGTGGTCGAGCAGACCAATCGCGGCGAACGGGCCTACGACATCTTTTCTCGGCTGTTGAAGGAACGGATCATCTTCATCACCGGTCCGATCGAGGACGGGATGGCGACCTTGGTCGTGGCGCAGCTTCTGTTCCTCGAAGCTGAAAATCCGAAAAAAGAAATCTCGATGTACATCAACTCGCCGGGTGGCGTGGTGACGTCGGGCATGGCGATTTATGACACGATGCAGTTCGTGCGGCCTCAGGTTTCGACCCTGTGCGTCGGCCAGGCCGCCTCGATGGGCTCGCTGCTGCTCGCCGCCGGCGCCAAGGGCATGCGCTTTGCGCTGCCCAACGCCCGCATCATGGTGCACCAGCCCTCCGGCGGCTTCCAGGGCCAGGCCACCGACATCATGCTGCACGCGCAGGAAATCCTCAATCTCAAGAAGCGGCTGAACGAGATCTACGTTCACCACACCGGGCAGTCGCTGAAGAAGATCGAGGACGCGCTGGAGCGCGACTACTTCCTGACCGCCGACATGGCCAAGGATTTCGGCATTGTCGACAAGGTCATCGACAAGCGCCCGCAGGAAATGCTTCCCAAGCCGGCGTGATGGCCGGCCGGGTCCGCCGGAAGGCCGGCGGCCGGGTTCCCGCTATGGTATTTTGCCAGGCGGGAGCCGGCAACGGTCAGGGTTCATAAAGCGTGCGTTTTTTGAACAATCTGGCGCCGCACTATCGTTAATACATTCTTGATTGTCATGCCGTTAGCATGCTTCGCTTAGAGTGCGGGAGTGTACCGGGGATCGCAGGCCTCCCGGATCGGTTGGCCGCCGTGTCGGAAATCCGGCGCGAAACTTGCTTCGTTGGACGTGGCGATTGCGCTTTAAGTTCGCCGACCGCGGAGAGTTCGAACGGGTCATGCTCGGTCGAGTGATACGGAGAATGGAATGAGCAAAGTCGGCGGAAGCGATTCCAAGAACACCCTGTACTGCTCGTTCTGCGGCAAGAGCCAGCATGAAGTACGCAAACTTATCGCCGGTCCGACCGTGTTCATTTGCGATGAATGCGTCGAGCTGTGCATGGACATCATGCGGGAGGAAAATAAATCCTCGCTGGTGAAGTCGCGCGACGGTATTCCGACGCCCAAGGAAATCTGCAAGGTCCTCGACGATTACGTGATCGGTCAGATGCATGCCAAGCGCGTGCTCTCGGTCGCCGTCCACAATCACTACAAGCGCCTCAATCACCAGGCCAAGCACAATGACGTCGAGCTGGCGAAGTCGAACATCCTTTTGATCGGCCCGACCGGCTCCGGCAAGACGCTGCTGGCGCAGACCCTCGCGCGCATCCTCGACGTGCCGTTCACGATGGCCGACGCCACGACCTTGACCGAAGCCGGGTACGTCGGCGAGGACGTCGAGAACATCATTCTCAAGCTGTTGCAGGCGGCCGACTACAACGTCGAACGCGCCCAGCGCGGCATCGTCTATATCGACGAAATCGACAAGATTTCGCGCAAATCCGACAATCCCTCGATCACCCGCGACGTCTCGGGCGAGGGCGTGCAGCAAGCGCTGCTGAAGATCATGGAAGGCACCGTCGCCTCCGTGCCGCCGCAGGGCGGGCGCAAGCATCCGCAGCAGGAGTTCCTGCAGGTCGACACCACCAATATTCTGTTCGTGTGCGGCGGCGCCTTTTCCGGCCTCGACAAGATCATCTCGTCGCGCGGCCGCGCCACCTCGATCGGCTTCGGCGCGCAAGTGCATGCGCCGGAAGACCGCAAGCAGGGTGAAATTTTCCGCGAAGTCGAGCCCGAGGATCTGCTCAAATACGGCCTGATCCCGGAATTCGTCGGCCGTCTGCCAGTAGTGGCGACGCTCGAGGATCTCGACGAGGTTTCGCTGAAGAAGATTCTGGTCGAGCCGAAGAACGCCCTGGTCAAGCAGTACCAGCGCCTGTTCGAAATGGAATCGATCGATCTGACCTTGGCCGAGGAAGCGCTCGGCGCGATTGCCCGCAAGGCGATCGAACGCAAGACCGGCGCGCGCGGCCTGCGTTCGATCATGGAGGGCATCCTGCTCGACACCATGTTCGATCTGCCGAGCCTGGAAGGCGTCGAGGAAGTCGTGATCTCGCGGGAAGTCGTCGAGGGCACCGCGCGCCCGCTCTACATCTACGCCGACCGTTCGGATCGCACCGCCGAACAGGGTTCCGCCAGCGCTTGAGGCACGGTCGACAGCTCTTTTAAGGCCGGGGAGCGGCCTTAAGGCCGCTCTCGGTCCTGACCGCTAATGTTTCACCGACCCGGTATCCGGGTGCGCCGTCGGGCGCGGGATAACCTACCCCGGTAGGGCCAGCCATTGGCCGAATCGACCTGAGTGTGGTGTCGTAAGCCCCGGTAAGTGCCGTCTTAACTTGATCTTTCGGCCATACTTGCGGAGCGTAAAGCGTCATCCTACGTATAGTGTCCAGGACGGACTGGCGTACAAATCATCGTTTCGTTTTCGACTGGGTTGAGACCTTTTGGGCCGTCCCTGAAGGCGCTAAGAACGGCGATCGTTACCGGCGGACTCTCCCACAAAAACTGGCACTGTCTGGCGATGCCGCCTTGAGCGGGTCAACGGACAGGGGCGCAACAAAAAAGGATATGAGGCCATGACCAACAAGCCACGCCCCACGCTGCAGCCGGGCGAAAGCCGCACTTATCCGGTGCTGCCGTTGCGCGACATCGTTGTCTTTCCGCACATGATCGTTCCGCTCTTTGTCGGCCGCGAAAAGTCGATCAAGGCGCTGGAAGAAGTCATGCGCTCCGACACCTTCATTTTGCTGGCGACGCAGAAGAATGCGTCCGACGACGATCCGGCCGTGGACTCGATCTTCGAGGTCGGCACGCTGGCCAGCGTCCTGCAATTGCTCAAGCTGCCCGACGGCACCGTCAAGGTGCTGGTCGAGGGCGCGACGCGCGCCAAGGTCATCAAGTACAACGACCGCGATGAATATTATGAACCCGAAGCGACCGCGCTCGCCGACGACATGGGCGAGAAGGTCGAGGCTGAGGCGATGGCGCGCTCGGTGGTTACCGAGTTCGAGAACTATGTGAAGCTGAACAAGAAGGTGTCGCCGGAAGTCGTCGGCGTGATCCAGCAGATCGAGGATTACGCCAAGCTCGCCGATACCGTGGCTTCTCATCTTGCCGTCAAGATTCCGGACAAGCAGGAAATCCTGGAGACGCCGTCCGTCACCGCGCGCCTGGAGAAGGTGCTCGGCCTGATGGAGAGCGAGATCTCGGTGCTGCAGGTGGAAAAGCGCATCCGTACCCGCGTCAAGCGGCAGATGGAGAAGACCCAGCGCGAGTACTACCTCAACGAACAGATGAAGGCGATCCAGAAGGAGCTTGGCGACGAGGAAGGCAAGGACGAACTCGCCGAACTCGAAGACAAGATCAAGAAGACCAAGCTGTCGAAGGAAGCCCGTGAGAAGGCCACGCACGAGCTGCGCAAGCTGCGGCAGATGTCGCCGATGTCGGCCGAAGCCACCGTCGTGCGCAACTATCTCGACTGGCTGCTGTCGATCCCGTGGGGCAAGAAGAGCAAGGTCAAGAAGGATCTCGCCGCCGCCGAGACCATCCTCGATGCCGATCACTATGGCCTTGAGAAGGTCAAGGAACGCATCGTCGAGTATCTCGCCGTGCAGCAGCGCGCCAACAAGCTGACCGGTCCGATCCTGTGTCTGGTCGGGCCTCCGGGCGTCGGCAAGACTTCGCTCGGCAAGTCGATCGCGAAAGCGACCGGCCGCGAGTTCGTGCGCGTGTCGCTTGGCGGCGTGCGGGATGAAGCGGAAATCCGCGGTCACCGCCGCACCTATATCGGCTCGATGCCCGGCAAGGTCATCCAGTCGATGCGCAAGGCGAAGACCTCGAACCCGCTGTTCCTTTTGGACGAGATCGACAAGATGGGCGCCGATTTCCGCGGCGATCCGTCATCGGCTTTGCTTGAGGTTCTGGACCCCGAGCAGAATTCGACGTTTGCCGATCACTATCTCGAGGTCGATTACGATCTGTCGAACGTGATGTTCATCACGACCGCCAACACGCTCAACATCCCTGGGCCGTTGATGGATCGTATGGAGATCATCCGCATCGCCGGCTACACCGAGGACGAGAAGGTCGAAATCGCGCGCAAGCATCTGATCCCGCACGCGGTCGCCAAGCACGGCCTCGAGATGAAGGAATGGGCGATCGACGACGAAGCGTTGCTGCTGATGATCCGCCGTTATACGCGGGAAGCCGGCGTGCGCAGTCTCGAACGCGAATTGTCGACCTTGATCCGCAAGGCGGTGAAGGAGTTGATGACCTCGAAGAAGAAGACCATCGCCGTCACCGCGGCGAACCTGGGCGATTATCTCGGCGTGGCGAAGTATCGCTACGGCGAAATCGAAGCCGAGGATCTGGTCGGCATGGTCACCGGACTGGCGTGGACCGATGTGGGCGGCGAGTTGCTGACCATCGAAGGCACGTCGATGCCGGGCAAGGGCAAGATGACCGTCACCGGCAATCTGCGTGACGTGATGAAGGAGTCGATTTCGGCGGCGGCATCTTATGTCCGCTCGCGTTCGATCGCTTTCGGCATCGAGCCGCCTTTGTTCGACAAGCGCGACATCCACGTCCACGTGCCGGAAGGCGCAACGCCCAAGGATGGACCGTCGGCGGGTGTCGCCATGGTCACGGCGATCGTTTCGGTGATGACCGGCATTCCGGTGCGCCGCGACGTCGCGATGACCGGCGAGATCACGCTGCGTGGCCGGGTGTTGCCGATCGGCGGCTTGAAGGAAAAGCTGCTGGCGGCCGCGCGCGGCGGCATGAAGACGGTGCTGATCCCGGAGGAGAATGCCAAGGATCTGGTGGAAATCTCCGAGACCATCAAGAAGCATCTGGAGATCGTGCCGGTGAGCCGCATGGACGAAGTCATCGCCCGGGCGCTGGTGCGCAAGCCGGAGCCGATCGAATGGGACGAGGCGGCGGCCTCCGCCAAGCTGGCGGCGGCGACGGCGAAGGCCGGCGACGCGGTCATCGACGACGACGGCATCACCGCGCATTAGGCGACCCGTCTCCGACAGAATGCAAAACGGCGCTCCGAAAGGGCGCCGTTTTTTTGTGTCCGGTACCGCGTCCTGTGCTGCATGCAGCGTGACGGAGCGAATGCTTGCCCGCGGCGCCGCCAGGCGTTATTGCCTTGGAGGTAGGGCGATTAGCTCAGTTGGTAGAGCGCCTCCTTTACACGGAGGATGTCGGCGGTTCGAGTCCGTCATCGCCCACCGCCATAAAACTATGTTTATGAATTTACTTTGGTTTTGGCGCTAAATCCCTTACCAGCCCCCAACGTGAAGGAGAAAGACCTGCTGCGTTCGCCGCAGGCCGCGAACTTGCATGGCGAGATGCATAAAAAAACCGCGCCGGTTAGGACGCGGGTTTGTGCAGTTTGTGGAGGATTCAGATCGCCTCTATTTCGGAGAATGACGGCCTGTGCACAGCTTTATTAAGCGTGTGTGCGACATATTTTTCAACTAAATATATTATAAACAAGCAGCTATGTTGACGGGCTGTTTCTGCATCGCAATGAATGGCGTTAATGACACTTCGCGAATAAGCAGGCCGCGTCCGAGTTTGTCGCTGCTTGGAGCATCAACGGACAAGGGTAGGCGCGGAGGCTGAGCTGCTCGGTCGCGAATGACCCAGGCTGTGTGAAAACACCCCCTGATGATATCGTTCTTCCGTGATTTGGCGGGAGGATTCGATGACGCGCTTTGTCGTTGGCGATGACCGTAGCCAGAGCACGTTGTTTCCCGAGCGGTTAGATGACTATTTGGGCGAGGACAATCCCGCGCCAGGGGCGACGCATCTATTCCTCCTGTATCGTGGCGGGACGCGCCGCGGACGTGAGCTTACTGCGGTCGCGGTCCAGCGCGAGGAAAGTTCCCTTATTCTTACCCGGATGAAGATACCTATTATAGTGATATTGCGGCAACACTTCGGAATATTGCTCAGTTGGCGTACGAAAGAACAGGAGGATCGTGCGGATAGCCTTCCTGAGGTGCTGAGAAAGGCCTAGAAGCTGAGTAATTAATTGACAGGGGGACTGACCATGCGTCGCGTCGTACTCGCGTGTCTTGCTGCCACAGTGCTGAGCTTGAGCATTGCCCAGAGCTCTTCAGCCGCCGACATGCCGACCAAAGCGGTACCCTATGTAGCCGCCTATAATTGGACTGGCGCCTATTTGGGTATTTCGCTTGGCGGCCGCTGGGCGACTAACGACTCGACGGCTATCAGCATTGGTGGCGCCGCCCCGCTCGCCGCAACCGCGTCAGGCACGGATAGAACCTCGACGGTTAGAGCGGGCGGCTATCTTGGTTATAATTGACAGATTGCACCGTTATGGGTGGTTGGCGTCGAAGGCGATATCGCCTGGGGTAATGGCCACAAAAGTACTGCTGGCCTTCTCGGAGCCGCGTTTAGCGCTGCTGATAGCAGAGAGACCAGAGATCGCTGGGACGGCAGCGTGCGTGGCCGCGCTGGTTTTCTGATGACTCCGACCTGGCTGCTCTATGGCACCGGCGGCGTCGCTTGGCAGAACTTGCAGGGCACGACGAACTGCTCTGCGGCCACGTGCGGTACTGCTATGTCTCAACAGAACACCACGACAAGAACCGGCTGGACCGTAGGCGGCGGCATTGAGGCCATGGTGTGGGGCAACTGGCTAGCCCGCGCCGAATACCGTTATGCGGACTTTGGAACTTGGCGCAGCACGTACTTCACTGGTCTCGCCGCCGCGGTAATAGATGCAAAGTTACGGACCAACACGGTATCGGTCGGCCTCGCTTACAAGTTCTGACGGGCGCGGCCGCCAAGCGGCTAGACTTGTACGAGCGTGAGATCAAAGAAAGCCCCGGACCTGTTCCGGGGCTTTTCGTTTGTGCATCACTGCTGGTTGCTCGCCATCGCCGCTGTATCCATCATCGCACCACGGATTGCCTCATCCTCCGTGAAATCCGCCGCGAACTCGAGCTTGTCTCGGCGTGGGAACCGACTTGATCGCACTACCTATCAGCGCCCACTCTCGGCGTGAAACGGGCGTACCAGCCGCGACAAAATATTTCTGTTATTGGCACTTAGCGTCATTCGCGATGCGCGCCACCTTGTTCACTAACGGCGGAAAGCAGACATCGCTCAACTGTAGTTTGGGAATCTTGATTAATGGCACCGCGGCCTAAACAGCCAAAAGGTAAGGGCTACTCCGAAATTTCCTTTTAGCATTCAAAGACGCACTTTAGCCCTCACCTTGTTTTTAAGTGCATAATAACGAACGATTATCCTACATCGTCATCGCCCACCATTCCCGGTGTTTCTGTGACAAAGGTTTGCCAGGACAACGGGGTTCGCCAGGACAATGGCGATCAAGGCTGGGGCAAGCTTAGGGCTGGCCTGTCTAAGGCTTGGTCGCGTCTTTGATCGTGCCGGTCACTTCGCCGGGTGCGCAGGGCTTGCCATCCGCCGCCTTGCAGGGACCGGCAAAATTGGTCGGCTGCGCCGGCGTGTTGAGCAGCGCGGTGCCTTCGATGCGGGTCGCGTTGCTGGCGCTGACCTTTGTGCGCTGGCTTTGCAGTTTGCTGCGGCATTTGTCGTAGGAAGGCCCGCCGTCGGCGGTCGCGGATTGGACGCAGAAGGCTTCATCGCTGGCGACGATGCCGGAGGTCTGCCCAGCGCAACCGGCCAGCCACGCCGCGGCCAGAATGGCACCCGCGACTTTGAAATAGGCCGATTTTTTATGCACGATGCCGTTCCCCACCGCACCAACAACAGCATCCGGGCGCGTGACGGTCAAGACTTTATGCGGCTATGAAATATCCGGCTGTGGGCCGTATGCGCTTCGTCCTACGCCCGTTCTTCCCATAGCGCCGCCAGATGCACGATGGTGCGGACCGCGGCCTGCATGTCCTGGACGCTGACCCATTCCAGCCGCGAGTGGAACGCATGCTCGCCGGCGAAGATGTTCGGGCAGGGCAGGCCCATGAACGACAGGCGCGAGCCGTCGGTGCCGCCGCGAATGCTGCTTTTGACCGGCGTCAGGCCGGCGCGGCGCACCGCCTCCATGGCGTTGTCGACCACTTGCGGGTGGCGGTCGAGCACCTCTTTCATGTTGCGGTATTGCGGCTTGATCTCGAGCTTGTAGGTAGAGCGCGGGTAATCGCGCATGACGGCCTGAACCGTCCGCTCCAGCAGCGCCGCCTTGTTGCGCAAGCCGGCTTCGCTGAAATCGCGGACGATAAAGTGCAGCGTCGCCTGGCCGAGCTGCGCGCTCAGGCCGTGCGGATGCAGGAAGCCATCGCGGCCGGCTGTTGTCTCCGGCGAGCAACTATCCTTCGGCAGTGCGTCGATAATGCGGGCGGCGATCTTGATGGCGTTTTCCATCGCGCCTTTGGCAAAGCCGGGATGGGCGGACACGCCGTCGATGGTGACGGTGGCGCTGTCGGCCGAGAAGGTCTCGTCCTCGATATGGCCGGCGCTCTCGCCATCGATCGTATAGGCGAAGTCGGCGGCGAGCCGCTTGAGGTCGGCCTTGTCGACACCGCGACCGATTTCCTCGTCCGGCGTGAACAGCACCTTGATGGCGCCGTGCCTGATCTCCGGGTGCTGAACGAGGAAGCGCATGGCGTCGACGATCTCGGCGAGGCCCGCTTTATTGTCGGCGCCCAGCAACGTCGTGCCGTCGGAGGTGACGATGTCGTTGCCGATCTGCGCGGCAAGGGCCGGATGCGCGGCGGCGCGGATGATCTGGGTGGGATCGCCGGGTAGTGCGATGTCGCCACCCTGGTAATTGCGCCAGAGTTGCGGCTTGACGCCGGCGCCTGAGCAGTCCGGCGACGTATCCATGTGCGAGCAGAAGCAGATTGCCGGCACGGTTTTGGCGGTGTTCGCGGCAAGCGTCGCATAGACATAGCCGTTAGCGTCGATGTCGGCGTCGCTGAGACCGATGTCTCGCAATTCGCTCACCAGCAGGCGGCCGAGGTCTTTCTGCTTCTCAGTCGACGGGCAGGTCGGCGAAGCGGGGTCCGACTGCGTGTCGATGGTCACGTAGCGCAGGAAGCGTTCGGTGACGGTGTAGTCGAAGACAGGGGACTGAGGCATCGATTGACCGCCGCGCTGTGCATGAAACTAAAACGGCAGGCCGAAGCATGATGCTCCAAGCCTGCCGTTGAATGTGCCGGAGAGTCCAGCCCAGTAAATCTAGTCAGGTCAGACCGCTTCCTTGAGTTCCTTGGAAGCGCGGAAGGCGACTTTCTTGCTGGCCTTGATCTGGATCTGTTCGCCGGTCGCAGGATTGCGGCCGATACGTGCAGCGCGCTTGCGCACCTGAAGGATACCGAGGCCGCCGATGCGGATACGCTCGCCCTTCTTCAGATGCTTGACGATATTGCCGACGAAATCGCCGAGTACCGCCTCAGCTTGCTTTTTCGACATCTCGTGCGATTCCGCGAGTGCTGCGGCGAGATGCTTCAACGTGACCGTTGCCGGTGCCGGGGCTTTTGCAGGTGCCGTAGCCATCAGGGGGACCCTCCTCTTGATCCGCAGGTTTGGCGAAGCGCCAAACTGTTATGCCCGCATAGACGATTCGGGTGCGGTCTGACCATCGATTCTTATCGGTAAATAAGGCATTTCTGCAATTGTGGCCGAATCCCTCGGGTTCGCCTTGACTTGGGGTATGGCCCCCTCTATCTCGATCCGACGCCCGCGGGGGCGTAGCTCAGTTGGTTAGAGCGCTGCCCTGTCACGGCAGAGGTCGCGGGTTCGAGTCCCGTCGCTCCCGCCA
>CAMAUC010000003.1 GCA_945861265.1 Rhizobium sp. Q54 | reverse complement strand
TGGTGCCGTGGTTCATCCCATCCACCAGATGAACGGGCTTGTCAGTGTGCTTCCAGTCGTCCAGACGCCATCGCTTAACGCCCTTCTTCTTATTCGGGTTGAGAATGGATTGATTCTTGGTCAAATCCAGAACGATTTTACGAACATTGAATCCAGCGCCGGCTTGCCGCACCGTCCCATCCGTGCCAGGCGTGCTGACAACCTTTCGCAAGCCGCCATATTCATCCGTACCGCAGAAGATATAGACAAACGGCGTGCCCGAGGTCTCTCCATAATACTCGACGTCGCCGAGCATATCTTTCTCAGCAAGGTCCCAGGTGAACGGGCTCGCCAGCTCGAGACCGTCGAGAATCAGATCGCCCGATTCCAGAAAGTCCGGACCAAGATCCTTATTGCCCTTGAAGACGGCGCCGATCCAGCTTCGGCCTTTTTTCGCCAGCGGCGAGCCGAATGTCGCCGGCGCAATACCGATGAGGTGTTTGAGGCGATCCCTGCGTTTCGGATAGGTCGTCAACCAGGACCGAATGACCAGCATGCCCGTCGAATGCACGATCGCGTCAAAGGGCTCGTCGCCCTTGAGACCTATTCTCGCCTTCAAGGCGATATCGAACCCTTCGGCGAGATCTTTAATCGTCACTTCGTTGGTGAGTGAAACATAATCGCAAATGCAAATTTCCTCGGTCTTTTCATAGCGGTCTTTCAGACGCTCGTGCCATTTCGCAAACGAGTTTCCCTCATCGGAATAGCCATGAATCAACACCAGCGTATTCGGCATCCCCGCCCCCCAACGTCGAGACCCCAATAAGTCGTATTATCACAAGCTGCTCGCGTTAATAGCAAGTCGTTTGACGAGGAAAACGAATTGAAAAAGGCCGGATCGCTCCGGCCTTTTTCGCGTCAGGGCGCCAATCGGATCGGCACCTTCAAATAGTGCACCCCGTCAACCTCGGCCGGCGGGAATTTGCCGGCGCGGATGTTGACCTGGATCGACGGCAGCAACAGCAGTGGCGCGGCCAGGCCCGCATCGCGTGACTTACGCATGGCGACGAAATCATCTTCGCTGACGCCTTCATGGACATGCACGTTGCGCGCCCGTTCCTCACCGACCGTTGTCTGCCAGGCGTAGCTATCGCGGCCCGGCGCCTTGTAGTCGTGACACATGAACAGCCGCGTCTCCGCCGGCATCGACAGAATGCGCTGGATCGACCTGTAGAGTGCGCGGGCATCGCCGCCGGGAAAATCGGCGCGCGCGGTGCCGTAGTCCGGCATGAACATCGTGTCGCCGACGAAAACTGCGTCACCGATCCTGTACGACACGCAAGCCGGCGTATGACCGGGCGTGTGGATGACCTCGCCGTCGAGCGTACCGACCTTGAAGCCTTCGCCATCCTTGAACAGATGATCGAACTCGGAGCCATCGCCCGACACATCGGTCGCATTGAACACCGGCCGGAAGATGCGCTGCACATCGCGGATGTGCTCACCGATCGACACCTTGGCGCCGGTCTTGAGCTTGATATAGGGCGCGCCCGACAGATGATCGGCATGCGCGTGGGTCTCCAGCACCTGCGCAATCTCAACGCCAAGCTTGCTGGCCTGCGCGAGAATGGCATCTGCCGACGTCATCGATGCCTTGCCGCTGCGGAAATCGTAATCGAGTACCGGGTCGATCACCGCGCCTTCCATGGTCGCCAAATCCCACACCAGGTAGCTGACGGTATTGGTGGGTTCATCGAAAAACGCCTGAATCTGCGGCTTTGAGGGGGCGGTCATGATCTTTCTCCGTGTTGGCGTCGCTATTAGGTCTTGACTTATATATTCGTATTTACTAATTTAGCAACATCTAATTCACGGAGTTGTCCATGACCACCAAAACTGCCCCTCATCCGGTCGCTGCTGATAAGGGAATAGCCGAGCTTGAGCGCAAGGCCGGCGAAGCGGCCGGCCTGTTGAAGCTGCTCGCTAACGAAAACCGGCTGCTGATTCTGTGCCGGCTGGCGATGGCCGGCGAAATGTCGGTGACGTCACTCGTCGAAGCGGGCGATTTGAGCCAGTCGGCGCTGTCGCAACATCTCGGCAAGATGCGCGACGATGGCCTCGTCGCGACGCGTCGCGACGCGCAGACCATTTACTACCGTATCGCCGACAAGAACGCGGCCCGCCTGCTGGCGCTGCTCAAAGATATCTACTGCTCCTGATCCAAAACAAAAAAGAAAGAAATAACATGACCAACTTGAAATCCGTTTCGCCCGAGCGCGCCGCCGAACTAATCAGCGCCGGTGCCGTGCTCGTCGATATCCGCGAATCCGACGAACATGCACGCGAACGCATCCCCGGCGCACGTCACCATGCCCTCAGCCGAATCGACGCCGACAACCCGGCGCGCGCCGGCGACGACGTGTTGATTTTCCACTGCCGTTCCGGCGCGCGCACCAAAGGCAACGCCGCCAGATTGGCGAGCTCAGCGCCGCAAACCTGCGAAACTTTCATCCTCGAAGGCGGTCTCGATGCCTGGAAAAAAGCCGGCCTTCCGGTCGCACTCGACCGGAAACAGCCGATCGACATCATGCGGCAGGTGCAGATCGGCGCCGGCAGTCTGGTGCTGATCGGCGTCGTGCTGGGCGCCCTCGTCTCGCCCGGCTTCTACGCTTTGTCAGGTTTCGTCGGCGCGGGCTTGTTGTTCGCAGGCGTCACCGGCTTCTGCGGCATGGCGCGCATTCTCGGCGCGATGCCGTGGAACAGGAGCGCGCAAACCGTCGCGGCGCCGGCCGCCGTCAAATGAGCACGCTGCAAGCCTTGCTGTCGATCGGCTCTGGAAGCTTGGTCGGCTTCACGCTCGGCCTTGTCGGCGGCGGCGGCTCGATCCTGGCGGTGCCGTTATTGGTATATGTCGTCGGCGTGCCCTCGCCGCATGTCGCCATCGGCACCAGCGCGATCGCGGTCGCCGCAAGCGCTGCGCTCAATCTCGCCGGCCATGCCCGCGCCAATACAGTCAAATGGCCTTGCGCGCTGGTCTTCGCATTGTCCGGCATCGCCGGCGCAGCGGGCGGCGCGCAGCTTGGCAAAATGGTCGATGGCGCCCGTCTGCTGACCTTGTTCGGCATCCTCATGATTATCATCGGCGTCGCCATGCTGCGGCCGCGCAAGTCCGGCGGCAATCCGGATATCGCGCTGACCCGCGCCAACATGCCGACCCTATTGCCGCTTCTGGTTGGCACGGGTCTTCTGGTCGGCGCGCTGTCCGGCTTTTTCGGCATCGGCGGCGGCTTTCTGATCGTGCCCGGCCTGATCGGCGCCACCGCCATGCCGTTGATCAACGCGATCGGCTCGTCGCTGGTCTCGGTCACCGCCTTCGGGCTGACCACCGCGGCAAGCTATGCCTGGTCCGGTTTGGTCGACTGGCCGCTCGCCGGATTATTCGTGATCGGCGGCGCGTTCGGCGGACTGTTCGGCACAAGGCTGGCGCGGCATCTCGCCGGCCACAAGAACGCACTGACGCGTACGTTTTCCGGCATCGTCATCGCGGTCGGACTCTACGTCGTCGTCCGCTCAACTGGGCTCTAGTTCCCAAAAATCGATCGCCGGATCGGCCGGAACTTCCTTCTTGTAATGCAAAGTCGCGTACTTGCCGGCGTGATAAACCAAGGGCGCCCGGCCGAATTCACGCAGCCCGATCACGCGCCCGATGAACAGGCTGTGGTCGCCGCAGTCATGGCGCGTGTCAATTTCGGCGGCGAGCGAAGCGCTTACGCCGGCCAGCACCGGAATGCCCTCGATGTGTTCGAAACTCACATCCGGTTCCGTAGCGCCCTGTCGGGCGAAATGTTGGCTGACGCCTTCCTGATCGCGTGCCAACATGCTGACGCCGAAATGGCCGGCCTTCTCCAGCAGTTCGTGCATGCGGGCCTTTTTGGCCACCGAAATGATACAGAGCGGCGGCGCCAGCGAGCCGGACATGAAGGCGTTGGCGGTCATGCCGCGTACGTCATCGTCTGCTTCGGCAGTAATGACGGTAACGCCGGTGGTAAAGGAACCCATGACCCGCCGGAATAATGCGGGGTCGATCGGCGGCGAAGTGTTCGGCGCCTTTGCCTCGGTCGCGCTCATCGGTTCGAATCCACTTGTTACGGGGCGTTGATTGCCCCTTTTACGGCCCCGGCCAAACCGGCACAACCGGCTTCCCGGCCCTTTGACCGCCGCCGGCAATGGCCCCGGGCGCCGGGATCGGCTAGTCTCAGGTGACAAACGTCACCGATAAGAAATCGGTTTCAGGGAGACGACGATGACGCGCGAAGTTTTGTGGCTGACGCTGACGGTGATCCTGACCGGAGTCTTGTGGATTCCCTATATACTGGACCGCATCATGGTCCGCGGCGTGATGGGCGCCATGGCCAATCCGTCGCGCAACGACAAACCGCAAAGCCCCTGGGCGCAACGGCTGTATTTTGCGCACACCAATGCGGTCGAAAACCTGGTGGTGTTCGCGGCGCTGGTGCTGATCCTCGACACGCAGGGCCATTCGACCATGAGCACGGTGATCGCCTGCGCGGTCTATTTCTGGGCTCGACTGGCCCATGTCATTGTCTATGTGCTTGGCGTTCCGGTGCTGCGTACGCTTTCCTTCACGGTCGGCTTTCTGGCGCAAGCGGCTTTGGCGCTGGCGGTGTTCGGGATACTCTGACGCAACTCAGTGAAGCGGCGACGCCCGCTCGGCTATGGCGGGCAGGTCGCACCCGCGCGGCAGCGTGCCGAAGGCGCCACCATTCTCGCCCGTCAGTCGCGACGCACAGAAAGCGTCGGCGACCGCAGACGGCGCATGCTTGATGAGAAGCGCGGCTTGCAAGCCCAGCACCAGATCGCGGACCAGGACGCGCGCCTGCGCCTCGTCATTGCGGTCAGCGGCGCTCAGGCGGCTTTCGAACTTTCCGACGAACGCCTTCAGGCGCGGCTCGCCGCCACCGTCGAGTTCACGATGCAAGACCGCCGTCGCATTGGCGGTGCGGCCGATGGCGCGCAGTACGTCGAGGCACATGACGTTGCCGGAACCTTCCCAGATCGAGTTGACCGGCGCTTCGCGGTATAGCCGCGGCATGATGCTTTCCTCGATATAGCCGGAGCCGCCGAGCACTTCCATCGCCTCCAGTGTCACCATCGGTGTGCGCTTGCAGATCCAGAATTTCGCCGCCGGTGTCACCACGCGGCGGAAAACCTGCGCGGTCTCGCCTTCTTCGTCATAGGCGCGCGCGAGGCGGAACGTCAGCACCGCCGCCGCTTCCGACTCCAGCGCCAGATCGGCCAGCACATTGGTCATCAGCGGCTGGTCGATCAGCTTCCGCTGAAAAACGGTGCGGTGACGCGCGTGATGGGTCGCCTGCGCCACGGCCTGGCGCATCAGCGACGACGAACCGATGCAGCAATCGAGCCGCGTATAGCCGGCCATCTCGATGATAGTCGGAATGCCGCGCCCCTCCTCACCGATCAATTGCGCGTAAGCCCCGACGAATTCGACTTCGCTCGAAGCATTCGACTTGTTACCGAGCTTGTCCTTGAGCCGGACGATGTGGATGGCATTGCGCTCCCCATCCGGTGTCCAGCGCGGCAACAGAAAGCAGCCAAGGCCCTTGTCGGTTTGCGCCAGCACCAGAAAGGCATCGCACATCGGCGCCGACATGAACCATTTGTGGCCGTGCAGACGATACGAGCCGTCGCCCGCAGGCTCGGCGCGCGTCGTATTGGTGCGCAGATCCGAGCCGCCCTGGTTCTCGGTCATGCCCATGCCGAGCAAGGCCGCGGATTTTTCGCCGACAGGAACAGACCGCTTGTCGTAATCGCGGCCGTAAATCTTCGGCAGCCAAAGCGCTGCGACCTCCGGTGTGTTGCGCAAGGTCGGCACGGCGCCATAGGTCATCGCCACCGGGCAATAAACGCCGCTTTCGATCTGGTTGAGCATATAGGTGCCGGCGGCACGCGCCACATGCGCGCCGTTTTGCGGGTGCGACCACGGGCTTGAATGCAGGCCGGCACGCAGCGCAATCGCCAGAAGCTCATGCCAGGCGGGATGAAACTCGACCTCATCGAGCCGGTGGCCGTAACGGTCGAGCGTGCGCAGTTGCGGCGGGTTCTTGTTGGCGTCGAAGCCGAGCTTGACGGTTTCCGGCCTGCCCAGCGTGACGCCCAGCGCATTGAGCCCGCCTTCAGCCCATTCGGCCTGCTCGCGCCGCACCGCCTCGCGCAGCACGATATCGCTAGCGAAGAGATTATACGGCTCAAGTGGCGGCGGCTGGTTCTGGACCTCGAACATGAAGGTCTCCCGGCGAGGACCGGGAGATCTTAGTCCAACGGACGATTCTAGGGAAACAGCGCAACCTGATCGATGCCCATGGGTTCCGGATAGCCCATGATCAGGTTCATGTTCTGGATCGCCTGACCTGACGCGCCCTTCACCAAATTATCCAGCGCCGAGACGATGATGGCCCGGCCCTCGATGCGGTCGGCGACGACGCCAATCATGGTCATGTTGGAGCCGCGCACATGCCTGGTGTGCGGCGTCTCGCCGAACGGCAACACATGCACGAAAGGCTCCTTCGCGTAGAACTTTAAAAGTATCTCGTGAAGTTCTTGCGGCGTCCGCCCGCGCTTGCCCCGCACATAGATGGTCGAGAGAATGCCCCGGTTCATCGGCACCAGATGCGGCGTGAAGGTCACCGTGACTTCGCGCCCGGCGGCCAGCGAGAACTCCTGGTCCAGTTCGGCCATATGCCGGTGCTTGCCGACACCGTAAGCATTGAAGCCTTCCGATACTTCCGAGAACAGCATGGCTTCTTTCGCCGCCCGCCCCGCGCCGGTCATGCCCGACTTGGCGTCGATGACAATCTCGTCGAGGTCGATGGCCTTCGACTTGATCAGCGGCGTCAGCGGCAGTTGGGCGCAACTGGTGTAGCAGCCCGGATTGGCGACCAGCCGCGCCTTTTTGATATCGCGCCGATGAATTTCGCACAGGCCGTAGACGGCCTCCTTCTGCAGTTCGGCGGCGTGGTGTTCATGACCGTACCACTTGGCATAGGCGGCGGTGTCGGCGAGCCGGAAGTCGGCCGACAGATCGACCACCTTGGTCGCTGGCGCGGCCGCCAACAGCTCCTTCAACACTTTTTGCGTCGTCGCATGCGGCAGTGCGCAGAACACAACGTCGAGCGCCAGCGCCTTCCAGTCGAGACCGTCCAAAGCGACCAAGGTCGGCAGCTCATAGGGCGAGAATTGCGGAAAAACCTCGCGCATCGGTTTGCCGGCACTGCGTTCGGCTGTCAGCAGCGCGATCTCGGCGCGCGGGTGGCGCAACAGCATCCGCACCAGTTCGGAGCCGGTATAGCCGGAGGCGCCGAGTACGCCGATTTTAGCCTTGCTACTAGCCATGGCCTTAGGTCCTTCGGTTCAAGCGCCAGCGTAACAATAGGCGCCGATTCTCCGCACGCGGAGCGGTTCATTCATCCGGATTAAGGCAACGGTCGGGAGGATCAAGGTGCCGCGGCCAAATTCCGGCGGCACGGGGACGTTTTACACGCGAAAGCGCGCCCGTGCCGTGTCGATACGGCGGCGGCGGCGCGCGGCGGGTGCAAAGGACATCGTCATGAAGGCGCGATATAGGCCCGGCCCCCGGCACGGTCAAGGCGGCCCGGCTCCGCCAGCTGGAATGCAAAAAGGCCGCCGAAAACCGGCGGCCTTCTCATCGATTTCAGTTGCGTCCGTTCAGATCGACGGATTCCACGGAACCGGCACCTCGCGGTAGCCGCTCGCGGTCTTCTCGATATAGGCGTTGGCCGGGAACGGATAATGGAAGCCCTGCACCATCATCTTTTCAGCCACCAGCATGTCGTAGACCTTGCGCCGCGTCGCCTCGGCGACAGCGCCGTCCTGGTCGAAGAAGGCGTGCCAGCCCGGATTGCGCGCGAACAGCGCCGGGTTGTTCGTCACGTCGGCCTGCACGAACACCTTGCTCGAGCCGGACGAGATGATGTGCGAGGTGTGGCCCGGCGTATGGCCATACGAGGCGACCGAGGTGATGCCCGGCGCGATTTCCTTGCCGTCCTCGTAAGGCGTGACCTTGCGCTTGAGCGCGTCGAACACCCGGCGGGCATTGGCGAACACGCCTTTCATGCGGTCGGATGTCTGCTTGCTCATTTCGCCGTCGTCCATGAAGTACTTCCACTCGGCCGCCGGCACCATGATTTCGGCGTTGGCAAAGGCCGGCGCGTTATTGGCGTCCAGCAGGCCGTTGATGTGGTCGCCGTGGAAGTGCGAGATGATGACGATGTCGACATTGTTGCGGTCGATACCGGACGCCTTCAGATTTGAATGGAACTGACCGGCCGTACCCTTAGTGGTTTCGAAATTCTTTTCGCCGGTGCCGGTGTCGATGACCACAAGCTTGGAGCCGGTATTCACCGCGATCGGCGAATACGGGATCACCATCATGTCCTTTTCCATATGCGCGGCGACCAGCCCCTCGTTGACCTTGTCCTTCGGAACATTGGTGACGAAGGTGTCCGGCAACTTGAAGACGCTGCGGCCGTCGGTCGCGACGGTGATTTCGGTGGTGCCGACTTTGTAGCGATACCAGCCGGCGCTCTGGTTGCCGGCGAGCGGCGCGGCCGCCATGACCGGCGTTGGTTGGGCCAGCATAGCCGGCCCCATGGCCGCGGCCACAGCCGCGCCGGTCAACAGATTACGACGTGAAACCTCGCTCATGCGTGTCTCCCCCTGTTACCCCAACAGCCGCCCGCGTTAGACGGGCTTCCTGCTGCTCGGCTTATGGAAACATAACACTGACCCCCGCCCGGCTATTCCCGACCAAAATGTCGCATGCAACGCGGCCTTTGACCGGTCCCGGATGATCCGCAAGGGGCTTGCGGCATCTCCAACTGAAATTCTGCATAAAAATTGCTGCGGCGCACCGAACCGCATCGCTTGAACCCGGATGGCGGGCCACGCGCACAAACACTGACAACGGAAAATTATTCCAAGGCACAATTGTCGCGAGGTGTGTTGCGGCGGTCTGCCGGATCGTTAAGCTTGCAATGTCGGCGAAGCCAGCCAGGTCGGTTGGAAAAAAAATGATGCCGGCAATAATCCCATGGGAGGGAAACAAGATGCGTCGTTTAACAATGACAGCAGGCGCTGTGTGCGTCGCGCTGATGACCGGCACCGCGGCCTTCGCCCAGGTGCCGCCCGATCCGGCCAATCCGAACGAAACGGTCGCAGATGCAGCAACCGCTCCGGCCTACGGCGAGCCGATCAACACCGAGAACGCCAAAAAAGTCGCCGCCGCGGCAATCGCGGAAGCGACCAAGCGCAACTGGGGCATTTTCTGCGTCGCAATCGTCAATCCGGCCGGCGAACTGGTTTACTTCGAGAAGCAAGACAACTGCCAGAACGCGTCGGTCACCATCTCGCAACACAAAGCACGCACGTCGGCGCGGTATCGTCGTCCGACGGTGGTTTTCGAAAGATTGTCCGGCAGGGGACCGTTCTTCGCCTATCTGTCGACACTCGACGACGTGATCATGTCGCGCGGCGGCAATCCGATCATTGTCGGCGGCAAGATCATCGGCGCCATCGGCGTCAGTGGCGGCTCCGGCGCGCAGGACGACGTCGTCTCACTGGCCGGTCAGGCCGCGCTCAAGTAAAAAATGCGACTTGCTAATTCCGCCGGGATGAAAGTCCCGGCGGAATTTATTTAGTTCCAGAAATAGCTAAATGCTTTCGATATTCCGTCGCCGAGCGTCAGCAGCACCGCCGCCCAGACGAAGGCCGATGCGAAATTGGCGAACTGAAATCGCCAGAATGGCATTTCAAAAATGCCGGCGATCAGCGGCACCGACGCGCGCAGTGGGCCGAAAAACCGGCCGATGAATATGCCGGCCACGCCCCAGGTTTTCATGAAGCGTTCGCCGCGCGGGATCAGGTCCGGATGGCGGGACAATGGCCAGATGTGCTGCACCCGGTATTCGAGCTTCAGCCCGATCCAGTAGGACAGCCAGTCGCCAAGCGCCGCGCCAAGCGAGGCGGCGATCCAGACCGGCCAGAAATCGATGCCACTTGAGCCGATCAAGGCGCCGAGCGCGACCAGCGCGCCCCAGGCCGGGATCAGCAGCGAGATGAAAGCAAGCGACTCGCCGAACGCCAGCGCGAAGACGATTGGCGGAGCCCAGGCGGCGTTGTCGCGCGCAAAGGCAATGATCTGATCGACGTAAGCTTCCATTGGACGTCATACCGCCGGCTAGTGTGAACGCTGACCATCTGTATCGCGGACGCTCGTCACGCGCCATGCTTTCATAGCGCGAAAGTTGTCGCATAACGCAGAGAACAGAGACGTCATGACCATTGACACTTATCGGCAATCCAACAGACTGTACGCACGACAAAAATAACGCCGGACACCGGCGAAATCCTTGGGAGGATGCACGATGACTATCCGCAAACTGTTGCGCGCCGGCGTTTTCATGGCGCTCGTCACGGCCGGCACATTCATGGCCGCAAAAACCAATGCGCAGGAGGTTATTCGCCTGCGCATCGCCTCCGGCCATCCGCCGGTGAATACATACGTCAACCTCATGCAAACCTTTTTCGTTCCCGAAGTGACCAAAAGGGTCGCCGAGAAAACGAAATTCAAGGTCGAGTTCGTCGAGGGCTACGGCGGCGCCATGGTGAAAGTCGCCGACACGCTGGAAGGCGTCCAGTCCGGCATCATCGACATCGGCGGCTATTGCTTCTGCTTCGAGCCGTCCAACCTGCCGCTGCACGCGTTCCAGGTGATGCTGCCGTTCGGCACGATGGACCCGACCACCAGCCTGAAAGTGGCGCGCGCCGTGTACGACAAGGTGCCGTACATGTCGAAAGTGTTCGAGGACAAGTTCAAGCAGAAGCTGATCGCGCTGATTGCCGACAACGGCTACAACCTCGGCACCAATTTCGATTGGAACAGCGTGGCTGACTTGAAAGGTCAGAAGATCGCCGGCGCCGGCCTCAATCTGAAGTGGCTGGAATTCGCTGGCGCGACGCCGGTGCAATCCTCTTTGCCCGACGCCTACACCTCGATGCAGACCGGCGTCTACAACGGCTGGATCATGTTCCCGTCCGCCTGGGTCAACTTCAAGCTTTATGAAGTCGGCAAGATCTACACCGAGGTCGGCTTCGGCGCGATCACCTGGCATGGCCTGACCATTAATTCGGCCCGCTGGGAAAAGCTGCCGAAGGAAGTTCAGACGATCATCGCGGAGGTCGCCAAGGAGTACGAAGCCAAGACCGGCTCCGTGAACAAAGAAAACTATCCAAAGCAGATCGCCGACTTGAAAACACACGGCGTCAACGTCAAGGCAATTCCCGACAAGGTGAAGGCGGATTGGGCCAATTCGCTCGCCGCATGGCCGGCGCAGAAGGCCAAGGAACTCGACGCCGCCGGTCTGCCGGGAACGCAGGTTCTTGAGGTCGCGCTCAAGGCGGCCGAAGACAACGGCCATAAATGGCCGGTGCGCTACAACGTCAAATAACGCTTCGCAGGCAGGCGGTCGATCAAGCGGCCGCCTGCCCGCATTTTTCCTCCTTCGATCAATGACGCTTCCGAAAGCCAGGCCATCGCATGCTTGAGATTTTGAACGTGCGGGTTACCCGCGTCCTGCTCGCCTTTGCGGCGGTGATCATTTTTCTGCTGGGATTCATCGTCTGCGCCGATGTGCTCGGGCGCGCGCTCTTCAATGCTCCGGTGAAAGGCACGCCGGAGATCGTCTCGATGTCGATCGTCATCATCTGCTTCCTGCTTGCCGGTTATTCCGTGCAGAGCGGCGGCATGATCTACACCGACGTCGTCTCCGGCGCGTTCGGCGTGCGCGGGCTGGCTTTCGCGCAGTTGCTGTCGGCCACTTTGGGCATTGTGTTTTTCGGGCTGATCATCTGGGGCAGCTACGAACCGACCCTGCACGCCATCGCCAGCGGCGAGTATGAGGGTGAAGGCGCGCTGCGTGTGCCAGTGTGGCCTGCGCGCACCGTCGTCGTGCTTGGCGCGATTTTGGTCGTCACCAGTTACACCGTTCACGGCCTGCGGGCGATCAACGCCCTCATAACCGGCCGGGCCGAAAACGTCATCGCCCCTTCCGCCTCTACGCATATCTAGGAACACGCATCATGCTCGGCCATTTCGACATGATCGCCATCGTGGTGGTCGTTCTGCTGCTGGTGTTTTCCGGTGTTCATATCGCTATTTCGCTCGGCATCACCGCGGCACTCGGCATCTACCTGATGACAGGCGACGTCGAAGTCGTGCGCACCTTCGTCGCCAACACCGCTTATGAAGCGCTGCGCGATTATGTCTTTGCCGTCATTCCGCTGTTCATGCTGATGGGCGACTTTTTGGCCAAGTGCGGAGCGGCCCGCGACCTCTACACGCTGGCGAACCGTGCCAGCAAATGGCTGCCGGGGCGGCTCGCCGCCGCTACCATTTTGGCCAATGCGTTGTTCGGTTTCGTCACTGGCGTCAGCATTGCCGCTGCGGCAGCATTCTCGCGCATCGCCTATCCGGAAATGCGGCGCTACGGCTACCGGCGCGACTTCGCGCTCGGCTCGGTCGCGGGCAGTGCCTGCCTCGGCATGCTGATTCCGCCATCGGTGCTGATGATCGTGTGGTGCGTGCTGACCGAGCTGTCGATCGGCAAACTGTTTCTCGCCGGCGTAATCCCCGGCCTGCTGGCCGCTGGCGGCATGGTTGTTTATGTAGTTGTGGCGGCGAAGCTCAATCCCGAACTGGTTGGCGAAACCCATGCCTCGCGGCGGGGCGCCAGCGCGCTCGGCGCCGATGTCTCGGCGGGGCGACTGCCAGACCCGGTAGCCGACGTCGATGAGGCGACACTGCGTGCGATGCTTTACAGCACGCTTCTCGTGGTCGCCTTGATCATCGGCACGCTGGGATCGATCTGGCTCGGCCTGTGTACGCCGACCGAAGGCGCTGGCATTGGCGCCATCGGCTCACTGATTTTGGCGGTGATCAAGGGCATCAAGCCGCGCGAAGTCTGGCAGGTGGTTCTGGATGTCGGCCGCACCTCCGGGCCGCTGCTGCTGCTGCTGTTCTGCGCGCAGCTTTATTCGCGCGTCCTGTCGATGACCGGCTTCACCGAAGCCGCGAAATCGTTCCTGCTCGCCACCGGCGCCGGCGCCTGGGGCATTTTGGTGATCATGGTCGCCATCTGGTTCGTGCTCGGCTGCCTGATCGATTCAATTTCGATCATCCTTCTTACGGTTCCAATCTTCGCACCGATCGCAATCCATCTCGGCTTCGATCCGCTGGCCTTCGCCATAATCGGCATCCTGGCCATCGAAACCGGCCTGCTGACCCCGCCCTTCGGCATCCTTGTGTTCACCGTGAAAGCCGCGGTGCCTGACCCAAGCGTTACCCTGGCGGAAATCTTCCGGGGCTCGATCCCGTATTGGATTGTTCTTCTGGTGATTGTGGTCGCTGTGGCGGTATTCCCGCAGATTGCCACGTTCCTGCCTAACCTGTAGGCCCCTCTCCGTATTCCGGTGAACCCGGACCGTCCTCGGCGGTCACGCCGCCTGTGCCGTCACGGGAGCGGTCTGGCATAGTGCTGGCAACTGATTCGCCGCGAACCTATCTGAGAGCTGGCATTCCCTGAAGGCTGCAATGGCAAAATCCGCGACCAAGAAGAAATCCAAGCCGTCCGAACCGGACCTTTTCGCCACGCCCGCCAAATCGGCGGCGCGTCAGGCGGTTGCCCGCAAAGCGCCGAAGGAAGCCGCCCGCGGCAAATCCGCGGGGCGCGGCGCAAGCGCGGAGTCCGGCTACACCGCCAAGGATATCGAGGTCCTCGAGGGCCTGGAGCCCGTGCGCCGCCGCCCCGGCATGTATATCGGAGGCACCGACGAAAAGGCGCTGCATCACCTGTTCGCCGAAGTGATCGACAACTCGATGGACGAAGCGCTGGCCGGCCATGCCAGCTGGATCGAAGTGGATATGGAAGCCAACGGCTTCATCTCGATCAACGACAACGGCCGCGGCATCCCGGTCGACCCGCATCCGAAATTCAAGAACAAGTCGGCGCTCGAAGTCATCATGTGCACGCTGCATGCCGGCGGCAAATTCGACTCAAAGGTTTATGAGACCTCGGGCGGCCTGCACGGCGTCGGTGTCTCGGTTGCCAATGCTCTGTCCGAGCGCATGGAAGTCGAAGTCGCGCGCGAGCAGCAGCTTTACAAAATGGTGTTCGAGCGCGGCAAGCCGAAGGGCAAACTGGAAAAGCTCGGCCGCGCGCCGAACCGGCGCGGCACCAAAATCCGCTTCAAGCCCGATGCACAGATTTTCGGCGCCAAGGCCGCCTTCGATCCGGCGCGCGTGTTCAAGATGGCGCGCTCGAAAGCCTATCTCTATGGCGGCGTCGAAATTCGCTGGAATTGCGAACCGGAGATGGTCGAGGGCACTGACGTGCCGCCGAAGGCCGTTTTTCATTTCGCCGATGGCCTGAAGGATTATCTCGCCTCCAATCTGGAGGGTGCGACCCTCGTTCATCCGGACATCTTCACCGGCGCGTCCGGCAAGACCGGCAAGCACGGCGCCGTCGAATGGGCGATCGCCTGGACCGCAGATGCCGATGGATTTTTGCAATCATACTGCAACACCATCCCCACGCATGACGGCGGCACGCATGAATCGGGCTTGCGGTCCGCCCTGCTGCGCGGCCTGAAAGACCACGCCGAGCGCGCCGGCCTGACCAAGCGCGCGGCGGCAATTACCAGCGAAGACGTCATGGTCGGCTCCGGCTGCATGCTGTCGGTCTATATTCGAGAGCCGGAATTCCAGGGCCAGACCAAGGATCGGCTTGCCACTGCCGCCGCTCAAAAAATCGTCGAACAGGCAATCAAGGATCCGTTCGATCACTGGCTGTCGGGCAATCCGACGCAGGCCAATCGTCTGCTCGAATTCGTCATCGACCGGGCTGAGGACCGGCTGCGCCGCCGGCAGGAAAAAGACGTCGCCCGCAAATCGGCCGTGCGCAAATTGCGCCTGCCCGGCAAGCTCGCCGACTGCTCGAATTCCGGCTCGCTCGGCTCCGAGATATTCATCGTCGAAGGCGACTCGGCCGGCGGCTCGGCCAAGCAGGCGCGCGACCGCCGCACCCAGGCCGTGCTGCCGCTGCGCGGAAAGATTTTGAACGTCGCCTCCGCCGGTAAAGACAAGCTGGCGCAAAACCAACAATTGGCGGACCTCGTGCAAGCGCTCGGCTGCGGCACCGGCGCGCACTATCGGGACACCGAACTGCGTTACGAGAAAGTCATCATCATGACGGACGCCGATGTGGACGGTGCGCACATCGCTTCGCTCCTCATCACGTTCTTTTACCGGCAGATGCCAAAGCTGATCGACGACGGCAAGCTGTTTCTCGCGGTGCCGCCTCTGTTTAGGCTGCAGCACGGCGGCAAGATCGCCTATGCGCGCAATGATGTACACAAGGCGCAGTTGCTCAAGTCCGATTTCAACGCCAACGCCAAGGTCGAGGTCTCGCGCTTCAAAGGCCTCGGCGAAATGATGGCGGCGCAGTTGAAGGAGACCACCATGGACCCGTCAAAGCGCACCTTGCTCAAAGTGACTTTGGCGGATGCCGACATCAAGGCAACGGCCAGTTCGGTCGAGCGGCTGATGGGCAACAAGGCCGAGGCACGCTTCGAGTTCATCCAGGAAAACGCCGAGTTCGCCAAGGATGAATTGCTCGACGTTTAGCTTTCCGCTGCTATGTCGAAGAAGCGCCGCATCGACGCGTCTCTTGATCGAGTTAAAAGGTCATTTGCCAGGACCTGTTGAACGTCACTCGCTCCAGGAATCGTAAATAAACTTCGTCGAGGTATCTTCGGCGATTTGGTAAAAGGCGTATCTCAGGCCGTCGACCGGCATCTTCACGGCGTGCGCCGCCTCTTTGAGCACCTTCGTTGCCGTTGCTTTCTCATGCGCGGTCTTGCCGCCCAGTTCATCCATCAGCACACGTATCTCATAGGCGCCGCGCAGTCCAAACGGCTGAAGCAATGTAAGCCTATCGCGCAGATAAACCCATGCCAGTGATTGTCCGACAATGTCCGACACGAATTCGAAATTCAAATTCGTGCGCATAGTCAGCTGAATCGGATCGCACCACGCCAGCTGCGGCACAGTCGTAATATCTGCGTCCTGAAGACGGTCGGCGATCGGACGGTCGATACCTGACAATACGGCGACACGGTCTGGAACGGAATCGGAAACCGCCTGAAGTTTGAGCTTGTCGTCAAGCACTCTGCGGATGATCGTTGTGATTGCTTCTAGTGGAAAGATGCCGACGCCGAATGCGATGAACACGGCAAGCGAAGCGCTGAGCTGCCCGAATGCGAGGCCGACGGGGATTGCAACGACCAGCCTGAGTGCGCCCCGCAAGATGTCGGCGCGAGAAAGACTGCCGCGCTGAACCCGGGCGATAAAGTCGCTCGTAACGAAGGTGTAGCCGCCGGCAATGGCCGCGGTGACCGCCGAGATAGGCTGATTTTCAACCCAAAGCTGGAGGCCCAGCGCGAGCTGATAGTTTTCGATCAAGGCGACCAGAGACACCAAAAGCACAGGGATGAAAAAGCGCGAGCGGCCGTACCACCTCTTGTAGACACTCTTGAACTCGGCGGGCGCATTGCTTTCAGCGCCGGCATAGCCGCGATAATTTTTCAGATATGTGTATTTGGCGTGGTCGGGCAGACTGTTATCGATCTCGTCGTATTTGCGGGCCCAGCCGAGCGTCAAAAAATATCCCAGTGGGCACAATAGCAAAAGGGTTAAACCCGCATCCAGCGCCAGCGTGATACGATGATCAAAAGCCCAGTCAATCAGGTTCGCTAAGGTCGTCATTGCACGCCAAGGACCATGCTTGTCGCAACTCAAAACCTGAACATGCTAGGTTTGACATGTCAACCTCTAGTAGCAACATTTAGTAGGCGCAGCTGCAACAATGCACGGCGTTTGCCGCAATATTACCAGCATTTCTTCAATAGCGGCGTCCTGCTGCCATTGGCGACCGCGACGCCGCGCTGGACCCGCACCGGCCCGTTGTCGACACGATTGAACATCGTGCGCCGCGTACCGTTGCCGACGACCAGTTCCATCGTCTGGTATTCTTCGGCCTTCGTGCCGGGCACGAAGACCACCTTCAATTCCAGCCGGTCGGTGCCGACGCGACGCGCCGCGCGCACGCTGTAAAAATTATTCGTATATTTAGAGCCAACATCGTGCGCCTCGATCACCATGCCGCCCGGCTCACGACTGACTCTGACATGTGGATTGGTGGGCGCCGGTAGCCGGCTGCAATCGGACGCGAAGGTCCCAAAAAGTTCGTGGCTCTGCAACAGGTCGATGACCGCCGGTTCGGTTACCTCGACATTCTTGCCTGGCGGCTCGGCGGCGGCTGACGGTTCATTGCCTGAATCAGTTGAGGGGGCGGTAGCGGCGGCGGCGGGCAAGGCGAACATCAACATCAAGCCGAAAATCGCCGCACTTCGCATAATTTAGCAACCCCAACGACTCGTGAGAGCATCATTGGAATTAAGAATAGCAGCCGGCATCGCCACCGCAATCGGCAACGCCGGATTTATCGATGCACAGCACCGATTTTCGCAAGTTCCTCGTTGTGTCTACTGGAACGTCAGCTTCGCCGCCTGCACCACATCCGAGAAAGTCTTGATGTCGGCGTCGATGTATTTGGCGAACTCCGCGCCAGTCGGCCCGCCGGGCTTTACCGCCATTTTGGCAAGCGACTCGCGCACGCCGGCGTCGGCCAGAGCCTTGCCGAGTTCCGCGGTCAGCTTGGCGACGATTGCGTCCGGCGTTCCTGTGGGTACGAAGAAGCCACTCCACAGCTGCGTATTGACCTCCGGAAACCCGGCTTCGGCCATGCTCGGCACATTGGGAAGTTCCGGCGAGCGCTCCGCGCCTGTCACGGCGAGCGCCCGGATCTTGCCGCCGGTCACCAGCGGAATCGCCGGCGGCCCGTCCGAAATGGTGAACAAGGTCTGTCCGGCCAGCACGCTGAGATTCGATTCGTTGCTGCTCTTGTAGGGGATGGCCACTCCCGGCATGCCGGTCTTGAGCTTCAACAGTTCGCTGGCGATGGTAAAGGCGGGAGACGAAGTTCCGTAATTTGATTTGTCGGAGTTGGCCTTGGCCCACGCCACCAGCTCCGCCACGGTCTTGGCGGGGTGTTCCATCGGCACCACCAGCACCAGCGGAAACGAGGCGATCATGTTAAGCGGGATAAAGCTCTTGGTCGGATGATAGCCGAGATTGGGATAGATCGCCGCGGCGATCGACATCTGTCCCGTGGCGCCGACCAGCACCGTGTAGCCGTCGGCCGGCTGCTTGGCCACATATTCGGACGAAAGCCGGCCGCCGGCGCCGACCTTGTTTTCGATGATCGCGTTGTAGCCGGTGTTCTGCTGGAATTTCTGCACCACCAGCCGGGCAAACAGATCGTTGCCACCACCGGCGGCAAAACCGACAACGAAATGGATGACGCGGTTGGGATAATCGCTCTGTGCCCGCGCCGCGCCGGTGCCCAGAAGCAGAGTCGCGGCGAGTCCGCAGACAACGAATTTCATTGCCGCCTTTATTTTGATCGCCGTTTTCATGGTTCCCCCCGTCTGGCCGCCGTGCGTTTCCGCCGGCATTTTGAAAATCGTACACCGCCGGCGCTGAATCGGAAATGCCAATTTCAGCCTGATGTCCGCAGGATTCGCCGGCCGCGATCATGCGCGGACAACCCGCCCGTGAATCCCGCCCGCCGGTCCGGCGTTTTCACCCCGTCAATCGATGGGCAGCCCGACATATTGCTCGGCCAGCGATTTCATCGCCGCTTCGGAACAGGTGATATAGCGCAAATCGGAGATCTGGCGGCGGCGGTCGAATGGCGTCTCGTCGGGGAACCGGTGCATGATCTGAGTCATCCACCAGGAAAAGCGCTGCGCATTCCAGACCCGCTTCAGGCACGCCTTGGAATAGCCCTCGAGGAGATCGGTGCGCTGCTTCTTGTAAAAACCGTCAAACGCGCGCGACAAAACCACCACGTCGGCGAAAGCCAGGTTCATGCCTTTGGCGCCGGTCGGCGGCACGATATGCGCGCTGTCGCCGGCGAGAAACAGCCGGCCGTATTGCATCGGCTCGACGACGAACGAGCGCATCGCCGTCACGCCTTTTTGCAGAATTTTTCCTTCCTGCATTTTGCGCGCGCCACCAAGCCGCTTGTGCAGATTCTCCCAGATACGGGCATCCGGCCAGGCATCGATGTGTTCGTCATGATCGCATTGCAGATAGAGCCTGGCCAAGGTCGGCGACCGCATCGTGTAAAGCGCGAAACCGTCGTCGTTATACGAATAGATCAGGTCGTGATCCGGCGGCGGCGATTCCGCCAGAATGCCGAGCCAGCCGAACGGATAATCGCGCTCATACACATTCAAAACGCCGTCCGGAAAACTCGGCCGCGTAATGCCGTGATAGCCGTCGCAGCCGGCGATGAAGTCGCATTCCAGTTCGATCGCCTGCCCTTCATGCGCGAACCGGATTTTCGGCCGGTCCGTCGTTAGATCGTGAACGCTGACGCCCTCGACCTCGAACAGCAATGGCCCGCCATCGGCGAGCCGGCGCTCGACCAGGTCCTTCACCACTTCCTGCTGGCCGTAAATGGTGATGCGCTTGTTCAACAGCGCCTTGAAATCGATGCGATGGATTTCGCCGTTGATGGCGAAATTGGTGCCCCAATGCACCAGGCCTTCGCGCTTCATGCGCTCGCCGACGCCGATGTCGGTCAGCATGTCGGCCGCCCAGTGCTCGATCAGTCCGGCGCGGATGCGGTTTTCGATATAATCGCGGCTACGGTTTTCGATGATCACCGACGAAATGCCTTGCAGGTGCAGCATGCGCGCCAATGCAAGTCCGGCCGGACCGGCGCCGATAATCCCGACTTGTGTGCGCATCGATCCCGCTCCCGCCGTTGCTATGTCGTTTCTGATGCCTCCTATAGCCCTCCGTTTTCATCAGGGCAAAGGGAGACAATTCATGAATGTGTAGGCGCATATTTTTCGCTTGCCCCCTTCCCTGTGCGAGCCGGCATGGGCACCATGGGCAAACAGGGAATGACGTCGCCATCCCAATGAGCGACACGCCCGACCGCCGCACGAGGAACGCCAAGGAGCTTCTATGAGCCAGACCCATCGCCGCCGATTTCTCACCCTTGCCGGCGCGACCCTCGCCGCTCCGGCGCTGCCGCGCCTTGCCTTCGCCGACGCCTGGCCGAAGGACAAGACAATCCGCGCCATCGTGCCGTTTTCCGCCGGCAGCACCGTCGATATCATCGGCCGCATCGTCCTCGATCCGCTGTCCCGGCAACTTGGCCAGACCATGGTGGTGGAAAATCGCGGCGGCGCCGGCGGTACCATCGGCTCGGCCGCCGTCGCCAAGGCCGACCCCGATGGCTACACGGTCCTGGTCAACGCCGCCGCGCATTCGGCCGCTCCCGCCGCCTATCCGCAAATCACCTACGACCCGGCCAAGGATTTCTCCGCCGTTGCCATTTTCGGCGTCGTGCCGAATGTGCTGATGGTTGCGCCGGGCAAAGGCATCAAGACGGCCAAGGATCTGGCTGAGCGCGCCAAGAGCGGCGACTTGACCTATTCGTCGGCCGGCGTCGGCAGCGCTACCCATTGGGCGGCCGAGCGGTTCCGCCTTTCGGCCGGCTTTAAAGCCACGCACATTCCGTTCCGCGGCGGCCCCGAGGCGCTGACCGAAGTGATGACCGGCCGAGTCGATTTCTGCTGCATCGGCATCTCGTCGTCGATGTCGCTGATTACCGATGGCCGTTTGCTGCCGCTGGCGGTGAGTACGCTGCGCCGCTCGGCCGCCCTGCCGAACGTGCCGACCACGACCGAAGCTGGCTTTCCGGACTCGGACTATAATTTCTGGAACGGGCTGCTGGTACCGGCCAAGACGCCGCGTCCGATCATCGACCGCCTGCATGCCGAAGTGCAGAAGGCTCTGGCCCTGCCCGAGGTACAGGCGAAACTCGCGCCGCAAGGTGTCGAACCGCTGCCGCTGTCGCCGGAGGAGTTCGACGCGCTGATCGCCAAGGAGATCGTCTCGAACATCAAACTCGCGCAAGCGGCCGGGCTGAAGTTCAATTAGGGCGGCGTAAATAAACCAGTTGTCTAATGTGCTATAATCACTGGGAACGAATTGGCCAGGGATTGTGTTGGCTGTTTGTTATCCAGTGATAGCGATATAATGCGCGATCGACGCAACCGCTGGCACGAATTTCAACCGGGAATGGCATGACAAAACGATTGATGACGGCGAAATCCCCCGCGGCCGTTCGGCGTTGGGGGCCTGCCGCCATTGCGACGCTCGCGGTTATGGCCGCGCTGCCGGCGCTGACCGCCGAGGCGGCGCCCCGGCAAGCCCGCCCCGCGCAAGCCAAAGAAGAAACGGCGCCGCGCCAAGCGGGTGAACCGATCATGGCAATCGTGTCAATCAAGAGCCAGCAAATCACTTTTTACGACGCCGACGGATGGATTGTGCGCGCGCCGGTATCGACCGGCGTCAAGAACCGCGAGACGCCCGCCGGCGTCTTCGCCGTGATCGAGAAAGACAAGGACCACCACTCGACCATGTATGACGACGCCTGGATGCCGCACATGCAGCGGATCACCTGGAACGGCGTCGCCATGCACGGCGGGCCGTTACCCGGATATGCGGCCTCTCACGGCTGCGTGCGCATGCCGTTTGGCTTTGCCGAGAAGCTGTTCGACAAGACACGAATCGGGATGCGGGTGATCATCTCGCCGAATGACGCGGCTCCGGTCGAGATTTCCCACCCGACGCTGCTGACGCCGAAGGCGGAGGCCGTCGCGGCGGCGCCGGCCCATGCCGAGACACTCGTTCGCGAGGCCGCGGATGCCGACAAGGCGGCGGTCGAGACCAAGAAGGCGGCTACCGCGGCCGCACGCGAGACGACATCGCTCGCGTCGTCGTTGCGCAAGCTGGAATATCTCAAGAAGAGCGCTGACGCCGAAGCCGCATCCGCCGGCAAGGCGCTCGCCGCTGCGACGACCGACCAGGCAAAAGCGCGGTCCGAGGAGCGCAAACAGAAAGCCGTGGTCAAGGCCACGGAAGCATCGACGCGTCTCGACACCGCGAAGGCCGATGCAAAGACGAAACTTGCCGCCGCCGCTGCCGCAAAAGACGCCGCCAAGACGGCCGAAACCAGGAAGACCGTTTCCGCCAAAGCCGCGACCGAGGCGAAGCTCGCGCTCGAACCCGTGTCGGTCTATATCAGCCGCGCGACGCAAAAGCTTTATGTGCGGCGCAACACCCATAAGCCGGCGCCGGATGGCGGCGGCGAGGTATTCGATACGTCCATCGTGGTTCCGGTGACGATCCGCAATCCCGAAAAGCGGATCGGCACGCATATCTTCACCGCGATGGCGCGCGCGGACGCCGGCTTGCGCTGGACCGCAGTTACCATCGACGCCCCGGAAGACGCCAAGGATGCGCTCGACCGTATCACCATCCCGCAGGACGTACTCGATCGCATCGGCCCGACCGCGCTGCCGCGGTCTTCCATCGTCATCTCGGACGAACCGCTGAGCGCCGAGACCAATTATCGCACCGAGTTTGTGGCCGTGCTGAGCGATCAGCCACAGGGCGGCTTCATCACGCGCAAGCCTTCGGAGGAATCTCTCGTCGCCGACGATTCCGGCCGAAACGACGGCTTCGGATTCTTTTTTCAGCGCAACTCGAATAGCCGCCGGATGAGTTTCGAGGACTTTTGGACGCAGCGCCGACGGTAGAACTCCGCAATCGGGACGAAGTTTGTCGGCTAAAAGTTATCAGCTCACGCTTTAGTCAGCCACGCCGTCAGCGCGGCGTTGACTGCGTCGGGCTTTTCCAGGGTCGAGAGATGGCCGCAGTCCGGCACGACGGTGAGCGTTGAACCGGCAATGCCGGCGGCGATCTCCTTCGCCATTTCCGGCGGAGTTAGCTCATCGCCCTCGCCGACCAGCACCAATGTCGGGCAGCGAATGGACGATAGCAATGGCCGGGAATCCGGCCGGGTCATAATCGCGCGGGTCTGACGCACAAATGCCGCCGCGCCGGTTTCCTGTGCCATCGCGCGCACCATGGCTTTCAGCGGCTCGTCGTTATGACGGCTGCGATGCAGGAAGCGCGGCAGCAAGGTTTCGACCACGTCGGACAGCTTGCCGGCCTCGGCCAGGGAAATGAACTTTTCGCGGCCCGCGGCCTGCTCGGGCAGGTCGGGACGCGCGGACGTATCGAGCAAGGCCAGCCGGGCGATCCGCTCGGGCGCCAGCCGCATCATGGCGAATGCGATGTAGCCACCCATCGACAGACCGGCGAGCGCAAAGCGCGGCGGCGCGTCGGCGAGAATGCCGGCCGCTATCGCCGCCATATCGCTGTCGCGCCGGTGATCCGCGATCGCGACCTGCCCGTGCGGCCAGAGCGCCGTCACCTGGGAGGTATATAAACGAGCGCTGCACAGCAGGCCCGGCACCAAAACAAGCGGTAAAGACGAGGTCATTTTGCGCCCTCAGATGCGAAAAGATTAAGCTTTAACGCGGTTTATTGGGTTGTAGCATTGACTTTGCGCCTTTCCACCCTATGTTCCATCCAACCGGTGCGAACCCTTGGATTCGACCGACCCCCGCGCATTGCAACTGGTTTTATGTCCGGCGCGGACCCCCACGGTCCCTGCTCGAGGTTTTATGTCCTTTTCCCAACTTGGCCTATCCGACAAGGTTATCGGCGCTATTGAAGCTGCCGGCTACAAGACGCCGACCCCCATTCAGGAACAAGCTATTCCGCACGTCCTCGCCCGGCGCGACGTGCTCGGTATTGCCCAGACCGGCACCGGCAAGACCGCTGCTTTCGTTTTGCCGATGCTCACCATGCTCGAAAAAGGCCGCGCCCGTGCCCGCATGCCGCGCACGCTCATCCTTGAGCCGACGCGCGAACTCGCCGCCCAGGTGGCCGAGAGTTTCGAGAAATACGGCAAGAACCACAAACTCAACGTCGCCCTGATCATCGGTGGCGTGTCGTTCGGCGATCAGGACGCCAAGTTGTTGCGCGGCGTCGATGTGTTGATCGCAACGCCGGGCCGACTGCTCGACCATTCCGAGCGCGGCCGCCTGCTGCTGTCGGGCTGCGAACTGTTGATCATCGACGAAGCCGACCGCATGCTCGACATGGGTTTCATTCCCGACATCGAACGCATCGGCAAGCTGGTGCCGTTCACGCGCCAGACCTTGTTCTTCACCGCCACCATGCCGCCGGAAATCCAGCGCATCGCCGACAATTTCCTGCACAATCCGGTGCGCGTCGAAGTGTCGAAGCCGGCGACCGCCGCCACCACCATCACGCAGGGCCAGGTCGCCGTCGGCCGCGAAGGCCATGAGAAACGCGATACGTTGCGCCGGCTCATTCGCGGCGCCGAGAATTTCAAGAACGCCATCATCTTCTGCAACCGCAAGCGCGAAGTCGCGCTGCTGCACAAATCGCTGGTCAGTCATGGATTCAACGCCGTCGCGCTGCACGGCGATCTCGACCAGTCGTCGCGCACTGCCGCGCTCGAAGCGTTCCGCAGCGGCAATGCCAAGCTTCTGATCGCTTCCGACGTCGCCGCCCGTGGCCTCGATATTCCGGCGGTCAGCCATGTATTCAATTTCGATGTGCCGCATCACCCCGACGATTACGTGCATCGCATCGGCCGTACCGGCCGCGCCGGACTGACCGGTACGGCAATCACGCTGGTGGCACCGATCGATGGCAAATCGGTCGCCGCGATCGAAAAGCTGATGGGCATGCCGATCCCGCAGATGGGTGAACCGGCGCCTGCCGAAACGCTGGACGCCGTCAGCGGCGAACAGCGCCCCAATCGTCGCCCGGCGGGCGAACGCAGTTCGGAACGCAGCGAAGGCCGCGGCGCACGCGGCGGCCGCAATCGGGGCGGCCGCGACCGGAATGCGCGCCCAGATACGCAGCAAGAGACGCATCAAGAAACCCAGCCAGCCGCGCCCAGCCAGATCCAGGCGCCGCCGGCAGCCGTAGCGCCTGCCGGCAATGACCAGCCCCAGGCCAGCCACGACCAGTCCCGGCCACCTCGCGAGGCGTCACGTCCGCGCCACGAACCGCGCCAGCCGCAGGGAAACATTCCCGTGCGCCGCAGCGAGCCGCAACCCAAGCGTGAACCGGCCGGGGAAGAGCCCGATGGCAGCCATTTGCCGGCCTTTTTGCTCCGCCCGGCGACGATTAAGGCCTGATACCGTCCGGAATCGATGGTTTGTGGCCAAAATGCCGGCCACTAACTTTCGGCGGCAATCAACCCCTTATTTACCGGCGATTCATCTCCCTGAAATACCGTCCAAGCCCTGGGGACGTCGCGCGGCCACCCGGTTGTGCGCGTGAAGACCTACAGGCAACTGCGCCTCAAGGAGGTTTTCTAATGAGTGGTCAAGCGGATGAACACGAACGCACGATGGCGTTCTGCGAGATCGCGCTCGGCCAGATCAGGGCGCTGCGTCAGCTGGCGACTCCCCGCAATTACGAGATCTGGTACGCCTACGCGACCGGCTATCACCCGTCGCTCAATCAGAAGATCAACGAGACGCTCGGCGCCAAAGGCACTTTGTCCGACGCCGACCTCGACGAGATTTACACCACTTACCTGTCGCCGACCCGGCTGACCGACCGAATCGATAAGGTCGGTTCGCAGGTCATGGGCGAGATCGAACAGGTCATGGCGATGATCGACGCCGCCGCCGGCTCCGCCTCGAACTACACCGAGAGCCTCGCCGATATGACCGAGAAGCTCGGCGATTCAAAGGATCGCGAAGGCTTGCGCGCCATCGTCGAAAGCCTGGTGCAGACCGCCAAGGAGATGGAAGAGTCGAACCAGAAGCTGGAAGCGCGGCTGAACGCCTCCAAGCAGGAAATCAACGAGCTGCAGGAAAACCTCGAGGTCGTCCGCACCGAGAGCCTGACCGACCCCCTCACCCAGCTCGCCAACCGCAAGTTTTTCGACACCACGCTCGAAGAAGCAATGGCCGAAGCGCGCGAGAAGAACGAGCCGCTGTCGCTGATGATGACCGACATCGACCATTTCAAGAATTTCAACGACAGCTTCGGCCATTTGACCGGCGACCAGGTGCTGCGTCTCGTGGCGATGTCGGTGAAGCAGAACGTCAAGGGCCAGGACACCGCGGCGCGCTACGGCGGCGAAGAATTCGCGGTCGTGCTGCCGAACACGGTGCTGCGCTCGGCGATCACGGTCGCGGACCACATCCGCCGCGCCGTGATGACCAAGGAACTGATGAAGCGTTCGACCGGCGAGCATCTCGGCCGGGTGACGATTTCGATCGGCGTTGCCGTCCTCCAGGAAGGCGACACCGCAGCGTCCCTGATCGAGCGCGCCGACACCTGCCTCTATGCCGCCAAGCGGCACGGCCGCAACCGGGTGATGTGCGAGACCGATCCGGAAGTCGCCGTCCAGCCTGCCGCGCAGGTCGCCTGATCGGAAAACGCCGCACGCGCCGACTTGACGATCAAAGCCTGGATTTCTTCCGGGCTTTTTTCTTGTCCGGCTTTGCCCGCGAAGGCTTATTGGCAGACTTGGCAGCCGCCTTTGCGCGAGCCACCCCAAGCGCTTTTCGCGCCCATTGCGCCAGTTCATCCGGATCGTCGTATAGTCGCTCCGGCAGGCGCCAGTACGATGTCACCATGCGCTGACCATTTTTCTTGGTGAAAGTCAGCGGCGTCGCGTGCTCGCGTTCGAAGGCAGGCCGCGTCGTTTCATTGGTTTTGAAATAAATGACATCGCCCGAGACAATGGCGAAGATCACGCTGTCGGCGTAAATCCCCTGCCCGCTGAACATGCGTTTGACGTCGACGCGGCCAAACGCGCCGAACAGATCATGGATGAAGTCGGCATCCATAACGACAACCTAGCGCGCTTCCGCGGCGTCATCCTTGAACGGCGTCAGTTGCACGCTCTCGCCACATCCACAGGCGGAGGTCTGGTTCGGATTGTTGAACACGAATTGCGCCGACAATTTCTCGGTCTTGTAGTCCATCTCGGTGCCGAGCAGGAACAACACCGCCTTCGGATCGACCAGGATCTTGACACCCTTGTCTTCGACCACCTCGTCGGAAGGCTTGACGCTATCGGCATATTCCATGGTGTATTCCATGCCGGCGCAGCCGCCGTTCTTGACGCCGACGCGCACGCCGGCGACCGGCTTGTCGGCCCGCGCCATCACATCCTTGATGCGCAATGCTGCGGCGTCCGTCAGCCGCATCACCTGGGGTCTCGGTCGTGCAGTCGCCATGGCGTCCTCTCGATCTTAACCGTTTATCTAAGCCGCGAATCGCAAATTTAAAGTCACCACATATTCAATACTAAACGCGCCTCATCCGACATCCGGCTCGGGTCCCACGGCGGGTCCCAGACCACCTCGACCTTGGTGTCCTTGACGCCCGGCACGCTGGAGACCGCGTTTTCGATCATGATCGGCAGTTCCTGCGCCGACGGGCAGTTCGGCGAGGTGAGCGACATGTCAATTTTGACCGAGCGGTCGTCGGCGATGTCGATCTTGTAGATCAGGCCGAGTTCATAGACGTCGGCCGGGATTTCCGGATCGAACACGGTTTTGATGCCGGCGATGATCTCGTCGGTCAGCCGCGTCAGCTCGCCCTCCGGCAGCGCCGAAGAACCGCTGATGGCGGCGTTTTCGGCCGGCTTTTCGGCGACCGCCGCGCTGGAATTGTCATCGGTCTTTTCGGTCATGTCATCACTCATGAAAAGAACTGCTGCGCCTTCACCAGCGCGGCCGCCAAAGTGTCGATCTCGTTCCGCGTATTATACATGCCGAAGGAGGCCCGGCACGTGGCTGTGACGCCGAACCGCGCCAAAAGCGGCATGGTGCAATGGGTGCCGGCCCGCACCGCGACGCCGGAACGGTCGATGACGGTGGCGATGTCGTGCGCATGGGCACCCTTCATCTCGAACGAGACGATGGGGCCCTTGTCTTTCGCATTGCCGATGATGCGCAGCGAATTGATCGCGCCGAGCTTGTCATGCGCGTATTTGACCAAAGCCGCCTCATGGGCGCGAATGCGCGTCTTGCCGATCGAATTGATGTAGTCGAGCGCGGCGCCAAGCCCTATCGCCTGGACGATCGGCGGCGTGCCGGCCTCGAACTTGTGCGGCGGCTCGCCATAGGTGACGCGGTCTTCGTAAACCTCACGGATCATCTCGCCGCCGCCGAGAAAAGGCGGCATCGCCTCGAGATGCTGAAGCTTGCCGTACAGCACGCCGATGCCGGTCGGGCCGTAGAGCTTGTGGCCGGTCATGACGTAGAAATCGCAATCGATGTCGCGAACATCGACATCCATATGCACCGCGGCTTGCGAACCATCGACCAGCACCGGAACGCCGCGCGCATGCGCGAGGCTGACGACTTCCTTCACCGGCACCACGGTGCCGAGCGCGTTCGACATCTGCGTGATCGCCACCATTTTGGTGCGCGGGCCGAGCAACTTCTCGAATTCATCGATGAGAAAGTTGCCGTCGTCATCGACCGGCGCCCATTTGATGACGGCGCCGAAGCGCTCGCGGAAGTAGTGCCACGGAATGATGTTGGAATGGTGCTCCATGATCGAGAGCACGATCTCGTCGCCTTCCTTCAGCCGCATGCCGCCGAAACTCGCCGCGACAAGATTGATCGCCTCGGTGGCATTTTTTGTGAAGACGATCTCTTCCTTGGCCCGCGCATTGATGAAAGCCCGCGTGGTCTCGCGCGCGCCCTCGTAAGCCTCGGTTGCCTCATTGGCGAGATAATGCAGGCCGCGATGCACATTGGCGTATTGCGTCGTATAAGCGCGCGTCAGACGATCAAGCACCTGCGTCGGCTTCTGCGCCGAGGCAGCGTTGTCGAGATAAACGAGCGGCTTGCCATAGACCTGCATGGCCAGCGCCGGAAAATCGGCGCGGATCTTTTCAACGTCGTAACCGCTATTGCTGACGGCCGCGTGCATGTTCATCCGCGCGCCTCCAGCCAGGACAGCGCCGCCGTCATGATTGCCTCGCGAAAGCCTTCATGCGCGATTTCCTCGACGGTCTCGCCGATGAAGGCCTGGATCAGCAGCGCCTCGGCTTGTTTGTCGTCGATGCCGCGCGACATCAGGTAGAACTTCAGGCCGGGATCGAGCGCCCCGGCCGTCGCACCGTGCCCGCAGACCACGTCATCGGCGAAGATTTCCAGCTCCGGCTTGTTGTCGGCTTCGGCTTCATCCGACAGCAGCAGAGCGCGCGTCATCATCTTGGTGTCGGTCTTCTGGGCGTGCGGCTTCACCACGATCTTGCCCTGAAAGACATTATGGCTTTGGTCGTCCAACACCGACTTGAACTGCTCGCGGCTGGCGCAATGACCGGCGGCGTGCTCGATCTGCATCGTCGTGTCGACATGGTCCTTGCCGCGCAACAGATTGACGCCGCGAAGACCACCGGTGCTTCCCTCGCCGGCAAAGCGCACGAAACTCTGGTTGCGCACCAACGACGCATCGCTGTTTAGCGCGAAAGTATTGAACTGCGCCTTGGCGCCGACCGTCAACAACAGGCTGGCGACATGCAAGCCGCGCGTCTGCGTCGCTTTGAAGTAGTCGACCTGAGCGTTGTCGCCGATGACGAGTTCGAGCGCGCAATTGACCTGTGACGCACTGCTCTCGTGGCTCTCGGCTATGATCGCCCGCGCGCCTTTTTCGACCACGATCAGCGAACGGATGAAGCCCGAGCTTGGCGTCTCACCCGAGGCAAACACCAAATGGATCGGCCGCGCCAGCACTGTAGCCGCCGAAACATGGATCACCGCGCCGTCGCCCATCAAGGCGGTGTTGAGCGCAACGGCGGCATCTTCGGTCTCGAACACCTTGCCGACATGAGCGGCAACCAGCGCGTCGCCTTTGGCAAGCGCAACGGCCATCGAGCCGATGGTCAGGCCGAGCTCAGCCGTGAGATCAGACAACTCCGCCACAAAGGCGCCATCGACGAAAACCAGCCGGCGGCAATCGACGCTGGCGAAAACCTTGCCGGCATCCTTGGCCTTGGATTTGCCCGCCGCATCCGGCGGCGCGGCCAGCGGCAACGCATCGCGCATCAGCGCCCGCAGATCGGTGTATTTCCATTCCTCGACGCGGCGGTGCGGCAGGCCTTTGGCGTCGAAGCGCTTGAACGCCTCCTCGCGCATCGCCGCGAGTTCGCCCTTGCCCGGCAACGCAGCGCGGGCTCCTTCATAGGCGTTATGAAGCGCCTGCTCGGCCGGTGTCTTGATGGCGCGGACTTCAGCGTTCATGGCTTACGCCGCCTCGTCGGCATATTGCGCATAGCCCTTGGCTTCGAGTTCGAGCGCCAATTCCTTGCCGCCGGACTTCACCACGCGGCCCTTCGACATGACATGCACGACGTCCGGCACGATGTAATTCAGCAGCCGTTGATAATGTGTGATGACGATCATCGAGCGCTCTGGCGAGCGCAGCCGGTTGACGCCTTCCGACACGGTCTTGAGCGCGTCGATGTCGAGGCCGGAATCCGTTTCGTCGAGAATCGCGAGACGCGGCTGAAGGATCGCCATTTGTAGAATCTCATTGCGCTTCTTCTCACCGCCAGAAAAGCCGACATTGACCGCGCGCCGCAAATGCTCCTGGCTGACGCCGAGCTTGGCCGAGGTTTCACGCACCAGTTTGATGAAATCGGGCGTCGAATATTCGCCCTCGCCGCGCAGCTTGCGCTGCGCATTCAGCGCCGTGCGCAGGAACGTCATGGTGGCGACGCCCGGCACTTCGACCGGATACTGGAAGGCGAGAAAGATTCCCTTGGCGGCGCGCTCGTCCGGCGCTAGTTCAAGAATGCTCTCGCCGTCGAGCAGAATGTCGCCTTCGGTGATGTTGTAGGCGTCCTTGCCGGCCAGCACGTAAGACAAAGTCGACTTGCCGGAGCCGTTCGGCCCCATGATGGCGGCGACCTGGCCCTTCTCGATCGTCAAATTCAGGCCATTGAGGATCTTCTTGTCCTCGACCTCGACATGCAGATTCTTGATCTCAAGCAGCGACATAAGACTTCCTTAGTTTGCGCGTGATCTTTCCGAAAACCGGTTCCCACTTTTCGGGTCACGCGCGCTAGCCCACACTTCCTTCAAGCGAAATCGAAATCAGCTTCTGCGCCTCAACCGCGAATTCCATCGGCAACTGCTGCAACACGTCCTTGACGAACCCGTTGACGACGAGCGCGGTCGCCTCTTCCGCCGACATGCCACGCTGGCGGCAATAGAACAGCATGTCCTCGGAGATTTTCGAGGTCGAGGCTTCGTGCTCGAACACGGCCGAGGAGTTTTTGGCTTCGATGTAAGGCACGGTATGCGCGCCGCAATGATCGCCGATCAACAGCGAGTCGCAATTGGTGAAGTTGCGCGCATTGGTCGCCTTGCGATGCGCGGCGACGAGGCCGCGATAGGTGTTGTTCGACTTCCCGGCCGAGATGCCCTTGGAGATGATGCGGCTGGTCGTGTTCTTGCCGAGATGAATCATCTTGGTGCCCGAGTCAACCTGCTGGCGGCCATTCGAGATCGCGATCGAATAGAACTCGCCGCGTGAGCCATCGCCGCGCAGGATGCAGCTCGGATATTTCCAGGTAATCGCCGAGCCGGTCTCTACCTGCGTCCAGGAAATTTTCGACCGCGCGCCGCGGCAGTCGCCGCGCTTGGTGACGAAGTTGAAGATGCCGCCCTTGCCGTCGGCATCGCCCGGATACCAGTTCTGCACCGTCGAATATTTGATCTCGGCGTCGTCATGCGCCACCAGTTCGACCACGGCGGCGTGCAGCTGATTCTCGTCGCGCATCGGCGCGGTGCAGCCTTCCAGATAAGAAACGTAGGCGCCCTTGTCGGCGATAATGAGCGTGCGCTCGAACTGGCCGGTATTGGCCTCGTTGATGCGGAAATAAGTCGACAATTCCATCGGGCAGCGCACGCCCGGCGGCACGTAGACGAACGAGCCGTCCGAGAACACCGCCGAATTCAGCGTGGCGAAGAAATTGTCCGAGGTCGGCACTACCGAGCCGAGATATTTCTTCACCAGATCGGGATGTTCTTTTATCGCTTCCGACATCGGCATGAAGATCACGCCGGCGCGCTTGAGCTCAGCCTTGAAGGTGGTCGCCACCGACACCGAGTCGAACACGGCGTCAACCGCGACGCGGCGCTCGGCCAATTCGTTGCCGTCTTCGTCGCGGCGCACGACGCCTGCCAGCATTTCCTGCTCACGCAGCGGAATGCCGAGCTTCTTGTAGGTCTCGAGGATTTGCGGATCGACCTCGTCGAGCGACGACAACTCCGGCTTCTTCTTCGGCGCCGAATAGTAATAGGCGTTCTGGTAGTCGATCTTCGGGTAGTTGACGCGCGCCCAGTCTGGCTCGCGCATGGTCAGCCAGCGGCGATACGCGCCGAGGCGCCATTCCAGCATCCATTCCGGCTCGTTCTTCTTCGCCGAAATATAGCGGACAGTGTCCTCCGACAGGCCAATCGGGGCCTTCTCGGATTCGACGTCGGTGACGAAGCCATATTTGTATTGGTCAACGTCGATCTGTCGGACACGATCGACGGTCTCTTGTACGGCCGGCATTCTTCCCTCCGCTCACGGTTTCAAGGACCGCGGGTTGGATTAGTCGGTTATGGTCGGTTCGCTACTTACGTCGCGATCTTCCCTTTAAAGTCGGTTTCAGGCGGCGCGGGCGGCGCCCTTAAGTTCTTGCCCCTTAAGTAATGACGAAACTACGCGCATCCAAGCATTCAGCAGCAAGTCGATATCGGCCTCGGTGGTATTCCAGCCAAGGCTGACGCGGATCGCGCCGCGCGCCAGATCGCCTTCCACGCCCATCGCGGTGAGTACCGACGAAATTTGCACCTTGCCGGACGAACAGGCGGCGCCGGACGACACGGCTATGCCATTGAGATCGAACGAAATTATGGCTGTTTCCGCCTTCAGGCCGGAAATCGCGAACAAAGATGTATTCGGCAACCGTTCTGCCTTGGCGCCGAAGATCACAGCATCGGGCGCTTGCGCCGTTAGCGCAGCCTCAAATCGGTCGCGCAACACCGCCATGTGGAGCGCGTCCGCCTTCCTTGCGCGGCCCGCGGCCTCGGTCGCCGCGCCAAAGCCGGCAATAGCGGCAACGTTCTCGGTGCCCGCACGCAAGTTACGCTCCTGGCCGCCGCCCCGAATCAAAGGCTCGGCGATGTGGATGCCGTCGCACCGCACCAGCGCGCCTGCGCCCTGTGGACCGCCGAGCTTGTGCGACGACAGGCTGAGGAGGTCGGCACCAAGCGCCTCGATGTCGCAATCGATCCGGCCGGCGCCCTGCACGGCATCGACATGCAAGAGACCATTCGCTGCGTGCACGATGTCGGCGATTGCCGCCATCGGCTGGACGACGCCGGTTTCGTTGTTGGCGAGCATCACCGACACCAATGGCCGCTCGGCGTTGGCCAGCGCGACTTTCAGCGCCGCGAGGTCGACAATGCCTTCGCTATCGACCGGCAAGACGTCGACCGCATCGGCGGGAAAGCGCCCGCCACCACGCACCGACGGATGCTCGACGGCCGAGACGAAAAGCCGGTCGCGCGGTTCCTTGCGGCGGCCCGTTTCCAGCGCCGGCGTGAGCGCCAGCATGTTGCCTTCGGTGGCGCCGGAGGTGAAGGTGACGTTCTTGGACTGTGCGCCGACCAGGCCGGCCACCTGCGCCCGCGCCCGCTCGATCGCCTGACGGGCGGCGCGACCTTCGGAATGCACCGACGAGGCATTGCCCGGCAGCGCCAGCGCCGCCAGCATGGCGTCGCGGGCTTCCGCGCGCAAAGGCGCCGTCGCATTCCAGTCGAAATAGGCCCGTTCCGTCATGGATTCCGTCAGTGCCTGGATACCGTTGAGCCCTGCGGCCCTTCAAAAAGCTTGCTTTTTGCCCTACCGACTGTGGTAGAAGCCCGCATCGCCCGAGCAACTTATAGCCATTGTTGCGGCGGTGAACAGCGGAAATCATATAATTAGAATAATTCTAAACTAGCGCCAGATTCCCGCCGCCACCCGCCCGGCGGCGCGCTAAATCCACTGCCGCGACAACTTTCAAAATCGCAGCAAAAAACGTTTGATGCCAAAGTCGAGGTCGTTGTCATGCCTGAGGTCATTTTCACGGGTCCCGCCGGCCGGATCGAAGGCCGCTACCACCCGGCGAAGCAGAAAAACGCCCCGATCGCCATCGTGCTTCATCCTCACCCGCAGTTCGGCGGCACGATGAACCACCAGATCATTTACCAGATGTATTATGCCTTCGTGAATCGCGGCTTCTCGGCGCTGCGCTTCAATTTCCGCGGCGTCGGCCGCAGCCAAGGCTCGTTCGATCACGGCACCGGCGAATTGTCGGACGCGGCGGCAGCGCTCGACTGGGCGCAGACCATCAACCCGGAAGCCAAGAGCTGCTGGATCGCCGGCTTCTCGTTCGGCGCCTGGATCGGCATGCAGCTTCTAATGCGCCGTCCCGAGATCGAAGGCTTTATCTCGATCTGCCCGCCGGCGAATCTCTACGACTTCTCGTTCCTCGCCCCCTGTCCGTCCTCCGGCCTGATCATTCATGGCGACAAGGACGCTGTGGTGCCGCCCAAGGACGTCAACACGCTGGTCGAGAAGCTCAAGACGCAAAAGGGCATCGTCATCGAACAGAAGGTCGTGCCCGGCGCCAATCATTTCTTCGACGGCAAGGTCGACGTGCTGCTCGGCTCGATCGAGCAATATCTCGACAAGCGCCTCAAGACGCCGGAGCGCAAGCCGGCGGCGTAAAGCTTTACGGCTTCGCTATCACCCCACCCGTCATCGGCTGTTTGACGCCGGTGGTCAGGGGATACGTAATCGGCAGGCCGGCTTGCGTGCGCACGGCCAGATAGGCAAAGGCCTGCGCCTCGATCGACTGCGACGACCAGCCGACCGCATCGGCGGTCTCCACCGTCGCCGGCGCCAGACGCTGCGCCAGAAGCCGCATCAAGGTCGGATTGCGCGCGCCGCCGCCGGCGACGACCCAGCTTCGCGGCGGCTCCGGCAGACGTTGCACCACCCGCGCCACCGACGCCGCGGTCAGCGCCGACAAGGTCGCCGCGCCATTGGCCACCGTGAAATCCGGCAAACCCATATTGGTGAAAGCAAAGGCATTGCGGTCGAGCGATTTCGGGCACGGCAGATCGAAAAATGCATGAGCCAGCACGCGCTCGACGAACGCCTCGTCGATCTCGCCGCGCGCGGCTTCGTCGCCATCGCGGTCAAGCGGCGCGCCGGTGCGCGCGCGCATGAAGTCGTCGATCAGCGCGTTGCCGGGGCCGGTGTCGCAGGCGACCGGATCGCCGCCATCCACCCAGGTCACATTGGCAACGCCGCCGATATTGAGCACCGCGATCGGGTGCGGCCGCGCCAGATCGCGCGCCAGCGCCTGATGGAAAACCGGCACCAAAGGCGCGCCCTGCCCGCCTTGCGCGACATCGGCGGCACGGAAGTCGTAGGCGACAGTTATACCCAGCCGCCGCGCCAGCTCCGCGCCATCGCCGATCTGCACGGTCAGGCGTTCGGCCGGTTTGTGCAGAACGGTCTGGCCATGGAATCCGACAATGGCGACGTCGGCTTTGTCGATATTCTCAGCGTCGAGAAAAGCTTCGACCGTCTCGGCATGAACGCGAGTGACGAAATCCTCGGCTTGCGCCAGCACGCCGGACCGTTCCGTGCGATCCGCCAGGCTCGCGCCTTCCAACAAAGCCCGCCGCAATAGCGCCTGTTCGTCGTCCGAATAGGGCCGGTAGCCGACCGGGCCGAAACCGGCGATCCGCTCGCCATCGGTCTCGATCAGCGCCACGTCGACGCCATCGAGCGATGTCCCGCTCATCAGCCCGATGGCCCTGATTATCCCCAAAAGCGCCGCCTTTTTTGACTGCGCATAACCATATCCGAAAACCGGTATCCACTTTTCGGGGTCATGCGCGTTGAATCCGGTCCCGGACCTGATACACCACCCGCCACCGTCAATCGAGCATGCCCCGGCGCGAGACTTGAAACATGGCTACCTATAAATCCGACTTTCTTAACATTCTCAGCGAGCGGGGCTTTATCCATCAGGTCTCCGAGCCGGACGTCCTGGACGCCCGCGCCGTGGAAGGCCAGATCACTGCCTATATCGGCTTCGACTGCACCGCCGCCTCGCTGCATATCGGGTCGCTGCTGCCGATTATGATGCTGTACTGGCTGCAACAGACCGGCCACCGGCCGATCGCGCTGATGGGCGGCGGCACCACCCGGGTCGGCGACCCGTCCGGCAAGGACGAAAGCCGCCGAATTCTCACCGAAGACGATATCAACAACAACCTCGTCGGCATCCGCGCCATCTTCTCGAAATTCCTGAAATTCGAAAGCGCCGGCGGCAATGCCGTGATGGCCAACAATGCCGACTGGCTGAACAAGCTCAACTACATCGATTTCCTGCGCGACGTCGGCAAGCATTTCTCGGTGAACAGAATGCTCGCTTTCGACTCAGTCAAGATGCGGCTTGAGCGCCAGCAGGAACTGTCGTTCCTGGAATTCAACTACATGGTCTTGCAGGCCTACGACTTCGTCGAGCTGAACAAGCTCTATGGCTGCACGCTGCAAATGGGCGGCTCGGATCAATGGGGCAATATCGTCTCCGGCATCGATCTCGGCCGCCGCATGAACGGCGCGCAGATGTTCGCTTTGACCGCGCCTTTGATCACGACGTCGTCCGGCGCCAAGATGGGCAAGACCGCCGCCGGCGCTGTCTGGCTCAACGCCGACATGGTGTCGCCTTACGACTACTGGCAGTACTGGCGCAACACCGAGGACGGCGACGTCGCTCGCTTCCTCAAGCTGTTCACCATCCTGCCCTTGGCCGAAATTGCGAAGCTCGCCGCGCTGCAAGGCGCCGAGATCAATGACGCGAAGAAAGTGCTCGCCACCGAAGCGACCGCTCTGGTGCATGGTCGCGCCATGGCTGACGAGGCCGCCGGCACCGCGCGCAAGACTTTCGAGGAAGGCACCTTCGCCCAGGCGCTGCCGACCGTCGAAATCGCCCGCGCCACCCTCGAGCAAGGCATCGGCGTGCTCAATGCCTTTGCCGAGCTGACCGCGCTGGTGTCATCGAACGGCGATGCGCGCCGCCAAATAAAGGCCGGCGGGCTGAAGGTCAACGACGCGAATGTGACCGACGAGAAAATGATTTTGACGGCCAAGGACCTGACCGTCGACGGCGCCATCAAGCTGTCGCTCGGCAAGAAGAAGCATGTGCTGATCAAGCCTGTGTGATCTTTCTTCCTTCTCCCCGTTTACGGGGAGAAGGTGGCGAGCGCTCGTTAGCGCGAGCCGGATGAGAGGCATCGCACGGCCCCTCACCCGGCCTTCTCGTTTCACTCGAAGGCCGACCTCTCCCCGCATTGCGGGGAGAGGTGAAGTCACCGCTGCGGCGGCACGAAGCCCGGATCGAAACTTCCCGGCGACGGAATGAATTTGCGCAGCAGCCCGGGCGCGATGGCGCTCACCGGATTGACCGAAATGCGCGGCGCGCTCGGCGGCCCAACCGCTTCATAGGTGATGCCGACCAGGCCTTCATTGCTGCCGCCGAGAAACAGACCGACGATCGGAATTTGGCCGAGGCCGAACATATTGTTCAGCCCGTAGAACGGCACGAAGGTGCCGCGCAAATGCACTTCGTCCTTGGCGTAATCGACCTGGCCTTCGACCGTCGCGCCAATCTGCGGACCACGCACGATGCCGTCGCGCACCGCCATGCGGCCGGGCAGCCGCGTGAAACCGGCGCTCAATTCGGAGAAATCCACGCCGCGGCCGGCCGCGCCGCCGGCGCCGGCGGCGACACGGTCGAGCGCCGCCTCGCCGCGAATGTTGAAATTGCGAATGGCGATGGTGCCGACTTGCGGTGCCTGGTCCTCGGTCGGCGGGTCCATCGCCACCCACATGCTGCCGCCGAACATGCGCGGATAGGTGTCGGTGAAACGGAACAGCGCGCCGGCATCCTCGGTCTCGAGAAACAGGACCTGATGATTATCGCGCGCGCGCACGCGAATATCGCCGTTGAATGGCGTGTCGCGGCCGATCTTCGAATTGAGCGAGAAGGTGCGGATGCGGCCATTGCGCCGCGACAGCCGCAGTTCCAGCCCGCGCAGGGTTTCGCCATTGTGGCCGGCAACTGTGCCGATCTTGACGTCGATATCGAGGTCGCTCTGCTTCTGCTTATTCTTTTCATCGACGCCCGCTAGCGACGACTTCACGAATGCGCGGCCGTCATAGACGTCGCCGCGCATCGTCACGCGCAGCACGCCCTCGCCATTGCGGTCGGCTTTCAGCGAAATCTTGTCGCCATCGGACAGGCTGAATACCGGGAAATTGGCCGACACCAGCGTATTGTTGCCGTCGAGTTCGACTGATCCTTTCACCGTCGCGCCGCCGCCTTCGACGACGAGATCGTCAAAGCGGGTCTGCTTGGCATTCTTGATCATTGTATAGGTGGCGCGCGCCGCTTTGCCGGCCGGCTTCACCCAGCCCGGAAGAAGATTTTCAATCTTCACCGGCGTGAGATCGGCCTCAACGCTCATGCGGTCGTCTTTGACATAGTCACCGACCAATCCGTTCAACTTGATCGGGATGGCGCCGGTCACCGCGCCGCCGAAATCGATGCCGAGACGGCGGCGCGCCGCCTCGTCGACCGATGCCTGCAGGCGCAGCTCGGCGCTGGCATCGCCGCTCTTTCGGCGCACGTCGATCGCAGCCGGCAGGCCGTTGATCTTGACGTCGCCTTTGATCTGGTAGCCATCGGTCGACGCATTGACCTTGAGCGTGGCGGCTTCGACTTTCTGACCGAGGAAAAGCCTGTCGGCGACGAAGCTCGTCAATTCCGCGTTGACCGAATAGGTCGTCGCATTCTTCGACATGTTCTTGTCGAGCGGCACGCCGACGACAACCTGCGCGCTGATCGTACCGCGGCTCGATGCCGGATCGAGCGGCAGGCCAACCGTGTCGCGCAAGGCACCGCTGGTCAGCAATTCGGCCGCCGCCGGCACCGCGCCGTCGATCCGGAACGAGGCGCGCGCCGGCGCAGGCTTGAGATGGGTATCGGGCACCTCGAAAAGGCCGCTGGCCACATTCAGTTTGCGGCCCGGCGACACTTCGATGGTGCCACGTCCAAGATTGATCGTGGCCGTGCCGCCGGTAATACGCACGGCCAAATCGGCGTCGCGGATCGCCGGCAGATTGTCGACCGGACGCAATGTGGTGCCGCTGGTTTCAATGTTGATCGCCAAGCCGTCCTCCGGCGTCGGCGGTCCGCCATTTTTGAAATCGATCAGCGGCGCATTGCCGGCGATGACAACGCGCTCGACGGTGCCGCCGGAAATGTGGCCGATCACCCACTCACGAACATCCGCCGCGGCGAAGACCGGCCACATGCGCTTCATCACTGACATCGGCATGCGCGTGCCGGCGACGCCGAAAGCCAGATGCGGCTCGGCGCCGGACAGATCCAGTCTGCCGGTGATGGCGACGCCGACATTATACAAGGGACGCGTATCGACACGGCTGAAGTCGCCCTGATCGAGCTCGATGCGCTTGCGCACCGGGTCGATGCGCGCGCGCACCGTGAGCCGGTTAATTGCAAAGCTTTCCTGATCGGCCGTGGCGCCAAAAATGACCGGATCGATCACCGGATCGCCGCGCTCCATGGCCAGCCGCCATGCCGTCTCGCCGGCGACCGGCGGCTCGACGATCGCGCGCATGGTGAACTGATTGCCGCCGGAATGAATCTGGAACGGCACGATCAGGTTGCGGCGTTGCGCATCCCAATTGAAGCGAAAGTCGGCGCGCTCGATATCGATGCGCGAATTCTCCTCCGAATGATCGACGATGCTGCCAGGATCGGTATAAAGTTGGCCCTGCACCACTTGCGGCGTGCCGTCGGCGGCGATCTCGGCGCGAATGCTCGCCGACACCGGCAGGTCGATGTCGATGCTGCTGTCGTTGAGCCGCAGCGCCAGCAGCATGTCGCGGGTCGACACCTTGCGGGCTTCGATGCCGACGGCACGGATACCGTCGCCGATCGGCCGCATCGCGGCGCTAAGCACCCAGGGGCGCTCGGTGTTGACTGACTCCAGGCGGAAGATCACGCCACCCTGGGCCGGGCGCGTCAGGCTTGCGTTGATGTTGTCGAAAGTCCAGCGCTTGCCATTGCGGCGATCGTCGACGCTGAGATTGCCGTTTTTCAGGCCGAGTTCGCGCAGATCGTGGCCGTCCAGTCCGCTGGCGCCGATGCCGTCGATCCATGTCATGGCACCGGCGAGATCGGTCAGCGCCGCCGGGGGCGCGCCGGACGCCGGCGTCGTTGCCGGAGGTCCAACCGGGACGGCCGTGCTGGGAGGCGCGGTGGCGATCGGTCTTTTGTCGGCACCGGCAAATACGGTCACGCGGCCGTCGATTTCGATGCGCACCGACATTTCGGCACCGACCAGATTAAGGCTCTGCGCCCGAACCTTGCCGGTGATCAGGCTTAAGCCTGACAGGCCGACTTCCGCTTTGGGCGCGCTCGCCACCACGGTGCCGTCGGCGTCGCGCACGACAATGTCGCGCAGGCGCAAGGTGGTGCGGCCGGTCTCGTCACGCTCGATCTGGGTACCGCCGACCGAAACCTTGTCGGTGGCGCCGAAATTTTCCTCTATCGCCGCCTTCAACCAGGGTGTTGCGATATCGAGCTCGATGGGGCCGCTCGACAGCCGCCACCACAGGGCCAGGATGCCGACGGTCAGCACGGCGCTGGTCACCGTCAGTCCCCAGAACAACCGCCGCAGGATCGGCAACCTCAGGGCCTGGACCACCTTGCGCCGGAACCCGCCCCAGCGGCGGCGGCTGGCACCGGCCGTCGGCCGATGCGACGGCGCGCCGTGCGCATGCGACGCCGCTTTCGCGTGGCGGGCGGGATGCCCATGATGGTCGCCTTTGCCTGTCATGCCCTCACATAATACTGCCAGAACGCGATTAATTTGCGTGTACGCGATCTCGTCGCCGGACGCGACCTATTCCGCGAAGCGGCCAATATCCATCCACGCCATCGGCGCCGCCGGCGCTCAGCCATTTAATTTTGCCGGCCGGTTGCGCTGGCCCGGAGCAAATGGCAAGGGCGGTCCCATACCCAATCCCTGACCCGGCCCATTAACCGACATTGACCGGTGGAAAGCGACGAAAGGAAGGCATATGCCAGCCGCCAAAAAAGACGCCAAAGCTGCAAAACCGCCCAAGGCATCCGCGCTCGTCGCCGGCGCGCTTGCCACGGGCGACCGGGCGCCGGCGTTCAAGCTGACACAGGATGACGGAACATCGGTGGCGCTGAAAGACTTCAAGGGCCGCAATCTCGTCCTCTATTTCTATCCGAAGGCCGACACACCCGGCTGCACCAAGGAGGCCATTGCCTTTTCCGCCCTGCGCGCCGCCTTTGCCAAGACCGGCACCGATATCCTCGGCGTGTCCGCCGATCCCGTCCCTGCGCAAAGCAAATTCAAGACCAAGCACAAACTCAAAATCCCGCTCGGCTCGGACGAGTCGAAAACGATGCTGCAAGCCTATGGCGCATGGGGCGAGAAATCGATGTACGGGCGCAAGTTCATGGGCGTCATTCGCAAGACATTCCTGATCGACGGCACGGGGCGCATCGTCCGGGTCTGGCCGAAGGTCAGCGTGGCCGGCCACGCCGAAGAGGTGCTGGACGCGGCACGCGCGCTTTAGCCGCGCCCGGCTTGCGCGAGGCTTTCCGCCGGCGCCGCTACTGTGGCAGCGCGCGGTTACCGGTTTCTTAACCATATCGGTTTGATATCGGCGCTCCGGCAAGCGGCCCTCACGGTCGCGCCGGCGCGGAGCGTTCATGTCGTACCAGTCCCATTACGAACACCCGGCCCGGACCGCCCCCGCCCGCCCGCGATCGACCGAGACTGTCTCGCGCCACCTCAACGGCAAACACGCCGGCTCGCTCGCCGATTACACTTTGGTCCATGCCGGCCGCCAGGTCCGCCTCGGACCGGTGGCGTTCTGGATCGTCGTCGGCACGCTGGTCATCATGGGCGTGTGGTCGATCGCCACAGGCACCTATTTCGCCTTCCGCGAAGACGTCCTCACCCGGCTGATCGGCCGCCAGGCTGATATGCAGTTCGCCTATGAAGACCGCGTCGCCGAATTGCGAGCGCAGGTCGACCGCATCACTAGCCGGCAGATGCTCGATCAGGAACAGTTCGACCAGAAGCTCCAGGCGCTGCTGAAGCGGCAGGCCACGCTCGAGCAGCGCACCTCGGCGATCGCCGGCGATGTCGTGACCACCGGCTCGATCAAACCAGCGCGCATCGCGCCGCCGGAAACGCGCAAGACCACCAAGCCACAGCCGATCAGCGACACCGTCATTTTCACCGCGCCACCCGACCGCGAAGCGCGGCTCCAGTCGCGCGAGCAGCAGATCAATCCGACAAGGCTCGCCAATGGCGGCACCGGCAACAACTTCGACGGCGTTCTGGCGCGCGTGTCGTTGTCGCTCGACAGAATCGACCAGAGCCAGATCGCGGCGCTGACCGACATGGAAGAACAGGCCGACACCAAGGCGCGGCGCATCGGCGGCGTGCTCGCCGATCTCGGCATCAATGTCGGCAAGGCGCCGCCCGCGGCCGGCATCGGCGGCCCCTACATTCCGCTGAAAGTGCCAAAGGGCAATGGCGCCTTCGAGCGCCAGCTCTATCGCATCAATGTCGCGCGCGCGCAGATCAACCGCTACACCCAGACTTTGGCGACCGTGCCGGTGCGCAAGCCGGTTGTCGGCAATGTCGATATGAGTTCGCCGTTCGGCGCGCGCATGGACCCTTTCCTCAAAGGTCCCGCGATCCATGCCGGCATCGATTTGCGCGGCGACACCGGCGACCCGGTGCGCGCCACCGCCTCAGGCGAGGTCGTCACCGCAAGCTGGCAGGGCGGCTACGGCAACATGGTCGAGATCGACCACGGCAACGGGCTCTCGACCCGCTACGGCCACATGTCGAAGATCGACGTGAAGGTCGGCCAGCGTGTCGCCATCGGCCAGACCATCGGCCGCATCGGCTCAACCGGCCGCTCGACCGGCCCGCATCTGCACTATGAAACCCGCATCGACGACAAGCCGGTCGATCCGCAGAAATTCCTGCGCGCGGGATTGCGATTGGGCAGCGGGATTTTGGGCGCGAATATCTAGACGTCCCCGCACGCCTCAGCGATTGATCCCAGAAATGGTCGCGCCGACACCAAACCCGGCTGGCGCGATTTCCTGAATTTTAATCGGGTCTATAAGCTCAATTGTCTTATTGTAGTTGTCGAAACGAAAAGACCGGGTACTGCGATCGACCACAATGGCCTTTCCGCCAAAAGAGGGAGCCTGCACAACCAGCAACGGAAACTCACCGTCGCCCTCCGCTATCTTCATACGTACAATGTTGCCGTTGACTGAAAATGGCTTGGGTTCGGTGTAGACATTTACGCGCGAAAAATTGTCGATTGAGGTCAATTCTACACCGTTTTTATCGAGCATTTGGATCTGGGCTTTAATCGTCCAGATTGACCGCTGAAATCCCGAAAAGGTATTTTCCATGTTCTTTATAAGCGGAAACGTCGCCGCAAATACAATTAGGTATCCGGCAAAAGCGCCGCTCGCCCGCACCGTCAATCCCGCCAATGGCCCGTTGACCGCGACCGAGGTAGCCGGAAATAATTTATAGATCAGAATGGCAGGCACCAGTGGGGCCAACACCCACAAGAGATGGAGGCCGACCAACGACATAACGACGGTCATTTCCCGGGACATTTGCCGCCCTTCCCAATTCAACCATCAAGGGCTATAATCGCATATTACCCTGATAGGTAAAGGCCTAGAGCAGAGGGAAAATGCGAATTTTTTCAGCAGCTTTAATCGCTGTCGCGCTATCCACAGTTCTGCCAGCGCTGAAAGTCGCATCGCAGACCGCAGAAATTGATTTTGCGAAGCAATATCTGGCGACCTTGGATCAAGGCGATTTCCAGAATGCATACAGCAAATTTCTAGCGCCGAGTTTTCAATCGCAGATGACGTTGCAAAACTTCGCGATGAGCTACCAAAACACGAAGCAACTATTAGGCGCCGATATCGGACAACAGACTTTCAAGAATAGTGTCGGACGCTCTGAACGTCAGGTTGTTCTGCAAAATATGGTGCCGACGCCAAATGGCCCGGCACTGCAGGTCAGGTTTCGAACGGTCTATCCTAACACAATCGCGTTCGAAGACGTCTATATGCAACCGACCCCATTCGGCACAAAAGTCGTCGGCACTTGGATAGCGCCCGGCTTTTGACCTACTCCACATCCTCGACGCTCTCCGGCCCGCCGCCGAAGGCCTTCTGCGCCAGCGCCGCCTGCATGAACGGGTCGAGATCGCCGTTGAGCACCCCTTCGCTATCGGACGTCGACACGCCGGTGCGCAGGTCCTTGACCATCTGATACGGGTTGAGAACGTAAGAGCGGATCTGGTGGCCCCAGGCGATGTCGGTCTTGGCGTCCTGCGCGGCCACCGCCTTGTCCTCGCGCCGTTTGACCTCGGCCTCGAACAATTTGGCGCGCAGCATGTCCCAGGCCATCGCCCTATTGCGATGCTGCGAGCGGTCCTGCTGGCACTTCACCACGGTGTTGGTCGGGATATGCGTGAGGCGGACCGCCGACTCGGTCTTGTTGACGTGCTGGCCACCGGCGCCGCTTGAGCGCATCACGTCGGTGCGCACGTCGTTCTCGTTGATCTCGATCTTGATGCGGTCGTCGATCACCGGGAACACGACGACGCTGGCGAATGATGTGTGACGCCGCGCATTGGCGTCGAACGGCGAGATGCGCACCAGACGGTGCACGCCGTTCTCGCTTTTCAGCCAGCCATAGGCGTTATGCCCTTTGATCTGCACGGTCGCCGACTTGATGCCGGCACCCTCGCCTTCGCTCTCTTCGATCCACTCGACCTTGTAGCCCTTTTTCTCGGCCCAGCGCACATACATGCGCATCAGCATCTCGGCCCAATCCTGGCTTTCGGTGCCGCCGGAGCCGGCATGGACTTCGAGATAGCAGTCGTTGGCGTCGGCTTCCCCGGACAAGAGCGCCTCGAGTTCGCGCCGCGCCACTTCGGCGCGCAGGCCTTTGAGGGCGCTTTCGGCCTCGCCGACGGTGGCGGCATCCTTCTCGGATTCGCCGAGTTCGATCAGCATCAGCTGATCGTCGAGATCCTGCTGGATGCGGCCGATGGCCTTGAGCTGGTCCTCCAGCGCGTCGCGCTCGCGCATGGTGCGCTGCGCCTTGGCCTGGTCGTTCCAGAAGGCGGGGTCTTCGGCGAATTTGTTCAGCTCGGCGAGGCGGCGCGTCGCAGTATCGACGTCAAAGATGCCTCCTCAGCAGCCCGACCGACTGCTTGATGTCTTCAACGAGGTTCTGTGTTTCGGCGCGCATCGTCTTATTCCGTGCCGCCGGGGCGGCGCTGTCTGAATCGCTGTCGAGGGGGATTTAACGGCGCAAACCGACAAGCGCAACCTCGGTCAGCCGGCGAGGCTCTCGCTTCAATACAGCCCGCCGGTACCCGAACGCACGGCGCGGCCGGATTCCGGCGATACGCTTTGCCCGAAGGCCGCCGGCGCGCCACCACCCTGCCCGTTGTCAAAGCCGATCACCGAATAGCTGTCCGGCGGCGCGGTGCCGGGCTTGAACGCTTCGAGGATCGCCTTCGCCGTATCGGGGCCGGCCCGCATGCCCGTCTTCGGGTCGATGCGGATCAGCTTGATGCCGGGCGGCACGCGGAACGGCGCCGCCGGCTTGTCGGCCAGCGCCGCCTTCATGAAGTTCTTGACCACCGGCGCGGCCAGCGAGCCGCCGGTCTCGCCGCGTCCGAGCGAACGCGGCTTATCGAAACCGAAATAGACGCCGACCACGACGTCCGGCGTGAAGCCGATGAACCAGGCGTCCTTGTAATCGTTGGTGGTGCCGGTCTTGCCGGCGACCGGCTTGCCGACCTCGCGCTGGAAACCGGCGCTGCCGGCGGTGCCGCGCAGCACCACGCCTTCCATCATCGACGTAATCTGATAGGCCGTCATCGGATCGATCACCTGCTCGCGCCGGTCGATCAGCGACGGTTCGGGCTGGTTTTCCCACTTCTTGGCGGAACAGCCGATGCACTCGCGCTCGTCGTGACGATAGACGGTGTGCCCATAGCGGTCCTGAATACGGTCGACCAAGGTCGGCTTCACGCGCCGGCCGCCATTGTCGAACATGGCGTAAGCAGTGACCATGCGCAGCAGCGACGTTTCGCCGGCGCCCAATGAGAACGACAGATAAGGCGGCAGGCTGTCATAGACGCCGAAGCGCTTGGAATATTCCGCGATCAACGGCATGCCGACATCCTGCGCCAGCCGCACCGTCATGACGTTGCGCGAATGCTCGATGCCGAAGCGCAAAGTCGACGGCCCGAAGAAATTGTTCTCATAGTTTTCCGGCTTCCACACGCCCTGGCCCGCGCCCTGATCGAGTTCGATCGGCGCGTCCAGCACAAGAGATGACGGCGTATAGCCGTTGTCGAGCGCGGCCGCGTAAACGATCGGCTTGAACGACGAGCCGGGCTGGCGCAGCGCCTGCGTGGCGCGATTGAACTGGCTCTGGTCATAGGAGAAGCCGCCGACCATCGCCAGCACGCGGCCGGTCCACGGATCCTGCACCACCATGCCGCCGGAAATTTCCGGCACCTGACGCAACCGAAACTGACCGGCGCCTTTCTCAGCCGCTTCGACGTAGACCACGTCGCCGGGGTTGAGCACCTGGGCGACCTTGGTCGGCGCCTTGCCGGAAACCCTCGCCCACTTCACACCGTCGAGCGGCAGGATGCCGATGTCGCGGTCCTTGCCGACATAGCCGGTCGGATCGCGGCCGGGCTGCAAGCCGATACGCGCCGACTGATCGTTGACTTCGAGAACCACCGACAGCCGCCACGGCGACACGTCGTTGAGCGCTTTTACTTCGGCAAGCTTGACGCCCCAGTCGCCGGAAATATCGATCTGTTTCACCGCGCCACGCCAGCCATGCGCCTCGTCGTACTTGACCAGGCCATCGATCAGCGACTTGCGGGCGATCAATTGCATTTTCGGATCGAGCGTGGTGCGCACCGACAGCCCGCCCTCGTACAGCTTCTTTTCGCCGTAGCGCTCGTAGAGCTCGCGGCGTACTTCCTCGGCGAAATACTCGGCCGCGAACGTGTGCTGCTGCGCGGTCTGCTTCTGCACTACGCCGAGCCCCGTGCGTTTGGCCTTGTCGGCGTCGGCGGCCTTGACGAAGCCCGCCTCCGCCATGCGATCGATCACCCAGTTGCGCCGCTCAAGCGCCCGCTCGCGGAAGCGGTATGGATGGTAATTGTTCGGCGCTTTCGGCAGTGACGCCAGATAACCGATTTCCTGAACGTTCAGTTCGTTGACCGCCTTGTCGAAATAGACCAGCGACGCCGCGGCAATGCCATACGCGCCGAGACCGAGATAGATTTCGTTGAGATACAGTTCGAGGATCTTGTCCTTCGAATAAGTGCGCTCGATCTTCAGCGCCAGCAGCGCTTCCTTGATCTTGCGCGTGTAGGACACCTCGTTGGTCAACAGGAAGTTCTTGGCGACCTGCTGCGTGATGGTCGAGGCGCCCTGCGGACGCCGGCCCGAACCGAAATTCTGGATCAGGTTGACGCCGGCCCGCGCGATGCCGGTGAAATCAAGCCCGCCATGCTCGTAGAAATTCTTGTCTTCGGCGGCGAGGAAGCCGTTGATCACCTGCTTCGGCACCGCCTGGATCGGCACGTAGAGCCGGCGCTCGCGCGCGTATTCGGCGACCAGCGAGCCGTCGCCGGCATGCACGCGCGTCATCACCGGCGGCTCGTAGTCCTGCAACTGCGAATAGTCCGGCAGGTCCTTGGAAAAATGCCACAGCAGGCCGGACACGGCGGCGACGCCGACCACGAACAGGATCGTGCCCACTGTGAACAGGAAGCCGAGGAAGCGCAGTATCAACTTCATGAGCGAATAGTCCCGCTTCTTTCCCCGGCCGACCGGCGGCCGCCAAAACGGCCAAGCCTCTCTGGTCGCTTGGTTTTATGTTGAAACTGAGGCCACAGATTCACGTTCAAGTCCATCAGTTGCCCCGGCCCGCATTGCCACGCGCCAGCCGTGGCGCAAAGAAGCTATCGACCGCCTGCGACAAAGCCGTGGCGGTCTTGGCCTGCCAGGCCGTCGAGGTCAAAAGCTTGAGGTCGTCCTTGGTCGACATGTAGCCGAGTTCGACCAAAACCGACGGCACGTCCGGCGCGGTCAGCACCTTGAAACCGGCCGCCTTCATCGGATTTTTGTGCAGCCGGACCGTCGCCTTCAACTCGCCGACCACGTTGCGGGCAAATTGCGTCGAATAGGTCTTGGTCTCGCGCTGCGCCAGATCGACCAGGATATTGGCGACGTCGTCGGGCTCCGCCGTCAGATCGACGCCGGCGATGGCGTCGGCGCGGTTCTCGGCTTCGGCCAGACGCGCGGCCTCGGCGTCCGAGGCATTCTCCGACAAAGTATAGACGGTCGCGCCCTCAGCCTGGCCCTCGCTCTTCGGAATGGCGTCGGCGTGGACCGAGACGAAGAGTGCCGCGCCTTGCGACCGGCTGAACTTGACCCGCTCGGTAAGCGCAACGAACGTGTCGTCCGAGCGCGTCATCGCCACGCGATATTTGCCGCTGCGTTCGAGCAATTGCCGCAAGGTCTGGGCGAATTGCAGCACCACGTCTTTCTCGAGTTCGCCGGTCGCGGCTTTGGCGCCATTGTCGATGCCGCCATGACCGGGATCGAGCACGATCAGCGGCCGGCTGTCGCCGGTGGCGGGCGGCGCCTCGCTTTTATTGACGTCGGCGCTGCGCGGCGCGCGCGTCTCCAGCGACATCGCCCGCTGGAAGCTAGTCTTGTCGGTGGCCGACAAGTCGATGACGAGGCGCGCCGGCAGGCCGCCTTCGGCATCGAGGACAAAGGCCTTGTCGATACGCACCGGCCCCTTGGTGTCGAGCACGATGCGCGAACCGCCCTGCATGATGAGGCCGAAGCGGAACGCCTTGATTAGCCCGCGGCTCTGCTCGCCGGCCTTCTCGGGCAGCTTGAAGACGACCTGGGGCAGATCGACCACAACGCGATAGGGATTGGCGAGCGCGAATGCGGCGACGTCGATCCTGGCGGTCAGGTCCATGATGAAGCGGGTCTGGGTCTCCGAGCCGCCGACCCGCACATCGGTGACCGCTGGCAGCCGGTCGATGGTGTCGGCCACCGCCTTTTGCGCCACCGCGCCGCGCTCGGCAGCGGATGCGACCGATACGACTGAGCCGGCCCAGACCGCGCCCAATAAGGCGCAGCCGATGGCCATCCTTAAGTCCCTGACTGCCCTTCGTGTCACCGAATCCAACCCTTTCGGGGCGGTTTTAGCCTATTACGGACCATTTCGGTTAATGGAAGTTGATAAATCGCCGTAATCGGCCCGTCTGTGTGGCCTTCCGACCCCATTCGTGGGCGGCGCCCCCCAAAGCCTTCCTTGCTATTACTGGAATCCAGCCGTACATAGAAAGGGCTGACGGTTTTAGTTCCGGTTGTGCCGCGTTCGGGCCCCCGGCCCGCCAGTCCAGGATCGGCCCCCCGAGGAGGCGGGCCGAACGGACGGCGAAGCGAGCCGAAACCCTTGTAAGGACACCCGGATCAGCGTCTGGCCACTCTGGCCTTGCGCGTTCTGACCGTTGGCGATGACTAAACCTCGGCGGCGCTGCTTTTGGCGCAGCCGCAGCGCTACGGGTCGCACCATTCATGCTGCCAAGTTCGCAGCAAAGGCAATTTAAGGTCCCACGCTTTCGCGACGCTCTCGTGACTGCGCGTTCTTCTATGGGCCCGGCTGCTTTGGAATGGGCACTCGACTCGCGTGAAAACGCGCCCCTTTCCCCTAAACCCCATCAGGCTACCTCCCCATTGCACCGCCTCGCGCCGTTAACCCCAAGGGTTATTTGGCGCGAGCTCGCCGGCGGGTATGCCTCAGTGAGATCATCCAATGCCCGACAAAATGCTCATCGACGCCACCCACCCGGAAGAGACACGGGTCGTGGTCCTACGCGGCAACCGGGTCGAAGAATTCGACTTCGAGTCCGCTAACCGCAAACAGCTTCGCGGCAATATCTACCTCGCCAAGGTTACCCGCGTAGAGCCGTCGTTGCAGGCGGCCTTCGTCGACTACGGCGGCAACCGGCACGGCTTCCTCGCCTTCTCGGAAATCCATCCCGATTACTATCAAATCCCGGTCGCCGACCGGCAGGCCTTGATCGCGCAGGAAGAGCGCGACGCCAAAGCCGCCGACGCGGAGGCCGACAACCGCTCGGCCCGCGGCAATGGCGGCGGCGGCGGCCGTGGCGGCCGCAACCGGCATCGCCGCTCCGGCGCCGATCGCCAGCGCGACCCGTCCCGCTCCGAGCCGATTGCCGCCGAAGGTGGCGACCAGACTCAACACGACCTGACGCCCGGCGAAGGCGCGCTCGGCGGTCTGCCGCCGGATCATCCGGAACTGACGGCGCAGCCTTATGCAAACGAGGCCGCGCAGCCGTCATCCGACGCCGCGCCGCATTCAGAAGACGCAACGTCGCATCACGAAACCGCGACTGAAATCGCTGAAGCCGCCGCCCCAATTCCGACCGTCGATCCGGACGCCAAGGACGAAGCACGCGAAGCCTATGAAGCGCCGGCCGGCGACATCGAATTGCCGCCCGCGCATCTGGCCGAGGAAGCCGCCGCGCGCGAAGCAGCGGCGCACGAGGCCGCGCACGATCATCACCATGACGATCATGCCGACCACGATCATCACGACGATCACGATCATGCGCCCCCCGCCGTCACCGAAGCCGGCGCCGATGCGCCGACCGCGCCGAACGGCGACGATCATCACGACGACGACCACCACGAAGATGAGCACGTTGAATCGGTCGGCGGCGCCGACGCGCTCGAAGAGGCGCAGGAGCGCGCGCCGCGCTTCCGCCGCAACTACAAGATTCAAGAGGTCATCAAGCGCCGCCAGGTCATGCTGGTGCAGGTGGTCAAGGAAGAACGCGGCTCCAAGGGCGCCGCGCTCACCACTTATCTGTCGCTCGCCGGCCGCTATTCGGTGCTGATGCCGAACACCGCGCGTGGCGGCGGCATTTCGCGGAAAATCACCTCGGGCGAAGACCGCTCGCGGCTCAAGGAAATCGCCCAGGAACTCGAAGTGCCGGAAGGCATGGGCGTCATCCTGCGCACCGCCGGCGCCTCGCGTACCAAGACCGAAGTGAAGCGCGATTTCGAATATCTCCTGCGCCTCTGGGAAACCGTGCGCGATCTGACGCTCAAGTCGATGGCGCCGAAGCTCGTCTATGAGGAAGGCTCGCTGACCAAGCGCTCGATCCGCGATCTGTATTCCAAGGACATCGAGGAAATCATCGTCGCGGGCGAAGCCGGCTACAAGGAAGCGCGCGATTTCATGCGCATGCTGATGCCGAGTCACGCCAAGAACGTGAAGCTCTATAACGACGCGCAGCCTTTGTTCACGCGCTACGGCATCGAAACCCAGCTTGACGCCATGTTCCAGCCGACCGTGCAACTGCGCTCCGGCGGTTATATCGTCATCAACCAGACCGAAGCTCTGGTCGCCATCGACGTGAACTCAGGGCGCGCGACGCGCGAGCATCACATCGAAGACACCGCGCTGAAAACCAACTGCGAAGCAGCCGACGAAGTCGCCCGCCAGCTGCGCCTGCGCGATCTTGCCGGTTTGGTCGTCATCGATTTCATCGACATGGACGAAGGCCGCAACAACCGCATGGTCGAGCGGCGCATGAAAGATGCGCTCAAGCACGACCGCGCCCGCATCCAAGTCGGCCGCATCTCGCATTTCGGCCTGCTGGAGATGTCGCGTCAGCGCATCCGCACCTCCGTGCTGGAAAGCTCGACCGAAAAGTGCCCGACCTGCGGCGGTCTCGGCCATGTCCGTTCTGTGTCGTCGGTCGCGCTTCAATTGCTGCGCGCCATCGAGGACACTTTGAACAAGGGCGCGACGCATAATCTGATCGTGCGTACGCGCTCGGAAGTCGCACTCTATGTGCTCAACCACAAGCGCGCCCATCTGCGCGCGCTGGAGGAGCGCTTCCACATCACCATCACCATTTCGGCCGACACTACCGTCAGCGCCCAGGTGTCCTACATCGTCGAACGCGGCGAACAGATGCATACGCCGGAAGCGGCCAAGGCCATCGCCGTGGCGGCGCCGCCGATGCCGACCACCTTCGAAGAAGACGATTTCGTCGAACCCGAGGAAGACGAAGCCGAGGACGACGGCGAGGAAATGATCGCTGCGCCCTCCTCGATCGAGGTCATCGAATCCGATGAAGCCGGCGACGATAGCGAACCGCAAGGCGACGGCGCCGAACGCGATGGCGGCCCTCGGCGCAAGCGCCGGCGCGGCCGTGGTCGCGGCCGTGGCGAAGGGCGCGAAGGTTCGCCCCGCGAAGGTTCGGGCCGTGAAGGTCCCCCGCGTGAACCGCGCGAACAAGCGGCGCACGACAGCGTCGCCGAACACGCGGTAGCGCACGAAGATCACGACGGCGGCTCGCCGGAGGAAGACGGCGGCGACCGTCCGCAACGTGCTGAAGGCGCACCCGGCTCCGCCGAAGGTGCCGAAGGCGACATCCGCCGCCGCCGCCGGCGCGGCCGCCGCGGTGGCCGCCGCAACCGCCATCGCGATGGCGACGCGCCGGGCCAGTCCGGTAATGGCAACGGTCATCCGGAAGGTAAGGATGCCGGCTTTGCGCCGCACAACGACCAGGGCAACGGCCAGGATCACGATCGCCCCGTCAGCGCTCCGGTTTACGCCGCGCCTGCCGAGCAGCGCCGGCCGGAACCCATGCAGCCCGCGCCGGAAGCCCCGGCGCTTGCACAGGAACCGCCACGCCGGCGCTCGACCATCCGCGAGCCCGCGCCATTGGCGTCAGGAACCACCCCGGTTCCGGCGCCGACCCTGCCGCAGCCCGTGGTGGTATCGACCGCGACCGACGAGGCCGCCCAACCCAAGCGTGGCTGGTGGGGCAAGCGTCTGCTCGGCGACAACAGCTAAACAAAGCCGCCACAATCCGGCGGTATCGATCAAGCGCGGCCAGAAACACCCCGGGGAGCGGTCTGGTCGCGTGTATCGTTCTTAACCTTTCCGACCAAACGCCCGCCGAAGCGCGTCGAAAAGCGTGCTAGATTGGCGTTTCATAATTCTGACAGGAGCCACGTCGATGCGAGCCACCCTTGCACTCACCTCTTTGCTGCCGCTGGTGCTGCTGGCAACGCCCGTCGCCGCGGCAACGCAGGCCGAGAAGATGGAAACCTGCAAATTCGGCGCCGAGCATGACAAACTCGATGGCGCCAAGCGCGATGCCTTCATCAAGAAGTGCATGGCGAACGCCAATTACGAACCGGCGGCCCGCAAGGAAGCCTTGAAGAAAACACCGGCCGCCGCCCGGAAGCCGGCCGCGCCGGCTGCCGACGCCGAACCGGAAGAATAAGCCGCCGGCGCGCTACGCTGCCTTCCTCTGCGCCGGCCGCTCCTGCGGCCGCACCGTGAAGACACGCAAGGTGTCCCGCCGCAGCACTTCGAATTCCAGATCGCGGCCGATCCGCTCATGGTTCAATAGCCGGATCAGATCGTCGACGCCGGTGACTCCGTGGCCATCGACACGCACGATGGTGTCGAGGCTCATCAGCCCCGCTTGCGCCGCCGGACCGTCCGGCTCCAGCGCCGAAATCATCGCACCCGACGCATTGTCTATGCCGGCATTGAGCGCGTGCCGGCGCGGCACCGCCGCGGTCTGACCGGAGACGCCGATATAGCCGCGCCGGACGCGGCCGTGCTGGATCAATTCGCTCAGGACGAATTGCGCGGTATTGGCGGCGACCGCGAAACATATCCCTTGGGCGCCGCGAATGACCGCGGTGTTGATGCCGATCACTTCGCCACGCGACGACACCAGCGGTCCGCCGGAATTGCCGGGATTGAGCGCCGCGTCGGTCTGAATCACATCCTCTATCAGCCTTCCGTTGCGCGCCCGCAGTGAACGGCCGAGCGCCGAGATGACGCCCGCGGTGACCGTCGATTCAAAGCCGAGCGGATTGCCGATGGCGACCACCAGCTGGCCGCGCCGCAGCGCCTTGGAATCCCCCAAGGCCGCATGCGGCAGATCACGCACCGCTCCCGCGCGCAGCAGCGCCAGATCGGTGTCGGCGTCGATACCGAGCGTGCGCGCTTCCATGAACCGGCCTTCGGCATCCATCAGCCGCACCGCCTCGGCGCCTTCGACAACATGCGCATTCGTCAGCACCAGGCCATCCGGCGTAATCGCCACACCGGAGCCGGAACCGGACGGCTTGCCGGCCCGGCCATACGTCTCCACGCGCAGCACCGCGGGCCCCACGGCGTCGACGACGGAGGTCACCGCGTGCGAATAGGCGTCAAGTAACTCGGTATCGGACGGAAGCGGAGTCGGCGCCGCGTCCGCGCCTTCCGTTGCGGAAGGCGACGTGAAGTCGAGCATGATCGTTATCCCGGTCAAGAATGTCGGCGAGGCTCGATGTAGGTATGGGCGGGGCGAATCGGAAGCCGCCCGCGCGCCCTCCCCGGCCGGACCGGCGGCGCGGCAAATCGATAAATATTGAGCGGCATTCTTCAGCGTTTCTCCAGCGGCGCGGCCTATAGCTGCACGATGAACCGCGTCAAAGCCATTTTGCTGGCCAATAGCGGCCTCGGTTTGATGAAAAGGCCAACACCGCGCCGCGCCGTCTGGTCGCTGCGACGCGACGGCTTACGCCTCGTTGTCGCCACCGCGGTCGTGGCCGCCGCCCTTGCGGCGCTCTACAACCTTGTCGGCGACATGCCGTTTACGCGGATCTCTGTCGACGAAGCCACGGTCGCGCGCCGCATCCAGGCGGAGATAGAGGCGCGTCGCATCGGTTCGATCCTGTTCCTTTCGTCGGATCGGCTTTGCGAAGAACACCAGTTCGACAACCGCACCGGAAATACCGTGTCGATCGATCTGGTCGACTGCGCAGCCCGGCTGGAACGCGGGACCAGTGTCGAACTGCAAGCCGCGAAAGCCGCTGGCCTGCAAAACATGTTCTCCAGTTTCAAAAAATAGCGCGCAAATCAGATACCGTGAAGCGGTGCGCTGCTAGGCCGCGCCGCCGGCGCGCTTGGCCGCCAATCGCGGCGCGAACATCTCGAGGATGTCGGTGGCAGATCTCGGCGGCGAGAACACGTAGCCCTGGATTTGCGTACAGCCGGCGTCACGCAGCTTGGCCACCTGGGCGGTCGACTCGACGCCTTCCGCTGTCGTCGACATGCCGAGTGCATTGGCGAGCGCGACGATGGCGCGGATGATCGCCAGGCTTTCGTCGCGCGCCGCGACATCGTCGATGAACGTTTTGTCGATCTTGATCTTGTCGAAGGGAAACCGCCGCAGATAGCTCAGCGACGAGTAGCCGGTGCCGAAATCGTCGAGCGAGGTGCGAACGCCCAATGTCCGCAGGTTCTGCAGCATTTGCAGCGGTCCGTCGCCGCTATCGACAAAAATGGTTTCGGTCACTTCCAGCTCGAGCCGGTGCGCCGGCAGTCCGCTTTCCGCCAGCGCCGCCACCACCGTCGACAGCAGCTTCTGATTCTTGAATTGCGCCGGCGACAGGTTGACCGCGACAACGGTGTCGTCCGGCCAGCGCAGCGCTTCCTTAACCGCCTCGCGCAGCACCCATTCGCCGATTTCATCGATCATGCCGCAGGCTTCGGCGACCGGGATGAATTCGGCCGGCGACACAAAGCCCCATTCCGGCGACTTCCAGCGCGCCAGCGCCTCGCAGCCGGCGAGCGACCAGCTGCGCAGGTCAACCAGCGGCTGATAGGCCACCTGCATCTCGCCGCTCTTCAACGCCGAGCGCAGGCCGTCCTCGATCGCCCGGCGGCGGTGCGCGCCGACTTCCATCTCGGCTTCAAAGAAGCGGTAACTGCCCGCGCCCTCGGCCTTGGCCGCGTAGAGCGCCATTTCCGCCTTCTTCAACAGGCTGTCTATCTTCCAGCCGTCGGCCGGCACGATGGCGATACCGATGCTTGTGCTGGTGCTGATCGCCAATTCGCCATGGTCGAGCTTGAACGGCTCCTTGAATGCCTCGACGATCTGATGCGCCAGCATCATCGTATCGTTCGGCAATGCCGGATTGATCTGCAATATTGCGAACTCGTCGCCGCCGAGTCGGGCGACGATATCGCGGTCGCGGGCGCAGGCCCGGATGCGTTTGCCGACGCTCGCCAGCAGCGCGTCGCCGACCACATGGCCAAGCGTGTCGTTGATCGATTTGAACTGATCGAGATCGAGGCACAGCAGCGCCGCCGACTGCCCCTTCTCGCGCGCGGTTGCCAGGACGCGATCGACCTGCTCGCAAAACGCCATGCGGTTCGGCAGGCCGGTGAGCGGATCGCCATAGGCCAAATGCGTGATGCGTTCTTCGGCCAGCCGTTTTTCCGTGATGTCGGCGCCGACACCGTGATAACCGATGAACTTGCCCGCATTGTCGAAGGCCGGCTTGCCGGACAACAGCCAGAAGCGCTGCTCCTCACCGGCGTAATAGGGCACGACGATGTCGCGGAACGATGTCCGCCATGTCATATGATTGATGATCTCGACGAGCTGGGGCGGATGAAACTCGAATTCGCCGCCAATCAGCGCGCCGAACGCAACGCCGTCCATGGCCTCGGGCGCTTTCTTCGCCGCTTCGGCGAACCGATCCGACACATGGGTCAGCAAGCCGGAGGCGTCGGACTCCCATAGCCAGTCGCTAGCGTTTTCCTGGAAATCGTTGAGCAGGAGAGTGATCAGGTCGCCTTGCGCTTCCAGTTTCAATTGCGTGCGGAGATGCTGCACGAACGACCGGTTGCGCGCCGATATGTGGTAGGAAATAAACACCGCGTACAGCATCAACAGCAGCGCGACCGCCCGAAACAGCGGGTGATCGGCCAGCAACAATCCCACTTCCGATCCGGCGACGATTGCCCACGTATAAGCGAGCCCCGCCGTTCTCACCGGCGACAGGCAGAAAGCACCGCCCGAAATCATGCCGGCGATCAAGCAGGCAAGAACCAGTTGCCGCATCACGTCGGCCTCGTGAAACAGCACGACCGGCACCACGCCCCACATCAGCCCAAGCACGCCGGCGTGCAATGCCATCCGGTCAATCGCGCGTAACGACGCCTTTGTCGGCGGCTTACGCCGCGAGCGGTTCCACGACCAGATGCTCAGCGCCGCCACCATGAAAATCAGGGCGCTCCATGACACTAGGAACGATCGCGGCGTCGCGTCCCAGAAGACGTAAGAGACAATGATGGAGTTGAGGACGTTGATCGTCATGGTCAGCGGAACGAGTTGCACCACGCTGCTGATTTGCGCGGCGCGGACACGGCCGCGGCCGTGTTCGTCCAGGTCGCCGAGCGCAGCCGGCGCGCCGAACAACATGGCCGAGATAGCTGCAAAGGGCTTCGGGAGAACCATGACGCATTACCAGACGGATTTATTTCGGGCGCAACGAGCCCGCGGCATTTCAATCAACTGGACAGGGATCATGCCCGCGATCCGCTAAGTATCGGTGTGCCGCAACGACAAGCGGGAATGGCAATCTAGATTGCATTGCGCCGGCGCGTGTACCGGCAAACCGGGCGCAAAGCCAGATGCGCACCCCAATACCAGTTTAATGCAAAATTAACCACATAGGTGCGACGCTTGCACCGCATGCCAGTATTCTCAATCTTGAAGAAGCAGCAACCGCGAAGCCATGACGCTTTGCCGGAAGTTCTGCCTGTTGCGGTTCCGGAGCCAGCCACCACCAGCAACACGGCGTCGATCCGAGAAACCATCGACCTACTCGAACTCGACCTCGGCGCGATGATCCAGGACGTCGCCCTTGCCGCGGCCTCGGTGCGCAGCGGCGCCAGCGCCTCCGCCGATGCCCTCGCCGCGATTCAGGCTCGCACCGCGACCCTGTCCGCCCAGTCGCAGGACGCCAGGCGCGACGCACTTCAGGTCGCCGATGCCACCGTCGAACTGGCGCAGTCGTCGAACGAAATCGACCGGCAGGTGCGCGCCGCCGGAGCGCTGACCGACGATGCCGGCGACGCTGCGCTCGCCGCCAACCGCAGCGTCGACGAACTCAAGGCCTCGACCGCAGAGATCGGCAAGGTCGTCGATCTTATCTCCAGCATCGCGCGTCAAACCAATCTGCTTGCGCTCAATGCAACAATCGAAGCGGCGCGCGCCGGTGCGGCCGGACGCGGCTTTGCCGTCGTCGCCGCCGAGGTGAAAGCCCTGTCGGTGCAGACACAAACCGCCACCGAAGAAATCAAACGCAAGATCGATATGCTGCAAAACGCCGCCGCGATATCGATCACGGCCGTGCATCGAATTTCGGAAGCGACCAAGGCGGTGCGCCCGGTGCTGTCCAGCATTGCCGGCGCCATCGAGCATCAGGTTGAAACCACCGACGGATTGTCGCGCAACGCCAGCGACAATTCGCGCTTCATCGGGGCGGTTGCCGATGGCGTCACCGAAATCAAACAGGCGGCCATCGGCGCCACCGCGCACGGCACGACGGTCGATCTTTGCGGCGAAGACGTCGGCCGGATGGCGGACCGCCTCAAGACACGCGCGGTAATCTTCCTGCGCTTGAGCGAAATCGGCGACCGGCGCCAGCATGAGCGGCTTCCCTGCGAACTCGACGTCGATCTGGAAGTCGGCAACGGGACCATTCGCGGCCAGACCGCCGATATTTCCGAAGGCGGCCTGCTGGTGAGGCTGCACGAACCGCGCAGCTTCGGCGCGGGAACGGTAATGGCGGCACGGATTGCCGGCATCGGCGAATGCCGCATGCGCGTGGTCAACCATTCGTCGCTGGGCTTGCATTTTTCGTTCGAAACTCTCGATGAGGCAACGCGAGCCCGGCTCGAGCAAAAACTGGCCTCGATACGATCGGAAAACACCGAATTTATCGACCGGGCCATAACCGGGGCCGATCGCATTTCCCGATTGCTGGAAAATGCCGTCACCGAACGCCTCATTTCGCTCGACGACCTGTTCGACAATACATATGTCCCGATACCGGATACCAATCCTCAGCAATATACGACGCGGTTCCTCAAACTGACCGAGCAATTGCTGCCCGCCGTTCAGGAACCGCTGCTCGCCAGCGACAAACGCATGGTCTTTTGCGCCACCGTCGACCGGAACGGCTACCTGCCGGTGCACAATGTCATCTATTCCCGGCCGCAGCGCCCCGGCGATCCGGTCTGGAACACCGCCAATTGCCGCAACCGGCGCATCTTCGACGACCGCGCCGGTCTGTCGGCCGGCCGCGTCGTGCGCCCCTATTTGATCCAGAACTATCCGCGCGACATGGGCGACCGCGTCATCATGATGTGGGAAATCGGCGCGCCGATCCGCGTCTTCGGCAAACAATGGGGCGGCTTGCGCACCGCCTATACGCTGTAGCCTCATCGCGGCCCGATTATCCATTCAATGTCGCGCTGCAAACGGGAACCAATCCGGCCACACAAGGATTGAAGCGCCATGACGCGGAATGATTCCGCGCGCACGGAGGCTTCAATCGATGATTACACAGACCGGGGTTGTGAACGAAGACGTCGATTCGGCCGTCAGCTGGACGGCGATCCTTGCTGGCGCGACCGCGTCGGCGGCAATTAGTCTGGTTCTTGTCGCGTTCGGTGTCGGCGTTGGCTTTTCCGTGGTGTCGCCCTGGAGCGATCAGGGCGTTTCTGCCACGACATTCACGATCAGCGCAGGGCTGTATCTGATTGTCATTGCCATGCTGTCCTCGACCGTCGGCGGTTATCTGGCCGGCCGCTTGCGCTCGCGCTGGAACACCGTGCACGAGCACGAGCGTTACTTCCGCGACTCCGCGCACGGCGTGGTCACCTGGGCGCTCGCGACCGTTGTCACCGCGGCGCTGCTCGGTGGCGCGACAACGGCGATCATCGGCGCGGCCGGTTCCGGCCTTGCGTCCGGCGCGCCGATCGCGGCCCGCTCGCTCACCGACGGTTCCGTGGATACATTGCTGCGCCCGGCTGCCGGCCGCGCCAACACGGCGACGCCCGCGCCGAGCGCATCCCAACTGAACCAACAAGCCGCCGATCAGGCCACCTCGCCGGTCGCCACCGGTCAAACCGCACCCAACCTGCAGGGCGGCACGATACCCTCGCCCGCCGAACCGCAGGGCAACGTCAATCGCGGCGAGATCGGCCGCATCCTGGCGACCGGCCTCACCCGCAATGGCTCGATCACTGACGTCGATCGGTCTTATCTGGCCGGCATTGTCGCCAGACGGACTGGCCTGTCGCAGGCCGACGCCGAGCAACGCGTCAACCAGACCATCACGCAGGCGAAGGCCGCGGCCGACGCCGCGCGCAAATCGGCTCGCAACTTCGCCTTCTGGCTCGCCTTCGCCATGCTGGCCGGCGCGCTGTCGGCGGCCCTCGCTGCCATCGAAGGCGGAAACTTGCGCAATCGCGAATGGTATCTGACCGATGCCGCCCGCGACCGTAACCGCACCGTCGGCATCGCCGCCGAATAACGCTCACACACAAAGGAGATAAGTAATGCCAATTCTGCTGTGGTTGCTGGGCGTTCCATTCAGCCTGATCATCGTGCTGATGCTGCTCGGCGGCATCTGACCTAAACAGAAAATAAAAGCCCCGCCGGTCGGCAAGACCGGCGGGGTTTTCAATGTGGCGCGCGGATCGGCAGCGGCCGTCTATTTCGCGTCGCATAATTTATCGAGGGCCTCGAGCGTATTGCCGATGTCCTGCCCTTCCTTGCTCGACGGATCCATATCGTCGAGTCCGTCCATCAGCGCGACATATTCCGGCCCGAGCGTGGCCGTCATCGTATCGGCTTTCTGCGACAGTTCATCCAGCTTCTTTTCATCCTTCTTCTGCGCGGCGGCATCGATTTGTTCGCCGAGCGCGATCAGGTCGCAATAGGTTTTGGCTTTTGCCTTGTCGGCGCTGACGATCTGCACCACTTTTTGCGCCGCCGCCTTGGTCGGCTTAGGCGCGGCCGGACCTGGCTTGGGCTGCTGCGCGGCGGCAGCCAAAGGCATGGCGACCGCCGCCAGGATAGCGAGAGCGGCAAAACGCGATGGCAAGGTCATGGCTGCTTCCTCGGCGTTTATGTTCAATGAAATTGAGTCGCGGTGACATTAAACCCGGCCGCCGCTCAAATAAAGTCGCCGACGGTTACGGCGCCGACCAGGCGACATAGCGGTCGCGGCGATGATTCATCCAGATCACCAGATTGATCGCGACGGCGCCGGCGAGCGAGGCCAGCAGCGCCTTCATATCGACGACAAAATAGGACGCTGCCAGAATTGCCAGATCGATGCCCATCTGCAGCTTGCCGGCGCGAATGCCGTAATGGTCCTGAGCATACAGCGCGAGAATATTGACGCCGCCGAGACTGGCCTGATGACGGAACAAGACGATAAAGCCGACGCCCATCAGCGCACCGCCGAAGACGGCCGCGTAAAACGGATCGAGCGCCGCGATATAAATGAAGCGCGGATGCAGTTCGGTCATCGCCGATACCAATGCCACCGCGGCGAAAGTCTTCACCGTGAACCGCCAGCCCATGCGGCGGAAGGCGAGATAATAGAACGGCAGGTTGATGACGAAGAATACCGCGCCGAACGGCACGCCGGTCAGATAAAATGCCAGAAAGGCGAGACCCGCGGTGCTGCCGGTCAAAAGTCCGGCCACCTTGAATAAGGCCAGCCCGAACGACACGAACAACGTGCCGATCAGAATGGCGAGGATGTCTTCGACGAGGCTGTGCCTCGGCGCCGTTGCTTCAGGCGTCGTCATATCGCTTCGTAGCGGCGCCGGGGTATACTTGTCTACTGCGCCTGCGCGCCGATGTTCGCGCCCTTAATGATCGGCCACCATTTGTCGATTTCCGCCTGCTGTAATTTGGCCAGGCCCGCCGGCGTCTGCTGCTCGCGCGTGGCGACGTCGAGACCGAGTTCAGTAAAGCGCGCCTTCACGTTCGGATCGGCGAGCGCCTCCACCATCGCCGCGTTGAGTTTGTCGATGATCGGCTTCGGCGTGCCCTTGGGTGCGAAGAAGCCGAACCAGCCGGACATATACAGGCCCGGCACCCCTGTCTCGTCGGCGGTTGGAATATCCGGCATCGAGGCCGAGCGTTGCGGCGACAGATTGGCAATCGCCTTGATCTTGCCACCCCTGATCTGCGGCAGCGCCACCGCGCCCTGCACCACCAGAAGATCGACCTGGCCCGATACCAGATCGGTCATCGCCGGCCCCGCGCCGCGATAGGGAATGAACTGCACTTTCTGTCCGGTGAGATTCTCGAACAGAACGCCGGAGACATTGGCCGCCGCGTTTTGGTTGACGAAATTGATCTTGCCGGGATTGGCCTTCATCCAGGCAACCAGATCCTTGAGATTGTCGGCCGGCAGGTCTTTCTTGGCGACCATCAATTGCGGATTGTTCGAGATCAGGCCGATCGGCTCGAAGTCCTTCTGCAAATCGTAATCGAGCTTGTAGATGATGCTGCCGACATGGGTGTCCCATTGGCCGATGTCGATCGTGTAGCCATCCGGCGCGGCGCGCGCGACACGGCCGACGGCGATCGAACCGCCGGCGCCGCCGACATTCTCGACGATAACGCTCTGCCCGAGCGGCGCGCGCATGCGCTCGGCCAAGATGCGCGCGGCAACATCGGTCGAACCGCCGGGCGGGAACGGAACGATCAAGGTGATCTGCTTGGTTGGATAATTTTGTGCCTGTGCGTCGGCGATGCAAGTCACGCAAGCAAATCCGGCAACGAGCGCTGCCGCGACAAAGAGCCGTTTCATGTCCCCCCCCCAAAAGGCGTCTCGCGCGCCTTGGTGAGGATGATAGACCTCTCGGCGGCGCCAGCGAAAGGGGGCGTTTAAGCCTAGTCCTTCCCCGCCAAGGCCAGCAGAAGCGTTCCGTTGATCTAACGCAATGCGGGCCACAGCCGATGACCGAGACTACCATTCTGTAATTTGCGAAATGGGAGTACTGCCGTGCGATCGTATTTTCTAGCCATCATTATCGGCGCACTTTTCCTGACCGTTCCGGCGGCGGCGCAAAACACTGTGCCCAGCGATCTGGTGCAAGAAAAGCTGATCAAAACCTATCTGATGACCTTCAACGACGCCAATATGACCGGCAATTACACCGTGCTGCAAGCCAAACTCGCCAAGCCGTTTCGCGACCAGTTCTCGCCGGACAAACTGAAACAGGCATTCAAGGGATTTGCCGACCAAAACGTCGATCTGGGCATTATCACCACGAAGCAACCCGTTGCCACGACGCCGTCGAAAATCGATAAGCGCGGAGCGCTCGTCCTGCGCGGCCAATTCGATACCGCGCCGAGCCGCGTGACCTATGAACTCGACTTCGTCCCCTCCGAGTCCGAGTGGAAGCCGATCATGATCCACGTCACCGTCAAGTAACGCAGCCAACGCTCGACAAAGCGCCATGCAGCCATCGATTTGACCAGCCTAAAGGGGATTCCCATGTCGCAACCTGAAGCCGCACAGCCGAAGCAGGCCTCCACCGCACGCAAGGTGTTCGCCGCTATCCTCGACTTCTTTTTTATCTTCACTGTTGCCGGCTACGTCGTCGCCCAGTTCGCCGGCGGGCAGACCGCGGAAGGATTCGAACTTAAAGGCGCGCCCGCTTTCGTCGTCTTCGCTATCGTGATTTTGTATTTTATCGTGTTCCGGCGATTTCTCGGCGGCACGTTGTTCCAGCGCCTGCTCGGCGCGCGCTGAGCAGCGCCGTTCAATCGCTCTGCAGGATAACGTTCTTTACCATCGGGTAGATTTGGTTCTGCCAGGTTCGCCCGGAAAACACGCCGTAATGGCCGACGCCGGCCTGCATGTGATGGCGCTTGCGATAGGGCCGAAGCGACGTACACAGATCGTGCGCGGCGAGCGTTTGCCCGACGGCGCAGATGTCGTCCTTCTCGCCTTCGACCGTGAACAACATGGTGCGCTTGATCGCCGCCGGCTCGACCTTCTGGTTGTCATAGGTCAATTGCCCAAGCGGCAGCGCATGATCCTGAAACACCAGCTTCACCGTCTCGAGATAAAACTCCGAAGCAAGATCGAGCACGGCGAAATATTCATCGTAAAAGGCCTTGGTCGTTTCGGCTTTCGCGGTCTCGCCTTTGGCGATGTTCTCATAAAGCTCGCGGTGCGCCTTCACATGGCGGTCCATGTTCATTGCCATGAAAGCGGAGAGCTGCACGAAACCCGGATAGACCCGGCGGCCGCCGCCGGCATAACGCGCCGGCACCGTGGCGATCAGCTTCTTCTCGAACCATTCCATCGGCTTGCCCTTGGCAAGCTCGTTGACCTTGGTCGGATTGACGCGGGTGTCGATCGGCCCGGCCATCAGCGTCATCGAGCGCGGCTGCGCCGGATTATCGCCCATCGCCATCACGCTGGCGGCAACAAGCGCGCTGACACAGGGCTGGCATACCGCCACCATGTGCGCGCCCGGTCCGATCTTCTCCAGAAACTTGATCAGATGCGCGGTGTAGCTGTCGAAGGTAAACGGCCCGTCGGACAGCGGCACATCGCGCGCATTGTGCCAGTCGGTAATATAGACGTCATGTTCGACAAGCATGGTGCGCACGGTGGCGCGCAACAAGGTCGCGAAATGCCCCGACAGCGGCGCGATCAAAAGAACGCGCGGCTGCTCCTGGTCGACGTCCTTCTTGAAATGCCGCAAGGTCGCGAACGGCGTCACCAAAGCCGCCTCTTCGGTTACCGCCACTTCGCGGTTGCCGACCATGACGCTGTCGATGCCATATTCCGGCCGCGTATGGGTGAGCCCGATGCGGGCAATCATCTCATAGGCGGCGGTGAGATTGCTCATGGTCGACGGCCGCAGCGAGCCGTTAAGCCGTGACCCGACCGACTCGGCCGCCATGCTGGCGAATTTGCGCACCGGATCCATGATATCCGATTGCGCCTGATAGGCTTGATAAAGCATTCAATCCCCGGTCGGCCCCGGCAGGCCGCAAAATACAGGCTAGCCGGTTTTATGCTGCACTGCGAGATAATAATCTGGGCCGGACTGCCTGCGATTTAGGCGTTGGGGACAAGCTTTCAGCCATTTTCTTTTGCGACGCGGGAAAGTATTGATTAGTCAGAACTTTCGTCTAAACTTTACATCGCCGGGCTGCTTAAGACGAAGGGACCGATTTCCCCATGGCCACTGCTGCCCTCACGATTGCCAGCAAGAATTACGGCTCCTGGTCGCTGCGCGGCTGGCTGCTTTGCAAGCTCGCCGGCCTCGACTTCGAAGAACAAAGCGTCGCCAGCGACGATCCCTCGACGCGCGCCGAGCTGTTGTTGCTGTCGCCATCCTTCCTGGTGCCCTGCCTCACCCATGACGGCATCAAGATCTGGGACACTTTGGCCATCGCCGAGTATCTCGACGAGACCTTGCCGAAAGCCGGTCTGCTGCCGAAGGAAAAAGTCGCGCGCGCGCATTGCCGCTCGATCTGCGGCGAGATGCATTCCGGCTTCACCAATTTGCGCTCGGCACTGCCGATGAACCTGAAAGCGCATCATCCCGGCTTCAAAGTCTGGGCCGGCGCGCAAGCCGACATCGACCGCGTCATCAGCATTTGGCGCGAATGCCTCGCCTCGAGCAAAGGCCCGTTCCTGTTCGGCAAGACGCCGGGCATGGCCGACGCCATGTTCGCGCCGGTGGTGACGCGCTTCATCACCTATGACGTCAAGCTCGACAGCGATTGCACAGCTTATTGCAAGGCGATCATGGCATTGCCGGCGATGCAGGAATGGCAGGAAGCCGCGCTCGCCGAACCGGACGAAGTGGTCGAACTCGACGTCGAGTTTTAATCAGCGCTTGAGCCATTGGCCGATGCGCCCGACCGCCTCATGCATGTCGTCGGCCGAGCGTGAATAGCAAAAGCGCAAATAGTGCCGGCCGTCGATCGGATCGAAATCGAGCCCCGGTGTCGCCGCGACATGCGCCTCGTTCAGCATGCGCTTGGCAAAGTCGAGACTGTCGTCGGAGAAGCGCGAAATATTCGCATACAGATAAAAGCCGCCGTCGACCGGCAGGAAATTGTCGAGACCCGCTTTCGGCAGCCCTTCGGTGAGAATGCGGCGGTTCTCTTCGTAGCCGTGCTTGACCTCGTCCATCTCGGCCTTGCCGTCGAACGCGGCCTCCGCCGCGATCTGCGACAATGTCGGCACCGAGATGGCGAAGTTCTGTTGCAGCCGCTCGACCGTGCGCACCAGTTCGCTGGGCAGCACCATCCAGCCGACGCGCCAGCCCGTCATGCAGAAATATTTCGAAAACGAATTGATGATCAGTACGTCGTCCGACAGCTTGGCGGCGGTCTCGGCCGGAAACGCATAATCGAGGCCATGATAGATCTCGTCGGAGATCACCTTGATGCCGAGGCCTTCGGCGGTCGAAATCAGCCGCGCCAGCGCCGCCGCTTCCATCATCGTGCCGGTCGGATTGGCCGGACTGGCCACCAGCAATCCGGCGAGCGGCCTTTTGCGATGAGCCTCGAGCAGCGCCTCCGGCGACAGCGCCCAGCGGGTCGCCGCCGACGTTTGGATCAATACTGGCTCGCAACCAAGTGCGGTCAGGATGTGCCGGTATGGCGGATAGCCGGGATTGGCCAATGCCACCCGGTCTCCGGGCTCGAAAAGCGACAGGAACGCCAGCATAAAAGCGCCGGAGGAACCGGTGGTCACGACCACCCGCGCCGGGTCGAGGTCATAAGCATAGGCGTCGCGGTAATGCCGGGCGATTCGCGCCCTTAAACGGGGCATCCCGAGCGCCTCGGTATAGCCGATGCGTTCGCCAAGCGCGGCCCGTGCCGCCGCCAGCGCGGTGGCCGGCGCCGGCCGGTCCGGCTGGCCCACTTCCATATGGACGATGTGGTGGCCTTTGGCCTCCAGCGCCGCCACTGCCGCCATCACGTCCATGACGATAAAGGGCGGCACCTCGCTGCGTTTGGACGGGCTGAGCAGGCGTCTGGCGCTATCAAGCATTGGCAGCCCCCGCTGAGCCCACTTTACCGGCCCCCGCCCCGCTGTTGCCGCATTCAAAATGCTTGTTTGCGGCAAGGCCTTTTGTAGGTTGCCAGTCGCCGGCTTGTCGAGCGTTAGCGGTTTTCATAACCCGTCCGTGATATTGAGTTGCGTTGACCGGCGGCCGACGCGCCTGTTTAAGTTCACTCTTCGGCTTCAAGCGTTAAGTCTAACGGGTTGATACGTGACAGATATCGGCAAAATCGAGCCCCGTGCACCGGTCCAACCATCTATCAGCGGCTGGCGCAACGCGCCAGTTATGCGCGGCCTTGCCGTAGCCACGGCGCTGGCTGTCGCCTTGACCGGGGCCGGTCCGGCGTCGGTGACGCCGGCGCGTGCGCAAAGCGCCACCGGCGGCATGCCGGTCGTGCGCGATACCGAAATCGAGCAGCTGCTGCGTGACTATGCGCAACCGATCCTCAAGGCCGCCGGCCTCGCCAAGCAGAACGTCAAGGTGGTCGTGCTCAACGACCGCGCCTTCAATGCGTTCGTCATGGATGGGCGGCACATCTTCGTCAATGCCGGGGCACTGTTCGACGCCAAGACGCCGAACGAGGTCATTGGCGTGTTCGCGCATGAGACCGGGCATCTCGCCGGCGGCCATTTGCTCAAGCTGCGCGAGCAGCTCGCTACGGCACAGACTGCCTCCGTGATCGCGCTGCTGCTCGGCGTCGGCGCGACGGTGGCCGGCGCGCGCTCGGGCAGCAATGTCGGGGCGGCCGCGATCATGGCGCCGCAATCGGCGATCCAACGCTCGCTGTTGGCCTATGTCCGCACCCAGGAAGACCAGGCTGACCATGCCGGCGCGAAGTTTCTCAACGCCACCGGCCAGTCGGGCCGCGGCATGCTCGATCTGTTCAAGCGGCTGAGCAGCGATTCCCTGTTCAACTCGCGCTATATCGATCCGTATCTGCAATCGCATCCGATGCCGGCCGAGCGTGTCGCCGCGCTCGACACTTTGGTCAAGTCCAGCGCCTATTTCGACGTCAAGGACCCGCCCGAATTGCAGGCCCGGCACGACCTGATGCGCGCCAAATTATCCGGTTTCCTGGAGCGGCCGGATACGGTGGCGCGGCGCTATCCGCTCGGCGATCACAGCCTGGCCGCGCGTTACGCGCGCGCGATCTCGGCCTACCGCCACACCGATCTGCGCCAGGCGGTCGCGCAGATCGACGGCCTGATTCAGTCCCAGCCCGGCAATCCGTACTTCTACGAACTCAAAGGCCAGGCGCTGCTGGAAGGCGGCCGCGCCGCCGAGGCGGTCGCGCCATTGCGGCAGGCCGCGCAATTGTCGCATGGCGCGCCGCTGATCCAGATCATGCTGGCGCAGGCTTTGATCGGCACCAACAACACGAAGCTCGCCGAGGAAGCCGTCGCCCTCCTGCGCGGCGCCTTGCTGCGCGAGCCGGAAGCGCCGGAAGCCTATAGCCAGTTGGCCATGGCCTATGGCCGCAAGGGCGATCTCGCCCAGGCCGATCTGGCCTCAGCGCAGGCCGCCTTCACCAAGGGCGACATGATGACCGCGCGTCAACTTGCCAGCCGCGCCAAGACCAAACTGCCGGTCGGCTCGCCCGCCTGGGTGCGCGCCGACGACATCGTCAATCTCAAACCCAATGCCCGCAACTGACAGCCAAAAGGATATTCTCTCCATGACCATACGCTTGCGCATCATCGCCGCCCTGGGCGTCGCGATGCTGGCCCTCTGGCTGCCGCCGCAAGCGCGCGCGGCCGAGTTTTCAGCGCCGCAAAAAGCCGAGATCGAAAAAATCGTGCGCGATTATCTGATCGCGCATCCAGAAGTGCTGCAGGAAGCCATGGCCGAACTGGAAAAGCGCCAGGCCGCCGGCGAAGCCGAGAAGCATCAGGCCGCCGTCAAGTCCAACGCCCAGGTGCTGTTCTCCTCGCCGCGTCAGGTCAATCTCGGCAATCCGCAGGGCAACGTCACCTTCGTCGAGTTCTTCGACTACAATTGCGGCTACTGCAAGCGCGCCATGCTCGACATGTTCGCGTTGATGAAGGAAGACCCCAAGCTCAAGGTCGTGCTCAAAGAATTCCCGGTGCTCGGCCCCGGCTCGGTCGAAGCCGCGCAGGTCGCCATCGCCGTCAACATGCAGGACAAGACCGGCAAGAAATATATCCAGTTTCACGAGAAGCTGCTGACCGGCCGCGGCCAGGCCAACAAGGCGCTGGCACTCGCGGTCGCCAAGGAGATCGGCATGAACATGGCCCAGATCGAAAAGGACATGGCCGGGCCCGAGGTCAAGGAAACCTTGCAGGAAAGCTTCAGGCTCGCCGAAGCGCTCGGCATGAACGGCACGCCGAGCTATGTCATCGGCGACAGCGTGGTTGTCGGCGCCGTCGGCCTTGAGGCGCTGCGCGAAAAGGTCAACACCACGCGCTGCGGCAAGCCGACCTGCTAGGCCCACGCGCGCGATCAGGTTACCTTCAATGCCAAGCCGCCGGGCCCGACCGCCTGGCGGCTTCTTCTTTGGGCGGTTGCCCGATGGAACTCCGCCGCCGCGCGCGGGTTGTCGCGCGCATGTATACGATCGGCATCGAAGAGGAATACTTCGTTTACGACGCAAAGACGCGGCGCGCGCTGCGCCGTGCCGACAAGAAATTCCTGAATGCGATCAAGAAGAGCCTGGGCGACCGGGTGACGACCGAGATGTTGCAGTCGCAGATCGAGGTCATGACCTCACCGTGCGAAACCATGGCCGAGGCGCGCGCGCAATTGACCGAATTGCGTGGCACGCTCGGCGAAGCGGCGCGCGAGCGCAAACTCGGCATTGCCGCCATGGGCACCTTTCCGCTCGCATTCTGGCCGGAGCAGCGGGTCACCGAAAAGGAACGCTACGACACGATCATGGACGATCTGCAGATGATCGGTCACCGCAACATGCTGTGCGGCATGCATGTGCACGTCGCCGTTTCCGATCTCGACACCCGTGTCGACCTGATCATGCGGCTGACGCCTTACTTGCCGCTGCTGCTCGCGCTGTCGACATCGTCGCCCTTCTGGCAAGGCCAGCTCACCGGACTTTCCGGCTATAGACTTGCCGCTTACGATGAAATGCCGCGCACCGGCCTGCCCGAACTGTTCCGCACCAATGCCGATTATGACGACTATGTCGCGGCCCTCGTCGGCGCCGGGATCATCCCCGACGCCAGTTACATCTGGTGGGCGATCCGCCCGTCGCTGCGCCATCCGACGATCGAACTGCGCGTCGCCGACAGCTGCACGCGGATCGAGGATGCGCTGGCGATCGCCGCTTTGTTCCGCTGCCTGGTGCGCGCGCTCGACCGCAACCGCGGCATCAATGCCGGCTTCGACCGCGTCGGCCGCGCCATTACCGTAGAGAACAAATGGCACGCCCAGCGTTCCGGCATCGCCGCGCGTTTTATCGACCCGTTTTCACGCGCGCCGATTACCATTACCGCCTGGCTCGGCCAGGTCCGCGCTCTGATCGCCGACGATGTCGCGGCGCTGGGCTGTGGACCCGAGATCGACCACCTCGACCGCATCGTCAGCGGCGGGACCAGCGCCGACCGCCAGATTGCCATCTTCAACGAGGCAAAATCGGCCGGCCGGCGGCGGTTAACGGCGATTAATGACGTCATCGACTGGGTCGGAGCCGCCACTTTGGCGTCCGGCCAGCCCGCGCCCGTGGCCTCGGCCAGCCAGGCTTCAGCCGGGCTTCCCCTATTCGCCCGGGGCACCTATAAAGCGCCACAGTTCTAGGCGCATTGAGTCAAAGAACGCGCGCGAACCAAAACCTGCCGGATTCCAATGTCTCAGACTATCTTTGTCCTCAACGGACCCAACCTCAATCTGCTCGGCACCCGCGAGCCGGAAAAGTACGGCCATTCCACATTGGCCGATGTGGAAAAGCTGTGCCGCGCAACCGCCGCGCGCTTCGGTCTCGATGTCGACTTCCGGCAATCCAATATCGAAGGCGAGCTGGTCAACTGGATTCAGGAAGCGCTGGCCAAAAAGGCCGCGGGTCTCGTCATCAATCCGGCCGGCTACACCACGACCTCGATCGCCATTCTCGATGCGCTGTTCATGCTCAAGGCGCCGGTGATCGAAGTCCACATCACCAATATTCACCAGCGTGAAGAATTTCGTCACCACTCCTATGTATCGAAGGCGGCCAAGGCTGTGATGGCCGGCTTCGGTATCGATGGCTACGCGCTGGCGATCACCGGCATCGCCGGCCTGATCGGCGCAAAGGAAAAATGACCGCGCGCGACTTGAGCAAACGGCATTCGTTCTTCGCACCGGCTTACGCGCCCTATTAATCGGAAGAGATAATGGCAAAACCGCCGAAAGCATCCATGGTCGACCACGCTTTGATCCTGGAGCTGACCAAGCTCCTCGACGAAACCGGTCTGACCGAGATCGAAATCGAACAGAACGGCCAGCGCGTGCGCGTTGCTCGCGGCGCGGTTGCCGCCGCGCCTGCGCCCGCCGCTCCGCGCGCCACGTCAGCGCCTGCGCCGCAGCCGGTCGCCGAGTCGATCGCCAAGCCGATGGATCCGGCCAAGCATCCTGGCGTGGTCACCTCGCCGATGGTCGGCACCGCTTATGGCGCCGCCGAGCCCGGCGCCAAACCCTTTGTCGAAATCGGCAGTACCGTGAAAGCCGGCGACACGCTGCTGATCATCGAAGCGATGAAAACGATGAACCAGATTCCGGCGCCGCGCGGCGGCACCGTGACCCAGGTCCTGTTCGACGACGGCCAGCCGGTCGAATTCGGCGAACCTTTGGTGATTATCGAGTGACCGCTTTTACGCCGCCGGGCAGACGCCATGTTCGATAAAATCCTCATCGCCAACCGCGGCGAAATTGCGCTCCGAATCTTGCGCGCCTGCAAGGAACTCGGCATCAAGACCGTCGCGGTGCATTCCACCGCCGACACCGATGCCATGCATGTGCGCTTCGCCGACGAGAGCGTCTGCATCGGACCACCGGCCGCGAAAGACTCCTATCTCAACGTCCCGGCCATTCTGTCGGCCTGTGAGATCACCGGCGCCGACGCCGTGCATCCCGGCTACGGCTTTCTCTCCGAGAACGCGCGCTTTGCCGAGATCCTCAACGATCACGGCCTGCACTTCATCGGCCCGAAGGCCGAGCACATCCGCATCATGGGCGACAAGATCGAAGCCAAGCGCACCGCAAAGCGCCTCGGCATTCCCGTCGTGCCCGGCTCCGACGGCGGCGTCACCGACGACGGCGAGGCGGCGAAAATCTCCGACAAGATCGGCTATCCGGTTCTGATCAAGGCCGCCGCTGGCGGCGGCGGACGCGGCATGAAGGTCGCCAAATCGCGCGAGGAACTCTCGACCGCCTTGTCGACCGCGCGCTCGGAAGCCAAAGCCGCTTTCGGCGACGACGCCGTCTATATCGAAAAGTATCTCGGCAAGCCGCGCCACATCGAAATCCAGGTGCTCGGCGACGGCAAGGGCAACGCCGTTCATCTCGGCGAACGCGACTGCTCGCTGCAGCGCCGCCACCAGAAAGTGCTGGAGGAAAGCCCCTCGCCCGCGCTCAACGTCGCCGCCCGCAACAAGATCGGCGAGACCGTCGCCAAGGCGATGCGCGAGATCAATTATCTCGGCGTCGGCACCGTCGAATTCCTTTACGAGGACGGCGAATTCTATTTCATCGAAATGAATACCCGTATTCAGGTCGAACATCCTGTGACGGAAATGATCACCGGCATCGACCTGATCTTCGAGCAGATTCGTGTCGCCGCCGGCGCGCCTCTGTCGATCACGCAGGAAGACATCGAATTCCGCGGCCACTCGATCGAGTGCCGCATCAATGCCGAGAACCCGGTGTCGTTCCGCCCCTCGCCCGGCAAGATCTTGCATTATCACGCACCCGGCGGTTTGGGCGTGCGCATCGATTCAGCGGTCTATCAGGGCTACACCATTCCGCCTTATTACGATTCACTGGTCGGCAAGTTGATCGTGCATGGCAAGACCCGTACCGAGGCGCTGATGCGGCTCAAGCGCGCGCTCGATGAAGTCGTGGTCGACGGCATCGAGACGACGCTGCCTTTGTTCCGCGCGCTGGTGCGCGAAGCCGACATCATCGACGGCAATTATCACATTCACTGGCTCGAACAGTTTCTCGCCAAGGGCGGGATGGAACCGTAACGGCAAGGCAAGGCCCTCCCCAATCGCGCCGCGCCGGCTTACAATAGCGGGCAGCCATGGCCAACCGCGAAAACACCTATATCGAGATCACGCCGGATGTGCTGCTCAAGGCCTATGCCTGCGGCATCTTTCCCATGGCCGAGAGCGCCGACGATCCGGCGCTGTACTGGATCGAACCGGAACAGCGCGGCATCATTCCGCTCAACGGATTCCATGTGTCGTCGCGACTGGCGCGCACGGTGCGCACGACGCCGTTGACCGTTCATGTCGATCGCGACTTCGATGCTGTGATCGAAGGCTGCGCCGAGCCGGCGCCCGAGCGCGACAAGACCTGGATCAATGCCCGCATCCGCAATATCTACCGCGCGCTCTACGATATCGGCCATTGCCATACCGTCGAAGTCTATGACGGCGAGCATCTGGTCGGCGGGCTTTACGGCGTTTCGCTCGGTCGCGCCTTCTTCGGGGAGAGCATGTTCCATCGCGTCACCGATGCGTCGAAGATCGCGCTGGTGCACCTGATCGCGCGGCTGCGCGCTGGCGGCTTCAAACTGTGCGACACGCAATACGTCACACCCCATTTGAAAACTTTCGGCGCCGTCGATGTGCCGAAGAAGCGCTATCATCGCATGCTAGAGGAAGCGCTCGCCGGCGATGCCGACTTCGCGGCTCTGCCGGTCGACCGGCCGATAACCGGCGCGGAAGCACTCGCGCAACTGATACACTAGCGGATGGCTGGCGCTGGCCCCGGCGGCAATTGCTGCGCACGCGGCTGCGCCGCCGGCGCCCGCGCCGGTGGCCGCGCCGCCGGTTTCGCGGCGGGCTTTGCCGCCGGTTCGCCTGGCGCTTCCGCTACTTCCGGACCGGCGCCGCCTTTGCAGTCGGTGATCCACACGTCGTAGATCGGATGCTCGACCGCGTGCAGGCCGGGACTGGCCGCGAACATCCAGCCGTCGAAAATACGTTTGACCTCGCCCTGCAGCGTCACTTCATCGACTTGCACGAAAGCATCGGTGTTCGGCGTCTCGGTCGGCGGCCGCGTATAGCAGACGCGCGGCGTCACCTGCAGCGCGCCGAATTGCACGGTCTCGTTGATGGCGACGTCGAACGAAATGATACGGCCGGTGATCTTGTCGAGGCCGGAGAACACCGCGCTCGGATTGGCGATGCGCTGCGGCGGCGGCGCCACCACGACCTCGTCGCCAGGCTGCGGCGATGTGTCGGCCGGTTCCGGCGTGCCACGCGGCTGGCGGATGCCCGGCAGCAGGCCCGGCGTCGAACGTGCGACGCCCTGCGGGGCTTCGCCTTGCGGCGGCGGTGGCGACAGCGACACCGCGGCCGGGGCCGCGATCCCGCCCGGCGGCGGCGCCAGAGGTTGCGATTGAACCGCGCCCGCGCCGGGACGGCTCGACGGCGGCAGGCTCATCGGCGGCGCTTGCGGCTGCGATGGCGGCAGGTCGCCGCGGCCGAGATCGGGCGGCGGCAACTGGTTGCCGCGTGGCACATTGCCCGGCGGCCGTGGCGGTGCGTCGCCGAAAATCGAGCCGAACTGCGCGCCGGCCGGCAGCGTCAGGAAGGCCGCGTTGATCGCAACCGCGAGGATCGCCAGCGCTGTGAGCCTCGAACGCACCATCAAGACAGGCTTTCCCGAACGTTGATGCTGAGCGCTCTTTAAAGCAGGCGCCGGAAACTTGTCGCGGATTCGCGAAATTTCCGCCAGCGGAGCGTCCGGTTAACATGGCGAATGCGGCGGCGGAAGGGCGACGGCGCTGGCCTTAAGGCAGCGCCGCTTTACGGGCTCCAGGCCTTGTAGTCGCCGGTCGCCTTGGGACGGTGGCCGGAGGCAAGCGTCGAACCCGGCGGCCGGTAGGCGCCCGGCGTGCCGGTCAGATTGGCGCGGTGCGGCTTCTGCCAGTCGCGCGGCTGGTAGTTTTCCTCGGTCGGCGGCACGTCGACGGTGTGGTGCAGCCAGCCATGCCAGGACGGCGGCACGGAAGACGCCTCCGCATAGCCGTTATAGATCACCCAGCGCCGCTGGAAGAGCAGCGTCGGATCGATTTTGCCGCCCCGGGTGCGGAAATAGGTGTTGCCGAATTCGTCGGTGCCGACCTTTTCGCCGTACCGCCAGGTCCAGAACTGGGTTCCGAAAGTCTGGGAATTCCACCAGGTAAACAGCCTCAGCAGGAAACTTTTCATCGCCGCCGCGCATTTCTATTGGGGACGTCAAGCGTATTGCCACCTCACCGCCTCCCTGTCCAGCGCGCTGGCCGTGGCGACGCCCCGCCATCCACCCTCCTCATGAAAGGTCAAACGCAGCCAATGGATTCGCTCCGAACCCTACTTGCCGAGGTCATCGGCTGGCTGGCCTGGCTGCCAAATCCGGTGGTCGCCGTGCTGGTCGTGCTGCTGTCCGCCTCGATCGCTTATTCCCTGCACAAAACCGTGCGGCGGCTGTTGCGCCTGCTGCTGGCGAAGCGCCACCCCTATGCGCTGTCGGTACTCACGCAAATGCGAGGCGTCACCCGGCTCGGCCTGCTCATTCTGGCGGTAAGCATTGCGCTGCCGGTCGCGCCGTTCGACGCCAATACCGCCGACATGCTGGCGCGGCTCATGGTCATCGCCGTCATCACGCTGGTCGGTTGGGCCGCGATCACCGCGCTGCGCATCGGCGCGGATCTTTACCTGCTGCGCTTTCGTATCGATACCGCCGATAACCTGCTCGCCCGCAAGCACCTGACGCAGGTGCGCGTGCTGATGCGTACCGCCGATGCGCTGGTCGTCGTCGTTACCGTCGGCGCGGCGCTGATGACCTTCGAGCCCGTGCGGCAATACGGCGTCAGCCTGTTTGCATCCGCCGGCGTCGCCGGCCTGGTCGCCGGCCTCGCCGCGCGGCCGGTGCTGTCCAATCTGTTCGCCGGCGTGCAACTCGCCATGACGCAGCCGATCCGCATCGACGATTCCGTCGTCGTCGAAAACGAATGGGGCTGGATCGAGGAAATCACCGCGACCTATGTCGTCATCAGGCTCTGGGATCTACGCCGGCTGATCGTGCCGCTGACCTACTTTATCGAAAAGCCGTTCCAGAACTGGACCCGCGAAAGCTCGGCGATCCTCGGCAGCGCTTTCCTCTACGTCGACTATCGCGCGCCGGTCGACATCATCCGCGCCAAGCTCACCGACGTCGTCAAGCAGTCGACGAACTGGAATGGCAAGGTCGTCGGTTTGCAGGTCACCGACGCCAAAGAGCGCACCATCGAATTGCGCTGCCTGATGAGCGCCAATTCGGCCGGACAAGCTTTCGACCTGCGTTGCGAGGTGCGCGAGCAACTCATCGATTTCCTGAAACGCGAACATCCCGAGGCGCTGCCACGCGAGCGGTCGGACGTTGCCGTGGACGGCGGCAGCGTTGCCTTGGCGCCGGCGCGCGAACCCGCTTGATCTCCATCAATGACGCGATTGCGCTATAGGCCGATATTTAGTGTGGCGCGCTTGTTGACGTCGCAAATTGCCGTGCACCGCGGAGACCGCAATCGTGGCGCAAGGCAACATTCGTTCTGACCATTACACTGGCCTTCTCGGCTCTGACCGGCGCCATGAGCCGCTATCCCTTTGATCTTCGTCAATGCGACGGCGGCGCGGAACGATGACGTTGGCAAGCCGCGCATTATCGACTTTGTCACTATTTCGATGCGCCGCAGGAGTAAAGACAATGGCGCGCATCGTCCCATTCGGTTTGGCTGTCCTGTTGACGCTGGTCGGACTTGCCGGGCCAGCATTGGCGCAATCGCACAACGCGCTGGTGATCGGCAACGGCGCTTATGTCAGCGCCCCTGCCCTCAAGACACCGGCAACTGACGCCGCGATCGTCGCCGAGACCTTGCGCGCGGCTGGCTACGACGTCACCGAACTCCATGACGTGAAGCAGGCGACCATCGGACAGTCGCTGCGCGACTTCCTCGACAAGGTCGCCGGTAGCGGCCCGGAAGGCGCCGCCATCGTTTATTATTCCGGACACGGCGCTCAATCGGACGGCGACAACTATCTCGTCCCGGTCGATACCGTCATCAACAGCGACGCCGATGTCGCCAACGAAGCGTTCCGCCTGAGCGATCTGCTGGCCGAACTGGCGGCAACGCCGTTGGCTGCGCGCGTCGTCATCCTCGATGCGTCGCGCGACCACAAGTTCGGCGCTGCCGGCGGCAAGCCGGTAGCAAAGGGCTTGGCCATGGGAGAATCGGTTCCGGGCATGATGCTCGCCTTCTCGGCGGCGCCGGGAACGATCTCGGACGACGGCGATGGCGACTACAGTCTCTTCACCGGCGCGCTGGTGACGATGATGCGCCAGCCCGGCCTCGACATGGAACAGATCCTCAAGGCGACGCGGCTGTCGGTCAACAAGACCACGGGCGGCGCGCAAACGCCCTGGATGACGTCTGCGCTCACCAGCGAAGTGAGCCTGTTTGCACCGAATGCGGCAGCGCCTGCTGCACAGACGGTCCCGGGCGGCGAATCCGTTCCGTCGAAAGAGGAGCGCGCGCTCACGCCCGAATTGCTCAACACGATGTCGGCCGATCAGGCCTACGCCGCCGCGGTGGAAGCAGATACGCTCGAAGGCTACCAGCACTTCGTCGAGAAATATCCGAAGTACCCGCAGGCCGCGCTGGTGTGGGATACGATTGAAACCAGACGCGAGGCTGTGCTGTGGCAGCGCACTTTGGCGCAGAACACGACCCGCGCTTACTGGAATTATCTCAAGCGTTATCCGAACGGCGCCCATGTCGCCGAAGCGCAGGATCGCCTCGCCGATCTGTCCGCCTCGCGCACGCCGCCCGCCAATTATATCGTGGTGCCGGAAGCTTTGCCGCCGGATTATTATGACGAAGCCGTCGGTCTGTATGAAGTCTATCCGGACGGCTACGACGTGCAGCCCTCGGTGTTCGATATATTGGCGCCGCTGTTCCTGCCGCCGCCGCCGCCGCGTCCGTTCTTCGATCGCCGCCGCAACTTCGTTCCGACCAACATTCCGAGCGTGCGTGGCGACCCGGTTCGCGTTTTCGGCAATCTCACTCGCACCGGCACCGCCGCAGGGACTGCCGCGGGAACCGCTGCAGGTACCGGTACACGCACAGGCACTGGCCGCAATCGCAACCAGACCGGATTCGTGCGCAATAGCGGTCGCGCCACGACACCGACGACCACCACGACAACGCCGACAACCAATTCCGGCCGTCGCATTGATCAGGGATCGCCTGTCGGCAATGCTGGCCGGCCGATAACAAACAAGAAGCCCGGGCTGACCATTCGCCCGACAGGCACGCCGGTCACCGGCCGTCCGACCACACCGACAACGCCGGGCTCCACGACAGTCCGCCCGACGACGCCGACGACGCCTGGCTCCGCGACTGGCCGGCCGACGACCGGGCGCCCGACCATCCCGCCATCGAGCCGCCCGACGATTCCCGGTGCCGCCACTGGCCGGCCAACCACACCCGGCACAACGCCAGGCGTGACTGGAGTGAGACCGACGACCCCGACAGCAACACCCGGTGCAACTCCCGGCGTGACGACAACCGGACGGCCGACTCTGCCGCCGCGTCCCGACACGCCCGGCGCAACCGTCACCCAACCTGCGACACCCGGTACGGCCGGTCGCCCGACGACAACGACAAGACCCGGCCTGCCACCCGTTCCCGGTGCTCAGCCCGTTCGCCCGGCAACACCGACACCACCGACGCCTGGCGCAGCAACAACGCGTCCCGGTCTGCCAGCCGTACCAGGCGCCCAGCCTGTGCGTCCGGCAACGCCGACACCGGCGACACCCGGCGCAACAACGACTCGTCCCGGCTTGCCGGCAGTACCGAGCGCTCAGCCCGTTCGCCCGGCAACGCCGACGCCGCCGGCACCGAATGCCAGCCAGCGTCCCGGCCTGCCGCCGACGACGGCGCGTCCGCCGGTGACGCAACCTTCGACGCCCGCGGTGCGGCCACCGTCCCCGCCAACCGCAACACCGCCGGCCACGCGCCCGATCGCGCCGCCAGTGACTGCGCGGCCTGCCACGCCACCGGCAGTTCGTCCGGCCGCGCCGCCTGCCGCACGTCCGACACCACCGGCTGCGCGTCCGACGCCGCCTGCTGCGCGGCCGTTGCCGCCACGTCCGTCGCCGCCACCGGCAGCGCGTCCGGCGCAGCCAGTCGCCCGGCCTGCACCGCCTGTCGCACGGCCCGCGCCGCCACCGGCCCCCAAGCCGGCCGCGAAGCCGGTCTGTCAGATGGTCAATGGCAAGCAGGTCTGCCGCTGAACAGAAATATCGGTCGGGGGACCGCCCCGGCCGCAAGCTTTCATCGGGTAAGCCGCTCGGCTCCGATCGAACATGGGAGTAGATGGATATGTCAAAGCTTCACGCCTCGTTCCTGGCGCTGGCGTTGCTGAGCCTCGCAAGCTTCGCTTTGCCGGCGGCCGCACAAGCCCAGCAGCCCTCGCCAAAGGCGCATCCTGGCGTCTGGCAGGACGTGATGAAGTCGCCGGCGCCCGAGGGCCCTTATGGATCGGGCTTCACCGGCACCGAGCGCGTCATCGAACGCTGCACGGCGCTCGAATGGGCGATCCGGAACGGCAAGGACGGCAACATTCGTTGGTATCGCCGCAACTACCAGACCGGCTATTGCCTCGGCTGGATCAACTCGGCGATGGCGTTTCTGAATTTCCACAACGAGGCCGGCAACCACACGCTCGCAGTCTGCATGCCCGAGGACATCCACAGCATCGACGTGCTGAGAACTTTCCTCGACTACGTCCATAAAAATCCGGCGGAGACCCAGTACAACCCATCGCTTCTGGTCTATTGGGCGCTGCTGGAGAAGTATCCTTGCAAGAGCTGATGCACCGGCCTGCAAGACCGGCCTTTGGCCGGTCGCGATATTGCCTTTGCTTATCTTGGTAGCTATGTTGCTCACGAATTCAGCAGCGCCAGACTTGCTCTGCTTTCTGCGATGACAGTGCCGGGTGTAAAAAGGCGGACCTTTTAACGGGTCCGCCTTTTTCTTTGGCTGGTGCTGGTCGCGGGCGCTAGCCGTGGTCGCGCTGCCCGGCCAGGCTGTTTTCGCGCCCGAGCGTGCTTTCGACCAGATGCTTGAGCTTATGCGTCGCCGCCGTGATGGCAGAATCGACGCTCGATTCCTGGCTCTTCACCGCCACCGGCGGCCGGCCGCCGATACGGACCTCCATGACGCATTTGGTGTCCTCGCGGCCTTCCTTGCCACCGCTTTCATCGGTGAGATGGACTTCGACCCGGGTGATGCGGGCGCTGAAACGCTCCAGCGCGGTCTCCACGTGGCCCTGCACATAGTGGGTGAGCTTCTCGCGGCCGTCGATATGGCTGTCGGTGCTGACGTCGATTTGCATCTCGTCTCCATTTTTTTGTTGTTGTCGGCAGGTTAAGTTCCGCCGGGGCCGGATCGTTCAGTCGCAAGCGGGCCTATTTTCGGTACTCCCGTCCATGGTCGCGGAATGCACAGGCCTGTGTGGCTTCCCCACACTGTCCCCGGCCCGCCGTTCACAGGCTAAGGCTCTGATCGCCTTTCGAGAATCACCGACTCTGGAACAGGCTTTGCGGTACTTATCCCGGGCTTTTCCAAAGGTCCGGCCCTTTGCAAAAGAAGTTGTGGGTGGCCAGCCAAGCCCATTTTGCGTCATTTTTCCGTCATCGCCCTAGGGCCGAAAACCTACTGAGAGACCTCAACAAAAATGCTTTCCGGGGCCGCTTTCTAGTTCAATACTGACCATGTTCTCAGGTGCCGTTGTCCCCGAAAATCACCACGGGACACAAGATTTAGGGATTTAGTTACTCCTACCCACTATCTGTTGTTGACGACGGCGGTGAGTCCTCTTAGTTTTGTGACTGTTCGGTGTGGGTGAGTTCAACGTTCCCTCCGGATATTCAAACGACGTCAAAGTCGTGCTCACCCTGCGCCGAAAGGCGTGCGGGGACAGGGGTTTGCTGTGTGGCCGGGATCAAAACCCCGGGAGTAACCGGTGCCGCACCAGAGCATCGGACTTAAATGAGGCAGGTGGTCGAACGGCTGGACGAGTCAATCGCGGCGGGCTTTTGCGAGCCTGTCATGGAATAATCGTCGGCGGTCGACCGCCGCCCGGAGATTAAGGGGCTTTGAGATATGCGGATTGAACGGCGCTATACGAACAATGCACAGCCTTCACAGGATGCCGCCTATGCCGGCATGGCGTTCCGGCTGACCACGTCCGAGATCAAGAATCCGGACGGCTCCATTGTCTTCAAGCTGGACAATGTCGAGGTGCCGGAATTCTGGTCGCAGGTCGCCTCCGACGTTCTGGCGCAGAAGTATTTCCGCAAGGCCGGCGTTCCGTCATGTCTCAAGAAGGTCGAGGAGAACACCGTTCCCTCCTTCCTGTGGCGCTCGGTCGCTGACGAGGAAGCCCTCAGCCAACTGCCGGAGAAGGAGCGCTATATCGGCGAACACTCCTCCAAGCAGGTGTTCGATCGTCTGGCCGGCACCTGGACCTATTGGGGCTGGAAGGGCGGCTATTTCGACACCGAGGGCGACGCGCAGGCCTTCTTCGACGAATTGCGCTTCATGCTGGCCAACCAGATGTGCGCGCCGAATTCGCCGCAATGGTTCAACACCGGACTTCATTGGGCTTACGGCATCGATGGCCCGTCGCAGGGTCACTATTACGTCGACCCCTTCACCGGCGTCCTGACCAAGTCGGAATCCTCCTACGAGCATCCGCAGCCGCACACCTGCTTCATCCAGGGCGTCAGCGACGATCTCGTCAACGAAGGCGGCATCATGGACCTGTGGGTGCGCGAAGCGCGCCTGTTCAAATACGGCTCCGGCACCGGCTCGAACTTCTCCGCGCTGCGCGGCGAAGGTGAAAAGCTGTCCGGCGGCGGCCGCTCGTCCGGCCTGATGTCATTCCTGAAAATCGGCGACCGGGCCGCCGGCGCCATCAAGTCGGGCGGCACCACGCGCCGCGCCGCCAAGATGGTCGTCGTCGACGTCGATCATCCGGATATCGAGCAATACATCGACTGGAAGGTGCTGGAGGAGCAGAAGGTCGCGGCGCTCGTTTCCGGCTCCAAGATCAACCAGAAGCACCTCAAGGCGATCCTGAAGGCCTGCGTCAATTGCGAGGGCTCGGGCGACGACTGCTTCCTGCCCGACAAAAATCCGGCGCTCAAGCGCGAGATCAAGCTCGCCCGCAAGTCGATGGTGCCGGACAACGTCATCAAGCGCGTCATCCAGTTCGCCAAGCAGGGCTACAAGGACATCAACTTCCCGACCTACGACACCGACTGGGATTCGGAAGCCTATCTCACCGTCGCCGGGCAGAACTCGAACAACTCGGTGCGCATCACCGACGACTTCCTGCGCGCGGTCGAGAACGACTCGACCTGGGACCTGACCTATCGCAAGAACGGCAAGGTGGCGAAGACTTTGCCCGCGCGCGAGCTGTGGGAAAAAATCGGCTACGCCGCCTGGGCCTCGGCCGATCCCGGCCTGCAATATCACACCACGGTCAATGACTGGCACACCTGCCCGGCCTCGGGTCCGATCCGCGCCAGTAATCCGTGCTCGGAATACATGTTCCTCGACGACACCGCGTGCAACCTCGCCTCGCTGAACCTGTTGACCTTCCGCGACAAGGAAACCGGCGAATTCCAGACCGAGAGCTACGAGCACGGCGTGCGCCTGTGGACCGTGGTTCTGGAAATCTCGGTGATGATGGCGCAGTTTCCGTCGCGCCAGATCGCCGAACTCTCCTACGAATACCGCACGCTCGGCCTGGGCTATGCGAATATCGGCGGCCTGTTGATGACCTCCGGCATTCCCTATGACTCGGCCGCGGGCCGCGCCATCGCCGGCGCGCTGACCGCGATCATGACCGGCGTATCCTACGCGACCTCGGCCGAGATGGCCGAGAAGCTCGGGCCCTTCCCCGGCTACGCCAAGAACCGCGACGCCATGCTGCGCGTCATCCGCAATCACCGCAACGCCGCGCACGGCAATGCGTCGGGCTACGAGCAGTTGTCGATCGCGCCGGTGCCGCTCGATCACTCCTCGATCCTCGACGGCGTCGAAGGCAATGTCGCGCTTAAAGGTTATCTGTCGCTCTCCGCGCACGCCAAGTTCGCCTGGGACCTCGCCCTCGAACTCGGCGAGAAGAACGGCTACCGCAATGCGCAGGCGACCGTGATCGCGCCGACCGGCACGATCGGTCTCGTCATGGATTGCGACACCACCGGCATCGAGCCGGACTTCGCGCTGGTGAAGTTCAAGAAGCTCGCCGGTGGCGGCTACTGGAAGATCATCAACCGCGCGGTGCCTGAGGCATTGCGCACGCTTCGTTATTCGGAAGCTCAGATCGCCGAGATCGAAGCTTACGCGGTCGGCCACGGCAACCTCGCGCAGGCGCCGGCCATCAACCACACCACGTTGAAGGCCAAGGGCTTCACGCCGGAGGCCATCGCCAAGGTCGAGAAGGCTTTGCCGACCGCCTTCGACATCAAGTTCGTGTTCAACAAGTGGACGCTCGGCGAGGACTTCTGCCGCGATACGCTCGGCGTCTCCGCCGAGGCGATCGCCGCGCCGACCTTCGATCTGCTCGCCACGCTCGGCTTCTCGCGGCGCGACATCGAATTGTGCAACATCCATGTCTGCGGCGCGATGACGGTCGAAGGCGCGCCGCACCTCAAGCTCGAGCACTACGCGGTGTTCGACTGCGCCAATCCGTGCGGCCGCACCGGCAAACGCTATCTCTCGGTCGACAGCCACATCCAGATGATGGCGGCGGCGCAGCCTTTCATCTCGGGCGCCATCTCCAAGACCATCAACATGCCGAACGAGGCCACGGTCGAAGACTGCAAGCAGGCTTACCTTTTGTCCTGGCAGCTCGCGCTCAAGGCCAATGCGCTGTACCGCGACGGCTCGAAACTCTCGCAGCCGCTCAACTCGCAGCTCATCGCCGACGATGACGACGAGGAAGACGCGATCGAGGCCTTCGTCGCCCAGCCGAACACCGCGCGCGTCGCGCAGATGTCGGAAAAGGTCGTCGAGAAGATCGTCGAGCGCATCACCGTGCTGCGCGAGCGCGAGAAGCTCCCCTCGCGCCGCAAGGGCTATACGCAGAAGGCCGTTGTCGGCGGCCACAAGGTCTACTTGCGCACCGGCGAATATGACGACGGCCGCATCGGCGAAATCTTCGTCGACATGCACAAGGAAGGCGCGGCGCTCCGTTCGCTGCTCAACAACTTCGCCATCGCCATTTCGCTCGGCCTGCAATACGGCGTGCCGCTCGAGGAATATGTCGATGCCTTCACCTTCACCCGCTTCGAGCCGCAGGGCCCGGTGCAGGGCAACGACTCGATCAAATACGCGACCTCGATCCTGGACTACGTGTTCCGCGAACTGGCGGTGTCCTATCTCGAGCGCTACGACCTCGCCCATGTCGATCCGAGCCAGGGCGGCTTCGATGCGCTCGGCGCCGGCGTCGAAGAAGGCAAGCCGCAGCCGAGCTACGTGTCGAAGGGCCTGACGCGCTCGCGTCCGGAAAAACTGTCGGTGGTGGGCGCGTCCTCGCCGGCTTCGTCGGTCGGCACGTCGAACGTCACGGCGTTTCACGGTGGCGGCGCAGCAACCGCCCTCAAGCACGAGCCGGAAGCCAAGCTGTCGCCGGCGCAACAGCTCGAGCAGGCGCAGCACATCAACGCCGAGGACGTGAAGGTTCACGCCAAGGCGGCGGCGACCGAACTTCGCGCGGAGGCTCGCGCCAAGGGCTACGAAGGCGAAGCCTGCGGCGAATGCGGCAACTTCACTCTGGTGCGCAACGGCACCTGCATGAAATGCGATACGTGTGGTGGGACGAGCGGGTGTTCGTGAGGCGGTAAACCACATCCTCGTCGGACACACGTCATGGCCGGGCTTGTCCCGGCCATCCACGACTTAAAGGGCGATCCGAAAGGGTCGCCTTTTTCTGTTTGAAGCCCTAACTCGGACTCGCCCCCAAGTAGAATCGGTGTAAATTAGACAACTTGCCACTTTTGAGCGAGACGCAATTTCGATGCAGGCCGCCGACAACAGACCAAATTTATTTAAGCAATTTTATCGAATATGCATCGTACCGACGTACCAAATATTATTTATACTTTTTGTGGTCTGGACGGTGGCGGGCGTAATTTTTTATCACTCCACGCCATTTGTCTTAGCGATAGTAGACTGGACCTACGAAACTTGGACCGGCGTCGACCTCGCACCACAAATCGCGGCAATTCCGAACACATCACAACAGTTCATTGCAGGCACGGCAGGCTTAGTAATTGGCTTATTTTTTCTATTTGTCCGCTCAATTCTTATACAGCGCCGCCGCTGGCGGCACATTCTTGCCGAAACAAGATACTGCCTCGAAGAAAATTTGAAATTTCAGCAAAACATAGAGCGCATGCGTGAATCAAAGAGCAGCAGCGTCAGGGCAGTGGTCTCAGACATCGCGCGCGAACATCTAATCGTTATATGCACTCGCATTTCAGAAATATTCGAGGTGTTAACACGCACCAAATGCCACACTAGCGTTAAGTCTTTCGATCGCACAAACGGCACGGTCGCCACAATCGCGCGGGATGCGCTAAGCCACAATCGCGCGCGCGGCCAAAGCGATGAAGCCCTACAAAAATTCTCCTATAAAGAAAACACAGCATTCCGCGATATTCTAGAAAACCCAAAACGATATATGTTTCGCTGCAATCATCTTTACCTCGCCGCACTCATCGGGAGGTACGAAAACACCAATCCCGATTGGCGCAAGTATTATTCCGCAACTGTAGTAGTTCCGATTACACTCCACCGAAATCAAACGGAAATAAACGAAAAGACAGTTGTTGGCTTCATCTGCGTGGATAATGGTGCAACCAAATTCGATAAAAAGACTTCTCGCGCACTGCTACTTATATTTGTAGTACTCGTTCACGGCATCATGTTGACGCTTGGCTGGACCTCAGAACCGAAGGGAGCAGACAATGCCTAAACAACTCGACGCGACGTCTATTCCGGCAGAGCCCGCGACTGACGTTGACGTAGCTGTAATTCTCGAATCCTGGGACATGTCGAATGATTCCTATCCTGCACTCTTGGAAAAGCAACGCAGATTAGAAGCGGACAGAGAAATGATAAAAAATGAGCTGAAGACCAAGCGAGGAATGTGGCGCAAAATTCGTGACACTTTGGTGCCAGCGTAATTTACTCCCAGCGATTTTTTGCTCTCGGAGGTATCCCATCTGCGAAAACGCAGTAGCGGTGCCGTGTAGGACTGCTATCGTTGTTCACACCCATCTCTTGATCGGCCCTATCTGCTCCGTCTTCGTCGGTAGATCGAAGAAGGTTTCGCTATCTCGGATGGAGCGCAGCGAAATCCGGGGCCGGTCGCGGCGATGCCGCATTCCGCTTCGCTGCATGCGGGCCACATTTCAAACTCGGCCATGACAAAACGCGGAAAATCGCCTATAATTGTCTTATGAAAACCAAGCGCCTGACCCAAGCCCTTGAGCGCGTCGAAGCCTGGCCCGCGCATGCGCAGGACGAACTGGCCGAGATTGCGAGCGAGATCGACAACGGTCTGCATAATGGAAGCTATGAGCCGACTCCGGCCGAACTCGCCGGTATTGATCGCGGTTTGCGCGACGCCGAGGCCGGCCGCTTTGCGACCGACGCGAAAGTCGAGACGGCTTTCGACAAATTTCGCGGCGCTTAACACCGTCATGCCCGGACTTGTTCCGGGCATCCACGACTTGGCCGTGCCACCGCAAGCAAGACATGGATGGCCGGGACAAGCCCGGCCATGACAACGCGGGGTTCGAGTCTCTCCCCCGCTACCAAACTCACACCCACCTCTTGTTCAGCCCCACCTGCTCGCTCGTCGGCGGTAGCCGTGGTTAACGCACGCACAACCGCCGCCTCAGGTTTCCTTCGCATCATTTAACCGGCCATCAAGGTCGGCTGCCTAGGTTTGCCGGTCACGCACCGAAGGACGCCTGCCATGCTGACCCGCCTCGTCTATCATTCCGAGAACCACCTCGGCGCCGCCGGCGGCGGTATGATCAAGGGCCTCAACCAAATTCTGGCAACGTCCGAGCGGCACAACGAGGAAGCCGGCATCACCGGCGCGCTCCTGTTCGACACGCTCTGGTTCATCCAGGTCCTCGAAGGCGAACGCGAAGCGGTGTCGGCCACTTTGCGTCGCATCATGGCCGACGAACGCCACGCCGAACTCGTGGTGATGGATTGCCGCCCCGCGGAAACGCGGCTGTTCGCCAACTGGTGGATGGGATTCGCCATGCTGCGCGGCGACAACGGCGCGCTGTTTGCCCGCCACGGCGTCGGGCCGAAGCTCGATCCGCGCACGATATCGGGCGACCAGGCGGCCGCGGTCGCGGTCGACCTCGCCGGCAAGGGCCTCAGCCGCGAATTCGCGGCCTGAGCTTTTAGCGGCGGCACGGCATTCCGGCACCGCAATTCGGCCACGCCCGGGAGCGATACAAGACGTCTCGCTCCCGCTATAAGGCCGCTATGTCCTTCCGCCCCCTCTTTGCCCTCGTCCTCGCCTTGTCCCTCGCCGCGTCGTCGCTGGCCTTCGCCGCGCCGGGCGACCCGGATGCGCCGGTAAAGAAAAAACCCGCCGCGCACAAGGTCACGCGCCAAGTCCCGCACAAATCCGCCCGCCACGTCCCGCATTACACAACGCCGCCCGGCTATCGCACGCCCGAGAGAATCGAGCGCGAGCGCCGCGCCGAGATCAACCGTTCGCGGCGCGCCTATTACCGCGCCGGCGGCCAGCAGATTTACTACTGGAAGGATCCCGACCCGCGCTTCTATCGCGGCCGCTGGAACGGCGGCAGCTTCGGCCCGTGCTGGACCTCGACGCCGATCGGCTACATGTGGAATTGCGGGAAATAGCGCCCGCGGCTCGGCCACCTGCCCTCCGTCGGCTATGGAACATATGCCGCCTTCGGGTGTTTCCGTTCCAATCAGCGATGGGCAGACGCCGATCCTCTCCGTCACATTCGGCTGCCGCCGCTCGCTCAAGCGCGCAAGGACAGCACCATGCAGTTGTTCATCCAGCGGCAGAACATCCTCTTCTTCCAGAAGCAGCTCGCTGAACAGCCATCCGAGTCGCAGCGGCGGCTGCTGTTGACGCTTCTGGCCGAGGAAGAAGCCAAGGCCGGCAGTTTGCCCGGCGCGCTGCGCGCGCTGGCCTGACGCCAGACATTCCGGATTGCCCGGCGCGGCTCTACGCCGCCTTCGGCTTGGTCGGGTGATGCCGCAGCACTTCCCTGATTTGTGTCGTCGTCTTGCCGCGCACGTCATAGCCGCGGCGCTCCAGCGCCGCCATGGCGGTTTCCTTCAGGCCCGCCAGCACGGCCAGCTTTGCCTTACGCAATTCAACGCGCTCGTCGGACATGATCCGTCCTCAGCTACACAACTCAGAATATATATGCGGCGATGTAACGCGCGCGGCGAGGTTAACGTTCCGCCCGCCAGCGCATGGCGCGTTGTGGTATCGCGTAGACGGTACCTCTGGGGAACCAGGCCTTGCGCGCGATTCTTTGCGCGCGATCCCTTAAGCGCGATCTTTGGCGCGTGATCCTTTAAGCGCGGTCTTTGGCGTCGTAGACCTTCACCTGCGCCTTCGCGTCGCGGTGCTTCAGCTCGAGGCCGGCTTTCAGCGCGGCCGTCAGGCTGACGAATTCGGAAACGAACTGGCCGCCAACTTCGACGATAAAGCCGTCATGCGGAGCGGTGTGCGCGGGAGCGTTTTGCATCGGACGCCTCATGTTTCGCCGCGCGCTGTGGCGCCGCGATGTGAAAGCTTAACCCCCCGAGCATTGCTTCACCTTTAAACGATCCGGTTAACGAACCCTTACTCGGGTCGCTCAAAGGCCATGCATCCGGCCGATACCTCCGATGGTGGCCTCACGCCTTCTGCCGGTCATTGTCGATCGGCACCACCTGCCCCGAGATCGACTTCGCCGATGGTGACGCCAGAAACACCGCGAGCTGCGCGATGTCCCTTGGATCGATGAAGGCCTTGATCGACTGGCCGGCGAAGGCGTCGGCCTTCACCTCGTCCATCGACTTGCCGGAAATCTGCGCCCGGCCCTGGAACACACGCACGATGCGGTCGCCCTCGACCGCGCCCGGCGCGATCGCATTGGCGCGGATGCCCCATTTGCCAAGCTCCATCGCCAGAGTCTTGGTGAAGCCGATCACCGCCCATTTGGTCGCGGCATAAGGCGAGCGGTTCTCGAAGCCGAAGCGGCCGGCGACAGACGACATGTTGATGATGCAGCCATAGTCGGACTTCTTCAGATGCGGGATGGCCAGCCGCGATACATCGAACATCGAGGTGAGGTTGACGGCGAGCACCTTGTCCCAGTCGTCCGGCGGATATTGATCGACCGGCAGCGTCAGGCCGGCAATGCCGGCATTGTTGATGAGCACGTCGAGCCCGCCAAGCGCGGCTATCGCGTCCGGCACCATGCGCTCGATCTCGCTGCGCACGCCCATGTCGCAGCTTTGCGCGGTCAAGCCGGGGATTTCCTGGCGCATCGCGGCGAGGTTCTTCTCGTCGATGTCGCAGATGAAAACCTTGGCGCCATTGGCGGCGAAGGCGCGCGCGAATTCGCGGCCGATGCCGGCGGCGCCGGCGGTGATCAGGACCCGTTGCATGCAGTCTCCCTACTCTTCTTTTTCTGTCGTGAAATACAGCGGAAAGCCGTTCATCTTGCCCAGTTCGGTCGCTTCCTTCGCCTTGGTCTCGGCGACGTCACGGGTATAGACGGCGATGACGCAGGCGCCTTTCTGGTGCGCGGTCATCATCACCCGGTAGGACTGGCTTTCGTTGAGCCGGAACACCGCTTTGAGCACTTGCACCACGAATTCGCGCGGGGTGAAATCGTCATTGAGCAGGATCACCTTCCATAAAGGCGGCCGCTCCGTCTTGGGCGTGGTCTTGGTCTTCGGCGTGGTCGTCGGCGTGACGGTCGCTGGGCTCATTCAGCCCTCCTGCTGACCCCCCAAAAGGCGTCTGGCGGCGCCCCCAAGGTCAAGAGATTGCCTATCTTCGCAAGACATGGATAGAAGACAAGCTTGCTTTTGGCTCATAAAAAAATAGCCCCCGGGAAACGCTAGAATGCCCACCGTCCTGCTCACCCATACGCCCGATATGCTGGCCAATTATTACGGGGCGCGTCCGCTCGCCGCCTTGCGCGCTTTGTGCGACGTGCGCCTCAACGAGACCGGCGGCATTCTGGATACGCCGGCGAAACTGGCCAAAGCGGCGGCAGGCTGCGCCATCATCGTCTCCGACCGGCAGACGCCGGGACCAGCCGAATTCTTCGCCCAGGCGCCGAACGAATTGGCCGCCTTTCTCCGCGTCGCCATCGACATCCGCAACATCGATGTGCCCGCCGCAAGCCGGCAGGGCATTCTGGTGACGCATGCCACGGCCGGTTTTGTCGCCGCGGTGGTCGAGCAGGCCTTCGGCTTCATGATCAACCAGGGCCGGCATCTCATCGCCTATGCCAATGCCTATCACGCCGGCAAGGATCCGGAATCCTATATGGGGCAACAGCTGAGCGGCGCGACGCTCGGCGTCCTCGGCTACGGCGCGATCGGCGAACATCTCGCGCGCGTCGCCGTCGCTTTCGGCATGAAGGTCAAGGTCAGCGATCCTTTCAAGACGGTCACCGAACCCGGCGTGCAGCAGGACACATTCGAGAATGTGCTGGCGCAATCCGATTTCGTCGTCTGCCTTGTCATTGCCAATGAGCAGACCGAGAACCTGATGAACGCGGCCGCCTTCGCGCGCATGAAAAAGTCGGCCTACTTCATCAACGTGTCGCGCGGCAATCTGGTCGACGAGCAGGCGCTCGCCGCGGCGCTCGACGCCAAACAGATCGCCGGCGCGGCCATGGATGTCGGCCGCGCGCTCGACCAGAAGCCGTCGCTGTTTCTGGCCAAACGTCCCGACGTGCTCGCCGCGCCGCATACGGCGGGGCTCACACCGGACGCGGCCGAGCACCAGGCGATGGACACGGTCAACCAGGTCAAGGAGATCCTCGCCGGACGCATACCGCCCGGCGCGGCCAATTCGGCGGCGGCGCACCGTCTCGGCGTCTTCAGCAATCGATAAAAAGACTCCACGGCGATGGAACTTAAGTTCCATCGCCGCGTTAGCGGGCTGAACAATCAGGGGGTTTCATGCCAGTCAATCGTAATATCTTGCTGCTCGCAGTCGCCGTATTGTGCGTGGCGGTCGGCGTTTTGGGTTATAAACTTTACGAAGACAATCGCGAGCCGAAGGGCGTGCAGATTAATTTCGGCCCCGGCGGCATCTCGGTCGACAAAAAATAGTCAATAATTTTGCGGGCGGCTAAATTATTTTTCAGCCGGCTATGTCCGCTTGCTGTGCCGAGTGCTTCGCGCGCTCCCGCGGGTTATGCACAATTTCAATTCTCATCGCCCGACAATGGTTCGCTCATACCATTCTTGCCGGTTACGTCAGCCATGCTGCTTCATTGTCGGAATGTCAGCGCTATCGTGTCGGTAAGCTGCGGGGGGGGCGGGGAACCAAGTTGTGTTTGAGGGTGCGTACCGCGTCGGTCCAAGCCAACACGTCAAAGGAGGCCTCCATGCGCCTGTTCGTTCCCCCCACAAGGTCCAGCCCCGGCGCGGCGCGCGTTGCGCGCACCCGTCCGACCAATGAATGCGCCCAATGTGGCGAGGCGATCTTCATGCCGGAGTGGTCGGAATGGCTCAATCCGGCTTGCGCCCGCCATCTTTGGCAATGCGAGGCCTGCGGTTATTCGTTCGAAACGACGGTTCGATTTGCGGCAGCGTGACGCGCGATTTCCGACAGCCCACGGCGGATGATCCAATTCCCGCTCCGAGGCCATTAGATTTCGGACTGATCTCGCCTTGCGCAAGAAAGGAGCCCGGCCCGGAACGCACGCGCCCTCGCCCCAACAGGAAGACAAGCGGCGCTCAAGCGTTTGGCCGGCTCCTTTCGCTGCAAATTGCGATGCGAAATGGATGACGCCTTTTCAAAGCCGGTACATCCGTTCAAGAAAATGTGCGCGGCCGGTGCGTGCGCTTCCGATATAATGACAGGATGATTGATCGCCGTTATTTCCTGGCCGCGGGTGCCACGTTGCTTGCGGGGCCCGTTCCGTCTCTGGCGCAAGGTGTCAGCAAGACGCAACCCGGCATGAGCCACATGACGGCCTACGCCTTTACGTTCAAAAGCCTGAACGGCGATGACATCGCGCTGTCGGCCTTTGCCGGGAGGCCGATCCTGGTGGTCAACACCGCGTCGCTGTGCGGCTACACACCGCAATATGCCGGGTTGCAGGCTTTGTGGACGCGCTATCGCGACAAGGGTCTGGTTGTCCTGGGCGTGCCGTCGAACGATTTCGGCGGGCAGGAGCCGGGCAATGCCGGTGACATCGGCAAGACCGCGCATGAAGAATACCGGGTCACTTTCCCGCTGACCGCGAAAGCGACGGTCAAAGGCGCCGGCGCGCATCCGTTCTATCGCTGGGCCGCGGCCATGCGGCCACAGGATGCGCCGCGCTGGAATTTCCACAAATATCTGATCGGCCGGGATGGCGGCCTTAAAGCAGGCTTCGCTTCCGCGACCGAGCCGTCCGACCCGGCCATCATCGTCGCCATCGAAACCGAACTGGGCGCTGCGTAGCCGGCGCTGAAAAACTTGTCGTCGCCCGCCGCGTTCAGGCCGGGCCTATTCCACAGATCAATATTGACGAATCGGAAGACACATGGCGCAATGTGCTTGAAATTTAGTCACCGGGGCCGGCCTATCGTCCGCCAGCCCGCTGCGAGGTTCCTCCCGCGTGGCGTTATAACTGGGTGGCCGCGAGGCCACCCTTTTTCATTTTGTCCGCTTGGTCGCAGCTTGACGGTCTATTAGCAGCGGTCGCGCGACACGCGATAATAATTGCCGTCGCCACGACGCTGCCAGCAGCGGCCGTTGTGCCAGTAATAGCCGCGGCGGCGCGGCTCCATCTGCGACCCGAGCGCCGCACCAGCCGCGGCTCCAATGACGCCGCCGGCAACCGCGCCGCCAGCGCTGTTCGTCGCCGCGCCGCCAATGATCGCGCCGACGCCGCCGCCGATAATGGCGCCGCCCAACGTATTGTTTTGCGCCGATGCCGGGCCGGCCACCGCCAGCGTCACCAGTGCAGCCGTCGCCAGCGCGGTTACAATCCGAATCATAAGAATTTCTCCCTGTTCCCTGCCCGGTGGCATTTATAGGCCAACCGATGGAACTTTTCAATTTGCCACATTCGCCCGCGGCCAAACGGGACCGGCGCGAGGCTCGACTCAGGCGGCGGCAATCTTATCGGCGAGCGCCGGGTACGCGCCGCCTTCCACACCGAGCGTGTCCATCGCCTCGACCAATTGCAGGAACGAACTGCCGGGCAGTGGTGGCGCGAACACGTAGCCCTGCGCCGAGCGGACACCGAGATTGCGCAGGTGCATGACCTGCTCGAAATTCTCGACACCTTCGGCGACCACGTCCATGCGCATATTGTGCGCCAGATCGACCAGGGTCTCGACGATTGTTGTCGAGTTGCGGTCGATGCCGAGCTTGAGCATATAGGACAGGCCGCTATGGCCGGTGCCGACGTCGTCGATGGCGATGCGCACGCCCATTCCCTGCAACGCGGCGATGACCTGGCGCGTCAGCGTGAAATTCTCGATCGGATCGCGCTCGGTGACTTCCAGCACCACCTGCGACAGCTTGATCGGCGTCGCCGCGAAGGTGTTGCGCACGTCTTTGATGATAGTCTCATCGCTGAACAGCATGCCGGTGAAATTGAATGAGACTTTCAGCGCCGGCCGCTGACCGATCGCCGCGCCGGCCTCGACGCAAACCCGCCGCATCAGATCGAACGTCATGGCGCGGATCAGGCCGCTCGATTCGGCGAGCGGGATAAACGAACCCGGCAGCACCAGCGTGCCGTCCGGCTTGCGCCAGCGCACCAGCACTTCGGCGCCGCGCAACTTGCCGGACTGGATATCGACGATCGGCTGGTAATACGGCACGAACTCGCCGGCTTTGAGGGCGCGTTCCAGCTCGGCGACCGGATTGTTCGGCAGATGGGTCGGCACCATCAGGGCGAATGCAATCAGGATAACCACTACGATGCCGGTCACGAACAGGCCAAGCCATTTCAAATCGAGACTGCCGGCGATGGCTCTGCCGCGATGGGTCATGACACTGGCGGTGAAACCATATTTCGCCGATTGCGAGACAGCGGCGAACACGTCCGCGACATTTTTCGGGCGCTCGCCCGATTCACCGATCACCGCGCCATCGCGCGTCTCGATACGGACATAAGCGTAGAAGCGATCGCTCGACGACGTTGCCTGCGGCAGGAACAAGGTCGCCGGCATCGCGGCCGCGATCTCGTTTAACCCCTCGCCTGTGCCCCGGCGCAGCCGCACCATCTGTGAGCCATAAGCGATATTCAGGACATCGAGCGAATAGCCACCGCCTGGTTCAAGCGGGCCGGATGACGCCACGCGTCGCTGTACGGGATCGAGGCCAGCCGAACGATCCGCACCGGCCGCGACAAATGCGATATTCAAATGCGAGCACAGATTGACGCCGGCCGGGCCGACGATCGCCACTTCCTTGATCGGCGCCGTGACCAAAGCGGCGGTTTGCATCGCCTCGGTGTTAACCGCGTCACAGGTGATCACGCGGCGCTGGACAAGGTCATCGAGCGCGCGCGTCACTTCGCCGACGCGCGACTCGCCGAGCGCGACCATGCGTCGCGCGGCGGAATCGGTTTCCGCCTGCCCCTGCCGGTCGATCACGCCGCTGAGCCAGAAATTGAATGCGACCAGCGGCGCGCTGGCGACCAGAACGCCAACGGCGATCGCAACAATATGCTGGCGCGTGAATGCGCGCACCCTCAGTCCCATTCTGGCTCCGGCCGCCCACCTCTTCTGGTGCCCCGGTAGTGAGCCATGCCGCCGTAAAGACCGGCTTAAGCCGGCTCCCGCGCGCTCCTGCCAGGGCGGCAAAATGGCGCCACCTCCGCCTTATGGTTAGCGACCGGTTAAAATTTTAGGTATCCTTGTATGATGACCGGAAAAGACGGCAATTTTTCCAGCATGCAAAGGAATGCCTGATGAGTTTCTTTCCCGGCAAAGATCCCGCCGCCGGCGACGGCTACGCATGCGAGGCCATCGCCCATGTCGTGGTGCCGCGCACGGTCGATCTCGGCGACGGCTTTTCGGTGCGCCGCGCGCTCCCGTCGGCGCGCTCGCGCATGGTCGGGCCCTTCATCTTTTTCGATCATTTCGGTCCGGCCGAATTCCGCGCCGGCACGGGCCTCGATGTACGGCCGCATCCACATATCGGGTTGGCGACCGTCACTTATCTTTTCGACGGCGAGATCATGCACCGCGACAGCCTCGGCACCGAGGCGGCGATCAAGCCCGGCGAAGTCAACTGGATGACCGCCGGGCGCGGCATCGTGCATTCCGAACGCACCGACACGGCGCTGCGCGCCAGCGGCAGCCCGATCCACGGCTTGCAGATGTGGGTGGGCCTGCCCAGGGACAAAGAAGAAATGGACGCCGGTTTTGCCCATCACGAGACCGCCGAATTCCCGATGATCAGGGACAACGGCAAGTCCGTGCGCGTCGTCGTCGGCTCGCTCTATGGCGTGACCTCGCCGGTGCCGACGGTACACGAAACGATATTCGGCGACGTCAAATTGCAGGCCGGATCGTCGTTGCCGATCGATGCCGGTCACGAGGAGCGTGCGCTCTACGTGATCGACGGCACCATCGACATTGCCGGCGACAAATTCGAACCCGGCCGACTGCTGGTGTTCAAGCCGGGCGACCGGATCACGATCACCGCGGTGACCCCGGCGCATTTCGTCATTGTCGGCGGCGCGCCGATGGACGGGCCGCGCCACATCTGGTGGAATTTCGTATCGTCGCGGAAAGAACGCATCGAGCAGGCCAAGGCCGACTGGAAAGCCGGCCACTTCGGCAAAGTACCGGGCGACGAAATCGAATTCATCCCGCTGCCGGAAAAATAGTTACTTGTCCCGGACGCGCTGCAGCGTGCAACGCTGCTGCGCAGTTTCGGGACCGTCAAAATTCGGTGGTATGACGGTCCCGGTTCTGCAGCGCGTCACCATAGCGCGTCGCAGACGCGCGTTATCGCGCTTATGGTGCTGCGCTGCGCCCGGGACGAAATTCACTCCGCCTTGCGCGGACCGAACAAACGCTCGGCATTGCCAAAGGCGATACGTTCCGCTTGGGCCTTGGGCAATTGCTTCAGCCATGCGCGGTACTCGCCTATCACCTGGTCATAGGACGCCCAGCGCTCGTTGATCCATGTATCGGAGCCGAGCAGGAAGCGGTCGGAATAACGCGCAAACAAGTCGCGCCATTCCGGCGACAGGGCGCCGCCGCTCTGGGTGATGCCGCTGCGGTAGGACAATTCCGGCCACAGCGCCGGATACTTTTCCAGATACTGTTCGACACGCGATGGCGGCGTTGAGAAACCCGTATGCGCCCAGATAATTTTGGCGCGCGCATTGTGTCCGTACAAAATCAGCAACGCTTCGTCGTCACAATGGCAATGCAAATAGAGGTTTTTTGCGACGGCGAAATCGACCGCCTTTTTCACCCATTCATTTGCCGCCGCTCTGCCCGACAAATGAAATTCACCGATCCCGCGATAATAGCCGCGCTTGTACTCGTCCTCGATCAGTTCGAAGCTCGCCGGATCGCCGAACCAGGTCTGGATATCAGCGCGAATTTTATACGGGCGAATGAACGGCACCACCCAGACGCCGGCGGGCTTTGCCTCCATCAGTTGATGGGTGCCTTTGTTCGGGCGGCTGGTGGCGAGTACGCCGGTGACGTTATTGCGGCGGAAGACTTCCAGCACCTTGTCCAGCGAATAATACGGATTAGGCTCCTGGTTCCAGTGCATGTGCGCGTCGAAGATCGGCATCTCTTGCGCGCGGACTGGCGCGAGACCGAGTACAAGGGACGCCACAATGAAAAATGAGCGCCCCGACAATCGCACGACAATAGCTCCCTATTTCTTCGGCAATTCCAACCGAATATGCAATTCCTTGAGCTGCTTGGGCGTGACTTCCGACGGCGCACTCATCAAAAGGTCTTCGGCCTTCTGGTTCATCGGGAACAGCACGACCTCGCGCAGATTTTCCTCGCCCGCCAAAAGCATGACGATGCGATCGATGCCGGGCGCGATGCCGCCATGCGGCGGCGCGCCGAGCGACAGCGCGTGCAGCATGCCGCCGAACTTGGCTTCCAGAACTTCCTCGCCATAGCCGGCGATGGCGAAGGCCTTTTTCATCACCTCGGGGCGATGGTTTCTTATGGCACCGGATGAAAGCTCAGTGCCGTTGCAGACGATGTCGTACTGAAACGCATTGATCGACAGTAGCTTGTCGGTGTCGGCCGGGTCGAGCGCCAGGAATTCCTCGACGCCCATGTTCGGCATCGAGAACGGATTGTGCGAGAAGTCGACCTTCTTGTCTTCCTCGCTCCACTCGAACATCGGGAAGTCGACGATCCAGCAAAGATCGAAACGATCCTGTGCGATCAATTTCAATTCTTCGCCAACCTTTGTGCGTGCCGAACCTGCGAACTTGACGAAGTCTTTCGGCTTGCCGGCGACGAAGAAGCAGGCGTCGCCGACTTTAAGTCCGAGTTGATCGGCAATCTGTTTGGTGCGCTCCGGGCCGATATTCTTGGCGAGCGGCCCCGCGCCGCCCTCTTCGCCTTCGCGCCAGAAAATATAGCCGAGGCCTGGCTGGCCTTCGCCTTGAGCCCATGAGTTCATACGATCGGCGAAAGCGCGGTTGCCGCCGGTCGGCGCCGGAATGGCCCAGACCGCATTACCTTCAGTTTCCAGAATGCGCGCGAATATCTTGAAGCCGGAACCGCGGAACGCGTCGCTGACATCCTGCATTTCGATCGGATTGCGCAGGTCCGGCTTGTCGGTGCCGTATTTGCGCATCGACTCCGCGTAAGGAATGAGCGGAAACTTCGGCGTGACCTTTTTGCCTTTGCCGAATTCCTCGAACACGCCGCGAATGACCGGCTCGACGGCGTCGAACACGTCCTGTTGGGTGACGAAGCTCATTTCGAGATCGAGCTGATAGAATTCGCCCGGCGAACGGTCGGCGCGCGCGTCCTCGTCGCGGAAGCACGGCGCGATCTGGAAATAGCGGTCGAAGCCGGCAATCATGATCAACTGCTTGAATTGCTGCGGCGCCTGCGGCAACGCGTAGAACTTGCCGGGATGAATGCGCGACGGCACCAGATAATCGCGCGCGCCTTCCGGCGACGACGCGGTCAGGATCGGCGTCTGGAATTCGAAGAAACCGCCGGCCTTCATGCGCGTGCGCAGCGAGTCGATGATCGCGCCACGCAGCATGATGTTGTTGTGCAGGTGTTCGCGGCGCAGATCGAGGAAACGGTATTTCAGGCGAATGTCTTCCGGGTATTCCTGGTCGCCGAACACCGGCATCGGCAGTTCGGCGGCCGCGCCCAGCACTTCGATTTCTTCGATATAGATTTCCACTTGGCCGGTCGGCAGATCGGGGTTCTCAGTGCCGGCGGGGCGTTTGCGCGCCTTGCCGTCGATGCGCACCACCCACTCCGAGCGCAAGGTCTCGGCCATCTTGAATGCCGGACTGTCGGGATCGGCGACGACCTGGGTCAGTCCGTAATGGTCGCGCAGGTCGATGAACAGCACGCCGCCATGGTCGCGGATACGATGGCACCAGCCGGACAGCCGTACCGACTTGCCGATGTCGCTTTCCCGCAAAGCCCCGCAGGTGTGTGAACGATAGCGATGCATGGTCATTTATTGGCGTTCCGGCAGGCGATTCAAGGACGGGTGGAGAGCGGCGAAAAACGCATGGGGGGTCCGCTTTGTCAAGGCGACCGCCCTGCGGCACGACCCAGATGCCCTGTGCGGGAAAGGTCTGGCGCCTCGACAGACTCAACGAGCCCCTGCACACTGAAAGGGTCTGGAGTGCCGGAGCGTCGATGTCAAAGAAGACCGCCAATAAGGGCCGCAAAACGGCCAAAGCCGCCGTGAGCGACATGTCCACCGGCGAGGCGACCGTCGAAGCCTTGCTCGCCCACGGCATTGCCACCGTCTATGCCCTGCCCGGCGTCCACAACGACCATCTGTTCGATGCCTTTGCCCGTGCCTCCGACCGCTTGCGCGTGGTCCATGCCCGCCACGAACAGGGCGCCGCCTATATGGCGCTGGGGGCGGCGCTGGCGACCGGCAAACCGCAAACCTATTCGGTGGTGCCCGGTCCCGGCCTTCTGAACTCAGGGGCCGCATTGCTCACCGCCTATGGCATGAACGCACCGGTGCTGGCCTTGATCGGCCAGATCCCGGCAGACGCCATTGGTCATGATCAGGGCCATCTGCACGAGATCCGCGACCAGGCCGGGATCATCGCCCGGCTGGTCGATCACAGCGCCATCATCAATGCTCCGGCCGAAGCGCCCGCCAAAGTCGCCAAGGCGATCCGGTCGATGTCGGTCGGACGACCCGGACCTGCCGCGCTCGAATGCGCCATCGACGTCTGGGGAAAGCGCGGCCCGGTTGGGCCAATAGCGCCGCCCGCGCCGCCGCGCCCACCGACATTCGACCACGATGCGCTGCGCAAGGCGGCCAAGCTGCTCGGCAAGGCCAAGCGCGTGCTGATCGTCGTTGGCGGCGGCGCGCAGGACGCTTCGCGCGAAGTGACGCTGCTGTCGCAAATGCTCCAGGCTCCGGTGCTGTCCTACCGGCGCGGTCGTGGTGTACTCGACGACCGCGATCCGTTCAGCGTTAATCTTCCGATTGGCCGCGATCTGTGGGGCGAAGCCGACGCGGTACTGGCCGTCGGCACGCGGCTCCTGAACCCGATGACGCAATGGGGCATGGATCGGGACATCAGAATCGTCCGCGTCGATGCCGACAAGGACGAGACGGCGCGCCTGCACAAACCGGCGGTCGCGCTGATCGGCGATGCCGCGCCGGTCCTCATGCATTTGATCGATCAACTGGGCCGCACCAATGAACGGCGCGCCTCGCGCCGCGACGAGATGCTTGAACGGCAGACGAAGATGCGGGCACGGCTGGCCAAGCTCGCACCGCAGCTTGCCTTCCTCGACGCCATCCGCGCTGAACTGCCGGAGGATGGCATCTATGTCGACGAGGTCACGCAAATCGGCTTCGCCGCCCGCCTCGCGCTTCCGGTTTACAAGCCGCGCACGTTTCTCTCGCCCGGTTTCCAGGATAATCTCGGCTGGGGCTACGCCACCGCGCTCGGCGCACAGCACGCGCGACCCGATGTGCCGGTGCTGTCGATCAATGGTGATGGCGGCTTCATGTACACGTCGAATGAACTCGCCACCGCCATGCGCCACGGTATTCCGCTCACGGCCATTGTGTTCACCGACGGCGCCTTCGGCAATGTCCGGCGCATCCAGGAAGAGCAGTTCGGCAACCGTCTGATCGCCTGCGATCTGGCCAATCCCGACTTCGTCAAATATGCCGAGAGCTTTGGCGCCACCGGGCGGCGCGCACGCAATCCGCTTGAACTGCGCGCCGCGCTCAAGGCCTCGTTCGCCGCGCGCGAGCCGACCTTGATCGAAGTCCCGGTCCAGGCCATGCCGAGCCCTTGGGAGTTCATCCACATGCCGCCGGTGCGCGGCGCAAAGAAAGTGTAAATACGTCCAGATGTCATCGCTGATTACCACCACCGACGAACTCGCCGCCATCTGCGCCCGTATGGCGCGGCACCCGTTCATCACGGTCGATACCGAATTTCTGCGCGAGACCACCTATTACCCGCTACTGTGCGTGGCGCAGATCGCCTCGGCGGATGAGGCGGCGGTGATCGACGCATTGGCGCCCGGCATCGACCTCAAGCCGTTCTTCGAACTGATGACGAACGAGAAAGTCGTCAAGGTGTTTCACGCCGCGCGCCAGGACATCGAAATCGTCTGGAACATGGCAAAGGTCATTCCGCACCCGATCTTCGACTCGCAGGTCGCCGCCATGGTGCTCGGCTACGGCGACTCAATCTCCTACGACCAACTGGTGCAACGCATTACCGGCGACGTGCTCGACAAATCGAACCGTTTCACCGACTGGACCCGACGCCCGCTGACCGACGCGCAGGTCACCTACGCATTATCCGACGTGACCCATTTGCGTTCGGTTTACATCAAGCTCGCCACTGACCTCGAAAAGCGCGGCCGCACCAACTGGGTCGAAGCCGAGATGAGCATCCTCACCTCGCCGGAAACCTATCGCGCCGATCCGGCCAATGCCTGGGAGCGGCTCAAGACCCGCGTGCGCAAGCCGAAGGAACTCGCTGTCCTGATGGAAATTGCCGCCTGGCGCGAGCGTGAGGCGCAATCGCGCGACGTGCCGCGTTCGCGCGTGCTGAAAGACGACGTGCTTGGCGACATCGCCACGCAGGCGCCGACCACGATCGAAAAGCTCGGCCATCTGCGCTCGCTGCCGAAGGGCTTCGAACGCTCGCGCTGGGGCGAAGCCATCGTCGAGGCGGTGCAGCGCGGCCTTGACCGAGATCCGAAGACGCTGCCGCGTTTCGAGCGCTTCCGGCCGGCGCAGAATGGCGCGGCCACCGTCGAACTCCTTAAAGTTCTGCTGCGCATGACGGCGGAAAGCCATGGCGTCGCCGCCAAGGTCATTGCCACGGTCGATGAACTCGACCGCATCGCCGCCGATGACGAGGCCGACGTGCCGGCGATGAAAGGCTGGCGGCGCGAACTGTTCGGCGAAAAGGCGATTGCGCTAAAAGCTGGCAGGCTGGCGCTCGCGGTCGACAAGGGCCGCGTCGTGACGGTAGACAAGGCCTGATGAACTTCGCCAGCGACAATACCGCGGGCGTCGCACCGGAAATCCTGGCCGCCATGACCAAGGCCAATGACGGCTTCGTGCTGGGCTATGGCAACGACGCCTGGACCAGACGCGCGGAACAGCGCATTTCCGAAGTCTTTAAGCGCGACGTCGCTTCCTTTCTCGTCACCACCGGCACCGCGTGTAACTCCCTGGCGATCGCGCATTTTACGCCGCCCTGGGGCGCGGTGCTGTGCCACGAGAACGCGCATATCATGACTGATGAGTGCGGCGCGCCGGAATTCTTCGGCAATGGCATCAAGCTCGTTGGCCTGCCGGGCGATAACGGCAAGATCGGCGCCGCTGTCCTCAAGTCAGCGCTGGAAAAACCGCAATGGGGCGCGCCGCACCATTTTGCGCCATCGGTACTTTCATTGTCGCAGGCCAGCGAAGCCGGCGCGATTTATCGGCCCGCCGAGATCCGCGAACTCTCCGACATCGCTCACGCGCACGGCCTCACTGTCCACATGGACGGCGCGCGTCTGGGCAATGCGCTGGCGCGCATGAATGCGCCGGCGGATGAGGCGACCTGGAAGGCCGGCGTCGACGTGCTGTCGTTCGGCGCCACCAAAGGCGGCGCCATGGCCGCCGAGGCGATCGTCTTCTTTGATCCGGCGCGCGCCGCGGGCTTCGACCGCCGACGAAAGCGCGGCGGCCATCTACTCTCCAAGCACCGCTTCGTCGCAGTCCAAATGGAAGCCTATCTCGCCGGCGATCTGTGGCTCACGCTCGCGCGCCACGCCAACGCGATGGCCGACCGCTTGAGCGACAGGCTCGCGGCGGCTGGAATGACCCCGGTCTGGCCGGTCGAGGCCAACGAAGTGTTCGCGCTTATCGCCCGCGCCACATGCGACAACCTCAAGGCCAAAGGCGCCGCGTTCTACGAGCGGCTGCCCGACAATCTGCCGACGTCCGCGGCCGTCAAGGCGGACTCCGTTCTGGTGCGTATGGTGACGTCGTTTGCGACAACGGCGGTAGAAGTCGATGAATTCGCGGCTGTCGCAAGCGCGCGCTGACGATGCTCAGGCGTCTCTGCTTTTCCGTGCCGCGATTGCCGCGCCGAAGGCCTCGAACAAGGCCCTGTTGATCGGATTGGTCTGCGGATCGTATTCGGCATGCCACTGCACGCCGAGCGCAAAGCCTTTCGCATCCTTGATGCGGATCGCTTCGATGGTGCCGTCGTCGGCGATGCCCTCGACGATGACGCGGCCGCCGGGTTCAAGGACCCCCTGCCCGTGCAGCGAGTTCACGCGAACGGTCTCACTGCCGAACAATGTGGCGAAAACGCCGCCCGGCGCCAGCGCGACATCGTGACGATCGCCGAACACGACCGTCGGGTCCGGATGGATTTCACCGTTCTCCAGCCGCGGCATACGGTGGTTTTGCCGCCCCGGTATTTCCCGAATCTCAGGATGCAACGTGCTGCCGAACGCCACGCTCATCTCCTGAAAGCCGCGACAGATGCCAAGCAGCGGCACGCCGCGCTCGACGCAGGTCTCGACCAATGAAAACGCCACCGCGTCGCGGTCGAGATCGTAGGGTTCGTAGCTGACATGCGGATCGGTGCCGAACCGCGTCGGATGCACATTGGCACGCGCGCCGGTCAGCAGGATGCCATCGACGCTGTCGAGCAGATCGTCGATATCGGTGATCTCCGGCGAGCCGGCAAACATCAGCGGCAGAGCGCGGACGACATCGGCCACGGCGCGCAGATTTCGTTCACCGACTCGCTGCGACGGAAACCGGCCTTCGGCCAGAACCTTGTTGGCTATGACACCGACGACAGGACGTTTCATTGCGGTCGCTTCATTGCCCGGCTCTCACTGCCTATCCTTTACGTCTCGATCGACGGCTCGCGTCCGACCAGCCGCGCCAGCTGGCGCAGCCGGCTGAACAGACGATCGCTCGCCAATCTGGCATAGCTGCCCGGGAGTCGCAGCACCAATTTGCCACGCTTCACCTGCATCGGCACATGGCCAAGAACGCCGCTCTGCCACGCGGTCAGGATATAGGCGACCCGCATGGCGGCGCCCAGAACGCGGGCGCGGTCGAGAATATGGGTGGTGGCCAATTCGCGCAGGCGCGGCGACAGGTCTTCCTCGCTCAAACCCGCATGGCGGAAATAGACCGACAAAGCCAGATAGGCGCGCGACGGATGATCGACGGCAACAAAAGCGCCATGCGCGATGATATTCATCGACTGTTCGCCGCGATAGTCCGGATGCGCGCGCCAGCCGATATCGCCGAGCAGACAGGCGGCGTGGCGCAGCCGGCGCTCGTCGGCGCTTTCCTCCAGACCGGACGAGGCGATGAAGCGGTCGGTCCAGTCGATCAGTTCCTCGCTGTGGGCGGGCGAGCGCGAGCGCAGCACGTTGAGGTCGGCCGCCGCCGCGATCAGCGGATCGAGCGCGCGCTCTTTGGCGTTGAGCAGCGAATAGAGCAGACCTTCGCGCACCCCGAGCACAGAGATGATGACCTGTTTCGGCTTGATCGTGCGCACCAGATTTTCCAGCACCAGCGCGGCGTAAGCCAGAAGCGGCCGGCGCGCCGCATTGACGACTTCGATTTTCGACAATGTCTCGGTATCGACGCGGTGCACCAGCCGTGAGAAGTCGAGCGCCTCGCGCGCCGAAATACGGTAGTTGTGCATGACGTGGAAGGGATAGCCGGTCTGCCACATGTGCAGCCGCGCCAGCGCGCGCCAGGTGCCGCCGACGGCATAGAAGGTGCGGCCCTCGCCTTCGCCGAGAATGTCGAGACCCTTGAATGAATCGGCAACCAGCTTCTCGGCCTTCTTGATCGACTTGCCGGTCAGGTCCTGCAAGGCAAGACCGCCGAGCGGCAGCGTCAAACCGTGTCGCACGCGCGAGCCATGCACATCGACCAGTTCGAGCGAGCCGCCGCCGAGATCGCCGACAATGCCGTCCGGCTTGTAGATGCCGGACACGACGCCGAGCGCGGTCAGATGCGCTTCGCGTTTGCCCGACAGGATTTCGATTTTCGCGCCGCAGATGCGTTCGGCTTCAGTGATGAAGGCACGGCCATTCCTCGCGTCGCGGCAGGCGGCGGTGGCGATCGCCCATATTTTTGTGACATGCTGGAGGTCGCACAGCGCACGAAAGCGCACCAGCGCCCTGAGCGCGGTATCGATGGCGTCCTGCGCCAGGAGCCCGGTGGTCTGCACCTGCCGGCCAAGACCGGCGAGCACCTTCTCGTTGAAAATCGGTGTCGGCGATCGGGTCAGGCCCTCATAGATGACCAGGCGCACCGAGTTCGAGCCGATATCGATGACGGCGATGGCCGGTCCGTGATCGAGCCGGCCCTTGACCGACTGATGGCGAACAACCGAGCGCTTACGCGCCTTCGGCGATGCGCCGGATGAGGCTGCGGGGCGACGATTCTTTGAGCGATTTACCACGGCCCGACAGACTCGGATTGGTCATGAAGTATTTGTGGGCGTTGAACGGTTCCTCGCCCGGCGCGGCCTTTATGCGCGCCGAACTGCCATCCGGCAAGACCTGCCAGCTTTGCTCATTATCCCTGAAATTCGCGGCCAAAATCTGGCCCAGCACCTGCTCATGCACGGTCGGATTGAGAATCGGGCACAGCACCTCGACCCGGCGGTCGAGGTTGCGTGGCATCATATCGGCGGACGAAAAATACACCGCCGCCTTCGGATGCGGCAACGGATGGCCTGCGCCAAAGCAATAGATTCGGGCATGTTCCAGGAAGCGGCCGACAATGGATTTGGCGCGGATATTGTCGGACAGGCCCGGCACGCCCGGCCGCAGACAGCAGATGCCACGCACCACCAGATCGATCTTAACGCCGGCCTGCGAGGCATCGTAAAGCGCGTCGATGATACCGGGGTCGACCAGCGAATTCATTTTCATCCAGATACCGGCCGGCTTGCCGGCCCGCGCATGGGCCGCTTCCTGCGCGATGTGGTCGAGAATGCGTGGGCGTAAATTCACCGGCGAAATCGCCATGCGCTCGAGCTCGGCCGGCTCGGCGTAACCAGTAATGTAATTGAAGATGCGCGCGACATCGCGCGCGATCAAGGGATCGGCGGTGAAGAACGACAGGTCGGTATAGATGCGCGCGGTCACCGGATGATAATTGCCGGTGCCGACGTGGCAATACGTGGCGAGCGCCCCGCCCTCGCGCCGCACCACCAGTGACAGCTTGGCATGGGTTTTCAGTTCGATGAAACCATAGACCACCTGCGCGCCAGCGCGTTCGAGATCGCGCGCCCAGCGGATATTGGCTTCCTCGTCGAAGCGGGCCTTCAGTTCGACCAGCGCCGTCACCGACTTTCCGGCTTCCGCCGCTTCTACCAGTGTCTTGACGATCGGCGATTCCGCGCTCGTGCGATACAAAGTCTGCTTGATGGCGACCACGTTCGGATCGCGCGCCGCCTGTTGCAGGAACTGCACAACGACGTCGAAGGATTCATACGGGTGGTGGACCACCAGATCCTTTTGCCGGATCGCGGCGAAGGCGTCGCCACCGTGATCGCGGATGCGTTCCGGATAGCGCGGATTATAGGGCACGAATTCGAGGTCGGGACGATCGATACGGGTGAGCTGCGCCAGATCGTTGAGCGCCAGGACACCGTCGACCATGAACACTTCGTCGTCAGCCACCGCCAGCGCGCGCTGCACGAAGCTGCGCAGCTCCGCCGGCATCGTCGCATTAAGTTCGAGACGGATCACCGAACCACGCCGGCGCTGCTTGAGCGCGGTCTCGAACAGCCGCACCAGGTCCTCGGCCTCTTCCTCGATTTCCAGATCGCTGTCGCGAATGGCGCGGAACGCGCCCTCGCCTTTGACAGTGTAGCCGGGAAACAATCGGCTGATATGCAGCGCGGTCGCCGCCTCCAGCGTGATCAGACGAATGCCGTCATCGCCGCTGGTCGGCAGCTTGATGAAGCGCTCGATCTTCTGCGGCATGCGGATGAGCGCGTTCATCGATTTGCCGTCGCGCACGCGCGACAATTGCAGCGCCATCGAGAAGCCGAGATTGGGAATGAACGGGAACGGATGCGCCGGGTCAATCGCCAGCGGCGTCAGCAACGGGAAGACATGCGTGAGGAAATGCTCCTCCAGCCAGGTCTTCTCCGTTTTCTTGAGGTCGGCGCCCTCGACCAATGTCACGCCGGCCTTCGCCAGGTCGGGGCGCAATTCGAGCCAACGCTGCTGCTGATCATGCGCCAGCTGTGACACTGCTTCGCCAATGCGGGTGAGTTGTTCGGACGGCGTCAGCCCATCCGGGCTGCGCGTGGTGATGCCTTCGCGCACCTGACCTTTAAGGCCGGCGACCCGCACCATGAAGAATTCGTCGAGGTTGTTGGCCGAGATCGACAGGAAGCGCACGCGCTCGAGCAGCGGATGATGCGCATTGGCGGACTCTTCAAGGACGCGGCGGTTGAAGTGCAGCCAGGACAGTTCACGGTTGATGAAGCGGTCGGGCTGCGATCGCAGTTCGGTATCGGCCACAGGCAGCTGCCCGGCGGCGGCCCCCTCACGTTTGGCCTCGGCTATTTCTTCTGTTTTTCCAATAACTTGCGCGCGATCAGCCATAGCAAAGAATGCCTTTATGATCGCCCTGCCTACTGCACGAACATGGCGGCCGGATGACAGTTCGCACCAGCGACCGTCATGCCGTCAAGCCAAACATGCGGGCGGCGTTAAGGCTGCCTGAAAAGCTCGGCTGCCAGCGCCCGCGTCACCGGCCGGTGCTGGCGCAGCGCCTCCACGTCAAGCAGCGCAATCGCCGCGCGCGCGCTGGCAAAGGAGCGCTCGATCCGGTTGGCGAGATAGGTCACCAGCGCCTCGTCCACCGCCAGTTGGCGGTCGGCGGCGAGCTTGACGATCAATTGCCGCAGCAGCGCGTCGTCGGGCGCTTCCAGCGCCACCACCGGCAACACCCGCAGGCGCGAGCCGAGATCGCGAATAGAGACCACGAAACTTGCCGGCGGGGTGCGGGCGGTCAACAGCACGTCGACTTGTTGCTCGCGCGCCATGTTGATCAGATGGAACAGCGCGCGCTCATTGAGGCCTTCAGGCTCGAGATCCTCGACCACCAGCGCGCCGGTCGCGAAGGCATGCGGCAGATCGGTCTCGCCGAGGAGCTTGGCCGACAGGATGCGCGCGCCGGTCATCTGCGCCCAGATCGCGGCGAGATGGCTTTTGCCCGACCCTTCCGGCCCGACCAGCACCGCGAGCCGGTCCGGCCAGTCCGGCCAGCGTTCGATCAGCGCCAAAGCCTTGGCGTTCGACGGACCTTCGAGGAAATCCTCGCGGGCGAAACTGATTGCGTGGTCGAGCGCCAGCACGAGCTGGCGCGGCGCCAATGAAGGCACCAACGAGCGAATGACGTGATCGGCATCGGTGCTCACAGAATGGTCTCTTCCGTTCACTTAATTTGGCTCGCCGGTATAGAGCGAACTTTCCAGATAGCGGCCGAGCGCAAAGCGCGCCAGCACACCGATCGTGGCGGCCAGCGGCACCGCGACCAGCAATCCGACAAAGCCGAACAGATAGCCGAAGGCCAAGAGCGCGAAGATAAGCCACACCGGATGCAAGCCCACACTCTCGCCGACCAGTTTCGGCGCCAGCACATTGCCTTCGAGAAACTGCCCGACCAGAAAGATGCCGAGGACGATCATGACCGGCATGTAGTCCGGCCAGAACTGCGCCACCGCGACGCCCAGCGCCAGGATCAACCCGGTCATCGAGCCGACGTAAGGGATGAAAGTGATCAGCCCCGAGATGAGCCCAATCAGCAGGCCGAAATTCAAGCCGGTCAGCGTCAGCGCCACCGCGTAGAACGAACCGAGGATCAGGCACACCGCGCTTTGCCCGCGCACGAAGCCGGCGATCGCCGCGTCGATCCCGCGCGCCAGACCGCGCACCGTGTCGCGCTGATGTACCGGCACCCAGCTGTCGACGACGCGCAGCATCGTGTGCCAGTCGTAGATCAGATAGAACGCCACCACCGGCGTCACCACGATCAGCGAGAAGATCGATACCAGCGCCCGCCCGCCCGACCACAGCGACTTCAGGAACGATGTCAGCCAGCCGGCCCCTTGCGTCACCAGGTCGGAAAGACCCTTGTCGGTGTTGAGGCCCACGCCGACCAGCTTCTGCACCCAGGGCCGGCTCGGATCGCTGAGCAGCGATTGCAGCTTGGCCACATAGCCGGGGATGTTGTCGATGAACGACCACAACTGGCCGCCGAGCACTGGCGCCACCAGAAGGATCAGCACGATGATCGCCAACACGACGAGGGTGATGATCGTGAGCGCTGCCACCAGCCGGTTGACGCCGGCGCGTTCAAGCCGATCCGTCAATGGCGTCAGCAGATAGGCGATGGCCAGACCGGCGATGAACGGCAGCAATATCTCGGACAACAGCCACAGCAGCAGAATGAACACGGCGAGCGCCGCCAGCCAGAACGCGATCTGACGCTGAATCGCCATGCCGCCAACCGGCGGGCGCGACGGCTTCGGCGTGGCGGCGCGCGCGGCCTTGCTCACGGCTGCGCCACGCTGGAGTTCATATGGCGCACCCAATCGGCCAGATAGGCGGCGATCGACAACAGGGTCAACGTCGCCACCAGCCCCATCAGCACCAGCTTGAATACCGGCACCTCGTAGTTGAAGCCGAGCGAACCCAGCACCACGCAGGCGAACGCGATCTGCGCCACGGTGTTGAGCTTGGACACCAGCAGCGGTTTGATCTTGAGCGGGTTACCCATCAGCCAGGACAGCATGATCCCTCCGACGATCAGGATATCGCGCGAAACCACCAGGATCACCAGCCAACGCGGGATGTCCCCGTTGATCCCAAGGGTGAGGTAAATCGATACGATCAGCGCCTTGTCGGCGAGCGGGTCGAGATAGGCTCCCAGTTCCGTGGTCATGTCGAAGCGCTTGGCGAGAAAGCCGTCGACGCCGTCGCTGACTCCGGCGACCAGAAACAGCATGAAGGCGATCCACATGGCATTGGACATGATCGCCCAGACGACGACCGGCACCAGCAGGATGCGCCCCAGCGTGATGAGGTTAGGAATACTCAAAGCGTGACCCCGGCTCGTGGCAGAAAGCCCCCGGCGCGAGGGCAAGCCTACTCCCTACAGCAGAGTATAACGGCGCGCGAGCCATTGCGCGAATTGCGTTTTCGCCGTACCACCCGGCCTTATTTGACGATTTTCTGGCGCGCGATCTCCGCGCGTGACGGGGACCAGCATGGCTAAAGACGAGCGCGGGCTGACTTACGCGCAGGCGGGCGTCGATATCGATGCCGGCAACCGGATGGTGGACCTGATCAAGCCTTTGGTGCGCGCCACCGCGCGGCCGGGTGCCGATGCCGAAATCGGTGGTTTTGGCGGTCTGTTCGACCTCAAACGGGCCGGCTACAAGGACCCAATTCTGGTCGCCGCCAATGACGGCGTCGGCACCAAGGTCAAGATCGCCATCGAAACGGGCCGCCACGACACTATCGGCATCGATCTGGTCGCCATGAGCGTCAATGATCTGGTGGTGCAAGGAGCCGAGCCGCTCTTCTTCCTCGACTATTACGCGTGTGGAAAACTCGAGCCGGAAATCGGCGCCGCTGTGGTCGCCGGCATCAGCGTCGGGTGCCGCCAAGCCGGTTGCGCGCTGATCGGCGGCGAGACCGCGGAAATGCCCGGCCTTTATCAAGGCGACGATTATGACCTCGCCGGCTTCGCGGTCGGCGCTGTCGAGCGCGGCGAAGTGTTGCCGCGCGCCGATATCATCGAAGGCGATGTTATTCTCGGCCTCGCCTCCTCCGGCGTGCATTCAAACGGCTATTCGCTGGTGCGCAAGATCGTCGCCAGAAGCGGCTTGCCCTGGACCGCGCCTGCGCCTTTCGCGCCTGACGTGTCGCTCGGCGAAGCCATTCTGACTCCGACGCGCATTTACGTGAAGTCGTGCCTCGCCGCGATCCGCGACACGCACGCGGTGAAGGGCTTTGCCCACATCACCGGCGGCGGCTTTCCCGACAATATCCCGCGCGTGTTGCCGAAGGGGCTTGGCGCGCGCATCGATCTTGCCGCCGTCAAGGCGCCGGCGGTGTTCAAGTGGCTCGCCGATATCGGCAACGTCGCGCAAAATGAAATGTTGCGCACCTTCAACTGCGGCGTCGGCATGATTGTCGTCGTCGCGCCGAAAGACGCCGACGCGGTCAGCGCCGCTTTGACAAAAGCCGGCGAACAGGTCGCGACCATCGGCAAGGTGATGCGCGCATCGGGCGAAGACCGCGTCGTCTATGACGGCGCGCTCGATCTAAAGCTATGAGTTTCCCCCGATGAGCCGCAAGCGCGTCGCCGTTCTGATATCCGGCCGCGGCTCCAACATGGCGGCGTTGATCGAGGCTGCGAAAGACAATTCCTATCCCGCCGAAATTGTGCTGGTGCTGTCGAACAAGGCCGATGCCGGCGGTCTCGTCACCGCGCGCGACAATGACATTGCCACGGAAGTTGTCGATCACACGCCATTCGGCAAGGACCGCGCCGCGTTCGACGCGGCGATGCAGAGCAAACTCGAGACGCATCGTATCGATCTTGTCTGCCTTGCCGGCTTCATGCGGCTGTTGTCGCCCGGCTTTGTCGCCTTGTGGCAGAACCGCATGCTCAATATTCATCCGGCCCTGCTGCCGGCCTTCAAGGGTCTCGACACACATCGGCGCGCGATCGAGGCCGGGGCGAAAATTCATGGTGCCACGGTGCATTTCGTCGAGCCGGAAATGGACGCCGGCCCGATCATCATGCAGGGCGCAGTCGCGGTGCGACCCAATGACACAGAGGCCGCCCTTTCCGCGCGCGTCCTCGCCGTCGAGCATCGGATTTATCCGGCGGCGCTCAAACTGGTCGCTGAAGACCGCGTCCGAGTGGTCGATAACCGCTGCCTGATCGATGGCGTGCCGGTTCCCGATACTGCCACGTTGCGTCCGTTCCCCTGACATTCGCCGGCAGCCTTGGAATATCCAGCCGGTTCAGGTGTTATGACCAGACACGCCACAATTCGCGTGGCGCAACAAAAGAACGGGGGCACGCCATGTTTGGGCACCATAAAGAACCACAATTGATTATTCCCGGCCTGGCCGGTTTCTACGCCAAGATGGAGCCGATCGCTTACACGATCACGCGCGTCGTCTTCGGCGCCATCATGATCATGCACGGCTGGCCGAAGATGATGGTGATGGGACCCGATCGCGTCGGTACCGCCTTTGCCAACAATTACGGCGTGCCGTCCTGGTTTTCCTATCTGGCCATCCTGTTCGAGGTGTTCGGCGGCGCCGCTTTGGTCATCGGCCTGTTCACCCGCTTCTTCGCGGCCGCGTTGGCCATCGAACTGCTCATCGCCATGTTCGCCGCGCATTGGGCCAAGGGCTTCGCCGTTGGCGGCGGCGGCTATGAGTATGTGATGTTCCTCGGCTTCGTCGCCTTCTACATCTCGATCCGCGGCGCCGGTCCCTACTCGGCCGACGCCAAGATCGGCAAGCATCTATAAAACATTATCGCGCAAGGCGGGAGCCTAAGCTTCCGCCTTGCGCACCCACGCCTTGTTGTCGTGGAAGGCGGCGCCACCGAAGGGCGCAATTGAGTCAGCGCCGGTCAGCGTGTTGATGCCGCGGCCGTCGGCGTAAGCCGAATTCGGCCAGATCGATTCCGCGATCAAGACGCCGCGCCGCAAGCCCTCGAACAGCCGCGCGTGCAGACGCACCTCGCCGCGCGTATTGCCGAGCACGACATAGTCGCCGTCGGCAATGCCTTGCTCTCTCGCATCGTCCGGATGAATCAAGACCGTCGGGCGCTTCTCATTGGCGAGCGACGTAGGCGTTTCGGTAAATGTCGAATTGAGGAAGCCGCGCGCCGGCGACGTCGCCAGCCGGAACGGATGCGCGGTGTCGGCCTGCTCGATCGACGTCCAGTGGTCCGGCAAGGCCGGCATGTCGGCGACCGGGCCGGAGTTGTACGGACTGCGGAACGGCACGCGCGGCCAATCCGGCTTGAAGCGGAACTTGCCGTCCGGCCAGTTGAAACCGTCGAGATAGTGCGCCTGCCGAAACGGCGGCTGGCAATCGAGCCAGCGGTTTTTCTCCAACTCGGCCAAAGTGCCGCGCTTTGACACTTGCAGCATCTGGTCGATCAATTCGCGCGGGCTCAGCGCGAAAGCCGGATGCTGCGCACCGAGCCGCGCCGCCAATGCCGTAATCACCGCGTGATTATCGCGGCATTCGCCCGGCGCCTCGACCAGCTTCGGCCCGAGAATAAGATACTGGTGGCCGCCGCCGCGATAGATATCGTCATGTTCGAGGAATGTGGTCGCCGGCAGCACGATATCGGCCATCTTGGCCGTCTCGGTCATGAACTGCTCGTGCACGCAGGTGAACAGATCGTCGCGGGCAAAGCCTCGCTTGACCAAAGTCTGGTCCGGCGCGACCGATACCGGATTTGTGTTCTGAATGAACAACGCCTCGACCGGCGGCCCACCCTGCAACGCTTCGCGGTCGCCGGTGAGAATGGCGCCGATGCGCGACTGATCGAGCATGCGCACCGAACGGTCATGCGCATCGAGCCCCTCGATCATCGTCTTGTCGAGCTTGTAGATGTCGGCGTTGTTGTGGAACGCGCCGCCGCCCTCGTACTGCCAGGCGCCGGTCACCGCGGCGATGCAACTTGCGGCGTGCATGTTGGCCGCGCCGTTGCGCGAGCGGGCAAAGCCATAACCGAGCCGGAAGAACGTGCGCTTGTTGTCGCCGATCAATTTGGCGAAGGCCTCGATGGTCTCGACCGGCGTGCCGGTGATGGCGGACGCCCATACCGGGTCGCGCGTGCGCAGATGCGTTTCCAGTTCACGCGGCGCGTCCGTGTATTGGTTGAGATAATCCCAGTCGGCCTTGCCGTCGCGGAACAGGCAGTGCATCACCGCGCAGGCCAGCGCACCATCGGTGCCGGGTTTCACCAACACGGCAAGGTCGGCCTGCTCCATCGTGCCGTTCATGTAGATGTCGACAGCCGCGATTTTGGCGCCGCGCTCTTTGCGCGCGCGCGTCGCGTGCGTCATCACGTTGACCTGGGTGTTGACCGGATTGGTGCCCCAGATCACCACCAGATCGGACTTCGCCATTTCGCGCGGATCGGGACCGGCGACCTTGCCGGTGCCGGCGGTAAAACCAACGTAAGACGGATTTACGCAGATGGTCGAATGAAAGCCGGAATATTTCTTGGCGTGGCGCAGCAGGTTGATGCTGTCGCGCATCACCAGCCCCATCGTGCCCGCGTAATAATAAGGCCAGACCGCCTCGGCGCCGCTGCGCTGTTCGATTTTGAGAAATTTCTCGGCGACCAGATCGAGCGCGTCGTCCCAACTGACGCGGCGGAACTCGCCGGAGCCCTTGTCTCCGACGCGCTGCAACGGATGCATCAGGCGCTTGGCGTGATGCGCGCGCTCGGCGTAGCGCGCGACCTTGGCGCAGATCACGCCGGCGGTGTAGTCGTTGTCTTTTGAGCCGCGCACGCGACCGATTGTCTTGTCGTCGAGAAGCTCGACTTCGAGCGCGCAGGTCGACGGACAATCGTGCGGACAGGCCGTATAGCCTGTCGCTTTGATCGCGGCTTTGGGCGGGCGGACGGGCTGATTCATGCGGCCGGCAGTCTAGCGCCGGCCGCGCGCTTTGTCTTGTATGCTTCGACCCGGCTCAGGCTTCGATTTTCTCGACGTGCCAGCGCTTGCGCGCAAACACGTAGGCAATCGTCATGAGCACAACAAGGACGCCGCGAATGCTCCAGATCTTCGCCAGATCGCCGCCAACCACCGCGTCGCTGAACCGGTCGACGACAATCCAGGCGACAAGGCCGGCGCCTGCCATGATTTCATCGAGATACAGATGGCGATGCCGGCGAACCATGATGTAGCCTATGCCGACCACGATCAGGCCGCCGACCGGGCCGCCCCAGACATGAAGCGCATGAAGCGTGGCTTCGCTGAACAGCCGCGCCAGGAACGGATCGGTCGCCATGATGTCGCCGGCGACCCAGCCGAGCAGCGCGCCGCCGGCCCAGACCAGCACGCGGAAGCGCTCCAGCAAGGCCATCAGCAACGCGGAACCAGCGACGATCAACGGCACGCTGGTGGCGAGGCCGAAGATAATGAGCGTCGCCTTGATGCTCGCGGCATGCGCAATATCGACGCGCGCAGCCGCGATATCGGCCGAGGCGGCGATGGCGATGACATTGTCGAGGCTCATCACGATGTCGGCGATGGCGACGATGCGCACGGCACTCCACAGCGTTTCACCGCTCTTGACGCCCTCGCCCTCGGAATCTTCCGTGACCAGCTTGGTCGCCACCCAGAACAGAAGAACGCCGCCGACCAGCTTGAGGAAGGGGTAGTTCATCGCTTCGGCGACGACCAGTGTGAATAACACGCGTAGCAGCACCGCGACGCCGGCGCCCATGATCATGCCCCACAGGCGCTGCTTCGGCGGCAGCGTCATGCAGGCCATGGCGATCACGACGGCGTTGTCGCCCGACAGGATGATATTGACGCCGATGATCTGCGCGGCGGCGATCCAGATCGGCGCGTGCGTTATGTTGTCCCAAAGATAGTCCACGCTTCCCCCCTAAATTTCTATTACTTAGACGGCCGGATCGCCTTAACCGACGATTTCGTTGCCGGCGAAGAACTGCGAAATTTCGATCGCCGCGTTCTCGGCTGAGTCCGAACCATGCACCGAGTTTTCGCCGATCGACTTGGCGTGCACCTTGCGGATGGTGTTGGCGTCGGCCTTGGACGGGTCGGTGGCGCCCATGACTTCGCGGTACTTGGCGATGGCGTTGTCGCCTTCCAGCACCTGCACGACGACCGGCGCGGAAATCATGAACGAGACCAGTTCGCCGAAGAACGGGCGGGCCTTATGCACGCCGTAGAACTGTTCGGCCTGGGCCTTGGTGATCTGCACGCGCTTCTGCGCGACGATGCGCAGGCTGGCCGCCTCGATCATGGCATTGATCGCGCCGGTCAGGTTGCGCGCGGTCGCGTCGGGTTTGAGGATTGAAAAAGTGCGCTCGACCGCCATCGGAATAGTCCTTCACTGGGATTGATCGGTGGGATGACCGATTTTCGTTGGAATATTTTGGTTGCGGCGGCTTATACCGGGCGTCACGAAGGCCGGCAAGTTCGGCGATCGGCCGGATACCGCGACGTTCCTATACCAATCCAGGGTCGAATTCGCCGTCCCGAGGGGCCAAACATGAAATCCCGCTACCGGATGTTTGCCGGCTACAACGCCTGGTGCAACGAGCGGCTCTATGACGCAGCCGCCCTCGTCTCCGACGCCGATTACCGCGCCGACCGCGGCGCCTATTTCAAATCGCTGCACGGAACTCTCAACCACCTGCTGGTCGGCGACCGGATCTGGATGAAGCGATTCACCGGCGTCGGCGAGCAGCCGCCGAGCCTGGATGCCATCCTGCATGACGACTTTGCGGCATTGCGGGCGGCGCGGCGCTCGCAGGATGTGCTCATCGGCCGCTATGTCGACGCTCTCGACGACCAGGCCCTGACCGGAACCATCCGCTATCGCACTGTCGTCAATCCGCAGACGATCGAGCAGCCATTGATGCCGGCGCTCGATCATTTCTTCAACCACCAGACCCACCACCGCGGCCAGGCGCACGCGCTGTTGTCGTCGATCATCGGCAACGACAAGACGCCGAGCTTCGACCTGATCGTCTACCAGCGCCAGACCAGCCAGGGCTTGGGCAAGATCAGCTAACCTCGATCTCCGGATCATGCCCGGGCCGCCTTTTTGGGCATTGCGTTGTGCAACGCACTCGTCCAAAAGGCGCACATGCTCATCATCGACGACCTCACGGTCCGCATTGCCGGCCGCTCGCTTTTGGAAGACGCCTCGGCGCGCATCGTGCCGGGCGCCCGCGTCGGCCTGGTCGGCCGCAACGGCACCGGCAAATCGACCTTGTTCAACGTCATCACCGGCGAGCTCGCGGCCGAAGGTGGCTCGATCGACATCCCGCCGCGCTGGCGCATCGGCCGTCTCGCCCAGGAAGCGCCGAACGGTCCGGAGAGCCTGCTGGAGGTTGTGCTCAAGGCGCCGAGCGAGCGCACCGAACTGATGCACGAGGCGGAAACCGCGACCGACCCGCACCGCATTGCTGAGATCCAGACACGCCTCGCCGATATCGGCGCGCACGCCGCGCCCGCGCGCGCCGCCTCGATCCTCTCCGGCCTTGGCTTCTCGACCGCCGATCAGGCGCGGCCGTGCACCGAGTTTTCCGGCGGCTGGCGCATGCGCGTCGCGCTCGCCGCGACCTTGTTCTCCGAGCCCGATCTGTTGCTCCTCGACGAGCCGACCAACTATCTCGATCTCGAAGGCACCTTGTGGCTGCAGGACCATCTGGCGAAATATCCGCACACGATGATCATCGTCAGCCATGACCGCGACCTCCTGGACAACGCGGTCAACCAGATCCTGTCGCTCGAGGCCAAAAAGCTGACGCTGTACAAAGGCGGCTATTCCGACTTCGAACGGCTGCGCAGTGAAAAGCTGGTGCTCGACCAGAAGATGATGAAGAAGCAGGACGCGCAGCGCGCGCATCTGCAAGCCTTTGTCGACCGCTTCCGCGCCAAGGCATCGAAAGCAACGCAGGCGCAATCGCGCATCAAGATGCTGGCCAAGATGCAGCCGATCACGTCGATGGTCACCGACGACGTGCGGCCGATCGTCATTCCGCCGCCGGAGAAACTTTTATCGCCGCCGATCATCGCCACCGACGATGTCGACGTCGGCTATGACGGCCGCGTCATTCTGTCCGATCTTTCGCTACGCATCGACAACGACGACCGCATCGCCTTGCTCGGCTCGAACGGCAACGGCAAGTCGACCTTGGTCAAGCTGCTCGCCGGCAAGCTCAAGCCGATGAGCGGCACGGTGACGCGCGCGGCGACGCTCAAGGTCGGTTATTTCGCGCAGCATCAGGTCGACGAACTCGACATGCAAGGCACGCCGTACGATCACGTGCGCCGCTTGATGCCGGACCAGCCGGAAGCGAAAGTGCGCGGTCGCGTCGGCACCATCGGCTTCTCGCAACAGGCCGCCAACACCAAGGTCGAGAAACTGTCGGGCGGCGAAAAAGCCCGGCTTTTGCTGGGTCTGGCGACGTTCGACGCGCCGCAACTGATCATCCTCGACGAGCCGACCAACCATCTCGATATCGACAGCCGCGGCGCGCTGATCGAAGCGATCAACGATTATCCCGGCGCCGTGATTCTGGTGTCGCACGACCGCTATTTGCTGGAAGCTTGCGTCGACCGGCTGTGGTTGGTGTCGGGTGGCCACGTGAAGCCATACGACGGCGACCTCAACGACTATATGCGTTTCGTCCTGTCCGCCGACAATCGCCACATGACGGTCGGCGCCAAGTCCACCACCAGGCCCGATCCGGTTCAGGCGCGCCGCGCCGCTGCCGAGAAGCGCGTCGATACCGCGCCGCTGCGCAAGCGAATCTCGGAAGCGGAAGCGCAGATCGCGCAACTCAACAAGCAGCTCGGCAAGCTCGATGCGACATTGGCTGACGGGACCGTATTTGCGAAAGACCCGGCGCGCGCAGCGGAGTTGTCGAAGACGCGCGCCAGTGTCGTCGCCGCGATTTCAAAGGCCGAAGAGGCCTGGCTCGCAGCCTCGAGCGCGCTGGAGACGGCTTAGCGTTTCATTTTTCAGCCTCTAGCGAATTTGCGGCGGCCCCGGCTGGCCGGCCTGTGGTTTGGCCGCGGGCTTAGCCGCCGGTTTCGCAGTTTTCTTTTTCGGCGCGGGTTTTGCCGGCTTGGCGGGCGGCTTGGGCTGTACCGGCGCGGCGCTAACTTCCTTCAACCGGCCGGCTGAGAATGTGTAGATGCCGGGCCACGGACCGGCCAGATACGTCAGCACCACTTTGCGGTCATTGGTGTCGCCGATGCCAATGCTGACATTGGACGGAACGCCGGCCCGGCGCACCGCGTCGCATTCGCTCATGCCGAGCGCAATGCCGCCAACGACCTCCGGCAAACCCGGATCGATCTCGGCGGGTGCGGGCGCGCCAACCGGCATGGGGGCGCCGGCAAGATCGCCGGCCATCGAGCCGACCGGCGGCTCGGCCGACGGCGGTGCAGCGGCCGGAGGCGCCGCGGCGGCGGCCGATGAAAAGCAGCGGCCGTCGGCGCCGACGAGATCCTCGGCCGCCACCGGCCCGGTCGGACCGAGTTCGAAATTCTTGCTCGCGACCGACGCGGCCGAGCCGTCGGACCGGGAAAGCACAGCGACCGGCTTCGAGAACCAATCGCCGCTTTTGAGGCCGTCGGTGACGCTGCCCGAGCAGCCGGCGACCGCCGTTGCCAGCGCAGCGGTAAGGGCGAACGTCAACAAAACGCGGCAGCGTGACAAAACGATTTCCCCCGGGACTGATCTATCGTCTTGTCCCTTAAGACCTATTTTGCGTCATCACAATGGCACCGGGCAAGCTCGCGGGACAACCTGCGGGTCGGGACGGTTAGCGGGATTGGCGGACTAGGCCGTTGGCCGACAGGCGGCGATGGCCGCGACGAATGGATCAGGCTTTCTTGACCCAGCGGCCCTGCTCGTCCGGCTGCCAATAGGTCGCCTCGAAGCCTTTGGCCTTGGCGGCGGCCCAATGGCCGCGCGCGGCCGCCACCGCCTCATCGTCGTCGCCGTTAATGACCAGGACGATGCGCGCATAGGCATCGGCGTCGGCGGGCAGCGGCGCGCCTTCGATGAGAAAGCGCACCGTCGCTTCGTTCGGATTGCTGTCGGTCAGCGTCAGCAGCACCGGCTGCGCGGCGCTTTCCGGCTCACGCCAGGTGCCATGCGGCAGGAAGGCGTCATCGCTGTAAGTCCATAAGTGCGCGTCGAGCGCCTCGATGCGTTCTTCCGACGTGCCCTGCACGATCACCTTCCAGCCCCGCTCGAGCGACTTCTCCAGAAGCGGCGTCAGCACGCCTTCCAGTTTCTGGCCTTGCAGGTGGTAGAAGAGAACTTCGGTCATGGCCGGACTTCACTCCGCGTCGAGGACGAATAGCCGATGAGCGCAATCAGTGAGCCGACGCTGATCGCGTGAAGGGACACCAGCGAGGTATATTCCGCAGGCGTGAACACATGCAATGGCGCGCCGAGGCGGCCGTGCAGCGCCAGATAGGCCGCCATCGGCAGGCCGACGCAGAACGCGGCGGCGGCTTTCTCGGTCGCGCAGAACAGGATGGCGCCGAGCAGGATGCACGGCAGATAGAACAGCTCGACGCCGCTCGCCGTGCCGAAAGCCCACATGCACAGCACGGTGTTAAACGTCCCGGCGACGCACATCAGGATGCGTCCCAGCAAGGCATTGCGCCGTGACAGTGCCGGCACGGCGAAGAAGAACGGCGCCGACAGAAATGTTACCACCGTGATCCACGCTGGATTGCCGACGATCCAGTACACATAGAGCGGATAGAACGGCTGGTTCGAGACGATCAGCAGCGCCACCATGTTGGCGAGCGCGGTGCGCGGATCGGGATGCGCCACGTAGCCCTGAAAGCGGTGCATCCAGTCGTTGAGCATTTTCGGGCTATTTCTCGTAATGCTCGGCCACCAGCCGATCCAGCAGCCGCACGCCCCAGCCCGAGCCCCAGCTCTTGTTGATGTCGCTTGAACGCGAGTCCATGCCGGTGCCGGCGATGTCGAGATGCGCCCATGGCGTCTTGTCGGCGACGAAACGTTGAATGAACTGCGCAGCGGTGATGGCGCCGCCCCAGCGCGAACCGCCGGTGTTCTTCATGTCGGCGAATTTTGAATCGATCATCTTGTCGTAGAACGGCGACAGCGGCATGCGCCAGACTTTCTCGTCGGTCGCTTCGCCGGCGAGATGCAGACGATGACTGAGCTCGTCGTTATTGGCGAACATGCCGGCGAATTCCTGGCCGAGCGCGACGATGATCGCGCCGGTGAGCGTCGCCAGGTCGATCATGAATTTCGGCTTGAAACGCTTGGCGGTGTACCAGAGCACGTCGGCGAGAACGAGCCGGCCTTCCGCGTCGGTGTTGATGATCTCGATAGTCTGTCCCGACATCGAGGTGACGATGTCGCCCGGCCGCTGCGCATTGCCGTCCGGCATGTTCTCGACGCAGCCGATGACGCCGACGGCGTTCACTTTCGCCTTGCGCGCGGAGAGCGCCTGCATCAAACCGACGACGCAGGCCGCGCCCGCCATGTCGCCCTTCATGTCTTCCATGCCGGCCGCCGGCTTGATCGAAATGCCGCCGGTGTCGAAGCAGACGCCCTTGCCGATGAAAGCGACCGGCGCCTCGCCCTTCTTGCCGCCGTTCCAGCGCATGACGACGACGCGGCTGTCGCGTCGCGAGCCCTGGCCGACGCCGAGCAGCGCGCCCATGCCGAGCTTGGTCATCGCCTTGACGTCAAGCACCTCGACGACGACGCCGACTTTTTTAAGCGCCTGCGCGCGGCGGGCGAATTCTTCCGGATAGAGAATGTTGGCCGGCTCGTTGACCAGATCGCGCGCCATCAGAACGCCGCCAGCAATCGCTTCGCGCGCCACGTAAGCCTTGCGCGCCGCCGCGGCGTCGCCGGTGGCAATGGTGATGCTGCGCTTTTGCGGCGGCTTGTCGTCGTCCTTGCGTTTGGTCTTGTAGCGGTCGAAAGCATAGGCGCGCAGCAGCACGCCTTGCGCCAGATCGGCAGCCGCTTCGCCCGACATTTTGGCGCCGGCCGGCAGTTCGGCAAAGACCGTCGCGTCGCTGGCCCCGCTCGGCAACTTGCCCATGGAGACGCCG
>CAMAUC010000002.1 GCA_945861265.1 Rhizobium sp. Q54 | reverse complement strand
CACTATTCAAAGCATTTCCGGAGGAACGATGTACGCACCCGCTGGCGTTAAGACGAACCATAACGAATTCCCAATTCCAGACACGATGCGTGCCTGGGTGCTCGGCGATCCCGGCCAGCTCAGCATGACCGAAAAAACGACGCCGGTGCCGAAGAAGGCCGAGGTGCTGGTGCGCATCGACGCGGTGGCGATCTGCGCCACCGACCTCGAGATCATTTATCACGGCCCGCCGGCCTCGATTCAGGGCGGCCTGCCGTTCAACAAGGGCTTCACGCCCGGCCATGAATACATGGGCACGGTTGTCGCGCTTGGGCATGGCGTCGACGAATACAAACTCGGCCAGCGCGTCGCGGTGGAAATCCACGCCGGCTGCGGCCAGTGCAAGCGCTGCCGCGAGGGCATGTACACGTCGTGCCACAATTACGGCCTGAACTATGGCGACGTCGACAAGAACCACCGCGCCAACGGCTTCACCACCGACGGCGGCTTCTGCGAATATCAGGTCAACCACATCAATACTCTCGTCGCCATTCCGGACGAGATGACGGATGAAGAAGGCACGCTCGTCGTCACGGCCGGCACCGCGATGTATGCGCTGACCGAACTCGGCGGCCTGGTCGCCGGCGAAAGCGTCGTCGTCACCGGCCCTGGGCCCATCGGCCTGATGGCGGTGGCCGTGGCGAAAGCGCTCGGCGCCCAGCCGGTGATCCTCACCGGCACGCGCGACAACCGGCTCGAGATTGGCCGGCAACTCGGCGCCGACGCGGTCATTAACGTCCGCAAGACGCCGGACGTCGTCGCCGAAGTGAAGAAGCTCAATGGCGGCAAGGGCGTCGACTATGTCGTCGAATGCTCCGCCGCCACCACCGCGGTCAACGATGCCGTGCGCATGGTCAATCGCGGCGGGCGCGTCTGCCTCGCCGCCTTCGCGCATGAGGAAGTGCCGGTCGATGTCGCGCATATCGTGCGCAACAACATCTACATGTACGGCATCCGCGGCGAAGGTAAGAGCGCGACGCATCGCGCCGAGGCCTTCATGAAGCAGAAGCGCTTCGACGCGACTTTGATCCACACGCATACATTCCCGCTCGACGATCTGCCGACCGCGATCCGCTACGCCAAGGATCGGGTCGAAGATGCGATCAAGGTCGTGGTCAAGGCGAAGATGGACGCCGTGCGCAAGGAAGCGGCGGAGTAATCGAGGCTGGCGTTCCCGCGAAAGCGGGGACCCAGCGCTTCTCTTCTCTAGAGCTGGATCGTCCGCCTTCGCGGACGATGACGGCGACCCAATTGGGAAGACTGAATGCTCATCTGCGACGAATATGTAACGCCCGGAACCTTGGCAGAGGCCTTCGCCGCGATGGAGCGTCATCGTGGGCGCTATCGCGTCGTTGCGGGTTGCACGGACACTTTGCCGTGGGCACGCGAGGGCCGTGCCGGCGACGTCGAGATTCCGGTTCTGATCGACGTGTCGAAAATTCCCGAACTGAACGAACGCCAGGTCGGCGACAAGCGCGTGCGCCTCGGCGCGGCGACGCCGATCCAGCGCTTCCTTGACGACGCGGCGCTGGGACGCGCCATGCCGGCGATGCCGCGCTGCGCGGTCTGGTTCGCCGACGATCAAATTCGCGCGCAGGCGACGCTCGGCGGCAATGTCGTCAATGCCTCGCCGGCGGCCGACGCCACGCCCTGCCTGGAGGCGCACGACGCCGTTGTTGAATTGGCGTCCGCCAAGGGCAAGCGCAACATGGCGCTGCGCGAATTCATCACCGGACCGGGCAAGACCCAGCTCGCCGAAGGCGAATTGGTCACCGGCTTCGACTGCGACGCCTTCCCCGGTTACGGCGGCAGTTTCGAGAAAGTCGGCCATCGCCGCTCGCTGGTCATTTCCGTGGTCTGCCTTGCCGTCATGGTGAAGCTCGACCGCGATGGCTTAACAATCGAAGACACAAGGCTGGCGATCGCCGGCATCCGCCCGGTGCCGCGCCGTTTGCGCGAGATCGAAGATCATCTGCGCGGCAAGAGGCTCACCGGCGCATTGCTGGAAGAAGCGGCCGACATGCCGCTCGACCTGGTGCAATCACGCACGCGGCAGGAGTATCGCCGCGACGTGGTGCGCGGCTTCCTGGTGCGCGGCCTGATCGCAGCTGCCAAGCGCGCCGGTGCCTCGCCCGACGCGCTGACGCAAGAGTTGGAAGCCGCCTATGGTTGATATCCGCCTCAACGCCACGATCAATGGCCGCAAGGTGTCGCGCGATGCCAAGCCGCATCTGCGGCTGCTGGATTTTTTGCGCGACGACCTCAACCTGACCGGCAACAAGGAAGGCTGCGGCGCCGGTGAGTGCGGCACCTGTTCGGTGTTCGTCGATGGGGTCTTGATGAAATCCTGCCTGATGCCGGTGGCCAAGGCTCAAGGCGCGACGGTCGACACCATCGAGTCGCTGGCCAAATCCGGCGAATTGAGCGTGCTGCAGAAAGCCTTTCACAAGGCCGGCGCCAGCCAATGCGGTTACTGCATCCCCGGCATGGTGATGGCGGCGACCGCGGCGTTGCGCGCCAATCCCTTCGCCGACCGCGAGGAAATCAAGGAACGGCTCGGCGGCAATATCTGCCGCTGCACCGGCTATCAAAAGATTTTCGATGCCGTCGAACTGGCGCGCGACGTGCAGAACGGCCGCCTGCCGTCAACGGCGCTACTGGAGACCGATACCGCCGACGGCGACGTCATAGGCAAGAGCGTGCGCCGTATCGACGCGCCGAGCAAAGTTTCAGGCCGCCTGAAATATGCCGGCGACATGATTATGCCCGGCATGCTGCATGTGCAGGTGCTGCGCTCGCCGCACGCCCATGCGCGCATCGTGTCGATCGACACGTCGGCGGCGCTGGCGATTGCTGGCGTCGAAAGCGTCATTACCTCGGCGGATGTGCCCGGCAAGGATGGCTTCGGCGTCTTCGTGCACGACCAGCCGATCATGGCCCGCGACAAGGTGCGTTACGTCGGCGAGGCGGTCGCGGCGGTCGCCGCCGAGGATGCGTTGACCGCCAAGCGCGCCGTAGCGGCGATCAAGGTTGTCTACGAACCGCTTGCGCCGGTGTTCGATCCCGACGAGGCGATGCGCGAGGGCGCAGCCATAGTCCATGACTATGCGCCTGACAATATCACCAAGCACATCCCGATCCGCGTCGGCGATGTCGAGGCCGGTTTCGCCGAATCCGACCTCGTCATCGAGGAGAATTATTCGACGCAAGCGATCGAGCACGCTTATCTCGAGCCGGAAGCGGGGCTGGCGTACATCGATCATGACGACGTGGTGACGGTGGTGTCGCCGAGCCAGAACATCACGCATCATCGCCACATGCTGGCGCGCATCATTGCCAAGCCGATCAGCAAGGTGCGCTTCATCATGTCGCCGGTCGGCGGCGGCTTCGGCGGCAAAGAGGACATGATCTATCAGGGCATGCTCGCACTGCTGGCGATGAAGACGATGCGGCCGGTGCGGCTTGTCTATACCCGCGAGGAGTCGATCATCTCGACCGCCAAGCGCCATCCCTCGCGCACGACGTTGCGCATGGGCGTGACGCGCGACGGCCGGATCAAGGCTTTGGCGATGCGCATGGTGTGCGACGGCGGCGCTTATGGTCTGTCGACCGAGGGCGTGATGCGCAAGGCGGCCATTCTCGCCGCCGGGCCTTACAACATTCCCAATGTCCGTATCGACACCTTCGGCATATATACCAACAACACGCCGTCCGGCGCTTTCCGTTCGTTTGGCGCTTTGCAGACGCAGTTCGCGACCGAGAGTCATCTCGACATTATCGCCGAGCGGCTCGGCCTCGACCCGTTCGAGATACGTCGCATCAACGCCATGCGCGACGGCGCGACGACACACACCAAGCAGAAACTCGGCTCGGTCAGCCTGATGCGTGCGCTGGACGCGGCCGAACAGGCGTCGAATTGGGAAGCCGGCGCGCCGACGGTGCGTGGGCCAACGCGCGGCGACCTCGGCCACGACGACGTCCGGCCTTCTGTGACGCTCGGCGCGCGCTTTGCCGCCGATGACAAACAAGAAGCGGCGGAGTAGGGCATGGCGCGCAAACGCGGACGCGGCATGGCGGCCTGCTGGTACGGCATCGCCCGCACGGCGACGATCGACCGCGCCGCCGCCTGGGCGGAAATCGACGATGGCGGTTCGGCAAAGATCGTCACCGGCGTCACGGAGATCGGCGAGGGCATTCTCACCGTGCTGGCGCAGATCGCCGCGCACGAAATCGGCGTCAAGCCGGAGCACGTCGTCATCGGCGACAATGACACCGCGCGCGCGCCGGAAGCCGCGCATGCCGGCGCCAGCCGACAGACTTACATGATCGGCAATGTCGTCGCGTTGGCCTCGCGCGAAGCACGCAAGCGCCTTGTCGATGTCATGGCCGAGATGTGGGACGTGTCCGCCGAGACCATTCATACCGGCAACGGCGAAATCTGGGCCGAGAACACCAATCACCGCATCTCAATGGGCGAGGCTGTCGCCTGCGCCAAAAATCGCGGCGTGGTGCCGATCGGCTCCGCCACTTTCGGCACCGATACGACGGGCATTGCCGATGGCAAAGGCGGCGATGGCTCGGGCCGGCCGTGGCAGGCTTACGTTTTCGGCTGTCAGGTCGCCGAGGTCGAAGTCGATACGATCACTGGCGAAGTGCAGGTGCTGGCCGTCTGGGCGGCGCATGACGTCGGCCGCGCCGTCAATCCGCAAGGCGTCGAAGGCCAGATCGAAGGCGGCATCGTCCAGGCCATCGGCCAAGGCTTGATGGAAGACTATCAGCTCAAGGACGGCCACACCTCGACCTCCGGTTTTGCCAAATACATTTTGCCGACCTCGCTCGACGTGCCGCGTGTCAATTCGATCATCATCGAGGACCCCGATCCGATCGGGCCGCTTGGGGTGAAGGGAATCGGCGAGCCGGCCATGGTGCCGACGATTCCCGCCGTGATGAATGCGATTTACGACGCTGTCGGCGTGCGCGTCTTCGATCTGCCGGCGACGCCGGAAAAAATACTGCTGGCGATGCGCGAAAAGGCCAGACGCGAAGCGGCGACATCCATGCAAGCCGCCGAGTAGGAAACAATATGAGTGTCGCGGGCGTGACGGATGGGGCTGAGGTGCGGGAGGTTCCGTTCACGGCGGACCTGTCGGCGATACGCCGCCTCGCCGGCCTGTTGCCGGGCGCCTGGCCCGTATCGGTCAATGCCGTGCGCGTCGCGGCCAGCGTGCGGCCGAACCGTGTCGTCATCGAAGGCGGCGGCGACACGCCCGTTACCATGCCGCGCACCGCGTTCCAGGTGGTCTATCCGGATGCGACCGTGATGATCGATTCAGGAATGGATCGGGAAACGCACGATTCGTTTTCGACGCCGGACAAGCGCGAGCCGTATTTTCCCGAGGCGTTTGCCCGGTTGCAAAAGGCGCTCGACGACGCGCGCATGATCGTGCTGACGCATTTCCATGCCGACCACGCCGCCGGCGTGACGCAAGCGCTGAACTTCAACGACCTGGCTCGCAAGACTTTGGTCACGGTCGAGACCGCGCGCTGCCTGCTCAATACGCCGCACAAGCCGCATTTGCGGATGAGCGCCGAAGCGATCAACCAGTTCGTCATCTTCGACTATGGCGACTACTACCCGATCGCGCCGGGCATCGTCATGATCAAGGCGGCCGGGCACTCGACCGACCACCAGATGGTCTATATCGCCCTGCAATCCGGCCGCGAGATTTTGCACAGCGTCGACGTCGGCTGGGTTTTGGACAATATCGCGCAGGTCAAAGGCAAGGCGGCGCCCTGGGTCAAGGAAGACAAGGGCGCGGTCCTCGGCCAGCTGCGCTGGCTCAACAATATTCTGCGCAACGAGCGCAATATCTCGTTGCTGGTGACGCATGACGACGCGCTGATCGATGCCGCGATCAAGAACGGCACGATCGGCGGTGAATTGAAATGACTAATAAGAACGAACACTCCAGGGAGGATTAAGTAATGACAAAAACCCGCATCCAGGGCCTGTTGGCCGCCTTTGCCTTCGCCGCACTGAGTCTGCCGGCGATGGCGCAGAATTTCCCGACCCGGCCGATCACCATGGTCGTGCCGTTTCCGCCGGGCGGTCCGAGCGATGTCGTCGCCCGCATCATGGCCGACGGCATGGGCAAGGCGCTCGGCCAGAGCGTCGTCATTGAAAATCTCGGCGGCGCCGGCGGCACCATCGGCACCGCACGGGTCGCGGCGGCGGAGCCGGACGGCTACACGCTGCTCGGCGCCAGCATGGGTTCGCATGTCTCGGCGCCGGCGCTGTTTCCCAACCTGCGCTACGACTCGACCAAGGACTTCGAGCCGATCGGCCTGACCGCGAACGCGCCGGCCGCGGTGGTGGCCCGCAAGGATTTCCCGGCCAAGGACCTCAAGGAGTTCACCGCCTATCTGAAGAAGGAAGGCGAGAGCGTGAAACAGGCGCATGGCGGCATCGGCTCGTCGTCGCATATGGCCTGCCTGCTGTTGACGGCCGAACTTGGCGTCAAGCCGACTTTGGTCGCCTATCGCGGCACCGGTCCGGCATTGAACGACGTCATCGGCGGCCATGTCGATTTCTTCTGCGAGCAGGTGGTCAGCGTGCAGGGCGCGATCAAGGGCGGCAGCGTGAAGGGCATCGTCGTCTCCGGCAATGCCCGTTCGCCGGCTCTGCCCGATGTGCCAAATGCCAGCGAGGCCGGCGTGCCGGCGTTCAAGATCAATATCTGGAGCGGCATCTTCGCGCCAAAGAACACGCCAAAGGCGGTCGTCGCCAAATTGAGCGAGGCGCTCAATACCACGCTGAACGATCCGGCCGTGGCCAAGCGTCTGCTCGAACTCGGTGGCACCGTGCCGCCGGCAAGCGACCGCGGACCGGACTTCCTCGCTACCCAGCTCAAGGCCGACATTGCCAGCTGGAACCCGATCCTCAAAGCCGCGAACGAGAAGACCAACTGACAATGCTGACGCGACCCGACAATGACAACGACCGCGAGGTACGCTCGCGCGCCCGCGCCATCCGCGACGCCGGCGGCGTCGCGGAAGCGCTGGCCAAGGGCACTGTGCCAAAATTGATCGAGACGACGTTGTCGGAAGCGTTGGTGCTCGGCTTGCTGAAGCAGGGCTTGCGAAAATATTTCGCCATCTTCGGCCACGGTTCGACCGATCTCGGCAATGTGCTGCGCATTTACGAGGAGGAGGGCGCGACGCGCACGATCAACTGCCGCAACGAAGTCGAGATGGCGCACGCGGCCACCGCGCTGCGCTGGCAATACGGCGAACTGTCGGCGGTCATCACCTCGATCGGGCCCGGCGCGATGCAGGCTTTCGCCGGCTCGCTCGCCGCCGCGTCGAATGGCGTCGGCGTCTATCATATCTATGGCGACGAGACGACCTTCGGCGAAGGCTACAACATGCAGCAGGTGCCGAAGGAAGAGCAGGGCGCCTTCGGCCGCATGACCGCGATTCTCGGCGGGTCGTATGTGCTGCATACGCCGGAAGCGATCCGCGACGCATTGCGCCGCGGCGCGCTCGCGGTCAATCATCCCTATCGCGCCGGGCCATTTTATCTGCTGCTGCCGCTCAACACGCAGCCGGCACGATTGACAGTCAATCTTGCCGGCCTGCCGGCGCAGCCCGCTTTGGCGAAAATGGCGCCAGCCGATGACGCGGCTCTCGACGATGCGGTGGCGATGATCGCTCGCGCCAATAAGATCGTCATCAAGGCTGGTGGTGGCACGCGCGGGCATGACGCTGCGTTGCGGCATCTGGCGGAAGCGTCGGGTGCCGTGGTGGCGCTGTCGCCGGGTTCGACCGGCGTTCTTCCGGACGCGCACTTGCAAAACATGCATGTCGGCGGCTCGAAGGGCTCGATCAGCGGCAATTATGCGATGGCCGAAGCCGAACTGCTGATCGCCATCGGCACGCGCGCGGTCTGTCAGGCCGACTGCTCCGGTATCGGCTACAAAAACGCGCAGGCGGTCATCAACATCAATGGCGATCTGGCGGATGCGCTGCATTACAACAACTCTTTGGCTCTGACTGGCGATATCGGCGTGATCGCCGAGCGCCTGGCGGAAAAGCTCAAAGCGCTGGATGCGAAAAAAAACAAAGGCATATGGCTTGCCGCCTGCGCGGCGAAGAAGGCCGAATGGACCGCCTACAAAAAGCAGCGCTTCGAATGTCCGCCGCTCCACGATGACGTCTGGTGCAAGCCGGTATTAGCGCAGCCCGCGGCCATCAAGGCCGTTGCCGACTTCGCCAGATCGATTGGCGCCGCCAAGTTCTTCGACGCCGGCGACGTGCAGGCGAACGGCTTCCAGATTGTCGAAGATGACCGCAGCGGCGACACCTACACCGAAAGCGGCGCGTCCTATATGGGGTTTGCCACCAGCGCACTCCTTGCTGCCGCGCTTGCCGAGAGACCGCGCTATTCGATTGCCTTCACCGGCGACGGCTCCTTCATGATGAACCCGCAAATACTCATCGACGCGGTCGAGCACAAGGTGCGCGGCATGATCGTCATCTTTGACAACCGCCGCATGGCGGCGATCAGCGGCCTGCAACTCGCGCAGTACGGCATCGAGTTCAAGACCAATGATCGCGTCGCCGTCGATTACGTCCAGATGGCGTCGTCGGTGTCGGGCGTGCTGGCCGTGTCGGGCGGTGACAGCGCCGGCAGTCTGCGCGCGGCGCTCAATGCGGCTTATTCGCATGACGGCCTCTCGGTCGTGCATGTGCCGGTCTATGCCGGCGCCGACGAACGCGGCGGGCTGGGCGCCTTTGGCCAGTGGAACGTCGGCAACTGGTGTGAGGACGTTCAGGACGCCTGGACCAGGCAGGATTTGTAGCGGTTCCGGGAGCAGGAACCTATCGCGACGCCACCCGTTATCTCGGACAGGCCGGCCGCCAGCGGGCGGCTGCCACCATGATCAAGGGGTAGGCCATGACCGAAAAAGTCGCTGAAAAGCCGAAAGAGCATGCCGCCGCAGAGCGCGCCCGGATCGAGAAGGAAGAAGACAAGGTTACTGTTAATTCCGACGAGAGCTTTCCGGCTTCGGATCCGCCGTCGTTCAATCCCGGCATCACCGGCGCTGGCGATGTGAAGAAGAAAAAGAATTAGCTTTTTCTCGCACATGCAAATAAAAAATGCCCGGTGTTTCGCCGGGCATTTTTTTATGCGCGTTTGTCGCGGCTGCGCGGAGCGGTATCGTCGAACACTAGATGCCGTTGCAAGGGCAGCGCCTGCCAGCCGTAACGTTCGGCGATGAGGCCCCACAATCCTTTCGGTGCCCACAACATGACCACGATGGCGACGGCGCCCATGATCAGCAGGTACAGGCTGCCGAGATCGGACAAGGTCTGGCGCATGAAGAAGAAAATGATGGTGCCGATAATCGGTCCCTCGATCCGGCCGATGCCGCCGATGACGGTGATAAAGATGACAAAGGCGGTCCAGTCGTTGACGCTGAAGGCGGTGTCGGGCGAAATCCGCAGCTTCATCAGGAAAATCAGCGCGCCGATCATTGCGGTGCCGAATGCCGTCAGCACATAGACGATCAGCTTGACGCGGGTGACGTCGATGCCGTTGCTCTGCGCCGCGACTTCATTGTCGCGGATCGCGGTCAGCGCCAGACCGTGGCGCGAGCGCAGCAAGGTGACGATGGCCGCGAGCACCAGCACGGTCAGCGCCAGCGCCAGCCAGTAGATTTCGAACTCGCGCGCCTGCCGCGTCGGCGCCATGGCGATCACCGCGGCGGCCGGCAGGCTGACGCCGGAGCCGCCGCCCAGCACCGAGACTTGCGAGGCGAGCAGGCGGAAAACCTCCGCAACCACCCAGGTGCCGATGGCAAAGTAGGCGCCGCGCAGGCGAAATGTCAGCGCCGCGACCGGGATAGACACCGCGGCGGCGATCGGCCCGGCGATGAAAATCGCGGCGATCGGATGCACGCCGGCCAGGATCACCATGGCGAACAACAGATAGCCGCCGAGGCCGACAAAGGCCTGCTGGCCGACCGAGACCAGTCCGGCATAGCCGGCGAGCAGATTCCACAGGCTGGCCAGCGCCACGAAGGTCAATAATTCGGCCAACAGCCGCAACATCTGCCGGTCGCCCCAGAAAGGCGCGAGGGCGAGCACCATCAAGACGATGGCGATGAGGCCAACGCCGATACGGCTGGAGCGGGTGGCGTGTTCGACGCGGTAGCGGACCTGTTCGCTCATCCCGACACCTTCGGAAACAGACCCTGCGGGCGGACCGCCAGAATGACGAGGAACACGATGTGACCGGCGAGCAATTGCCAGCCCGGATCGATCTGCGCGCCGATCGCCTGCGACACGCCGAGAATGACGCCGCCGGCCAAGGTGCCCCACATGCTGCCGAGCCCGCCGATGATGACGGCCTCGAATCCGAAGATGAGCCGCGCCGGCCCGATGGCTGGATCGAAATTCGAGCGCACCGCGAGAAAGACGCCGGCAATGGCGACGACGGCCAGTGACAGCGCCATCGCCATGGCAAAGACGTGCCGGGTGTCGAGGCCCATCAATTGCGCGACCGACTGATCGTCGGAGGTGGCGCGGAAGGCGCGGCCAAGCGCGGTGCGGTAGAAAAGCATTTGCAGCGCGGCGATCACCGCGACCGCGACGGCGAACTGGATGAACGGCAGCAGGCCGACCCAGATGCCGGTGCCGATCTGGTAAGTCATTGTCTCGACGGCGCCGGCCTGCAATTTGCGGCTATCGGCGGTGAACAGTTCCAGCAAGCCGTTCTGGATGATGATCGACAGGCCGAAGGTCACCAAAAGCGGTGGCAACAGGTCGTCGCCGAGCGTGCGGTTGAGCAAGAGGCGCTGCAAGGCATAACCGATGATCGCCATCGCCGGCACGACCAGCAGCAGCGAAGTCAGCGGATCGAGACCGAGGGTCTGCGTCACCATCAGCGCGACGTAGGCGGCGAGCACGATCAAATCGCCATGGGCGATGTTGACCAGCCGCATGACGCCGAAGATCAGCGACAGGCCGGCGGCGAACATGGCGTAGAGCCCGCCGATCAGCACGCCTTGCAGGATGACGTTGAGCCATTCGGTCATCGCTACACCCCGAAGTAGGCGGCTGAAATGGCGTCTCGCGTGAGGTCGCGCGCCGCGCCTTGCAGGGCGATGCGGCCCTCCTGCAAACAGTAAACCTGGGCCGCCGCCTTGAGCGCCTGGGCGATGTCCTGCTCGACAATGACCAGCGACATGCCGTCGCCGACGATGGCCGGCAGTTGCGCATAAATGTCGCGCACGATGATTGGCGCAAGTCCGAGGCTGATTTCGTCGCACAGCAACAAATCGGGGTTCGACATCAGCGCGCGGCCGATCGCCGCCATTTGCTGCTGCCCGCCCGACAGCGCGGTCGCCGGCAGATGACGCCGTTCCGACAACACCGGGAACAACTTGTAAATTCGCGGCAGAGTCCAGGGGCCGGGTCGGCCCGACTGGCCGCCGATCCTGAGGTTTTCTTCCACCGACAGCGACGGAAACAGGCGGCGCCCTTCCGGCACCAGCGCGATGCCGCGCTTGACGACGGCGAAGGCCGGCGCGTTGCCAATCGCAGCGCCATTGAAGTGAATGCCGCCGCGGCGCGGCTGCATCAATCCGGCGATGGCGCGCAACAGCGTGCTCTTGCCGGCACCATTGGCGCCGATCACGGCGACGACCTGGCCGCGCTCCACTGTCAACGAGACGCCGAACAGCGCCTGGAAGTCGCCGTAGAAGACATCGATCGCATCGACATCGAGCAGGGGCGCCTCACGCATCGGCATCGATCCCCATGTAGATTTCCGCAACTTCCGCGCTGCGAATGACCTTGTGCGGATCGCCCGAGGCGATGAATTTTCCGCCATGCAGCACCGCGAGGCGATCGACTGTGGCGAGCAGGGCGTGCACGACATGCTCGATCCAGACGATGGTGACGCCCTCGGCGCGCACGTCCTTGATCAGAGCGATCAGTGTCGCACATTCATGCTCGGTCAGGCCGCCGGCGACTTCGTCGAGCAGCAGGACGCGCGGTTTGGTGGCAAGCGCACGCGCCAGCTCCAGACGCTTGCGGTCGAGAAGCGTCAGCCCGCCAGCGCGCTTGTTGGCCTTGGCCGCAAGCGCACAACGCTCGAGCAGATCGGCACAACGGTCATAGACGGCGGCTTCGCGCTCGTTGTTGCCGAAGGCGGCGGCGACCACGACGTTCTCGAACACGGTCATGCCGGAAAATGGCTGCGGAATCTGAAACGAACGTGCCAGCCCGAGGCGGCAACGGCCTTCCGGCGCCAGCCGGGTGATGTCCTTGCCGTCGAACAGGACGCGTCCGGCATCCGGCGTCACCGTGCCGGTGGCGATGCCGAACAATGTCGTCTTGCCGGCGCCATTGGGCCCGATAATGCCGAGCGCCTCGCCCTCGTTGAGGGAGAGGTCGATCCCATCCGCGACGACAACGGCCCCGAACCGCTTCGAGATATTTTCGAGAGCGAGGATCGGGGCCATCCGTTACTTGGCTCCGCGCAAGGCGTGATAGCTGAATTCACCTGGATCGGTCAGATCGGGCACCTTCCAGCCGTCGAGATCGTATTCGGCCATGCATTGTTCGGCGAAGCCCTTGAACTTGTCGGCATTGCCGGAGCCGATCGCGCCGAACAGGCAGTAGCGGCGGATTTCCTCGGTCGAACCGCCATAGTTGATCTCGTAGAGTTCGTGCCGGCCGGCGAATTCGGTACCGAGTGCGTCCCACAACAGCTTGAGCAGTTTCACGCGCTCCTCGGCCTTGTAGCCGTTGGAGCCGCGCAGATACTGGTCGAGATAGGGACGGATCTCCGGATTCTTGAAGTCGCTCGAATGGCTGTTGAGATAGATCAGTCCCGACGCCACCGTCTGCTCGATGAGGTATTTGACGCGCGTATAGGCCATCGTCGCGATGATCTGGTAGGCGTTGCCTGGGTCCATGTTCGGCAACACGTAGTCGCCGATCCAGGGCTTGGCGTCCTTGACCATGGCGTCCGACAATCCCCAGAACAGGTTACGCCAGGCGATGACCTCGCCGACATTGGCCTGGACGCCGCGATAATCCTTGGTGCCGGCGGCTTCGGTCGCCTTGAGCAGCAGTCCCGAGATGAAGTCGAGCTTGACCGCGAGCCGCGTGCAGCCGTGCACGACGAAGCGCGGCAGGAAGCCGGTGCGCGGGAAGAAATTGTTCGCCTTGTCCATGTCGCCATAGACGAAGACGTTTTCCCACGGCACCAGGACTTTATCCATGATGAACACAGCGTCGTTTTCGTCGAGCCTGCTCGACAGCGGATAGTCGAAGGGCGAACCCATCACTGTCGACGCCATTTCATAGGACGTGCGGCAGATGAACTTCACGCCGGGCGTATTGGTCGGCACCATGAAGATGGCGGCGAAGGCTTTGTCCTGCACGGGGATCAGGCCGTGATGCGCGACGAAGGTGTAATTGGTCAGCACCGAGCCGGTCGCGACCACCTTGGCGCCGGAGACGATGATGCCGGCGTCGGTTTCCTTTTCAACGTGCATGCAGACGTCGCCGGCCTCGTTCGGCGGCCGGTCGCGGTCGATCGGCGGGTGAATGATGGCGTGGTTGATGAAGGGCAGACGCTCCTGGCTGAATTTGTACCAGCGCTTCGCGTTGTCCTGATAGGGCGCGTAAAAATCGGCATTGGCGCCAAGCGTGGCGAGGAATGCCGCCTTGTAGTCCGGCGCGCGGCCCATCCAGCCATAGGTGATCTTGGCCCATTCGGCGATGGCATCGCGGCCGGCGATCAGGTCGGCCTGCGACTTCGGCGCCTTGAAGAAGGGATGCGTGACGCCGCCATTGCCGGTGTCGGTCGGTACCGTCAACTTGCCGGCGCGTGCGGGATCGTGCAGTGCGTCGTAGAGGCGGGCCACCATGCGCGCAGTGTTGCGGAAAGCCGGATGCGTGGTGACGTCTTTGACCCGTTCGCCGTAGATGTAGACCTCGCGGTCGTCGCGCAGCGACTCGAGATATTCCGCGCCATTTTGCGGCCGCGACACTTTCATCGTGCCGGTGGTCTCAGGTCTCCTGGCGAATTCTTCCTTGTTCTTCTGTAGGGTCTCCGCTGCCGTAGCCATCGCACCGCCTCCCCAGATGGTGATGAATGTCCGCCATCGGCTCGCGTCAAGCGCGGCCGATGGCGGTATCCGCGTTGGCTAGCTCAGTGGCTGCAGCTTGCCGCCGACCGGAATGGCCGGCGCGGTCTTGTTTTCGGTGATGACCAGCTCGAACTTGTCGCCCTTCTTCTGCCACTGACCGCCGACCAGCGGCGTCTTGGTGACGTTCTTCACGGGTTGTCCGGTCCACTGCACCTTGCCGACGATCGACTCGTAATTGGTCGCCACGATGGCATCGAGGATCGACTTCGCGTCGGTCGGGTTCTTGGCGCGCTTGAGCACGTCGATCGCCACTTCAAACAGCGCGTGTTGAAAGCCGATCGGCTGTGTCCACGGCTTGCCGGCCGCCTTGCTGTAGGAATCGGCCAGCGCCGCGCAGCTTTGCCCGGTCAGGCCGGACTTGAACGGATGGTTCGGCGACCACCAGATTTCGCTCGACAGTCCGTTGCCGCGGGCGCCGAGCGAGTCGATGACTGAGGGGAACAGCAGCGCCTTGCCGATGGTGACGATCTTCGGCTTGAAGCCCTGCTGCGCCGCCTGCGACCAGAAGGTGGCGAAGTCCGGCGGGATCATCACGCCGGTGACGATTTCCGCACCCGCCGCCTTGAAGGCGGAAATCTGCGAGGTGAAATCGTTGTTCATCGGCTGATAACGGCCCGGATCGACGAGCTTGTAACCGGCCTTGGCGTAAGCCGGCGGCACGCCGCGCACCGGATCGCCCCAGGCATTGCCGTCGGCGTCGTTCGGGAACAGGCCGCCGATGACCTTGTTGGTCGGCACCGAGTCCCACAGCGCCAGGAACGAGCCGATGACGTCTTCAAGGCCCCAGAAGAAATGATAGGTCCAGGTAAAGCCTTTGGCCGGATCGCCCTTGCGGCCAAAGAAATACGGCTGCCAGGGACAATTGGTGGTGATGCAGGGCACTTCGTTGACTTCGGCCTGATCGGAAATGGGGTTGGTGGTGTCCGGCGTGCCGGAGCCGACCAGCAGATTGACCTTGTCGCCGAGGATCAGTTCGGAAGCGACCTCCGCCGCGCGGCTGCCGCTCGACTGGCTGTCCTTGGAGATGATCTCGACCTTGTAACTCTTGCCGCCGTTGCTGAGACCTTTGCTCAGAATGCCGCGGACCTGTTCGAGGATGAAGCTGTCGGCTTCGCCGAAGCCGGCGAGCGGACCGGTCCGCGGACTGACATGGCCGATCTTGATAACGGCGGTTTGCGCATGCGTTGGCATTGCAAACAGAGCGGGCGCGGCAATAGCGCCGATACCTGTTTTGACGAGCGTGCGGCGAGAAATTGTCTTGGCGATCATGGTCGTCTCCCTGTTTTATGCCCGCGTCTCAGTTATCCTGGGCGCGCGCTTTCTTGAGATGTTGCAGAACCTTGGCGCGAAGTGCCGTCTGTTCTTCGGGGCTCCACTTGCGGAAGCCTTCGCCCGACTTGAAACCGAGTTTACCGTCCTTGACGAGCTTGTCGAGATAAGGCGAAGGGCCCGGCCGGCTGTCGATATCACCGAGAACATTCTGGTGAATTGCCAAAGTCAGATCGGTGCCGACCATGTCGGCGTTTTCCAAAGGCCCGAGCACGGCGAGCCTGCGGCCGAAGGCGGACTTGATCACTTCATCGACCGTCTCGGCGTCGCAGATGCCGCGCTCGACCAGTGAAATTGCTTCGCGCCAGAGCGCGTGTTGCAGCCGGTTGCCGATGAAGCCGGGCACGTCCTTCTTCACATGCGCGGGCTTCTTGCCGGCGTCGGCATGCAGTCGCATGGTGAAGTCGACGGTCGCCGGCGACGTCCATTGCGTTTCGATCACTTCGACCAGCGGCACCAGGAACGGCGGATTCCACCAGTGGGTGCCGAGCGCGCGTTCGCGGCGCTCAAGGCCTTGCATGATCGCTGTGATCGGAATGACCGACGTATTGCTGGCCAGGATCGTGTCCGGCCGCACGAGCGGCTCGATCTCGCCGAATAATTTCTGCTTGAGCGCGAGATCTTCCAGCACGGCCTCGACGACGTAGTCGGCATCCTTCACCGCGAGCGCGAGATCGGCCTGCGGCGTGACACGATCGACGGCGCCTTGATCGTCGCCAAGGTCTTTCAGATTGGCGAGGATGCGCGCCTTGACCGTTTCGAGCGAGCCCGCGAAGGCGTCATAGATGGTGACGTCATGCCCGGCGAGCGCGAAAACCTGCGCGATGCCGTGGCCCATCAGACCGGCGCCGATGACGGCGATCCGCGCTTTGCTCATGTTTTATCCCGCCGTATAGCCGCCGTCGGCATAGAGAATGTGACCGGTGTAGAAATCCGACGCCTTCGAGGCGAGGAACAGCAAAGGCCCGGCGAGATCGGCCGGTTCGCCGAGGCGACCCTTCGGCACGCGGGCGAGGAAGCCCTTGCGCACGGTCTGTGCCCGTTCGGTGTCCTCATACATCCAGGCGGTGAGCGGCGAGCGGAAAACCGTCGGCCCGAGCGCATTCACGGTGATGCCGGTGTCGCCCCATTCGCAGCCGAGCGCCTTGGTAATTCCGTCGACCGCAGACTTCGAGGCGCAGTAAGCGCTGTAGCCGGCCGGATGCCCGAGCAGGCCGCGCGCGGAAGAAGTGAGGATGACCTTGCCGCCGTCCCCCTGCTTGAGCATCTGCTTGCCTGCGGCGCGCGCCATCAGCCAGGACTGGGTAACGTTGGCGTCCATGACGTCGAGAAAGTCTTCAGGCTTCTGGTCGACGATCTTGGCCACTTTGTTGAGGCCCGAGGCGACGACAAGAATGTCGAGCCGGCCGAACGTGTCGACCGCGGCCTTGACGATCTTCTCGCAGTTGTCTTCCGACGACGGCCGCAGCGCGACGATGTGCGCCTTGGCACCCAGCGCCTCGCATTCGGCAGCAACCTTTTTCAACTCGTCCTGTTTGCTCGCGGCGAGTACGACGTGGGCGCCGGCGCCGGCGAGAACCTTTGCCGACAGCGCGCCGAAGGCGCCGGACGCGCCGGTAATGACGGCGACCTTGCCCTTGACGTCGAACAGCGACAGCGGGTTCTTCAGGAATGCTTCGGACATTTTGTTTCCCTCCGCCGTCATACCCCGCGCAAGCGGGGTATCCAGCTCTTTATATTTGCTTGCTGGATCGCCCGCCTTCGCGGGCGATGACGGCTTGATGTTTTGGTTACTTCCCCGCCGGCGGCATCGCCACTGCGACGACGATCGAGCAGACCTCATTGCCGCGATTGATGATCTCACGCGTTTCGTTCGGTTCGATCACGCACGAATCGTTCGCCTTCAGCACTGTCTCCTTGCCGTCGACGATGACGGTCAGTTCGCCGGACAGGACGAAATAGACCTTCTCCGGCGGCGAGGCGTCGGGGCCGGCGCCGCCGCCGGGCAGGAAGTGCGAATAGCCGAACACAAGGCCCTTGGTGCCGCCGGCTTCCGCCCCGAACAGGCGCAGCGAATGGTAGCCGCGGTGATTGGGCGCGTCGTATGACTTGGCGTCCTTGAAGCGTTTAACGTGCATGAGAATGTACTCCCGCCCTATGGATTAGAATTTCTTGCCCTGTTCGATGCGGTACTTGCCGGTCGGGTCGGTGATGGCGACCAGACGCACGATGCAGCCGTCGCCGCGATCCCAGTTCCACGGGAAATAGGCGAAGGTGACGCGCTTGCCGGTGACCTTGTCGAGATCGCCGCCGACATTCTCGATGCCCATGATGCCGTTCGAGAACAGGATGCGGTGCACCGGCTCCCATTCCGGAAAATCATCCTTCCAGTCGCGGCCGCCCGACCATTCCTTGTATTCGGCGGCGAGATGCGGATGTAAGGGACCGTTGCGGTGCGGGCCGATGGCGGTGGCGAGTGGATGGTCGTTGGCCTGTGTATCGTGGCCGACAACCTTGACCTTCTTCTCGACAAACCATTTGCCGGCCGACGGCACGAAGCCGGGGCACTTGCAGAAATAGTCTTCCGAGTCCTCGTACTGGTGATGCCAGCCGGTGTTGACGATGACGACGTCGCGCGGGCGGACAATCTTGCCGGCGGCCTTTTCCAGATCGTCATAGGTGATCATTTCCCACTTCTTCTTCGGAATCGACACGACGATACCGGAGCCGAAGAAGTGCGGCAGCGGCACTTCATCGATGAAAGGCGTCCCCTGGATGACGTGCGCCGGCGCGTCGATATGCGTGGTGTTGTGCATCGACGTGGTGATGCGCTGCGACAGCACACCCGACTTCGCCATGTAATGGATGCGTTCGATCTTGACGTCCTCGAAATACGGCCAGTTCGGCGACTGATAGCCGAAGCGGTGGGACAGGTTGACGAATTCCAGCCCCATGCTGTTCTTGAGGTTTTCCTCGAACGCAATGCCGCGAATTTTCTTCATAACTTCCTCCCTTTTTATCTTTAAGCGCCATGGCGATCAGCCAATGGTGGATTTCATCCGGTGTTCCAATTCGTGCTTGGTGGCCAGCAGTTTTTCGGCGATCAAGGTCTGCCGCGCTTGGAAGCGATGGGTCGGCACCGGCACCGAAATGGCGACGGAATTGCCAAGTGGATCCTGCAAGGCGACGCCCGCGGCGCAGATGCCGGGCGTATGCTCCTCGCAGTCGAAGGCGACGCCGGTCTTGCGGATGGTTTTGAGGTCGGCAAGCAGCGTGTCGAATTTGGCATGCGTCTTCGGCGTGCGCGGCGCATAGGTGTCGCCGATCAGCGCGGTGACCGCGGTGTCGGACAATTGCGCCAGATAGGCCTTGCCGTTGGCGGTGCAATACAGCGGGAAAGTTTCGCCGACGGCGGAGACGGTGCGCAGGCGATGCGAGCCGATCACCTGATCGATGAAGACCAGATGGTCTTTTTTCACCGTCGACAGATCGACCGTCTCTTCAAGTTCGGCCGACAGCCGTTCGAGCAGCGGGCGCGCCAGCGAGATGAAGTCGCTGCGCACGGACGCGGCGAGCCGCATGATGGTGGGGCCGAGGCGGACGCGGCCGTTCGGCGTCGCGGCGATCACCAGCTTTTCGGTTTCCAGCGCCGCGACGATGCGCTGCACCGTGGAGCGCGCCAGACTTACGCGCTGCGCAATTTGTCCAAGGCTGAGACCGGAATTTTCGTCTTCGAGGGCGCGCAAAATGGCGGCCGCGCGCGCGATCACCTGCACCTGACTCTTGTCGTTGGCGACGTGGCGATCCATCGAACGCATGATCCTTGGCGCTTCTACCCGCGACGCCGTGGCGTTCTCTGCCGCCTTGCATCGTGGGTTATGTTAGCCCAATATGTGATACATAGAAAAGGGAAAAATTCGGGAGAAACGCCATGGTCAAGAAAATCGCTCTCGAAGAGCACGTCCTGACGCCGGGCCTGATCGACTATTGGCGGCCGACAATGACCACGGTGCCGCCGGCGCTCACCGCCGACCTGTTCAAGCGGCTGACCGATTTCGGCGACGTCCGCCTTGATACAATGGACAAATCCGGCATTGCCCGCGCCGTGCTCTCGATCGCGGGCCCGGGCGTGCAGGCCGAGCGCGATGCCGCCGTAGCGACGAAAAAGGCGAAAGAGGCGAACGATCACCTCGCTGTGGAAATCCAGAAGCGGCCGGACCGCTATTCGGGTTTTGCCCACATCGCGGTGCAAGACCCGAAAGCCGCCGCCGATGAACTCGAGCGCTGCATGCGCGAATTGAAATTCTGCGGCGCCATGATCAACGGGCACACCAATGGGCTGTATCTCGATCATCCGTCGCTGGCGCCGTTCTGGGAACGCGCCGAAGCGCTCGGCGCGCTGATCTATCTGCACCCGGCCGATCCGGTTGCGCCACTGTCGGTCCTCGACGGCTACAACGCTTTGGCCCGGCCGATGTGGGGCTGGGGCGTCGAGACCGGATCGCATGCGCTGCGCATGGTCGTCGGCGGATTGTTCGACCGGTTTCCGAAAGCGCGCCTTGCACTCGGGCATCTCGGTGAGACGCTGCCGTTCCTGCTGTGGCGCTTCGACAGCCGCGCAAAATTTCAGGGTCTGTCGCTCAGGAAACCGCCGTCGCAATACATCAAGGAAAATATCTGGGTGACGATCTCCGGCATGCTGTCGGCGGAGCCGCTGAAATGCTCGCTCGACGCGCTCGGCCGCGACCGCGTGATGTTCGGCGCCGACTATCCGTTCGAGGCGATGGAAGAGGCCGGCCACTTCCTCGACACGGTGCCGCTCGAGGAAAGTCTGCGCGCCGACGTGGCCTACAACAACGCGGCGAAGCTGCTGGGGTTATAGCGGCTCACGGCACAATTACCCGCACCGGCTTGCCGTCGAGAAAGGCGCGGATATCCTCGACGATGTCGGGAAAATATTTGCGGTAGTTCTGCTCGCTGACATAGCCGAGATGCGGCGTCAGCACGACATTGTCGAGCTTGCGATAGGGATGGTCGAATGGCAGCGGCTCGACCTCGAAGACATCAAGTCCGGCGCCGGCAATCTTCTTGTCCTGAAGTGCTTTCAGCAGCGCGGCCTGATCGACAATCGGCGCGCGCGCGGTGTTGATGAGATAGGCGCTTTTCTTCATGCGGCCGAGGTCGGCGGCGGTGATCAGCCCGCGCGAGCGGTCGCTCAGCTGATAATGGATCGAGACGAAATCGGACTGGGCGAACAGGTCCTCGCGGCTGGCGTAATCGACGCCGGCTTCCTTGGCCTTCTCGGCCGTCAGATTCTGGCTCCAGGCGATGACCTTCATGCCGAAGGCCTTGCCGATATTGGCGACGCGCTGGCCGAGTTTGCCGAGGCCGACAATGCCCAGCGTCAGGCCTTCGAGGTCGAGGCCGATGGTGGTCTGCCACGGTTCGCCCGCTTTCATCCGGGCATTTTCGAAACCGAGATGGCGCGTCAGTTCCAGCATCAGGCCGAAGACGATGCCGGCGGTCGGATTGCCGACCGCGCCGGTGCCGCAGACGGTAATACCGCGCTCGGCAGCGGCCTTCACGTCGAACGAATTGTTCTTGGCGCCGGTGGTGATCAACAGCTTGAGATCGGGCAGCGCCTCGAGCACGGCGCGCGGGAACGGCGTGCGCTCGCGCATGCCGGCGATTATGTCAAAGCCCTGCAGCGCGTGAACCGCTTCGGCCTGGCTGGCGAAGGGCTTGTCGAAAACCTTGACCTCGACGTCCTTGGCGATCGCCGACCAGTCGGCGAGTTTCAGCGCGACGCCTTGATAGTCGTCGAGAATGGCGGCCTTGAGCATCGTGTCGAACCCTTATCGCTGCACCCGGAAACGGCCCGACGGGGCCACCTTAAGTCACGCGCCGGACGGCGCCACCTTAAGGATGGAGCAACGAAAGGGAAGGGGGGTGTCAGTCGGCCGCGTGGCCGGCGCGCAAGGCGCCGTATTTGGCCTGCCAGGCAGGGCCCGGTCCCCGCATATAATGCTTTTCCGGGCGGTACGGGCTGATGGCGTCGCGCGTCATCTCCCGCCAGAAGTGAGCGAGAGCTTCACGGGCGGCGCCGAACGGGCGCCCAAAGGCCTTGTATTGGGCCTTGTATTGCGCCGGTTCCGCGGACCCGAAAATCGCTGCGATAGCTTTGCTCATGACGCACGTCCCTGAATGCCTGCGGGCACCGTTGACCCGCTTCCCCTTGGTCGCCCTTCTGGGCGGCCTGGTTCATTCACGAGGATGCGCGTCATCCGTTAAGGCGGCGTTGGAGAAAGGCCCCATCGCGATTAATATCAAAAGACAGCCTTTCCAGAGTTTTACCGGCGGGCAGGTCGGCGTTCCGTATGGCGGTGACGGACGGGTATGTATTTCATTGGCAACTATAGGTAGTATGATCCCCCGGACCGCCCGGCGAGGCGGCTGTGACAATAGGGGGGACGCGATGAGTGCTGTGCTGTTCAAGGACGATATTCTTTTTTTGCAGCGGATTTTGGCGTCGGCCGGTTTTTACAAGGGACCTTTGAACGGCACCTGGACCGCCGCAGTGGACAAAGCCGAGACCGATTTCAACGCAGAATCGCAGAACATCAAAAGTCAGCTTGGAGAGTTCGATCCGCGCAGTGAAGGCAACATCATGACGTTGCTGCCGGCCGCGCAGCGGACCGCTCGCCAATTCCTCTCGGCGGTTGCCGGCGGGCCACTAACCTACAAAATCATCTCGGGAACACGGACCTATGCGGAACAAGAAGCGCTCTACAAGATCGGGCGCACGATCCAAAAGGATCGCGGTCCGGTGACCAATGCGCGTGGCGGCAAGAGCAACCACAATTTTGCTATTGCATGGGACGTCGGCATCTTCGAGGGCGGCAAGTACTACACCGGCGCCAGCAAGAAAGAAGAAAAGGCCTATGCCGATCTCGGCAAGCTCATCAAAGTGCAGGTTCCGAATATCGAATGGGGCGGTGATTGGACGAGCTTTGTCGATATGCCGCACTACCAGCACAAGACCGGAAAGTCCGTCTCCGAGATCGCCGCATTGCTTAAAAAAGGCAAGACTTACGCCTGACGTCCACGTCTGACGCGTAACTGAGACCGGCGGCGGCTGGCCGGCGGTTCTCGTCGCGCTTGCCCTTTGCGGTTCCGCTCGCTACATCAGCCACGACTTTCCCGACACAGGGTTTTGCGGCGCGCGTGACGCGAGGGGCCTTATTTGGCCCGGACTATCAGGGGTTTTCAGGCAATGAACGGTCGTCAATTCATCTACCATATGCGCGGTCTGTCGAAGACCTATCCGGCCGGCAAGAAGGTCTTGGATAATGTCCACCTGTCGTTCTACCCGGACGCCAAGATCGGTGTTTTGGGCGTCAACGGCTCGGGCAAGTCAACGCTGCTGCGCATCATGGCCGGGCTCGACACCGAATATATCGGCGAAGGCTTCGTCGCCGAGGGCGCCCGGGTCGGCTATCTCGAGCAGGAACCCAAGCTCGACGAGACCAAGTCGGTTCGCGACAACGTGATGGAAGGCGTCGCCGCCAAGAAGGCGATCCTCGACCGATACAACGAGCTGGCCGTTAACTACTCGGACGAGACCGCCGACGAGATGGCGAAGCTCCAGGACGAGATCGATTCCAAGAACCTGTGGGACCTCGACAGCCAGGTCGATCTGGCGATGGATGCGCTCCGCTGTCCGCCGGACGATGCCGATATTTCCAAGCTGTCGGGCGGCGAGAAGCGCCGCGTTGCTTTGTGCAAGCTGCTGCTCGATGCGCCGGACCTCTTGCTGCTCGACGAGCCGACCAACCATCTCGACGCCGAAAGCGTGAACTGGCTGGAAGGCCATTTGCGCGACTATGCCGGCGCGATCCTGATCGTCACCCATGACCGCTACTTCCTCGACAATGTGACGAGCTGGATTCTCGAACTCGATCACGGCAAGGGCATTCCCTACGAGGGCAACTACACCTCCTGGCTCAAGCAGAAGCAGAAGCGGCTGGAGCAGGAAGCGCGCGAGGACGAGACGCGCCAGCGCACCTTGCAGCGCGAGAGCGAGTGGATTTCGTCATCGCCCAAGGCGCGTCAGGCCAAGTCGAAGGCGCGCTACGAGCGTTATGACGAACTGCTCAAGATCGCCAATGCCAAGACCAACACGGTTGCGCAGATCACCATTCCGGTGGCCGAGCGGCTGGGCCAGAACGTCGTTGATTTCGAGGCGATGAGCAAAGGCTTTGGCGACAACCTGCTGATCGACAACCTGACCTTCAAGCTGCCGCCCGGCGGCATTGTCGGCGTTATCGGTCCGAACGGCGCCGGCAAGACGACCTTGTTCCGCATGATCACCGGCCAGGACAAGCCGGACTCCGGCACGATCAAGATCGGCGAGTCGGTGCAGATGGGTTATGTCGACCAGTCGCGCGACACGCTCGACCCGAAGAAGAATATCTGGGAAGAGATTTCCAACGGCCAGGACCTGATCATGGTCGGCAAGAAGGAAGTCAACTCGCGCGCCTACGTTTCGCTGTTCAATTTCAAGGGCGCCGACCAGCAGAAGAAGGTCGGCACGCTCTCAGGCGGCGAGCGCAACCGCGTTCATCTCGCCAAGATGCTGCGCGCCGGCGCCAACCTGCTGCTGCTCGACGAGCCGACCAACGATCTCGACGTCGATACGTTGCGCGCGCTGGAAGAGGCGCTGGAGGACTTTGCCGGCTGCGCCGTCATCATCAGCCATGACCGCTGGTTCCTCGACCGCATCGCCACGCACATCCTCGCCTTCGAAGGCGACAGCCATGTCGAATGGTTCGAGGGCAACTTCCAGGACTACGAGAAGGACAAGATGCGCCGGCTCGGCCAGGACAGCATCATTCCGCATCGGCTGAAGTATAAGAAGTTCAGCCGGTAACTCGCAGGCCGGTCCGGCGATTTAGCGGCCTCTCACTTCACCACGACGGTGGTGCCGACAGGGACCCGCTCATAAAGATCGGCCACGTCGGTGTTCCTCATCCGGAAGCAACCCGACGATTCCGCTTCGCCGACCGAGTCCGCATCGGGCGAGCCGTGAATCCGGTAGAGCGTGCTGCCGAGATACATCGCGTGCGTGCCGAGCGGATTTTCCGGATCGCCGCCTTTCATGTGCCGCGGCACATCCGGTTGCCGCGCGATCATCTCCGGCGGCGGCGTCCAGGACGGATTCACTTTTTTCGCGGTGATCTTGTGCGTGCCCTTCCACTGGAAACCGGACCGGCCCACACCGATGCCGTAGCGCAGCGCCGAGCCGTTTCCTTCAATGAGATAGAGCCACCGCGCCGTCGTATCGACGACAATGGTGCCCGGCGCATATTTGCTTGGATAGCTCACGGAGGTGCGGCCGAGGCCGGTGCCGTCCAGGCCGAAGATATTGTAGACGCCTTTCTTGGACGCGCCGCCGCGCAGCATCTCCATCCGCTCATTGTCGTACTGGGCGTTCGCGAGGCTGAATGAACCAAGCAAGGCTGCGATCGCAGCCACAGTCGCAACATGACGTATCGACACGGGTTCAATCCTTCTAGATGGAAATGAAACGCGTTACAGGGATTGAGCCTACGGGGTCTTTCGTGCGTGGGCAATTGCCACCAGCCCCGGCTGAAGTATAAGAAGTTTAGCAGGTAATGTACCGTCATCCTGAGGTGCGAGTGCGCATAGCGCGCGAGCCTCGAAGGATGAGCGGCCGCTGACTCTCGGCCGTCGCCCTTCGAGGCGCGCCTTTGGCGCGCACCTCAGGGTGACGGATTAAGTGCTAATTCGCGCCCAGCCCGCGCACCGGTTCGGACCAGTCAATGCCGGCAACGCTCGGCCGCGCGACGGTGAGCAAGCCGCGCACGCTCAAAGGCAGGACGATTTCGTGGTGCTTCATGCCCTTGCCGCCTTTGACCGGGCCGAGGTCGCGCACCAGATAAAGCGCGCCGTCGCTCATGCGCGCCATCTTGGCTTCCTTGAAATAATTTCTCACACGCGCAAACATTTTGTCATGAAGGCATCGGTCTGTGATTCCGTCAATCGCGGTTTTCGCGTTGTCCCGCATGGTCTGCGCGCGCTTTGACATCGCGAATAAAGCGCCGCGCGCTGCGAATTAGCGGCGCTCCCGTTAATCGCCTCTTCATGGTCCTCTATCCGTTCTCTGATTCGCCGATGTTCTGCGAATGTTCGTGAATTTCGCCGATCTGGTGTGTGAGGGTGGCCCTGCGACGACATGGAGCGGGTCCTGTCGCTCGTCGGCCCGCCGAATCGCCTATAAGGCGGTTCACTGTCGCTTCCGCCGATTCGTGGCCAGGCGACGCCCCCGAGGGTAAGCGCCATGTCGATGTCAGCCGACGATTCGATCCCGCCGCGCGAACTTGCCGGCAAGCTGCGGCCGCTGCCGCAACTCATCTTCAGCTCGCGCTGGCTGCAACTGCCGCTGTATCTCGGCCTGATCGTTGCCCAGGGCGTTTATGTCATCCTGTTCGTCAAGGAGCTGTGGCATCTTGTCCTCGGCGCCACGGCCTTCACCGAGCAGGAAATCATGCTGGTCGTGCTCGGCCTGATCGACGTAGTGATGATCTCCAACCTTCTGACCATGGTCATCGTCGGCGGCTACGAGACATTCGTGTCGCGGCTGGAACTGGAAAAGCATCCGGACCAGCCGGAGTGGCTCTCTCACGTCAACGCCAGCGTGTTGAAGATCAAGCTTGCGATGGCGATCATCGGCATTTCGTCGATCCATCTGCTGCGCACGTTCATCTATGCCGGCTCGCTCGGCAAGGAAGGCGTGCCTTACACCGAGACCGGCGTGATGTGGCAGGTCATTATCCACGCGTTGTTCGTGCTGTCGGCGATCGGCATCGCCTATGTAGAGAAGCTCGGCCAAACCGCTTACGACAAGCCGCATCACTAAAAATATTTTCGTATTAAGGGGCGGTTTACCGTCCTCTATCCGTTCTCTGATTCGCGGATGTTCTTCGAACGTTCGGTATTGTACCTTATGCAGCGGTCGCCTGTTATGGTCCGTCCATATTTAGCGCCCCGGTCGCAGGAGCAATGGATGAAGCCCTTGAAATTCACGACCCGGCCGACGCTCGCGGCATGTCTGGCGATTCTTGTTTCGCTGAATGCAGCGATTGCGCAACCGGCAAAGGAGTATGCGCCAACTCTTGGCCAGCCGGGCAAGGACGTCATGTGGCTTCCGACTCCTCAGTTGCTCGTGGACAAAATGATGGAAGTGGCCAAGGTGACACCGGAAGATTTCGTGATCGATCTCGGATCCGGCGACGGCCGCACAGTCATTACCGCGGCCAAACTTGGCGCCAAAGCGTTGGGTATCGAATACGACCCAAACATGGTCGAATTGTCGAAGCGCAATGCCGCCAAGGAAGGCGTTGCCGACAAGGTCACGTTTGTCAAAGCGGACCTGTTCCAAAGCGATTTCACGCAGGCGACCGTCATCACAATGTTCCTGCTCGATGAAATCAATCTTGCGCTTCGTCCGAAGATTCTGAATCTGAAGCCTGGCACGCGGATTGTTTCGAACACCTTCGACATGGGTGATTGGACGCCGGACGAAGTCGTCCGTCCCGAAACTCCGTGCGGCACATACTGCAAGGCTTATTTCTGGATCGTTCCTGCGAAGGTGGAAGGAACCTGGAAATTGCCGCGGGGCGAACTCGTATTGCAGCAGAAATACCAGATGATCTCGGGCACGCTAAGAACAGGCAATGCCTCGGTCACGATCAGCAATGGCAGGATGAATGGCGATCGGATCAGTTTTGCGGCCAACGGTACCGAATACACCGGCAAGGTGACGGGTGACACCATCGACGGCGTGTTGCAGGCAACGCGCATTCTGAATTAGCGGCGAAAATTCCATTAGGTGTTCTGCGCAACGGCGACGCCGTTAGTCCGGCGCAGCGGGCTCTCAAGTTCGCGTGTTATAATGGCAGCCATGCGATACGCCCTGGTGATTCTTTTCTGCCTGATGTCTGCTGGCGCTGTCCGCGCCGAGTCGGCATTCAGCGCCTTTCTCGAAACGCTGTGGCCGCGCGCGCAACAGATCGGCGTGTCGCGCAAAGTGTTCGATGCCGGCCTTCGCGGACTGGAGCCGGATCTGACCTTGCCCGATCTCGATATACCCGGCCGGCCGGCCAGCCCGCCGCCGGGCCAGGCCGAATTCGTGCAGACGCCGGGGCAGTATCTGCGCGAGTCGAGTTTCGACCGGCTGGCGGCGCGCGGGCGCGAACTGGCGGCGCAGCATCGCGCCACGCTGGCGCGGATCGAAAAGGCATTCGGCGTGCCCGGCAATGTCGTGCTGGCGATCTGGGCGCGCGAGACCGATTACGGCTCGTACAAATTGCCGTACGACGCGCTGCGCGTTTTGGCCACGCAGGCCTATACCGGCAAGCGCGCGGGTCTTTTCCAGACCGAGTTTCTTTACGCGCTGAAGATGATGCAGGACGGCACGCCGCGCGCCGACATGCGTTCGTCCTGGGGTGGCGCGCTCGGCATGACGCAGTTCCTGCCGTCGGAGTTCTACAAGCTCGGCGTTGATTTCGACGGCGATGGCCGCGCCGATATTTTCCGCTCGGTGCCGGATGCGCTGGCCTCCGCCGCCAAGCAGTTGCAGAGCAAGGGCTGGCAGAGCGGCGATCGCTGGGCCTACGAAGTGAGCGCGCCGAAAAACGCCGATTGTTCGATCGGTACGCCCGACGTAACGATGCCGATCGGCGACTGGCTCAAGCGCGGCTTCGTGCCGGCCAAGGGGCGCAAGCTTTCGCCGAAGGAGCTGTCGCTGCGGGCGTCGTTGTTGCAGCCGGAAGGCAGTTACGGGCCGTCGTTCCTGACGCCGAAGAACTACTTCGTCATCAAGGAATACAATTTCTCCGACCTCTATGTGCTGTTCGTCGGTCATCTCGCCGACCGCATCGCCGGCGCGACGTCATTCGAGACGCCATGGAGCAAAAGCGATCAGCTCAAGACCAAGGATGTCGAGGCGATGCAGCAGCGGCTCATCGAACTTGGAATCTACAAAGACAAGATCGACGGCAAGGCGGGGATGCTGACGCGGGCGGCGCTCGGCCAATATCAAAAGGCGAACGGCCTGAAAGTCGATTGCTGGCCGACCGCGGCGGTGCTGAGCCATATGCGGCGGTAGAAACAGTCATGCCCGGCTTTTTGGACCGGGCATGATGAAGAGTATGCGAAGCGCAGCCGACTTATCAGTCGCAGACTTCGACGCGGCGATGGCGCCAGGCGTAACCATCCCAGAAGCGCTGGCGCTCGAGATGGCAGACTGGGCCTTCTTCCTCGACATAAACGCGACGCGGCGGCGGCGCATCATAGACCGGGGCCGGCTCGACATAGCGCGGCTGGCCGTTGGCGATGGCCGAGCCGATGATGGCGCCGACCGCGAGGCCGCCGACGACACCGGCGCCGACGGCGCAGCCGTTGCAGCGGGCGTCGGCCGTGGTCGGCAGGGCGGCGGCTGAAAGAAGGCCAGCCGCGACCAGAGCGATGATCTTGAAGTTCATGGACGTCCTTTCAGGCCGGATTCGGCGCGATTCATTGCGGGGCAGTCTGCACCCGAGCGGTTACGCGAAGCTTAAGGGCAGATGAAACGCGGGCGGCTATAACCCCGGACATTGCCCCAGCGGTCATAGACCGGCCGGCGTGCCCAGAACCCGCCCGGGCAGGACACCGGGTAACGGGCATAGTAGCCGTCATAGGCGACGTAGCCCGGGGCCGGCGCGTAGTAACGCGGCTGGCTGTTGGCGGCGATGGCGCCGCCGATAATGGCGGCCGCGGCGACGCCGCCGATGATGGCCGCGTTACGGCCGCCGCGCGCTTCGGCGGCGGTCGGGGCGGCGAGGGTGCCGGCCGCGATGGTGGCGGCGGCGGCGATTGCCAGAATGAGGCTCTTGATGGGCTTCATGCGAAACTCCCTGCAAAGTCGCGAGCGATTGCGAATGTCATGTGACCGGGCGCCAGTGCGACAATTGGCAGCGGCCAGTGTCAATTTCATTATGGCGGAACTTCGCCGTCAGCTGTGACCCCCGTCACAAAAATGCCCGGAAACATGACAGTTTCCGGGCATTTATAGATAATTTCGAGCTTGCGTGGTCCTGGCTTTCGTCAGCCCTAGTCGCAGACGCGCACGCGGCGCAGCCGCCACCCATAGCCGTCCCACACGCGTTCACGGTGCCACCAGCAGTGCGGACCGTAATAGACCGGGGCGGGGCCGTAGGCATAGGCCGGGCCGTTATAGCCGTAGCCGTTCGAGGCGATGCCGCCGAGAATGGCGCCGGCCGCGATGCCGCCGATGATGCCGGCGGCGATGCGCCCGCCACGGGCCTCGGCCGGCTGCGGCATGGCCACGGAAGCAACCGTCAGTGTCGCGACGGCGGCGAGAGCGGTGAGTGTCTTCGTGATCTTGTTCATAGCGCACCTCCTAGGTTCGCTTCATGGGGCATTTAGATAAACGCCCGGGTTCAGCATATCCTGCGGTTCTGTCCCGCAGGCCTAACGTCCATCTTGCGACCGAGGTTCCGATTTTTCCGGTGAACGGCGGCTGAATGGCGCGCCGGAAAACCAACGGTGCCCGGTCATAACCAATTAATTTTAGGCAATGATCCGGCGGCGATGGCGGCAAAACTGCGGCGGCGGCAACGGGCGTCAGGCGCCAAGCCGCCCGAGCATGCGCTGCAACAGACCCTGACGCTTCGATGCCGGGACGACTTTTGCCGGAGCAGCCGCGACCGGCTTTCGGGCGGGGGCTTTCTTTTTGCCTTTGCGCTTGGCTTTGTTGCCGATGCGCTCGACTGATTTCTTGCGTGTTTTCTTGACAGCTTTCTTGCCAGCCTTCCGAGCGGCCTTCTTCGTTGCCTTCTTGCTGGATTTTTTGCCGGACTTATTGCCGGGCTTTGCCGCCGCGGCGTGACCTGCCGCCTTGCCCGTTATCTTGCCTGGCGATGCGCGGCCTTTGCGCGGCTTGGCGGCGCGGCGGCCGACATTGCGCAGAAACAATTTTTCCAGCGGATAGCTCAGCCGGCGCACCGCTGCCTTCAGCGGCAGCCATTCGACCGCGACGATGTCGGCCATCAGCTCATGGCTGGCCTCGTCCTCGGCCTGCATTTGCCAGAACTGCACCACCTTCGCCCGGCCTGCGGCGCGATAGGTGATGGCGCCGAGAAATTCGTTGACCGCGACGCGGTGGCCGGTTTCCTCGACGACTTCGCGGCGCGCGCCGGCGACCGGGTTCTCGTCGGCTTTCAGTTTGCCGCGCGGCAACACCCATTTGTCGTCCTTGGCCCGCTGGACAACGGCGAACAGCACGCGCTTATCCCCGCGTATAACGATGCCGCCCGCCGCCTGTATGAATTTGCCTGGCACTGTGCCGTCTGTCCGTTTGCTTTGCCGCGCCGCAGCCGCGGCAGAATCAGTAAGCAATATCGCGCGGCGCATCAGGGAAATATACACGCCACTGTGGGAAAGCCTTCGCATGACGCGCGTATGTCAGGGAGATGTCGGCGCAAGCGCCATCGCCCGTGTTGTTTGCGCGGCCCCAGGCAGGCCGTTCGCGTTTGCGACGAGAGGCGCGCTTGCCGGCTCTCCACTGGCGCGTTTTTTGTCCCCGGGGCCGTGCTTCCGGGCGGGTGCGGGGGCCTCCTGGCCTCCCTTCGTTCGGGCCGCTTCCGCCGCCCTTAGCTCCCGCCACGTCCAGCCATTCAAGGGAGAGCCCCGTAGTGGTGGGCCCGGACGCATAGCAGTTTGCTCTCCGCAAACCGCGTAGACTTGTTTGCGTCCGGGGCTTCCCGAGGGCAGGGTTACCAGCCCCGCACGCAGGCGCCGCGTCCCGCTCCGTCTTCGTTGCGTCTCCGGAAGACGCCCGTCGATGAACGGGATCAAAGGGCTATAAGCATAGGTTTGTAGGCCTGCCAAGCGGCGCATGGCGCCGTCTTCAGGCCGATGCCGCCGGCCCCGCCCACGTCATCCGGTTCACGGCGATCCCCGACACCGGGTTTTTGTCTTCGCCGCTATACGCAAAGCCGTGCTTCTCGTAGAAGCGGATGGCGCGGGCATTGTCCTTGTTGACCAGCAGTTCGAGCCCCGACGGCGACAGGCGCTTGGCCGCGTCGAGCAGCGCGCGCGCAACGCCGCCGCCCCAGTGTTCGGGCGCGACCACGATCTGATCGAGATATTTTGTCTTCGGATCGACGGTGACGAATCCGACCGGCACGCCATCCTCTTCCGCCACCACCACATGCGCGACCGGGATCAACTCCTGCCGCCAGCGTTCGCGCCACCAGCCGACCCGTGCGTTGAAATCGATACGCGGATAGTGCTGTGCCCAGGTGCGCCGCCACAACTCGATGGTCGCGTCTTCGTCGGCGGGTGTGTAAGGGCGCAGCGTGAGAGGCATCGGCGAACTCGCGGTCTATGACAGCGACGGGCGGCGCCGCGCGATGGGCTTACCGCTCGGTCAGCTTGAACTCGATGCGGCGGTTACGGCGGTAGGCGTCGTCGGTGGTGCCGGGGTCGAGCGGCTGGAATTCGGCGAAACCGGCGGCAACCAGGCGCTGCGGCGAAATGCCTTTGCTCGCCATATATTGCACCACCGCGATGGCGCGCGCCGACGACAGATCCCAATTCGACTTGAAGATGGGTCCGGAAATCGGCCGCACGTCGGTGTGGCCGTCGACGCGAACCACCCAGGCGATGTCGGCGGGAATCTTTGTGCCGAGTTCGAGCAGCGCCGAGGCGATCTTGTCGATCTCGCTGCGCGCTTCCGGTTTCAGCTCGGCCTTGCCGACGTCGAATAGGAGTTCGGACTGCAGCACGAAGCGGTCGCCGACGATGCGGATGTCCGGGCGGTTGCCGAGAATTTCGCGCAGGCGGCCGAAGAAGTCGGAGCGATATTTGGTCAGTTCCTCGACTTTCTGCGCCAGCGCGACGTTGAGGCGCTGGCCGAGATCGGCGATGCGGTTCTGCGATTCCTTGTCTTTCTTCTCGGCGACGTCGAGCGCCTGTTCGATCGCCGCCAACTGGCGGCGGAAGGCGGCGAGCTGCTGGTTGAGAATTTCGACCTGGGCCAGCGCGCGCGCCGATATCTTCTTTTCGCCTTCCAGCGCGGTGGACAGTTCGGCGGCCTGGCCCTGCGCGGCCGACAGCCCGGCGCCGGCGCCTTCGGCGACGCTCTTGAGCTTGTCGCGCTCGGTCTCGGCGGTGGCAAGCGAGGCGCGCAGCTGCATCAATTGCCCCTCGACGTCGGCCTTGCCGGTTTTTTCCATCGACAAAAGGTCGGTCAACTGTGCGATCTGCGCGTTCAATTTGTTGAGCGCGGTGTCCTTGCCAGTGATTTCCTGTTGCAGGAAAAACTGCACGACGACGAAGACTGTGAGGATGAAAATGATCGACAGAATCAATGTCGACAAAGCGTCGACAAAGCCCGGCCAGTAATTCATTCCTTCGCCGCCGCGGCGTGATCGTGCAAGGGCCATGATAGACTCGTTGTTTCTAACTTGGGGGCGCTAGCGCCCCGCCTTCTCGCGCACCATGACTTCGAGAAGCTTCTTGATCTCGCGCTGCTGCTCGGCCTGGCCGTCGACCCAATCGCGGATCAATTGCTGCTCGGTGCGCATGTGGTGCACCAGACCCTGGATCGCCTCGGCGAGGTTCGCCATGGCGGCGGAAGCGGCCTTGCCCGAGCCTGACTGGTCGATGGCTTCGCGCAACTTCTCGACCGCGCCGCGCACTTCGAGCGAGACGCCGCCGGTGTTTTGGCCGGGTTCGGTGCCGTGGTCGTAGACGGTGGTCGAGAGCCAGTCTTCCAGCTCGGTATAGAAACGGTTCTGCGCCTGGCTCGATTGCAGATCGAGGAAGCCGAGCACCAGCGAGCCGGCGAGACCGAACAGCGACGACGAGAACGAAATGCCCATGCCGGACAAAGGCGCGGCGAGGCCCTCGCGCAAGGTGTCGAACATGCTCGACGTGTCGCCGCCGGGCTTGAGGCCCTGAATGACATTGCCGACCGACGACACGGTTTCGATCAGGCCCCAGAAGGTGCCGAGCAGGCCGAGGAAAACCAGAAGGCCGGTCATGTAGCGGAGGATGTCGCGCGCCTCGTCGAGACGGGTGGCGATCGAGTCGAGAATGCCGCGCATCAGCTGCGCCGACATCGCCATGCGGCCGACGCGGCTGCCGAGGATCGCCGCCATCGGCGCCAAGAGCACCGGCGGGCGGTCGACGGCTAGGCCGGGATCGGCGAGGCGGAAATTATTGACCCAGGCGATTTCCGGGTAGAGCCGCGCGACCTGGCGCACCGACAGGATGATGCCGATGCCGAGCACCGCGACGATGACGGCGTTCAGCCCCGGATTGGCCATGAAGGCGACCTGGATCTGCTTGTACAGCAGAAAGGCGACCAGACCGCCGAGGATGACGAACACCATCATCCGGAACAGGAAGATGCGGGGCGATGACAGCTTGAGGGGGTCGAGTTCTTTGGCCATGCGATCAATAGGTTCCGACAGGACGGATTTTTGCCACGGAGAACGGTTTCTGACCCGCAATATGGCACAGACCGGTGACAAGGAAAAATTGAGATGCCAGCGTGCTTAAAACACTAAGCGGCGGAATACGTTAAAATTGGGATGCTTTTTGCCTTGCCGCACGCGCAAGTGCGCGCGGGGGCGGGGAAAGTCAGACCTTGGCCGCCTTGAGCACCCGCAGCAGTTCCTTGCTGACGGTCTCGTTGCCGACGACGATATCGCCCTTTTCGAGCATGTCCTCAGCCCCGTCGCAGTCGAAGGCGTAGCCGCCGGCCTCGCGCACCAGGATGATGCCGGCCGCCAAATCCCACGGCTTGAGCGCGCGGTCCCAGTAGCCGTCGAAACGGCCGGCAGCGACGTAAGCGAGGTCGAGCGCGGTGGCACCAAAATGGCGCAGCGCCGCGACATTGACCTGCACTGCGCCGATTTCGCGGCGGGACAGGTTCACATCGCCGCGGCCGAGATGGGGAATGCCGCAGGCGATGACGCAGTCGGCGAGATTCTTGCGGCCGGCGACGCGAATGCGGCGGTCGTTGAGAAAGGCGCCTTTGCCCTTCTCGGCGACGTACAATTCGTCATTGGCCGGATTGTAGACCAGGCCGGCGACGATCACGCCCTCGCGTTCGAGCGCGACCGAGATGGCGAATTGCGGAATGCCATGCAGGAAGTTGGTGGTGCCGTCGAGCGGATCAACGATCCAGCGGTGCGACTTGTCGGCGCCTTCGCGCATGCCGCCTTCCTCGCCGAGGAAGCCGTAATTCGGACGCGCCTTCGACAGCTCCTCATAGAGCGTTTCCTCGGCGCGGCGGTCGGCGGCGGATACGAAATTGGCCGGGCCCTTCAGCGAGACCTGCAGGTTCTCGACTTCGCCGAAATCGCGCTTGAGCGTGCGCGCGGTCTTGCGCGCGGCGGCGATCATGACGTTGAGCAGGGCTGAATGATGCATGGGGACGGGGTCTGCCCGCGTGCGCGCGTCCCGTCAAGACCGCCCTGGCGAAGCGGTTAGCGCGCCGCGACCTGGGTCGACAGCCACTTCCTGGCCGCCTTGTCGGCGGCGTCGCGCACGGTCTGCGGCTGCTTGCTGGCGAAAACGTCGAGTTCGGGGTCGCCGGCGCCGTTCTGCTTGGCGACAATGTGCCAGCGGATCGCTTCGGTGGCGTCGGCGGGCAGGCCGCGCCCGGCCATCAGGATTCGGGCCAGCCGGTTCTGCGCGATCGGGCTGCCACGCCGCGCCGCGGACAGGAACAGGCGGGCGGCGGCGCTTTCGTCCTTGTCGGTGAATTCGCCGTTGAACTGTGCGATGGCGAATTCGACCATGGCATCGAGATTGCCGGCGACCGCGGCCTTCTGCATCAACTGGGTCGCCTGCTTGGCGTCCTTGGTGACGCCGCGGCCCTCCTTGTACATCGTGGCCAGCGCGTATTGCGCTTCCGAGTTTCCGGCATTGGCGGCGATGCGGAAATAATCGGCGGCGCGGGCGAAGTCCTGCTTGAACTCCTGGCCCTGCATATAGAGCAGCCCAACATCGTAATTGGCGGCCGGGTGGCCGAGCCGGGCGGCCTCCGTCAGCAAACGCGCGGCTTCCGCGCCGCTGCGCGGCCCGGCGCGGCCCTCGAAGGAAAACATGGCCAAGGAAAAAATGGCCTCACGGTCGCCGAGGCCGGCGGCCTGCTTGAACCATTGCGCGGCTTTGGAATCGTCGCGGCCGACGCCCAGGCCCTGCGCATAGAGTTGGCCGAGCAAGGTCATGGCGGCCGGATCGTTCTGTTGCGCGCGCTTGCTGGCCTCGGTAAACGCCGTCAAATAGAAGCCGCGTTGAAAGGCGCCGAAGGCGAGGTCGGGCGTGCCCTGATTGCCCGGAACGGTGTTGGTCGTGGCCGCCGGCACCGGCAATTTCGCCGGCGGCGGTTTTGTCTGCGCCAAGAGCGGCGACGGCGGCGCGAAAAACATCGGCGCAAAAATCACCAGCCGCGCCGCCCGCAACAGGTGACCGCCATCCGTCATGCCGCGGTCTCCGGCAGACGCAGCAACGGCACGGTGGCGGCGATGGTCCGCGTTATATTTTGCGGATCGTTCCACAGCCAGTCGCCGAGCGCGATGAAGTCGGCGCCGGCTTCGACCAGACGGACGATTTCGTCGAGCGAGCCGGCATAAGCGACACAGGGCGCCTCGAACACCTCGGCCCACCACGTCACCCGTTCGAGAACAGCCTCGAAGCTTGGGCGCACGCCCTGTTCGTCCGGCTCCCCGAACATCACATAGTCGGCGCCGCCTTCGGCCGCCGACATGGCGTCGTGGCGATTGGCGAGGCCGCCGGCGCCGACGATCCAGTCCGGCTTCAACTTAGCGAGCGCGTCGGTAATAGCGTCGATGCCGGACAGATGCGCGCCATCGGCGCCGGAGCGGGCGATCAGCGCGGTGTGGCCGTCGACCAGCAATGCGGCGTCATGCCGCTGCACCAAAGGCGCGATGGCCTTGATGCGGTTGATCTGGCTGCGCTCGTCGGCCGGCGCGAGGCGCAGTAGCACGGCGGCGACATCGCCTGCCGAAAGCGCCAGCTCGAGCGTCAGCGCAAATGTCTCGGCCTCGACGATCGCGGGCGTGATCAAATACAGGCGTGGCTGCGGGCGCGGCTCGGGGTTTTTCGGTCGTTGGGCCATGGCTTCCAGATGATAGCCCTTTCGGGCGGAAAATTGACGTCCAGCGGCTGGACCCGCGTCTGGGTAGCATTTTGCAGCGGCAGGGCCAAACCGGGCCGGGCGGCCAGACAAGAAAACGCCGCGCTGAAAGGGCGCGGCGCTATCGCTTATTCACATTCAATGCCCGCTTAAGCGGCATTGGCGTTCGCCCGCTTACGCGGGCATAGGGCTTCGCCCGCTTACGCGGGCATGGGAATCGGCCCCATGTCCTTCGGTACCTGATAGCCCTTCTGCACCGCGGGCCGCGCGGCGACTTTCAGGTACCAGCGCTTGACGTTGGGGAAGGCATTCATGTCGATGCCCTGCCATTCGAACCGTGACACCCAGGGCCAGCAACAAATGTCGGCGATGGAATACTCGCCGCAGATATATTCTTTGCCTTCGAGCTGGGTGTTGAGCACCTTGTACAGGCGCTGCGCTTCCTTGGAAAAACGCTCCTCGGCGTAAGGCGCCTTGCCGGGATTATATTTCACGAAGTGATGCACCTGGCCGAGCATGGGGCCGAGACCGCCCATCTGCCACATGGTCCATTCGATCACCTGATAGCGCTCCTTGCCGGATTTCGGCAGCAGCTTGCCGGTCTTGTCGGCGAGGTAGATCAGGATCGCGCCCGACTCCATCAGCGACATGCCGGTGTCGTTGTCGACGATAGCCGGGATGCGGTTGTTCGGCGCGATTTTCAGAAAGTCAGGGGCGAACTGCTCGTCCTTGGAAATGTCGATGGCGTGCGCTTTGTAGGGCAGGCCGATTTCCTCGAGCATGATGGAAGCCTTGCGGCCGTTCGGTGTGGTCCAGGTGTAGAGATCGATCACGTTGGATATCCTTGGATGCAAATGAAGGAAAGGAACCGGCGCGCAAGGTAGGTCGTTGCCGCCCTGCATACAATCACGATTCCGGTACCTCTTTTCGCCTTGCGCGATGTGAAAATTCCGTTGTTTAGGCCCTCAAGCCGCGGTTATCGAGCCTTGCGGAACCATGCCCACATCCGGGCGTTATCGCGCATATCGATTTCATTTCAAGGAGGCGACCTGATGAAGCTCACCGTGATTGCTCTCGCGCTGGCTGCGACCACGTTCGCCGCGAATGCCCAGACCACCATCATCACCGAAGAACGCGCGCCCTCGGCCGTGATCGTTACGGAGCCTTCGGCTTCGACCACCGTCCACACCAAGGAACGCGGTGGCCTGCTCGGCACCGAGACGAAGTCCACGACCACGACGACCGGCAGCGGCGCCATGGGCGACTGCTCGAGCCGCACTGTCCATAAAGAAGGTCTGTTGACCGGCGAGAAGACCGTCAGCAAGACAACCTGCGACTAATGTAGCGTCTCGCGTGATTGCGTTTGTTGCGTCGCGCGTAGAGTGACATGGAAAAGGCCGCCCGATGGGGGCGGCCTTTTTTTGTCAAACGGGGCGCGAAAACTACGCCGCCTTCTTCTCCAGATCGGCCTTCCATTGGCCGAGCGCGGCGAGCGAATTCATTTTCGCCCGGTGCATGAAAGCGCGCTGCGCGGCGGCGACGTTTTCAGCTTTGCCCGACCAGGCCTTCTGCGGCGCGGCCTGAAGTGCGCGGCCATAGGAGAAGGTCAACGCCCAGGGTAGATTACCGATCTTGTTCATCGCGTCGAGATTGGCGGTGGCTTCCTCGTCGGTCTGGCCGCCGGAGAGGAAGGCGATGCCCGGCACGGCGCCCGGCACGCAGTTTTTCAGCACGCGCACGGTGGCCTCGGCGACCTGCTCGTACGTCGCGCGAGTTTTCGAGCCCTTGCCCGGCACGATCATGTTCGGCTTGAGCACGATGCCTTCCAGCGCAACGCCGGCATAGAACAGTTCCTGGAACGTCTCTTTCAGCATCCAGGTGGTGACCTTCTCGCACTGCTCCATGTCGTGGTCGCCGTCCATCAGCACTTCCGGCTCGACGATCGGCACGATGTTCGCGGCTTGGCACAGGGCGGCGTAGCGGGCGAGCGCATGCGCATTGGCGTGGATGGCGTTGTGCGAGGGAATGCCCTTGCCGATATCGATCACCGCGCGCCACTTCGCGAAGCGTGCGCCGGCGTCGTAATATTTTGGCAGGCGGTCGGCGAGCTTGTCGAGGCCGACGGTGATGAGTTCACCGGGGGAATTCGGCAGCGGCTTGGTGCCTTCGTCGACCTTGATGCCGGGCAGCGAACCGGCGGCCTTGATGATGTCGACCAGAAGCGTGCCGTCCTTCGCTTTTTGCCAGATCGTTTCGTCATAGAGGATGACACCGGAGATATGGTTCTTCATCGCCTCGGTGGTGCGGAACATCATCTCGCGATAATCGCGGCGATTGTCCTCGGTGTTCTCGGTCTTGATCGCGTCGAAACGCTTCTTGATCGTGCCGGTCGATTCATCGGCGGCGAGAATGCCTTTGCCAGGCGCGGTCATCGCGACCGCCACTTTGTTCAGATCAGCGAGATTCATTGTCGTCCCCTCTATCAATATACAGACGCCAGTTCGTTACTTGGATCGTAGCACTTCCACGCCCGGCAAGGCCTTGCCTTCCAGCCATTCGAGGAAGGCGCCGCCGGCGGTCGAAACATAGGTGAAGCGGTCGACGACGCCCGCGACATTGAGCGCCGCGACGGTATCGCCGCCGCCGGCGACCGTCACGAGCTTGCCGCTGTCGTTGAGTTCCGCCGCGGCTTCCGCCACTTCGACGGTGCCGTTGTCGAACGGTTCCATTTCGAAAGCGCCGAACGGGCCGTTCCAGACCAGGGTTCTGGCGCGGGCGAGCACGGAAATAACCTGCTCGACGCTTTTCGGGCCGATATCCAGCATCATGTCGGCCGGGCCGATGTGATCGACATCGACCACGCGCGAGGGCGCATTGGCCTCGAATTTTTCCGCCACCACGGCGTCGACCGGCAGCAGGATCTGGCGGTTGGCGGCCTTGGCCTGGTCCATGATCTTCTGCGCGGTGTCGAGCAGATCACGCTCAACAAGGCTTCTCCCGACCTGCTTGTTGAGCGCAAGCAAAAACGTGTTGGCCATGGCGCCGCCGATGATCAGTACGTCGACACGCTCCAGGAGGTTGCCGAGCAGATCGAGCTTGGTGGAAATCTTGGCGCCGCCGACGATTGCCACCAGCGGACGCGCCGGCTTGTCGAGTACTTTCTCGAAGGCTTCCAGTTCGGCCTGCAAAGTGCGTCCGGCGAAAGCCGGCAACACATGGCTGAGGCCCTCGGTCGAGGCGTGCGCGCGATGCGACACCGAAAAAGCGTCGTTGACGTAGAGATCGCCGAGCTTGGCGAGCGCCTTGATGAAATCCGGATCGTTCTTTTCCTCGCCCGGATAAAAGCGCGTGTTCTCAAGGCAGATGATTTCGCCGGAATGCATCGCCGCCACCGCGCGCTCGGCTTCCTCGCCGATGCAGTCGCCGACGAACTTGATCGGCCGCTTGATCGTGTGCGCGACTTCGGCGGCAACGGGTTTCAGCGACTGCGAGGCGTCCTTGCCCTTCGGCCGGCCAAAATGCGAAAGCAAAATGACTTTCGCGCCCTTGTCGGCGAGTTCGGTGATCGATGGCGCGATGCGCTCGATGCGGGTGGCGTCGGAGACGACGCCGTTCTCGTACGGCACGTTGAGGTCGACGCGCATCAGGACGCGTTTGCCCTTCACGTCGGCGTGGTCGAGGGTGCGGAAGGTGTTGCTCATGAGCGGCCCCGGCGCGCTCGATTACAGCAACTTGCCCATCGCCACCGCGGTGTCCGACATGCGGTTGGAAAAGCCCCATTCGTTGTCGTACCACGACATCACGCGCACGAAGGTGCCGTCCATGACCTTGGTCTGGTCCATGTGGAAGATGGACGAGTGCGAATCGTGGTTGAAGTCGATCGAAACGTTCGGCGCGTCGGTGTAGCCGAGGATGCCCTTGAGCTGCTGCTCCGAGGCGCGCTTGATGGCGGCGTTGATCTCGTCCTTCGAGGTCGACTTCTTGGCGACGAACTTGAAGTCGATCACCGAGACGTTCGGCGTCGGCACGCGGATCGAGACGCCATCGAGCTTGCCGTTGAGTTCCGGCAGCACCAGGCCGACGGCTTTTGCAGCACCCGTCGAGGTCGGGATCATCGACAAGGCCGCGGCGCGGCCGCGGTAGAGATCCTTGTGCATGGTGTCGAGCGTCGGCTGGTCGCCGGTATAGGCGTGGATCGTCGTCATGAACCCGCGTTCGATGCCGAAGGCGTCGTTGAGCACCTTGGCAACCGGCGCGAGGCAGTTCGTGGTGCACGAGGCGTTCGAGACGACCAGGTGATCCTTGGTGAGCTTGTCGTGGTTGACGCCATAGACGACGGTGAGGTCGGCGCCATCGGCGGGCGCCGAGACCAGCACGCGCTTGGCGCCGGCGGTCAGATGTGCCGAGGCTTTATCTTTCGCGGTGAAGATGCCGGTGCATTCCATGGCGATGTCAACGCCGAGGTCTTTCCACGGCAGCGTCGAGGGGTCCTTGACCGCGGTCACCTTGATGGCGCCGTTGCCGACCGAGATGGTGTCGCCCTTGACGGTGACTTCGCCGGGGAAGCGGCCGTGCACCGAGTCGAAGCGCAGCAGGTGCGCGTTGGTTTCGACCGGACCGAGGTCGTTGATGCCGACCACTTCGATATCGGTGCGGCCGCTTTCGGCGATGGCGCGCAGGACATTGCGGCCGATGCGGCCGAACCCGTTAATGGCAACACGAATGGTCATTGATTTAACTCCCGGTCTTGCTCGAACTAGCCCAGCTTCTTGATCGCCGCTTCCGCCACGGCTTCGGCGGTAATGCCGAATTTCTTGTACAGTTCCTTGAACGGCGCCGAGGCGCCGAACGAATTCATGCCGACGAAAGCGCCGTCGTTGCCGATGATGGCGTCCCAGCCCTGGCGCACGCCGGCCTCGACGCCGATTTTCACCGCGGCATCGCCGATGACGGCGCGGCGCGCCGCGTCCGGCTGGGCGGCGAACAATTCAAAGCACGGCACCGAGACGACGCGGGCGGCGATGCCCTTGGCGGCGAGCAGCTTGGCACCGTCGGCGGCGATGGCGACTTCCGAGCCGGAGGCAAAGATAGACACCTGCGCCTTGCCGTTGGCCGGGATGATTTCATAGGCGCCAGCGGCGCAACGATTCTTGTCGAGGAAGTTCGACGACAATTGCGGCAAATTCTGGCGGGTCAGCGCCAGTATGCTCGGGCGGTCGTTGTGTTGAAGTGCAAGTTCCCAGCATTCGACGGTCTCGACCGCGTCGCAGGGACGGAAGGCCAGCACGTTCGGAATCGCGCGCAACGCCGCCATATGCTCGACCGGCTGATGCGTCGGGCCGTCTTCGCCGAGACCGATGGAGTCATGCGTCATGACATGGACGACGCGGATGCCCATCAGCGCGGCGAGGCGGATCGAGGGGCGGCAGTAGTCGGAGAACACCAGGAACGTGCCCGAATAGGGGATGATGCCGCCGTGCAGCGTCATGCCGTTCATCGCGGCGGCCATGCCGTGTTCGCGGATGCCCCAATGGATGAAGTGGCCGGAGAAGTCGGACGCGCTCTGCGCCTTCATCGACTTGGTGCGGGTGTTGTTCGAGCCGGTGAGATCGGCCGAACCGCCGATCATTTCCGGCAACGCGGGGATCAGGCTTTCCAGCGCGAATTCGCAGGCCGTGCGCGTGGCGATTTCCTTCGGCGCGGCGGCGAGTGAATCCTTCACCGCTTTGACGGCGGCGGCGAGCGAGGCTTTCGGCAATTCGCCATTCATGCGGCGGGTGAATTCGGCGCGCTGCGCGGCGTCGAGCGCGGCAAGCCGCTTGTCCCAATCGGCATGGGCGCCTTTGGAGCGCTCGCCGGCGGCGCGCCAGTTGCTGAGAATTTCGTTCGGCACTTCAAATGGCGGCGAGGTCCAGCCGAGTGCTTCGCGCGCGCCCTTGATCTCGTCGGCGCCGAGCGGCGAGCCGTGCGACGACGACTTGCCGGCCTTGGTCGGCGCGCCGAAGCCGATGGTGGTCTTGCAGGCGATGAGCGTCGGCTTGTCGGAGGTCTGCGCCTTGGTCAGTGCCGCGGCGATGGCCTTCTGGTCGTGGCCGTCGACGCGCACCGCGTTCCAGCCGGACGCCTCGAAACGCTTCACCTGGTCGGTCGAGTCCGACAGCGACAGCGCGCCGTCGATGGAAATGCCGTTGTCGTCGAACAGCACGATCAGCTTTGCCAGCTTGAGATGGCCGGAGAGCGAAATCGCTTCCTGCGAAATGCCTTCCATCAGGTCGCCATCGGAGGCGAGCACGTAGGTTTTGTGATCGACGACCGTATCGCCGAACACGGCGGCCATGTGCCGTTCCGCCATCGCCATGCCGACGGCGTTGGCGAGACCCTGGCCGAGCGGGCCGGTGGTGGTCTCGACGCCTTCGGTGATGAAGTTTTCCGGATGGCCGGGGGTCTTCGAACCGGACTGGCGGAAGCGCTTGATCTCGTCGATGGTCACCGACTTGTAGCCGGTGAGGTACAGGAGCGCATACATCAGCATCGAGCCGTGGCCGGCCGACAGCACGAAGCGGTCGCGGTCGGGCCATTTCGGGTCCGCCGGGTCGAACTTCAGGAACTGGCTAAACAGCACGGTCGCCACGTCGGCGGCGCCCATCGGCAGGCCGGGATGGCCGGAATTGGCCTGCTGCACGGCATCCATGGCCAGCGCGCGGATGGCATTGGCCATATCCTTTTCAGCCTTACCCGCGTTTGCGGTGGCGGATGTCGGCGCGGCGTGTGCTGTCATGGAAAATGGGCCTGTTTGAAGGGGTTCGCATAGCATGGCAGGCCCTTGAGTCAATGTGACGGCGCAAGGCGGCCGGTACAATCGGCGGACCATGCACAGGGGGCCGAAAACAACGGGGCATATGTGCCGGCCGGCGTTGACGTGTGGATCGCGTCGCACGTAAGCTTATTGCTCTAAACAGTTGCCACCGCAGGATTTTTTTAAATCGCGGGCCGTGTCAGCAGCATGAGTGAGCAGAGCGCCATCGACAACGCCGTCAAACGCCTGGCCATGGCCCTCGACGCGCTCGACGCCGCCGTGGAGCGCCGGCGCGAGGTAGACCGCAACGAGGACACCTTGGCCGCGCAGGTGCAGACCCTCGGCCTCGATCGCGCGCGGCTGGCCTCGGTGCTCGACGGCGAGACGGCGCGCGCGCGCAAGCTGGAAGCGACCAACCGCGAGATCGCCGAGCGGCTCGACACGGCGATTGCCTCGATTCAGTCGGTGCTGGAAGGTAGCGAATGATCTCGCAAAGTGCGGACCGGTTATTGGACCGCGAAGGATAGACATGGGAAGCGTCAATGCGACGATTGCCGGCCGCCAGTTCCGCCTCGCCTGCGAGGACGGGCAGGAGGCGCATTTGCAGGCGCTCGCCGCCGATATCGACGCGCGCATCGTCGAACTGCGCAATCGCTTCGGCGAAATCGGCGATACGCGGCTGACGGTGATGGCCGCCTTGATGGTGGCGGACGAGAATACCGAGATCCAGCGCAAGCTGCGCCGGCTCGAGGAAGAAGTCACCGCCTTGCAGGACGCCCGCATGGTGTCGTCCGACCGCGCGCGCGCGGCGTCCGACGCGGTGGTCATTGCCTTCAACTCCGCCGCCGAGCGGCTGGAAACCATCACCCGCAAGCTCAATCAGAGCCTGAGCAGCAGCGGCATCGGGATTGGGTGAGAATCGCGACGTTTGCTTTCTTCCCTCTCCCCGCTTGCGGGGAGAGGGTGGCTTCCGAGCGTGAGCGAGGAAGTCGGGAGAGGGGCCATTCGCGATGTCGAGCATAAAGGTTGCCCCTCACCCCAACCCTCTCCCCGCAAGAACGGGGAGAGGGAGTAGACGTGCCACAAGCGCGTTTACGCGCGTCTTCGGCGCTCTATGGCGCTTGCCCCCCCGAAGCACTACATTGCCCAGGCGGGGCTGCGAGGTGCGTCGGAGACACATTCCCCGGGGCCTTACGATTCCCTCGGGAGCTGTCCCTGGCCAGGCTCGTGGGCTTGGTCATATGGCGCCCACCTACAACAGTAGGTTCCCGGGATCACGCTCTGACGGCCATTGCGGCTCCGCACTTGTTTCTCTTTCGTGACGGCAAACGTCGATCCATGTCTCAGCCGTCAGCCATTGCCGACCAAAAATCGACCCTCCGCACCGCCGCCCTCACTTTGCGTGACGCGATGCCGGCGGCCGCGCGCCAGGCGGCGGCGGAGACGATTGCCGCGCGCGGATTACCCATCGAGGTAACGCCGGGCGCGATCGTCTCCGGCTTCATGCCGATGAAGACCGAGATCAATCCGCTGCCTTTGCTGCGCAAACTCGCCGGGCAGGGCGCGCAACTGGCGCTGCCGTGCATTGCCGGACGCGGCAAACCCTTGATCATGCGGGCGTGGAAGATCGGCGGCGCCTTCAAGGAAGGCCAGTGGGGTATCCGCGAGCCTTTACCGGAAGCGCCTGAGGTTGCGCCCGACATTGTCATCGTACCGCTGGCCTGCTTCGACCGCGCCGGCCACCGCATCGGCTATGGCGCCGGCTACTACGACATGACGCTCGCCGCACTGCGCGCCAGGAAAAAGATCGTCGCCATCGGCATCGCCTTCGCCGCGCAGGAAATTCCCCATGTTCCGGCGACGGAACGCGACGAACGCCTCGACTTCGTGCTAACGGAAAAAGAAATCATCGCTTTCCGGTAGGTATTGCGCATGATCCCGAAAAGTGGCCACCGGTTTTCGGATAAGATCATGCGTTTGTAGGAAGACTTATGCGCATTCTCTTTATCGGCGACATTGTCGGGCGTTCCGGCCGCGTTATCGTGCACGAGCGTTTGCCGGGTTTGATCGCCGACTGGAAGCTCGACCTCGTCGTCATCAACGGCGAAAACGCCGCCGGCGGCTTCGGCATTACCGAGACGATCTATAACGAACTGATCGACTCCGGCGCCGACGCCATCACGCTTGGCAATCATTCCTGGGATCAGCGCGAGGCATTGGTGTTCATCGAGCGCGCGCCGCGCCTGATCCGCCCGGTGAATTATCCCAAAGGCACACCCGGCCGCGGCGCAGCTCTGGTCGACTGCAAGAACGGCAAGCGCGCGCTGGTCATCAACGTCATGGGCCGCGTCTATATGGACGCGATGGACGATCCGTTTGCCGGCGTCGAGCGCGAGATTTCGGCCTGTCCGCTCGGCGACGCCACCGACGCCATCGTCGTCGACATGCATTGCGAGGCGACCAGCGAAAAGCAGGCGATGGGTTATTTTTGCGACGGCCGCGCCTCGCTCGTCGTCGGTACGCATACGCATGTGCCGACGTCGGACCATCGCATTCTGGCAGGCGGCACAGCGTTCCAGTCGGATGCCGGTATGACCGGCGATTTCGATTCGGTCATCGGCATGGTCAAGGACGAGCCGCTCAGCCGCTTCCTGCGCAAGCTGCCCGGTTCGAAATTCGAGGCGGCCGGGGGGCCGGCGACGATGTGCGGCGTCGCGGTCGAGACCGATGACAAGACCGGGCTGGCGAAGAAAGTCGGCGCGGTGCGGATTGGCGGATTGCTGGAAGAGGCCAGACCGGCATTCTGGGAATAATGCGCGCCTGATGCCTCGCGGCCGTCGTTAACCGCCTATTAACCATGATTGACGTTCTATGAATCCGGCGCGCAGAGGCGCGCTTCGTCGATTCTCGCCGGTTCGTGCTGGGTCCGGCAATAAAATCTGGCACGGTGAACATGGCTCTGCACATCAACGCGAATCTCGCGCTCGTCTCCCTCGCCGATGACGCGCGCCGTCCGGACGCTTCCTCTAAAATGGACTCCCGCGCGCAACTGGCCGCGCAATTCATTCCGTCCGGCTCGCGCGTGCTCGATCTCGGCTGCGGCGGCGGCGAGACCTTACGCGATACGCTGCCGCTCGGCTGCGCCTATCAGGCCGCGGAACGGCTCTCGCACGGCAAGGGATCGCTGATCGGCGATCTTGTCGGCGGCGACTTCCCGACACATGCGGCGACGCAATCCGACATTGTCGTCATGCTCGGCGTCCTCGAAAACATCGCCGATCTGGAAAATCTGTTCACCCATCTGCGCTTCTGCAAGCAGGACGTGATCCTCAGCTACAGCCCGACCGATCTGGTGAGCGGGCCGGATCGCGACGCGCTCGGCTTTGCCAATGGCTTAAGCTATTTCGATCTGACGCTATTGTTCGACCGTTACGGCTTTCGCATTCAAGCCACGGCGCCGGTCGATGGCCGGCAAATGCTGATGCGGCTGACGCCATCCGACCGTCTCGCGCCGGTGGCGTCGTGCAGCGTGGCTGTGATTTCGGAAAGCGATGCCGGCAATTTCGGCGACCGGCTCGGCCTGCACATGATCAACGCGCTGCTGCCGGGGCAGGCCAATGTGCATCATCTGACCTTCAACGCGCTGGCGCAGGCGCGCAACAATTACGACCTCGTCGTTCTCGGCGTCGGCAACAGCATGTTTCAGCCGCTGATCGGTGACGGCGTGCTCGACATCCTGTCGCGCGCGAAATCGGCGATCGGCATTTTCGGCACCTCCTACCGCGAATTGATCCCGCGCCCGGCGCTCGACCGCGTCATCGACCGGCTCGACACCTGGTACGCGCCCTATGCCGACGACGCGATGATGTATGGCCGCGGCCGCACCAATGTCGAGCATCTCGGCGACTGGCTGATCGACCAGTTTCCGCTGGCCGAGGCGACGCTCGACGAGCCGTTGCAGATCGGCGCCGAGATCGGCACCGACATTCCGCTCGACCGCACCATCCAGGCGATCCAGCGCCACAAACAAGTTTACTCGGCGAGGCTGCATCCTTTGCTGTGCGCGCTGACCTCGGCGCATCTGGCGGCCTATAGCGAGGAGGCCTCGCGGCACATGCCGGGCATCGTCTCCGGCAAATTCCGCAGCATGCTGGTCGATATCTTTGGCCGGAGCTATCCGGAGCGGGAATTCTTCATGGTCGATCGCGATGCGGTCACGCGCTACAAGGCGCGGGTGCACCGCAACGTCGCCCGGGTCGGTGAGCGCATCGAGCAAATGCTGCGCAATGTCGCGGTGGCCGCCTGACTAAGTATTTATTTTTCAGTCGTCCCAGCCTATAACCGCGCCGGTTATCAATTCCAGCGCAGAGCTTGCCATGGCCGGTCATTCCCAATTCAAGAACATCATGCACCGCAAGGGGAAGCAGGACAAAGTCCGCTCCAAGGTGTTCGGCAAGCTGGCGCGGGAAATCACCGTGGCCGCCAAGCTCGGCCAGCCCGACCCGGCCTTCAACCCGCGCTTGCGCGCGGCGATCCTGGAAGCCCGCGCCGAGAACATGCCGAAGGACAATATCGAGCGCGCCATCAAGAAGGCGTCCGGCTCGGAGTCCGAAAGCTATGACGACATGCGCTACGAAGGCTACGGCCCGGGCGGCGTCGCCGTGATCGTCGAGGCGCTGACCGACAACCACAACCGCACCGCCAGCGAAGTGCGGTCCGCATTCACCAAGGCGGGCGGCAATCTCGGCACCACCGGCTCGGTGTCGTTCATGTTCGACCATGTTGGCGTCGTCGAATATGACGCCAAGGTCGCCGATGCCGACGCCATGCTGGAAGCGGCGATCGAGGCGGGCGCCGAGGATGTGTCCTCGACCGAGGACGGCCATCAGATTTTCACCACACACGAGACGCTGCGCGACGTCGCCAAGGCACTGGAAGCCAAATATGGTGAGGCGCGCAAGGCGGCGATGATCTGGAAGCCGCAGAATACGGTGATGCTGTCCGACGAAGCTGGCGAGAAGATGATGAAGCTGATGCAGGCGCTCGACGACGACGACGACGTGCAGAACGTCTTCGCCAATTTCGAGGTGTCCGACGCGCTGATGCAGAAGATGGGCGAGTGAGCCTTACCGCAAACTATCGAACAACGGCAGGCTTACCAGTCCTGCAAAGCCGATGATCGCATAAGCGACGCGGCGGTACAGAACGTCGCTCGAACCGTGAAACCAGTAGGCGCCGCCGAACATCGCCAGCGCGAACGGGACGCCGAACATCAGCGACAGCACGACGACCGGTGCGGTGAACAGGCCGTTGTAGAAATACAAGATGAAGGTCAGCGTGCCCTGCACGACGAAATAGACCATGATGTTGGCGCGCACTGTGGTTGCGCTGTTTTTGCCGCCTAGCCAGAACACCAAAAGCGGCGGCGCGCCGATCTGCACAGCGCCGGCGCCGAAGCCGGACATGACGCCGACGCCGAGCGCGGCCGGGACCGTCGGCTTGCCGTGATAGCGCCAGCCCGCGGCGAGCGTCGCCAGCGCGATCAGGACGAGCACGGCGATGAACCAGCGCAGACTCAGCGGACTGACATAAACCAACGCCATGACACCCAGCGGCACGCCGACGACACCGCCCACCGCCACCGGCAGCACTTCGCGCCGGTTGGCCTGCGGCCAGGCGTGAATGGCGAAGGGCAGGCCGCACAACGTATCGATCAGCAGGATCGTCGGCGCGGCGACGGCCGGGCTGTAAATGGCCGAGATCAGCGGCATATAGATGAGCGCGGAGCCGAAGCCGGAAAAGCCGCGCACCAGCCCAGCTATTGTCGCAATGCCGGCGGCATAGGCAAAGCGCGGATCGGCGGCGGCGTCTGCAAAGGCCGACCAAAGCGGCAATTGAAACATGGTGTTAATCCCGGCGGCCGGTCTCTCTAGCAGGCTAAGGCGGCTGGGGCTATCAACGGGGCATGGCTGGCCAAGCGATTCGCATTCTCGGCATCGATCCGGGCCTCCGCCGCACCGGCTGGGGCCTGATCGAGAGCGACGGCAACAGGCTCGTTCACGTGGCCTGCGGCTCGGTGGAAACCAGCGAGCGGGCGGCGTTGAGCGCGCGGCTGGTGGCGATCCATGACGGGCTGATCGCGGTGATCGAGCGCTATGCACCGCACGAGGCGGCGGTGGAAAATACGTTCGTCAATGGCAATGCCGCGTCGACCCTGAAGCTCGGCCAGGCGCGCGGCATCGCCATGCTGGTGCCGGCGCGCTCGGGACTGACCGTTGCCGAATACGCGCCCAATCTGGTGAAGAAGACCGTCGTCGGCGCCGGGCATGCCGAGAAGGCGCAAATCAGAATGATGATCGGCGTGCTGCTGCCGAAGGCCGATCCGCAATCGGAAGACGCCGCCGACGCGTTGGCAATCGCCATTTGTCACGCGCATCATCGCGTCAGCATTGTGTTGAAGGCGGTAGCGCAATGATCGGCAAACTCAAAGGCGTCGTCGACAGTTTCGGCACCGATTTCCTGATCCTCGACGTGCATGGCGTCGGCTATCAGGTGCATTGCTCGGCGCGTACGCTGACCATGCTGCCGGCGCCGGGCGAAGCGGCGACTTTGTCCATTGAAACCTACGTGCGCGAAGACCAGATCAAGCTCTTCGGTTTCGCTTCGGACGCCGAGCGCGAATGGTTCCGCCTGTTGCAGACGGTGCAGGGCGTCGGCGCCAAAGTCGCGCTGTCGGTGTTGTCGACGCTGAAGGTCAGTGAACTGGCGACGGCGATTGCGATGCGCGACAAGGCGGCGGTGTCGCGCTCGCCTGGCGTCGGCGCGAAAGTCGCGGAACGCATCGTGACGGAGTTGAAGGACAAGGTGCCGGCCTTCGCCGATGTCGATCCGGGCGCGGTGCATCTGGCCGGCGCGCTCGACGAGAAGCGCGCGCCGCGGCCGGTGATGGACGCGGTGTCGGCGCTCGTTAATCTCGGCTATGGCCAGCCGCAGGCGGCAGCGGCCATTGCGGCTGCGGCGCGCAATGTGGGTGACGCCGCCGACGTGCAGACCTTGATAAGGCAGGGACTCAAAGAGCTGGCTAAATGAGCAAGTTGACGGACAAGGATCAGGATCTGATCGACGCGGCGACGGCGGCGATCAAGCAACGCTATCGCAATGACTGGCAGGAGGTCGGCGCGGCGATGCGCACGCGCGACGGACACGTCATTACCGGCGTCAATCTCGATGCCTATGTCGGGCGCGGCGCGGTCTGCGCCGAGGCGATCTGTATCGGCACCGCGCTGACGGCGAAGGGCGACCAGGGCATCGACACCATCGTGGCGGTACGTCACCCGAAGCCCGGCGAGAAGGGCGATATCGCCGTGGTGTCGCCGTGCGGCGCCTGCCGCGAACTCATTCACGACTACGACGCCAAGGCCCGCGTTATCGTGCCGAACGGCACGCAAGGGCCGACGGTGACGAGCATCGGCGAACTGCTGCCGAACAAATACCGGCGGGGCATGACGTGAGTTCAAACCCGCGCCTGATCGCCGGCGAAAAGCGCGACGACGACGTCGATGCTTCGCTGCGGCCGCAGAAGCTGTCCGAATTCATCGGCCAGGAAAAGGCGCGCGCAAATTTAAGCGTGTTCATCGAGGCGGCGAAGGCTCGGCAGGAGGCGCTCGACCATGTGCTGTTCGTCGGCCCTCCGGGCCTGGGCAAAACCACTTTGGCGCAGATCGTCGCGCGCGAACTCGGCGTCAATTTCCGCGCCACGTCGGGGCCGGTTATCGCGAAAGCCGGCGACCTCGCCGCGCTCTTGACCAATCTCGAACCGCGCGACGTTCTGTTCATCGACGAAATTCATCGGCTCAGCCCGCAGGTCGAGGAAATCCTCTATCCGGCGATGGAAGATTTCCAGCTCGATCTCATCATCGGCGAAGGGCCGGCTGCGCGCTCGGTGAAGATCGACCTCTCGCCGTTCACGCTTGTTGGCGCGACGACGCGCGCAGGGCTCCTGACCAATCCGCTGCGCGACCGTTTCGGCATTCCGGTGCGGCTGAATTTTTATACCGAGGCGGAACTGGAACTGATCGTCTCGCGCGGCGCCCGCGTCCTCGGTATCGGCATGACGCCGGACGGGGCCAACGAGATCGCCAAGCGGTCGCGTGGCACGCCGCGTATCGCCGGCCGTCTGCTGCGGCGCGTGCGCGACTTCGCCCATGTCGATGGCGACAAGGCGGTCGATCGCAAGATTGCCGACAAGGCGCTGCAGGCTTTGGAAGTCGATGCCAGCGGGCTGGACGCGATGGACCGGCGCTATCTGCGCATGATCGCCGAGAATTACGCCGGCGGCCCGGTCGGCGTCGAGACCATCGCCGCTGGATTATCGGAGCCGCGCGACGCGCTTGAGGACATCATCGAGCCTTACTTGATTCAGAAGGGCTTTCTTCAGCGCACGCCGCGCGGCCGCCTGCTGACGCCGCAGGCTTTCACGCATCTTGGGCTGAAAGAGCCACAGCGCGACGCCAGCCAGTTCGGGTTGTTCGGCGAGGGTGAGGACGACTGATGGCTACCGACCCGCTGGAGCGCATGAAGCGTAATCCGGTCGGCGATTGGACCATTCGCGATGTGGAGGCGATCTGCCGGGATTACGGCATTATGTTCCGCCCCGGAAAAGGCACATCGCACTGCCATTTGAAACATCCGGCCGCGCGTGAAATCTTAACGATCCCGGCGCGGCGTCCGATTAAACCGGTCTACATTCGAAAGCTCGTGCGCTATATTGAAGCCCACGGAGAGGCGTCATGAAACTGGAATATGCTGTGCATATTGAGCGGCTGGCGGAGAGCGATGGCGGCGGTTATCTCGCCACCGTTCCTGATCTGCCAGGATGTATGTCGGATGGTGAGACTCCGGAAGAAGCGTTGAAGAACGTCCAGGAAGCGATTGGCTCCTGGATCGAGGCTGCGAAGGAATGGAAGCAGGAGATTCCCAAACCTTCGGCGCCTTTGGCGCGCGCCGGCTGATCGACAGTATGAACTCCATCGACGGCATTCTCGGCGACGGCCTGCACAAGCAACTGGTGCGGGTCTATTACGAGGACACGGATTTTTCCGGCATCGTCTATCACGCCAGCTATCTGCGCTTCATGGAGCGCGGGCGGACCAATTATCTGCGGCTATTGGGCGCCGATCATCGCGCGCTGTTCGAACAAGCGGCGGCCGAAACGCCGGGCTTTGCCTTCGTCGTGCGCCACATGGACATCGCCTTTAAAAAGCCGGCCCGAATGGACGACGTTCTGGAAGTCGTCACCCGGGCGGAGGAAGTGAAGGGCGCCTCGATCACCATGCATCAGAAGGTGATGCGCGGCGACGACCTGTTGGTCGAGGCGCATGTGCAGGTGGCCTTTGTGTCGGGCGGCCGGGCGCGGCCGATCCCGAAGCCTTTGCGGATTGCGATGAAGGCCGACCAGGAAACGGGCGGCGCGCTCTAGGCGCGGGTGCTATAGTTCGCATCATGCCGGAACAGAACCTTGCCATCTTCGACACCGCCATCGGCCCCTGCGCCATCGTCTGGGGCGAGCGCGGCCTGTTGGGTGTGCAGATCCCCGAGGCGAGCGAAGCCGCGACGCGGGCACGGATGTTGAAACGGTTTCCGGATGCGCGCGAGGTCGCGCCGCCGCAGAACATTCAGATTGTCATCGACGGCATGCGTGCGCTGCTCAAGGGCGAGCGCCGCGATCTCGTGGATGTGCCGATCGATGACGATGGCGTTCCGGAATTCAACAAGCGCGTCTATGCAATCGTGCGCCGGGTGCCGCCGGGCCAGATCATCACCTATGGCGAGATCGCCGAACGGCTTGGCGACAAGGCGCTGTCGCGCGCCGTCGGCCAGGCGATGGGCGAGAACCGCTGCCCGATCGTGATGCCGTGCCATCGCGTGCTGGCGGCCTCGGGCAAGACCGGCGGCTTTTCCGCGCCGGGCGGCGTGGTGACCAAACTGAAGCTGCTCACCATCGAAGGCGCACAGCCGAGCGGGCCGACTCTGTTCGACGATCTGCCGTTGCAGGCGCGCCGCTAGCGCGGAATCCGCCACACGAGTTTGTCGCCGGGGCCATGCACGGCGGCGAACAGAAGTCCGGCAAAAAACGTGAAGTGATCGACGAAGAAGCCGAACTCGGCCTGATTGCCGGCCCAGTGCGACGGGCCATGAAACGCAAAGCCGAGGAACAGCACATAGACCGCCGCGAGATAGGCGGCGTAGCTGAAATAGGCGCCGGTCAAGAGGCCAATGAGCAAGGCCACTTCAAAGAACGCAGCGATCCAGGCGAGCGCCAGCGGCATCGGGAAGCCGGCGGCGGCAATATAGGTCGCGGTCGCGTCCATGCCGAGGAACTTGAAGGTGGCGGCCATCGCAAAGACGGCGGCGAAGATCAGCCGGGCGAGTAGAATTGAAAAGGTGTTTGTCATCGTCATTGACCGCTGCCTTTCGTGTCGATGGGCCGGAGGGGATTCAATAGGTCAGGCGCGCTTTGTCCAGTACGTCATGAGACTCGCCATTGCCCCCGGACTCATGTAAAGCCCCTTCACATGAGGGCCAAAAAGCCGATGCACGCATGAGATGGACCAAAGGCGATCGGGACGGCGGACCGGGCGGAGAGGGCGGTCCGCGCGGCTATCACCACGGCAATCTCAAAGAGGCATTGCTGCGCGCCGCGCTTGCGCTGATTGCCGAAAAGGGTCCGGCCGGTTTTACTTTCGCCGACGCGGCGCGCTGGGCCGGCGTCAGTCCGGCCGCCCCCTATCGTCATTTTCGCGACCGTGACGAACTGATCGCCAATGTGGCGCGGCGCGGCTTCGAGCTGTTCGCCGACGCGCTGACCAAAGCCTGGGACGACGGCAAGCCGGAACTGATGACGGCGTTCGACCGTTTGGGCCGCGCCTATCTCGATTTCGCCAAGCATCAACCCGCCTACTACTCGGCAATGTTCGAGGCCGGCGTCGCGCTCGATACCGATCCGGCCTTGCGCGCGGCGAGCGAAGCGGCGTTCGCAGTGTTGCGGTCGGCCGCCGAGAAGCTTGTTGCGTTGATGGCGCCGCAGGGGCGGCCGCCAGCTTTGATGGTGGCACTGCATGTCTGGTCGATGACGCACGGCATCGCCTCGCTGTTCGGCCGCGGCGATGCCGCCCGCCGGGCGCTGCCGATGCCGCCGGAGGAACTCCTCGAAGCGGCGATGCTGATTTACCTACGCGGGCTGGGGCTGAGCGGCGGGCGTTAGAGCCCGTTATCCCGGCCCTCTCCCGTAAGAGCGGGGGGAGAGGGAAAAGAGGACTGGCAACCGGCTATCTCCTGCCTATGTGAAGGGTCTTGACATCGCCCTGGGGTACCCTTATCCATGTAAATGTTAATTACATTAACACATGACCGTGAAACGAGGCCGACAATGCCAATCACCGCGAAGCTCGACGAATTCGGCAAGCCCGCCTGGATTGCCCTGACCGTCCTTGGGTTCATGGCCTGGTGGCCGGTGGGCCTCGCAGTCCTCGCCTTTACAATCGGGAGCGGAAGAATGGGATGCGGATATAACGGCGGTCACGACCGCTGGCAGCACAAGATGGAGCGTATGCAGGCCAAAATGGACTGGATGCGCGGCAAGATGGGCGGCAACGCCGGCGGCTCACCCTGGTCGAGTGCGCCGTCGAGCGGCAATCGCGCCTTCGACGACTACCGCAGCGAGACCTTGCGCCGGCTCGAGGACGAGCAGCGCGAGTTCAAGGACTTCCTAGAGCGGCTGCGCTTCGCCAAGGACAAGACCGAGTTCGACTCCTTCATGGCCGAGCGGCGCGCCCGCCCGCCGCAGGAATCCCCGCGCGACAATCCCTCCTCGCCCCCCTCGCAGAGCTGACCCTATCGACATAGGCCTGCGCACGCGGCCGTCCGCCTTCCCCGAGGCGGGCGGCCGTTGCGTTTTTGAGGCTCCCCGCGCGCTAGTGGTCCGATTCTAACATTCGCATCCCGTCCGCGGAGCCACTTTTGCGAATGTTAGAATCACAAGGTCCACTAGCAATTTATTGTTGCTAGTGGAGCTTTGGATTTGACGTTCGCATAAGATATACGCGGCGAACGGACAGCGAACGTCAAATCCGCTCCACTAGTAGAGTGCTAACGAATCCTTAACCATAATCAGCGCTGTTTAGGGCGGCTAACGGGGGGCGATGAGGTGCCGGGACTTCGTTTGCGCCCTCATTTAGCCAAGTTTAACGGGAATTCCGTTCGGCCTGCCGAATGCCCAATTTGTAATGACCAGCGACGCCGCGCCGGCCACCTGACCGGACCGCGCAAAGGACGTGCCCCATGAATCCAGCCGATGTGGCACAGTCGGTGCTCCCGCTTACTTCTTCCGACCTCTCGCTGTTCACGCTGTTCTGGCACGCGCACTGGATCGTCAAATTCGTGATGCTCGGCCTGATGGCCTGCTCGGTCTGGGTTTGGGCCATCGCCATCGACAAGACGGTGCTGTACACGCGCTCGCGCAAATCCATGGACCGCTTCGAGACCGCTTTCTGGTCCGGCCAGTCGCTGGAGGAGTTGTACCGCTCGCTGTCGTCCAAGCCGAACCACTCGATGGCGGCGTTGTTCGTGGCGGCGATGCGCGAATGGAAACGCAGCTTCGAGGGCTCGCCGCAGAAATCCTTCGCCGGCCTGCAAATGCGCATCGAAAAGGTGATGCAGGTGACCATTGCGCGCGAAGTCGAACGGCTGGAGCGCCGGCTGCTGGTGCTGGCCACCGTCGGCTCGGCCGGCCCCTTCGTCGGTCTGTTCGGCACGGTCTGGGGCATCATGACGTCGTTTCAGTCGATCGCTGCGTCGAAGAATACGTCGCTGGCGGTGGTCGCGCCGGGCATCGCCGAGGCGCTGTTTGCCACCGCCATAGGTCTTGTCGCCGCCATACCGGCGACCATTTTCTATAACAAGTTCGCCGGTGAGGTGAACAAGCAGGCGCAGCGGCTGGAAGGCTTCGCCGACGAATTCGCCGCGATCCTGTCGCGGCAAATCGACGAGCGCGGCTAAGTTCGCAAAGGGATAACGCGCATGATCCCGAAAAGTGGGTACCGGTTTTTGGATCAGATCATGCGCAAAAGGAAATAGGCCATGGGCGCGAATGCCGGAACACCGATGAACGGCGGCAGAAGGCGGCCACGCCAGCGGGTGATGAGCGAGATCAACGTCACGCCGATGGTCGACGTGATGCTGGTGTTGCTGATCATCTTCATGGTGTCGGCGCCGCTGTTGACCGTCGGCGTGCCGATCGACCTGCCGCAAAGCCAGGCCAAGACCATCGACCAGGACAAGGAACCGCTGACCTTGTCGGTCAACGACAAGGGCAAGGTGTTCCTGCAGAACGACGAGATCGGCGTCGACGATCTGCTGGTCAAATTGAAGGCGATCGCTGAGACGCGCGGCGGCAACGAGACGCGCATCTATGTGCGCGGCGACAAGAATGTGAACTACGGCGCGGTCATGGCCGTCATGGGCCGTCTGTCCGGCGCCGGCTTCAGCAAGGTCGCCTTGGTGACGGAATACGAAACGGGCGCAAAAGCGAAATAATGCAGATCAAGACGGCATCGGCGATTTCGACCGGCCTGCACGTTCTGGTGCTGGCCTGGGCGACGTTGTCGTTTAGCGGCAAGCCGTTCGAGACGACGCCGGCTGAATCGCTGCCGGTCGATATCGTCAGCGAGAAGGAATTCTCGCAACTGACCAAGGGCATCAAGGACGCGCCCAAGCCGGTCGAAATGCCCAAGCCGATCGTCGAAAAAAAGGCCGAGGAGCCGCCCAAGCCGGTCGAGGAGATCAAGCCCAAGATCGACGAGAAGCGCGAAGTCGCGCCGAACAAGGAAGTGAAGCAGGAGCCGCCGCCGCCGGATCCGATCGCCGACAAGCTCAAGCCGCAGGAAAAGCCGCCGGAAAAGCAGGAAACTGCCGCCAAGGCTGAGCCGCAGCCGCTGCCGCCAAAAAAGCCGCCGCCGCCCAAGCCGCAGCCGAAGAAGCCCGAATTCAATCCGGACAAGATCGCCGCGCTGCTCGACAAGCGCGACCCGACCCGCAAATCGATCACTGGAAACGAACTGAATTCCGCGCCCTCGCTCGGCACCGCCGCCGGCAGCGCCGCGCAATTGTCGCAGTCGGAAATCGACGCGCTCAAGGCGCGGCTTTATGCATTATGGTCGCCGCCGGCCGGCGCGCAGGACGCCGGCAACGTCCAGATCACCATCAGGATCAAGTTCAAGCGCGACGGCACCTTGGCGGCCGGGCCGCAGGTCCTCACCAGCGGCAGCGGCCCGGTGTTTAATGCGATGCGCGACAGCGCGGTGCGCGCGGTGCTGGTCGGTCAGCCCTATACGATGCTGCGGCCCGATCATTACGAGATGTGGCAGGAAATCGATTTCGTCTTCGACAGCAGCAAGATGTACAGTGACATTCCGGTGAGAAGACAATGAACATTGGCAAATTCGCATTGAACCGCCGCCGGCTTCTGGTCGGCGCCGGAGCCGGCGCCCTGGCGGCGGTCGCAACTCGTCCGGCCTCGGCCGCGCTGCGGCTCGAGATCACGCAGGGCAATCCGCAGCCGATGCCGATCGCCTTGCCCGAATTCGTCGCCGGTTCGCCGACCGAATCCGAAGTCGCGCGCAACGTCACCTCGATCATCTCCGGCAATCTGCAGCGCAGCGGCCTGTTCGCGCCGATCAACCCGGCCGCCTTCACCGAGAAGATCACCAATTCCGACACTGTGCCGCGCTTCGCCGACTGGCGAGTCATCAACGCGCAGGCGCTGGTGACCGGCCGCATCACCAAGCAGCCGGACGGCCGTCTGAAGGCTGAGTTCCGCTTGTGGGATGTGTTCGCTGGCCAGCAACTCGACGGCAAACAATATTTCACCACGTCCGATAATTCGCGCCGGATCGCGCACATCATTTCGGATGCGATCTACCAGACGCTGACCGGCGAGAAGGGCTATTTCGACAGCCGCATCGTCTTCGTCGACGAGACCGGCCCGAAGGAGCGGCGCATCAAGCGGCTGGCGATCATGGATCAGGACGGCGTCGGCACGCGTTATCTGACGCGCGGCGACGATCTGGTGCTGACGCCGCGCTTCAACCCGTCGTCGCAGGAAATCACCTATATGTCCTACGGGCAGTCCGACCCGCGGGTTTACCTCCTCAACATCGAGACCGGCCAGCGCGAGATTGTCGGCAATTTCCCGGGCATGACCTTCGCGCCGCGCTTTTCGGCGGACGGCCAGCGCATAATCATGAGCCTGCAGCAGGGCGCCAATTCCAATCTGTTCGTGATGGACCTGCGGTCCAAGCAGACGACGCGGCTGACCGATACGCCGGCGATCGATACCGGCCCGTGCTACTCGCCGGACGGTAAATTCATCTGCTTCGAGAGCGACCGCGGCGGCAGCCAGCAGATCTATGTGATGCCGGCGACCGGCGGGCTGGCGCAGCGCATCTCCTTTGGCGAAGGCAATCACTCGACGCCGGTATGGTCGCCGCGCGGCGATTTCATCGCCTTCACCGGCCAGGCGAAGGGCCAGTTCTCGATCGGCGTGCTCAAGCCGGACGGGTCGGGCGAGCGGCTGTTGACATCGGGATACCACAATGAGGGCCCGACTTTCGCGCCGAACGGCCGCGTTCTGATGTTCTTCCGCGACCTGGGGCAGGGGCCGTCGCTTTTCACGATCGACATTACCGGCCGCAATGAACTGAAAATTCCGACCCCAAGCCTTGCGTCCGACCCCGCTTGGTCGCCATTATTGTCGTAAGATTCGGTTTTGGCGGTGCCGGCAGCAAATTATCCTACAAGAGCCGGGAACCGGCGGGCGGAACGAATATTGTGAGTCTAATCAAAGTCTTATTCACTGGCTCTTAACCAAGAGCGGCGGTTCGGCAGAGTGCGACGGGTTTAACGGGCTTGCGCAAGGCTTCATCAAGGTTGATGGAAGGTTGGCTTAACCAACCCGCTGGTAGTCGAGAGGGCTGTGCGGCTCTCGAAGGCCACGCGGCGCGCAGGTTTCACTCAATGCGCGACTATGGAGTCACGGTAATGATCGAGATCGGAACTATTTTGCGCGGCATGCGCATCGCGGGCGTCCTTGGACTGGCGCTGGCGATATCCGCCTGCGCCAATCAGGTGGCCGACAGCACTACGCCGGGCACTTCCGCGGCCGGGGCCGCGTCGCCCGGCAGCCAGCAGGATTTCGTAGTCAATGTCGGCGACCGTGTGTTCTTCGAGTCCGATTCAACCGAACTGACCGGGACCTCGCGCGCGACGCTCGACAAGCAGGCGCAGTGGTTGACCGCTCATGGCCAGTACAGGTTCACGGTCGAGGGCCATGCCGACGAACGCGGCACGCGCGAATACAACATTGCGCTCGGCGCCCGCCGCTCGCAGGCGGCGCGCGACTATCTAATCTCGCGCGGCATCCAGGCCAGCCGCATTAAGACAATCTCCTACGGCAAGGAACGGCCGGTCGCGGTCTGCAACGACATCTCGTGCTGGTCGCAGAACCGCCGCGCGGTCACGGTGCTCAACGCCGGGTCGTGAAGCGCATCGCGTCAAAGCAAGGTGTCATGCCCGGCCATCAGGCCGGGCATTTCGCTTTCTGGACGCCCGCCTAAAGCGTTTTCGAGCGAAGTGAGTACCGGTTCGCGTGAAGAAAACGCGACAAAACAAAAGACTAGAGCCTTTCCGGCTTTGATTCCATCAAAGCCGGAAAGGCTCTAGTCACAATTCCGACACCGGCGATCTTATGCTACTGCTGTCCCGCCAAAAGACGGCAACCGGATATCACCTCACATGACGCGACAAACATTTCTCCGCAGCGGATTTCTGGCCGCATTTTGCGTTCTGGCTTTCGCCGGCGCGGCGACGGCGCAAGAGCGCGATCGCGGCCCCGGCTTTCTCGATAACTTGTTCTCGCGCGGCGAAGGGCAAAACGCGCCAGCGTCTCGCGGCCGGGGCGAGCCGGTGGCGCAGGCTGATCCCGGCGATGCGGCCGAACTCACCGTGCGGCTCGACCGGCTGGAAAACGCGTTGCGGCAATTGACCGGCACGATCGAGCAATTGCAATACCGCAACCAGCAGCTCGAAACGCAGGTCAAAGCGTTGCAGCAAGGCGGCGCGGTGGCGCCGCCGCAGCCTTCGGCCGCGACGCCGGCACTGCCGCCGCGCGCAACGCCGCAGAACGGTCAGATCCCGGCAGCGCCGTCCGGGCGACGCTCCGACGTGTTCGATCCGTCGCAGCAGCCGGAAGCGCCGGGCGCGCCGCGGATGCTCGGCAACCTGTCATCGAATGGCAATCCGGCCACGCAGAACGTCCCGCCGGTCGGCGCACCCGGCGGCCGCGAAGCCGGTGCGCCGCTCGACCTGTCGACCTTGTCGGGCAATCCGCCGCCGGCCAATGCGCAGGCGAATGTTCCGGGCGCGGGCTTGCCGGTGCCGCCGGTCATGAACCCGCCGGTGATGGCCTCGGCGTCGAATGCCGCGCAACCGCCGGCAGGTCCGGTGCGCAACGCCACCTCGAACCCCCCGGCGGACACCAGGCTTGCGACGCTGCCGCCATCGGCTTCGCCGCAGGATGAATACGACATGGCCTATGGCTATATCCTGCACAAGGACTACGCGCTGGCCGAACAGGCCTTTCGCGATTTCCTCAAGAAGTATCCGAACGAACGTCTGCTGCCGGATGCGCAATACTGGCTCGGCGAGAGCCTGTATCAGCGCCAGCGCTACCGCGACGCCGCCGAATCCTTCCTCGCGGTCTCGACCAAATATGAGCGCGCCGGCAAGGCGCCGGATTCATTGCTGCGTCTCGGCCAGTCGCTGGCGGCGATGAACCAGAAGGAAGCCGCCTGCGCCACCTTGAGCGAGGTCGGCCGCAAATATCCGAAAGCCTCCGCCAGCGTGAAGCGCGGCGTCGAGCAGGAAATCAAGCGTGCGAAATGCTGAGCGGTGGGGCATGATTGATCATGCCCGCGCCTGAAGTATCAAGCGTCTCGCCGGCGGAAGCCGCCGCGTTATTTTCCGATCTCATCGACGCGCCGGCGCTCGTGCTTGCCGTTTCCGGCGGCCCGGATTCGACGGCGCTGATGGTGCTGGCCGCGCGCTGGCGTGCCACGCTCAAGCGCGGTCCCGGATTGACCGCAATCACCGTCGATCATGGCTTGCGTCCGGAGTCTCGCCGCGAAGCGCGCGACGTCGCGCGACTCGCAAAAATGCTTGGCATCGCGCACCGCACCTTGCGCTGGACCGGCAAGAAACCGAAAGCCGGATTGCCGCAGGCCGCGCGCAACGCGCGCTATCGCCTGCTCGCGAATGCGGCGCGCAAGGTCGGCGCCTCTCATGTCCTCACTGCGCACACGCTCGACGATCAGGCCGAGACGGTGATCATTCGTCTGATGCGTGGCAGCGGCCTGACCGGATTGGCGGCGATGCAGAAGACGTCGGACATGCCGACGGGCGGCGGGATTTCTCTCGTGCGTCCTTTGCTCGACATCCCGAAGGCGCGGCTGATCGCCACGCTTCGTGCTGAAGACACCCCCTTCGCCGACGACCCCACCAACCGCGATGTGCAGTTTACGCGCGCGCGGCTGCGCGGCCTGATGCCGCAGTTGGCCGAGGAGGGGCTCGATGCCGGCCGTCTGGCGCTGCTGGCGCGCAGGCTGGGGCGGGCGGAAGCGGCTCTGGCGGCGATGGCCACGGAGACGGCAGACATGTTGAGCGTCAAATCCGCCCCCGGGACCGTGGCCTACGACCGCGTCAAATACGGCTTCATGCCGGACGAAATCGTGCTCCGCCTGCTGGGCCGGGCGATTGCCGCGGTGGGAAATGAGGGGCCGGTCGAATTGGCCAAGCTGGAGACGCTCAAAGTGGCCCTGGATACTGCCAAAAATGCCGGCAAACCGTTCCGCCGCAGCCTGGCCGGGGCGATTGTGACACTGACCGGCGACAAGAGTGGCGGTAAAATCGTGGTGGAGCGGGCGCCGGCGCGTCGCATGGCCCGGCCAAAAGCCTTAACCAAAGCGCGGCCTGGACGCGCCAAGGGCCGGAAAACGCGCTAGGATATCTCGGATTCGAGCCCTTTCCATGCGGGCTTGCGGTGCCTACATTGGTTTCGGGACGGACGACAAGACCCCGAGCTAATCGGCAAATCACGCGAACAGACAAGGGCCGCTGGCGCCATGCGCCGCGGAGTAGGAACGCTCCATGAATGCCAATCTGCGCAATTTCGCCCTCTGGGTGATCATCGTTTTGCTGCTGCTTGCCCTGTTCACTTTGTTTCAGAACCCGGGCCAGCGCACCGCCGCGCAGGACATTTCCTTCTCGCAACTGCTGTCGGAAGTCGATGCCGGCCGCGTCCGCGACGTCCTGATCCAGGGACCGGAAATTCATGGCACGTTTGCCAACGGCACCGCCTTCCAGACCTATGCGCCGAACGATCCGGGCCTCGTCCAGAAGCTTTACAACAAGGGCGTCTCGATCACCGCGCGGCCGCTGACGGACAATGTGCCGTGGTTCGTGTCGCTGCTCGTTTCTTGGCTGCCGTTCATCGCGCTGATCGGCGTGTGGGTTTTCCTGTCGCGGCAGATGCAGGGCGGCGCCGGCAAGGCGATGGGCTTCGGCAAATCGCGCGCCAAGCTTCTGACCGAGTCGCACGGCCGCGTGACCTTCGATGACGTCGCGGGTGTCGATGAAGCCAAGAGCGATCTGACTGAGATCGTCGAATTCCTGCGCGACCCGGGCAAATTCCAGCGCCTCGGCGGACGCATTCCGCGCGGCGTGCTGCTGGTCGGCCCTCCGGGCACCGGCAAGACCTTGATCGCGCGCGCCGTCGCGGGTGAGGCCAATGTGCCGTTCTTCACGATTTCCGGTTCGGACTTCGTTGAAATGTTCGTCGGCGTCGGCGCCAGCCGCGTGCGCGACATGTTCGAGCAGGCCAAGAAGAATGCGCCCTGCATCATCTTCATCGACGAAATCGACGCGGTCGGCCGTCATCGCGGCGCCGGCATGGGCGGCGGCAACGACGAACGCGAACAGACGCTCAACCAGTTGCTGGTCGAGATGGACGGCTTCGAGGCGAACGAAGGCATCATCCTGATCGCCGCCACCAACCGTCCCGACGTGCTCGATCCGGCGCTGCTGCGTCCGGGCCGCTTCGACCGTCAGGTCGTCGTGCCGAACCCGGATGTCGTCGGCCGCGAAAGCATTCTTAAAGTTCACGTCAAGAAGGTGCCGCTGGCACCCGACGTCAACCTCAAGACCATCGCGCGCGGCACGCCGGGCTTCTCCGGCGCCGACCTGGCCAATCTCGTCAACGAAGCGGCTTTGATGGCGGCGCGCCGCAACAAGCGCATGGTCATGCAGGCCGAGTTTGAAGACGCCAAGGACAAGGTGATGATGGGCGCCGAGCGCAAGTCGCTCGTCATGACCGACGAAGAAAAGATGCTGACCGCCTATCACGAAGGCGGCCATGCGCTGGTCGCGCTCAACGTCAAGGCGACCGATCCGGTGCACAAGGCAACCATCATTCCGCGTGGCCGTGCGCTCGGCATGGTCATGCAGTTGCCGGAGCGCGACAAGCTGTCGATGTCGCTCGAGCAGATGACCTCGCGCCTCGCCATCATCATGGCCGGCCGCGTCGCCGAGGAACTCGTGTTCGGCAAGGAGAAGGTCACCTCGGGCGCCGCCTCCGACATCGAACAGGGCACCAAGCTCGCTCGCATGATGGTGACGCGCTGGGGCCTGTCGGATGCGCTCGGTCCGGTTGCTTACGGCGACAATGGCGACGAGGTGTTCCTCGGCTATCAGGTGTCGCGTCAGCAGAGTGTCTCGGAAGAGACCAACCGCAAGATCGATTCCGAAGTGCGCAAGCTGGTCGAAACCGGTCTCGAAGAAGCTCGCGTCATCCTCACCGAGAAGCGCGCCGATCTCGAAGTGCTGGCGCGCGGCCTGCTCGAATTCGAAACGCTGACCGGCGACGAGATCAAGGATCTCATCAACGGCATTCGCCCGAACCGCGAAGTGGTGATCGAGCCGGTGACGCCGCGTTCGTCCGCCGTGCCGCCGGCCGGCAAGCAGCGCAAGTCGCCCGATTCGCCGACCGGCGATATCGCGCCGGCGCCGCAGGCCTAAAGCCGTCGCTGCAACGACCTGAAGCGCCCGCCGCAAACTCTTAAAGAGAACATGGCGGGCGTTTTTTTTTGTGGCTTCCCCGCCGGGCGCGGCTGCGATAGCGCTGTTACCCCATGACATCGCCCGAAACGAATCCCGCCGATACCAATCCCGACAAGGCCAATCCAGACACGGCCAATCCCGAGACGGCGCGCTGGACCTTCGCCGGCTTCCGGCGCGGCGCGCTCGACGTGTTGCCCTTCGTGCCCGGTATAACCGGCTTTGCCATGGCCTATGGCACGGTCGCGGCGCGCAAGGGCATGACGCTATTTGAAACGCTGTTGATGAGCGCCACGGTTTTCGCCGGTGTGGTGCAGATGGTCGTGCTGGACAGCTGGCCAGAGACACTCACCGTCGCCAGCGTCGCGGGAATTCTGGCCCTGACCGCCCTGGTCAACGCGCGCTACATCATGATTGGCGCGACGTTGCGGCCGCTGCTCGGCGGCGAGCCGGCGCGCAAAGTCTATCCGACGCTGTTTTTTCTGGTCGAGCCGCCTTGGCTGATGTCGCTGCGCTATTACAGCAAGGGCGGACGCGACCCCGCGCACATGCTCGGCGGCGGCGTGGCGATGTACGTGACCTGGGTGACGATGGCGATCCCCGGCTTCATCGCCGGGGCGTCGGTGGGAAATCCGAAGCAGTTCGGTATCGACCTGGTGATGCCGGCATTCTTTGTCGCCATGCTGGTGCCGCTGTGGCGCGGCCCGCGCCGTTCCTATGGCCTCATCGTCGGCGGCGTGGCGGCGCTCGCCACCGATTTTCTGTTCGGCGGTTTCTGGTATCTCATCGTCGGTACGCTGGCCGGCTGTTTCGCCGGAGTGTTCAACGATGATTGAGAAGGACGCCTTCGGCTTTTTCGTCGTGCTGGCGGCCATGACCGCGGTCGTCTACGTCACCCGCATCGCCGGCTACTGGCTGATCGGCCGCCTCGTCATCGGGCCGCGCTTGCGCCGGATGCTTGACGCTCTGCCCGGTTCGATTATCGCGGCGACGGTGGTGCCGACTCTGGTGCAGGGCGGACCGCGCGCAATCGTCGCGCTTTCCGCGACCGCGCTGGTGATGATCGTCGTCCGCCGCGATTTCTTCGCGGTGCTGGCCGGCGTCGCCGTCGCCGCCGGGGCTTTCGCGTTCGGGCTTTAGCCGTACTATAGCGCCTCAATGACCTTGCAAAATAGAGTCACGCCCTTCGGCGACCTGACGATTGCGCCCGTGCGCGGCTTGCTGATGGGCAATCGCGGCGGGCGGCTGCACGATGCGCGGCGCAAACTGGGCGCACGGCGCTGGGCGTCGAAGCAATGGATCTGCTGCAAGCTCGACTTCAACAACCGCCACCGCAAGGTCTGGGGCGACAGCTACAGCGAACTGTTCTTTCTCGACGAGGTGACGGCATTCGCCGCCGGGCACCGGCCGTGCTTCGAATGCCGGCGCAAGGACGCGATCGCCTTCGCGGCCATGTTTCCCGGCGCGCACAAGGCGTCCGCGATGGACGCCGTACTGCATGGCGAGCGGCTCGCTGGCAAAGCCAAGCGTCGGCATCGCCGCGCACTCGGCGCATTGCCGGACGGCGCCATGATTGCATTTGGCGAAGAGGTTTTCGCCGTACGCGGCAAGCACCTGTTGCGCTGGACGCCGGATGGCTATGACGAAAAGCGTCCGCGGCGGAATCGCATTGACGTCGATGTCCTGACGCCGCCGTCCATCGTCGCTGTGTTGAAAATGGGCTACCAGCCGCTCTGGCATTCCTCGGCGGCGTGAGGCCTCACAGCGGCTCGACCGGCGTGATCGCTAGCGCTGGCGGCACACGGTGCGCCCAGGCAAAATAGACGATCGCGCTCATGCCGAGCTGGATCGCGACAATCATCGCCACGCAGGCCGGCCAGCCGCCGACGATCCAGGCAAAGCCGCCGATCGCCGCGCCGAAACTGCCGCCGATATAGAAGCTCGTGACATAGAGCCCCACAGCCGAGGAGCGGCCGGCCTTGGCGGTGATGGTAACGTAGCCGGTCGAGATCGCCTGGCAAATCAGTCCGCAACTGGCGCAGATGGTGAGACCGAGGACGATCAGCCAGAGCGGTCCCGATAAGGTCAACAAGACGCCGCCGATCCAGAGACCCATCACTGGAATCATGAAGCGCCGGCGGCCGAAACGGCCCACCGCCCAGCCGGCCATCGGCACCAGTCCGGAGCCGACCAGATAGACGAAGAAGATCACGCCCAGCCAAGTCGCGGACAGATTGTAGGGCGGCGCGGCGAGACGGAAGTTGATGTAGGTGAAAGTAGAGACGAAGCAGAACAGCACGCCGAAGCCGACCGCGTAGGTCGCCAACAGTTGCTTGTTGCGGAAGTGTTGCAGCATCTGTTTGCCGGAGGCAACCAGACCTTCCGAGCGGATGAATTTTCTCTCGCGCGGCAGCAGGAACAGCACGGCAATGCCGCCGGCGAGCGTCATCAGCGCAATGCAATCGAGCGCATAGCGCCAGCCAATGACGTCGGAGAGCACGCCGGTGATAAAGCGTCCGCTGAAGCCGCCGATGCTGGCGCCGGAGGTATAGACACCAGCGGCCGCGGTCGCCTCGTGCGGCTCCCATTCGTCGCCGATATAGGCGATGGTGACGGCGAAGACCGGCGGCATTACCAGACCCTGCACGAAACGCCAGAACACCAAAGCGTGCAGGTTCGGCGCCAAAGCACACATCAGGGTCGGCAAGCCGAGCAGCAGCATGGCGGTGACGATGACCCGCTTGCGGCCGAGCACGTCGGCGACGGTGCCGGTGAACGGCGCGGTCAAGGCCACGGCCAAGGTGCTTGCCGTCATGATGGTGGAAATCTCGGCGGCGCCGGCGCCGAACTCGACCGACAGCAGCGGCAGGATCGCCTGCGGCGAATAGAGATTGACGAAGGTGCAATAGCCGGCGAGCCCGACCGCCCATTGGCGCGCAGTCAGACGAAAGCGGGGCGCAGTTCTCATAGCGCAAGACTCATTGGCGGGAACCCGCTGGGCGAGGCGGAAGGTGCGTCACCGCAAGCTATGCATCGATTTTGCCATTGACGCCAAGCGGAAAAGGCCGAGGGCTGCGCACCGCTGGGCGCATGGCTAGCTACAAGCCGATCCCTGTCTTGCCGCGCCGCAGCGCTTCATCCGGCGTGCCCGAGGCATCGATCTCCTGCCAATCCAGCGTGCCGAGATCATATCGCTCCTGAGCAAGCGCGATTGCCGCATCGGCGTCGGAGGCATCGCCGCTGCGGGCGCCGACGCGGGTGACGCGGACGTCGAGATCGGCGGTCAGGAACAGGCCCAGGAAGCGCGCGCCGGACGCCGCCTGCGCTATAGCGTCGCGTTCGGCCGGCCGGGCAAAGACTGCGTCGACAATCGCCGAATGACCGGCGGCGAGCACGCGGCGCGCCTGCGCGGCCAATGCGGGATAAACCTTCGCCGTGACTTCCGGCGCATAGGCGGAAGCCGGCAGGCGTTCGGTTTCCGCCACGCCGAACATGGCTTTGCGCATCACGTCGCTGCGCAAATGGATCGCGCCGGGCAGTGGCATGATGGCAGACGCCAGTGCGCGCGCCAGGACCGACTTGCCGGTGCCGGACAGGCCGCCGACCGCGATCAATCGAGGCTGTGGTGGTGCTAGCAGTCTTTGCGCCAGCGCGAAATAATCGCGCGCACTTTTGTCCATCGTGGCATCACGTTGCGGACGGGCGGCGGTGGCCTTGGCGCGGATCGCCGCGCGCAACGACATAAGCAGTGGCAAAGCGCCGAGAGCATCGAGATCGCTGTCGCGCTTGCTCTCGGCCAGATAGCGGTTGAGTACGCTGTTGGCGGCGTCAACGAGGTCACGCTCGATCAGGTCCATCAGCAGGAAAGCGAGATCGTAGAACACATCGATGGTGGCGAGCGTCGGGTTGAATTCGATGGCGTCGAACAGCACCGGCGCCTTGTCGATCAGAACGATATTGCCGAGATGCAGGTCGCCGTGACAGCGCCGCACGCAACCGTCGCGTTCGCGCGCGGTGAGCAACGGGCGCAAACGAGCGAGCGCCGACCGGCTTGCGGCGGTGAGGGCATCGACGTTTTCGGCCGCGAACAGGTCGGGCACCGCGCGCAATTCGCCGTGGTTCTGCTCAATGATCTCGGCGAGTGTGTCGGCAAAGCCGGCATTTTTGACGACCGGCACAACGGCGTGCGCTGTGGCGACGGCGCGGCCCAGTTGATCCGCCAGCGCCGCATCGATGTGGCCGTTGTCGGCGAGATGATCGAGTGTCTGGGTCTCGTCGAAACGGGCCATCTCGACGGCCCATTCCACCGGGTCGCCCTTACCGGCAATCGCAAGCTTGCCGTCGGCGGTGCGGGTGATGGCGACGACGCCGCGATAAATGGCGGGCGCATAAAGCCGGTTGACCTCGATCTCGGCGTCGCAGGCGGCCTTGCGCTTGTCCAGCGTGGAAAAATCGAGAAAGGGAAAACGCACCGCGCGCTTGATCTTGAGCGCGCGCTGGCCGGAGAGAAACACCGACGCTGCGTGGGTATCGATACGCTTGACGGTGCCGCCGCCATGCGTCGCCGGGTCGGTGAGGAAATCGATGACCGGCTGCTGGTTGTCGCTCATGGCCTCAATACCAACCGGCAGGAAAATGGTTCCGCCCAACAAAAAAGCGGCGCCGTGTGACGGCGCCGCCTTGATTGCGATTGTGCCACCGGCCGATCAGGCCGCCGCCGCCTTCGGCTTCACCTCGGCAGTATAGTCGTCCATCAGCTGTTTGGTGATGGCGCCGGGCGTGAACTTCCAGTCCTTGATCTCCGACACCGCGGTGACTTCCGCCGCCGAGCCGGTGATGAAGCATTCGCCCAAGGACGTGAGTTCATCGGGCAGGATGCGGCGCTCGATGACTTCGATGCCGCGCTTTTTGGCGAGCCCGATCACGGTCTGCCGGGTCAGGCCGTCGAGGAAGCAGTCGGCCATCGGCGTGTGAATCTTGCCGTCCTGGACGAAGAAGATATTGGCGCCGGTGCATTCGGCGACGCGGCCTTCCCAGTCCAGCATCATGGCGTCGGCATAGCCTTTGCGCTCGGCCGCGTGCTTGGAGATGGTGCAGATCATGTAGAGACCGGCGGCCTTGGCGCGGCACGGCGCGGTGCGCGGATCGGGCCGGCGATACTCCGCCAGATCGAGCCGGATGCCCTTGAGCCGCTGCTCGGGGTCGAAATAGCTCGGCCATTCCCAGGAGGCGATGGCGAGGTGGATTTTGTTGTTCTGCGCCGACACGCCCATCATCTCCGAACCGCGCCAGGCGATCGGACGGACGTAAGCCTCCTTGCGGCCGTTCTTGTCGACCACGAGCTTCTTGGCGGCGTCGATCTCGGCGACCGAGAAGGGGATCTCGAAGTCGAGGATATTGGCCGAACGCTTCAGCCGTTCCGAATGCTCGGTCGACTTGAAAATCTGGCCGCCATAGGCGCGCTCGCCTTCGAACACGGCGCTGGCGTAGTGCAGGCCATGGCTGAGCACATGCAGATTGGCGTCGGCCCAGGGCACCAGCTTGCCGTCGTACCAGATGACGCCTTCGAGCCGGTCGTAGGATTGCGCAGCCATCGTCTCCTCCTTGAACTCTATTGGCGGCAGGTGCCTGTCCGCCGCTGTGATGGCGCATTTTGCGCGCCAATTCCAACACTTTGCGTCGCCGGGCAAGTCCCGGTATGAGTGGCAACACGTCCGCAAGGAGCAGGCCTTTCGGGCCGCTCCCGTGCGGCCTTCCGGGCCTTTCGGGAACGAACATTACGTTCGCAGACGAATTTTTGTAACATAAAACCAAAATATGTCAATATGGCTGACATAAATTCCAATGCGAAAATCCCGCCGCAAAATAGCGGTGGCGAGGCAACGGCCGGCGGCGCCCAGGCGCGCGACGCCGAGGCGGCCTGGGACATTATCGAGCTGTTGTTTTTCGCCTATCGCGACTTCGTCGGCGATCCGGACGCGGTGCTGCTGAAATACGCCTTTGGCCGCGCCCATCACCGGGTGCTGCATTTCGTCAACCGCAATCCGGGCATGAAGGTCGCCGACCTGCTCGACATTCTCAACATCACCAAGCAGTCGCTCGGTCGCGTGCTCAAGCAACTGGTCGACCAGGGCTTCATCGTCCAGAAGGAAGGCGCGCAGGACCGCCGCCAGCGGCTCCTCTTTGCGACGGCCAAGGGCGAGGCCTTGGCGCTGAAGCTGGCGGCTTTGCAGACTGAGCGCATCAACCGCGCCTTCGGCGAACTCGGCCCCGGCGCGCACGAGGCAGCGCGGCGCTTCCTCACCGCGATGATCGATGGCGACAACCGCGAGGGCGTGCTGCGGCAGATCGCGCGCGCCGACCGCGCCAAAACGCGGGGCTAACCGATGGCCTCCGCCTGTCGAACCAAACTCCGTTCGTTCCCGCGCAGGCGGGAACTCAGTACAGCAATGATTGAGTGGACGGTTTTGATTTCCGGGTCCCCGCTTTCTACGCAAGACGCGCTTCGCGCTTTCGCGCGAGGACGAACGGGGATGTGAGATGCCGCATCCCGCTGCCAAACCTTCCGACGACGCGCCGCATCTTCTGGTGGTCGACGATGACCGCCGCATTCGCGATTTGCTGTCGCGCTTTCTGGCCGGCGAGGGCTACCGCGTCACCACCGCGGACAATGCCAGGGATGCGCGCGCCAAGCTGACCGGCCTGTCCTTCGATCTTTTGATCCTCGATGTGATGATGCCGGGCGAAACCGGCTTCGAACTGGCCAAATCGATCCGCGGCACATCGAGCGTGCCGATCCTGATGCTGACCGCGCGCGACGGTGCCGAGAGCCGCATCGAGGGCCTGCAGATCGGCGCCGACGATTATCTGTCGAAGCCTTTTGAACCGCGCGAGCTGTCGCTGCGCATCGCCAACATCTTCAAGCGCGCGCAGCCGGTGGTGGCGCCGCCGGTTGAATCGGTGCGCTTCGGACCCTTCGTCTATCACCTGGCGCGCGGCGAACTGCGCAAGGGCGACGACGTCATCCGCCTGACCGACCGCGAACGCGAAATGCTGCGCATTCTGACGGCGACGCCGGGCGAAACCGTGACGCGGATGGCTTTGGCCGGCAATGGCGACCAGACCAGCGAGCGCGCCGTCGACGTGCAGGTCAATCGCTTGCGACGCAAGATCGAAACCAACCCGGCCAATCCTCTATTCGTGCAGACCGTGCGCGGCATCGGCTACCGGCTGGTGAGCGCGCCATGAGTTCACCATGACCAGTCTCGACATGGCCCACAACATGCGCACCGCGATCGCGCGGCTGCGGGCGCTGTGGGAATGGTACGACGCCATTCCGCCGATCCGCCGCATTCACGCGCGACTCGCCCGCATCCGCGACGGCTGGCGGCGCCTGAGCCGCTGGCTCAACAGCGTGATGCCGAAGGGCCTTTACGCACGCGCGCTGCTGATCATCATTTTGCCGATGGTGATCCTGCAATCGGTGATCGCCTTCGTGTTCATGGAGCGGCACTGGAACGTCGTCACGCAACGCCTGTCGGCCGGCGTGGTGCAGGATATCGCGGCGCTGATCGACGTCTATCGCGGTACGCCGCAGGACAAGGACCAGACGCTCATTCGCACTATCGCGCAGCAGCGGCTGGGACTGGTGGTCGATTTTCTCCCCGCCGGCGAAATGCCGCCGCCGGGGCCGAAGCCGTTTTTCTCGCTGCTGGACCAGACTCTTTCGGAAGAACTACGCAAGCAGATCGCGCGGCCGTACTGGATCGACACCGTCGGCAAGTCGGCGCTGGTCGAAATCCGCATCCAGCTCGACAACAACGTGATGCGCATCTATGCGCGGCGCAACGCGGCTTACGCGTCGAACTCGGAAATCTTCCTGTTGTGGATGGTCGGCACCTCGGCGGTGCTGCTGTTCGTCGCCATTATCTTCCTGCGCAACCAGATCAAGCCGATCCTGAAACTCGCCGACGCCGCCGAGGCTTTCGGCAAGGGCCGCGATGCGCCGAATTTCCGGCCGCGCGGCGCGCGCGAGGTGAGGCGGGCGGCACAGGCCTTCATCGAGATGAAGACGCGCGTCGAGCGCGCCATCGAGCAGCGCACCACCATGCTGGCCGGCGTGTCGCACGATTTGCGCACGGTGCTGACGCGCTTCAAGCTGGAGCTGGCGCTGATCGACGAGAGTCCGGAAGTCGAGGCGATGAAGAAAGACATCGACGAGATGGCGCGCATGCTGGAGGCCTATCTCGCCTTCGCGCGCGGCGATCTCGGCGAAAGCGCGGCGCCGACCGACATGGCGGCCTTTATCGACGAACTCAAGGACGACGCCGAGCGGCACGGTCACAGGGCGACCGTTCTTTTTCACGGCGCGCCGATCGTCACGGTGCGGCCGGCGGCGTTCAAGCGTTGCCTCGCCAATCTTGTGTCGAACGCGGCGCGCTATGCCTCGTCGATCGCCATCACCGGCCATCGCGATCATCGCTATCTAACGATCACGGTCGACGACGACGGGCCGGGCATTCCACTGGCGCAGCGCGAGGATGTGTTCAAGCCGTTTTTGCGCCTCGACGACGCGCGCAATCAGGACGAGGGCGGCACCGGTCTGGGCCTGGCGATTGCCCGCGACATTGCCCGCTCGCATGGCGGCGACATCGCGCTCGGCGATTCACCGATGGGCGGCTTGCGCGCGACGGTGAAGGTGCCGGTGTAATAGCCTTTCCCGGGCGTAGCGCAGCACCTCTTGGTGGTGCGCTGCTGACCCGGGATCATTCCACATTCAGAATTTGCGACGGTCCCGGCTTTGCGGAGCAGCGTTCACGCTGCACCGCGTCCGGGACAGGTCAGTATCAAGCCGCATCCGCCTCAACGGCGCCTTCGTCCACAGGCCGCGCCCGGCGGCGGCGCGAACCGCGCAGCACGCATTTCGGGATGCTGCACACGTCGCCGACGAAGCCGTCCCAGCGTTCGGCGCTCGACAGGCCGCGATCCAATGCCGCCATGGTGGCGTCGAGACCTTCCTCGTCGTCGTCGAGCCAGACAGTGAGAACGCGGGCGAACATCAAGGCCGCGCCTTGCGCGCGCAACGCGCCGCGCGGACCGGAGGCGCCGATGCCGGCGGCCTCCAGCATCCATTTCTGCGAACGCACGGCCATGCCATTGAGCGCCAGCGCCAGGCCCGGATTGCGCCGTACCGAGCGCATCACCGAACGCACCGCGTCCTTGTACGGCGCCAGTGCTTCCAACCGACGCATTTCGACGTCGAACAGCCGTTCGCGCGGCGGCTCCTCGGCCATGTCGGCGTCGCCGCCGTCGAGCACGATCGTGTCGATGTCCTTGATGTGCGCGGCATAGATCGACAATGTCGAGCCGAATTCGGTGCGCAGCGCCGACAGCTTGATCCCGGCGCGGCCGGCAACTTCAGCGAGGCCGATCTGCTCGAAGGATTGCTCGGCCAGCAGCGCCAGCAGCGCATCGACGGCCTTGTCACGATTGGAGGTGCCGCGCGGCGGCGCGGCGGAAGCCTTGCGCTCGGGCTTGGTCTTGTCGGTGGATTTGCGGGCCGGTTTGCGGGCCATGCTGGCCTCCCTGAGTTCGGTGCGGCTGACCTTAATGTAGGTCGGCAAAGGCGCCGGTTCTAGGGCAGCGACCCGCTAACCGGCGAGTTCACGCGAACGATTTGTCGCGGCGGCGATAGCCCGGGTCAGTAATTCGTCGAAACCGTTAGGCCCCATCAGCACGGAAAGCGCGGCCGCGGTCGTGCCGCCGGGCGATGTCACATTCTGCCGCAAGGTGGCGGCGTCCAGTTCCGAGCGATGCAACAGTTCGCCGGAACCGGCGACGGTTTCGCGCGCCAGCCGTCCGGCGAGATCGGCCGGAAGCCCCGAGGCAATGCCGGCTTTGGTCATCGCCTCGACCAAAAGGAACACATAAGCCGGCCCTGAACCGGAAGTCGCGGTGACGGCGTCGATCAGCTTCTCGTTCGAGACCCATTCGACCGTACCGGTGGCGGCGAGTAATTCCGTCGCGAGCTTGCGCTGGCGCGCCGACACCTTGGCGTTCGGCACAGCGACAGTGATACCACGGCCGATAGCCGCCGGCGTGTTCGGCATGGCGCGCACGATCGCCGTGCCGGGCGGTAAAATCTTTTCTAGAAAGCCAATAGTGCGTCCGGCCATGATCGAAATGACCAAAGTCGATTTACCGACATAGAGGCCGAGCGGCGGGATCGCCTCCGGCGCCATTTGCGGTTTCACGGCGATGACGATGGCCGCGGCGTCGGCCTTGGTTTTCGGGCCCGGCTTCGGATTGAGCGCGAGGCCGCTTTTCACCAGCTCCTTGATCGCCTTGCCGGCCAGCGGCTCAATGACGACGACTTGTTTCGCTTTCAGCCCGCGCGCGGTCCAGCCATCGAGCATGGCGCCGCCCATCTTGCCAGCGCCGAGCAGAACCAGGCGGCCGGGAAAAGCGGCAAGAGTTTTCAGGTTGGTTGACTTCTTCGCGGGTTTTTTCATGCCGCGACTATATCACGCCTCGCCGGACGTCTCGAACATCGCGGCCTCGAGCGCTTCCTTGGCGGTCTTGCCGGCCCAGACGACGAACTGGAAAGCCGTAAAGTACCGCTCGCAAGTGTCGAGCGCGGTGCCGAGCAGCGCCTCGCATTGCTTGCCGGACGGTTCCATGCACGCCGGCAATTGCAGGGCGTGGCGGTACATGACGATGCCTTCGGTCGGCCAAAGATCGAAATGGCCGACCCACAGCCGCTCGTTGATCAGCGCGATCAAGGTGTGCACTTCGGCGCAGCGGCGTTCGGGAACTTTCAGATCGAAGGCGCAGGCCAGATGCAGCGCCTCGATGTCGATCATCCAAGTATAGGACAACTGATATTCGGCCCAGCGTCCGGTCACCAGAATGGTGATCTCGTCCTCGCTGGCGCGTTCGAACGACCAGTCATTGCCGGCCGCCAGCCGCTCGACGACGTCGAGCGGATTGAAGCGCGCTTCGTCGGTGTAGCTCGTTAGGGACATGACGTCTCCGCGCGAAAGTGAGCCTAAAGGGAAACGCACGGCACGGCGCATGATCGAGTGAGATGCACCCGAACTGAGCACGAACTACAATGTAACGCGGGAATACGGTTGCCTTGACGGCGCGCACGAATCACAGAGCGATACGACTATAACCTTCTCGATTCAGCCCGCCAGAGGCATTCTCAAGCCCTAATGAGCAGTGATTTGGGGGTGCTAGGCAACCGGGCCGACTCGACTCTCCACAGCCAATGCGCCGTCAAGATGAGTCTTTTGGGGATAACTCTTGGAGCGCAGCCAGGCTGAATCAAGTCGTCAGTCGAACAGCGACGACACCGACTCTTCATGCGCGGTGCGCGCGACGGCTTCGCCGATCAGCGAAGCGATTGGCAGGACTCGGATATTTCCCGCGGCCCGGACTTCGACCGTCGGCTGAATCGAATCCGTGATGACGAGTTCCTTCAGCCGCGACTTGGCGATGCGCGCGACCGCGCCGCCGGACAGAACGCCGTGGCTGATATACGCATAGACCGCCTTGGCGCCGTTCTTGAGCAGCGCTTCGGCGGCATTCACCAGGGTGCCGCCGGAGTCGACAATGTCGTCGACGAGGACGCAGGTATAGCCCTCGACCTCGCCGATCACATTCATCACTTCGGATTCGCCGGCGCGCTCGCGCCGTTTGTCGATGATGGCGAGCGGGGCGTTGATGCGTTTGGCCAGGCCGCGCGCGCGGACCACGCCGCCGACGTCGGGCGATACCACCATGACATTGGTGAGGTCGAAATTTTCCTTGATGTCGCGCACCATCACCGGCGAGGCGTAGAGATTGTCGGTCGGAATATCGAAGAAGCCCTGGATTTGTCCGGCGTGCAGGTCGAGCGTCATGACGCGGTTGGCGCCGGCATGCGTGATCAGGTTGGCGACCAGCTTGGCCGAGATCGGCGTACGCGGGCCTGGTTTACGATCCTGGCGCGAATAGCCGAAATAGGGGATCACCGCGGTGATGCGGCGCGCCGAGGAGCGGCGCAGCGCGTCGATGATGATCAGCAATTCCATCAAATGGTCGTTGGCGGGATACGAGGTCGACTGGATCACGAAACAGTCGGCGCCGCGGACGTTTTCCTGGATCTCGACGAAGACTTCCATGTCGGCGAAGCGCCGCACCACCGCCTTGGTCAGCGGGGTCTTGAGGTAATCGGCGATTTCCTGGGCGAGCGCTGGGTTGGAATTGCCGGCGACCAGCTTGATCGCACCGTTTTTGCCCGACATTCCGACGCCCTCATGAACAGGAGCCGGGTCATAACAAGGCGCGGCGGGCCCGGCAATACGGGTCGAATTCGTTGTCCCGCGCCTTTTCCGGGCAGGATGAACGACGGCTGAAAAGTCTAAAGTCTAGAGACTCGCCTGCACTGTCGCGCGGCCGGCCGGGCTATTGGGGGTCGATGTTTCCGGTCGCTGCGGCGGCAAGGGCACCGGGCCGCTCGCGGCGGCCTGTCCCTGCGCGTCGGCCGGTCGCGCCGGCGCCGGATCGGCATCGGCGCGGAAGATGCGGAAAATGCCGGCGGCTTCCGGCGAGGTGTCGGTCGCGCCGATCAACGCCACGGGCGTCACGCCGGGCGCTGAAGCGACCGGAACGACATCCGGCGCGGTGAGAAAGGCGCCGAGCTGCTCCATACTGGCGCTGGCGATCCGCCGCGACATGGCGTCGTCGACCACGTTCCAGGCGTCGGCGGCCTTGCCGGACCTTTTGACGATCTCTTCGCCGTTGATCCGCAGTGTCCGCTGCTCGTCCCGATCGAATACGTCCCAGACCCAGGAAATCGTCGTCTGGCCATCGGCGACTTTGGCGGCGAGGTAGCCACGCACCCGATAGGCCGAGGCCGTCTCGCGCGACAGGACCGCCAGCCGGCGGCTCTGGGCCTCGTCATTGAGATTGCGCACCAGTGTCTGGAATTGCCCGGGTGGCGGGCCGTCGATGGATTCGAAGGCGACCGTGGCGCCCCGTGGCTGCATGGCGGCGACGCCGGGCTGGCCGTCGGTGGTGCAGCCGGCCAGCGCCGCGGCCAAAGTCAGGCTCGCGGCGGCCACAAACCGGCGTGAAAAGGGAGACACAGGGACGCGAAAGGCGCCCCGGCCGAGACCCGCACTCATCGATACCCCTACGGCCGTTTTAGCGTCGTTCCCCCGGGCCTTGGAGCAAACGTAGCGGCAGGAGCGTGGTTAAGTAAAGCTTAACGGTAGGCTATCACCGGCATCTCGGTTAACGGCTCAGCCACCAAGGTCAGGCGCTAAGGGCGATCGCGTTGATATGGCGGCCATAATCCGGCTCGCTGAGGTGGGTCGCGCGGCGGAAACTGTAGAACCGCTGTGGATCGGCATAGGTGCACAGGCCGAGATCCTCGAATTTCACAACTCCAGCTCGTTTAATGCGCGCGGCGATATAGCCATTGAGATCGAACATGGCGTGGTCGGCGCGGATACTGTCCTTGAAGAAGCGGGCATTGTCCGCATCGGCGGCGAGAAAGCGTTCGACGAATTCGGCGCCGACTTCGTAGTTCGGCTGGCTGATGGTCGGGCCGAGCGTGACGGCGATGTTGGCGCGCTCGGCGCCGAGCTTTTCCATGGCGGCGACGGTGCCGTCGATCACGCCAGTAAACGCGCCGCGCCAGCCGGCATGCGCCGCGCCGATGACGCGCGCCTTTGCGTCGGCAAACAAAAGCGGGCCGCAGTCGGCGGTCGATACGCCAATGGCCAGGCCCGGCTCGCGCGTCACGATCGCATCGGCGCGCGGCCGCGTTTCGGCGGTCCATGGATGGTCGGCGACGACCACGTCCGGCGAATGAATCTGATACGGCGTCAGGAACCGCTCCGGCGCAACGCCGAGCGCTTGCGCCATGCGGGCGCGGTTTTCGGCGACCTGTTCAGGCGCGTCATTCGAGCCGACGCCGCCATTGAGCGAGGCATAGACGCCCTGCGACACGCCGCCGGTGCGGGTGAAAAAACCGTGGCGGATGTCGGCAAGCGCGGCGAGTGAAGCGGATTGCAGCAATGGTACCTTTCAGCGGTTCAAAAATGACGTGTTCGGCGTGATCTGGATCAATAAGGCCGGCCCGGCCGCGGGCTCTGGTACATCATATAAGGCGTGCCGCGAAACATCACGAGAGGAGTTTCCATCATGCGATTGTCCTTGGCGATGACCAGTGTCCTGGTCGCGACCAGCCTGTTGGTCGTTCCGGCGGTCGCGGCGCCGCTCGGCGCCGCGATGCCGAAGAATATTGCGGCGCAGATGCAGAACGGCGACGATACTCTGGTCACTCCCGTTCAGTATCGGCGCGGCTATCGCGGCGGCTACCGACATCACGATGGCGGCGACGATGGCGCGGGCATCGCCGCCGGCATTATTGGCGGGTTGATGCTCGGTGCGATCATCGCCAACCAGTCGCAGCGCGGCGGCCGGACCGTCGATTACTGCATGCGGCGCTTCCGCAGCTACGATCCGAACAGCGGCACCTATCTCGGCAATGACGGCTATCGCCATCGTTGCCCATAGCTAGTTTTCAAATCCCGGCGGCACGCCAAGCTTGGGGTGCGCCAGCGCCGCGACCTTGAACAGGCTGCCCATGCCGGTGCGGCCCTGGCCGATGAGGCGCGTCAGCGCCGCGTCGATTTCATTGGCGACACCGCGGCTGGCCTTGGCCTTCAAGGTCGCGGCGCGCGTCTCGATGCCGAGGCGGCGCAGGAACATTCCCTGTTCGATCGGTCCGTAGCCTTGCGCACCCATGGCCTCGGCGGCCCGGATCAGCGGCTGGAAATCGACATGCGCGGTCAGGTCGACCGTGCCCGGCGCGGCCAGCGGATCGGCGTAGGCGTGCTGGCCGACCGCCTGAAAGGTGTCGCCGGCGGCGCTTAAGGCATGGCCATAGTCGATGACCAGCGCGGCGCCGCCGCCTTTGGCGACCCGCTTGCCGAGATCGATCGCCGCGCCGTCGGCGCGCCATTCATAGATTGATTGCTCGGGTGCGCCGCGCACGGATGGCGGCAGCAGCCGGTCGAAATGTGGAATTGTTTCGCTGTCGGCCGCGAAGAAAAGCTTGCCGTCGTCGCCGATGCCGATCTGCCGTTCGTGCCAGCCATTGTCGCCTTTGACCGCCTGCCTGATCGGCAAGGCGTCGAAGAATTCATTGGCGATGATGATGGCCGGTCCGTCCGGCACATCGGTGAGCGATGGATGCCAGAACATCGGCATCGACAATGGCTCGAGCGTGCGCTCCTGCATTTCCTCCAGCACCGGGCTGATCTCGACCAGATGGATCGATACCGCCTCGCGGAAGCCGGTCGCCACTTGCGCCGCGCGCATCGCGTCTTTCATCAAGGTGCCGCGCCCCGGGCCAAGCTCGATGACGTTGACCTGCGATGGCGAACCCATCTGTTTCCAGACCGTGGTCATCCACAGACCGATCAACTCGCCGAACATCTGGCTGACCTCGGGCGCGGTGATGAAATCGCCGCGGCGACCGAGCGGATCGCGCGTCATGTAGTAGCCGTGCTCCGGATCGGCGAGGCAAAGGGTCATATATTCGTCGACCGGCATCGGCCCGGCGGCTTCGATGCGCCGGCGGATTTCGGTTTCCAGCGGCGTTTGAATGGCCATCAGGGCGTCCGTTGCAATGGATGCCTCAACGCATACCAAACAAAGCCGGCGCCGACAAAGAACAACGGGATCGACAGCAATTGTCCCATTGTCGCGCCGCCCCACAGGAAACCGAGCTGCGCATCGGGCTCACGAAAGAATTCGCTGACGCCGCGCGCCACTGCGTAGACGCAGGCAAAGGCGCCGATGATCAGCCCCGGTTTCTTCAAAGCGCCCGCGCGGATCAGCAAGGCAAGCACGATGAACAGCAACAAGCCCTCGAGCGCCGCTTCGTAGATTTGACTTGGATGACGCGGCAACGGCCCGCCATGCGGAAAGACGATCGCCCAGGGAACGTCGGTCGGGCGGCCCCATAATTCGCCGTTGATGAAGTTGGCGAGGCGGCCGAGGAAAATGCCGACCGGCCCGGCGGCGCAGGTGAGGTCGCCGAGCGACAGGATAGGAATACCGCGCGCGCGCGCGAACAGGATGACGGCGACAACGCAGCCGGTGAAGCCGCCATGAAACGACATGCCGCCGTTCCACAACTGGAAGATCTCGAACGGATGCGCGACGAAGTGCGGCAGATTGTAGAACAGCACATAGCCGGCGCGGCCGCCGAGGATGATGCCGAGCGTCACCCATAAAACGAAGTCGTCGAAGTCGACGACCTTGAGCGGCGCCGGCCCGCCCCAGCGCGCGTCGTTGCGGATGACCGCGCGCGAATAGGCCCAGCCGCCGAGAATGCCGCAGATGTAAGCCAGCGCGTACCAGCGGATGGCGAAGGGGCCAAGCTGCACCAGCACCGGATCGATATAGGGAAACGGTATCACGAAAAGAGGCATTACGAATCCGTCTTGGCTAAAGGGCCGCCCGGGTTAAACAGTTAGCACGACAGGCCTTGCGGCGGCATGACCGTGCCGCCATTGTTATCTGAACAATCCCCGGAGACGACGCATGACCCAGACCAGCAACCGGATTTTCGACGAAATGGCGCGGCTGATGAACGACGCTGCCGGCGTGGCCCAGGGCGTGCGGCGCGAGTTCGACACTTTGTTCCGCAGTCAGGCTGAGCGCATCCTGCGCGAACTGGACGTGGTACCGCGCGAGGAATTCGACGCGGTCAAGGATATGGCCCGCCTCGCCCGCGAGGAAAACGAGGCGCTCAAGGCCCGGATCGAAGCGCTTGAAGCCAAGGCGGCGGGGAAGGGCAAAAAAGGCCCGGAATCGGCCGCGGATTGAGATTTCGGCCGCCTACCGACCTTCCTTGCCCTTTTGGGGGTCCGAAGCTATAACCCCGGCCGAACCGCAGCCCCCGGCACCCCTGGAGGCTTGCTGCGGTTCGGGGCGGCTAAAAAGCCGCCTTTTTCCATTGGGTTAGACAAGGATCTCGATATGGCTACCGTCCAAGAACTGAAAGCGGCGGTGCGTCCGAAAGGTGGCAAGGGGGCCTCCCGGTCAGCACGCATTTCCGGTCGTATTCCGGGAGTGATCTATGGCGATAACAAACCCCCTCTGATGGTCACGCTCGACCATGCCGAACTGCGCAAGCGTATTTACGCCGGGCGCTTCCTCACCACTCTTTTCCATGTCGATGTCGACGGCACCAAGCATCGCGTGATTCCGCGCGACTTCCAGCTCGACGCCATCAAGGACCTGCCGCTGCACGTGGACTTCCTCCGCGTCGCCGAAGGCGCGACCATTCGCGTCAAGGTCGCGGTGCACGTCCTCAATGCGGACAGTTCGCCGGGCGTCAAGCGCGGCGGCGCGGTCAACATCGTGACCCATACCGTCAACGTCGAATGCCCGGCTGAATCGATTCCGGAGTCGATCGATGTCGACATCTCTGACGTGGACATCAACCACTCCAAGCATCTCAGCGACGTGAAGCTGCCGAAGGGCGTGCGCGTTCTCGCCCAGGGCGACATCACGCTGGTCACCGTCGTGCCGCCTTCCGGCTACGCGGAAGAACTCAAGGCCGCCGCTGCCGCCGCCGCAACGGCCGCTGCCGCCGCTGCCGCCGCCGCTGCCGCGCCTGCCGCGCCAACCGGCGCACCCGGTGCGACGCCCGCTCCGGCTGCCGCGGCTCCTGCCGCCGGCGCGCCGGCCAAGAAGTAACGTCCGGCGTCTTTCGCCGAACGTTCTTCGACGCAAGCGTGAACCTGAAAATGCCCGTCCCGGAATTTTTCCGGGGCGGGTTTTTCTCAAAAATAGTCACGAGGCGGCAACGCCGATTTAAATCATGCTGCTTTTCGTCGGCCTCGGTAATCCAGGTCCGCGCTACGTCGGCAACCGCCACAATATCGGTTTCATGGCGGTGCAGGCGATCGCGCGCAGCCACAACATCGCGCCGTGGCGCAAGCGCTTTCAGGGCGTGTCGGTGGAAGGCACGGTCGGCGGCGATCGGGTGATGCTGCTGTTGCCGGGAACGTTCATGAACGAGTCCGGCCGCGCCGTGGCCGAGGCGTTGAGTTTCTACAAGCTCGGCGTCGGCGACATCGTGGTGTTTCACGACGAGCTTGAATTGCCGGCGGGCAAAGTGCGGGTGAAGACCGGCGGCGGCAATGCCGGCCATAACGGCCTGCGCTCGATCTCTGCGCATGTCGGCAACGAGTACCGTCGCGTGCGGCTTGGCATCGGCCATCCCGGCGACAAGAAGCTGGTCGAGAACTATGTGTTGCAGGATTTCGCCAAGAGCGAGTGGCCGTGGGTCGAGGCATTGTGCGACGTCATCGCCGACAATGCCGGGCTGTTGACGGCGGGCAAGGATTCGACGTTTCAGAACAAGATTCATCTGAGCATGGACGCCAAAGGATTCGGCGGCGACGCGGCAGACGAGAAGTAAGGACAAGGCGCTATGGGTTTCAAATGTGGTATCGTCGGCCTGCCTAATGTCGGCAAATCGACTTTGTTCAACGCGCTGACGCAGACGGCGCAGGCGCAGGCGGCAAACTATCCGTTCTGCACCATCGAGCCGAATGTCGGTGAGATCGCCGTGCCGGATCCGCGTCTTGAGAAATTGTGCGCCATCGCCAAATCCGAGCAGATCATCCCGACGCGCATCACCTTCGTCGATATCGCCGGTCTGGTGCGCGGCGCGTCGAAGGGCGAAGGCCTGGGCAACCAGTTCCTCGCCACCATCCGCGAGGTCGACGCCATCGTTCATGTCGTGCGCTGCTTCGTCGATACCGACATCACGCATGTCGAAGGCAAGATCGACCCGATCGCTGACATCGAGATCATCGAGACAGAGCTGATGCTGGCCGATCTCGATAGTCTGGAAAAGCGCGTCGACAATCTCGAGAAGAAGGCCAAGGGCTCGGGCGAGGACGCCAAGCTGGCCAAGGAAATGCTCGATCTGGTCAAGCGCTCGCTGGCGCTGTTGCAGGACGGCAAGCCGGCGCGCCTGGTCGAGCGCAAGGCCGACGAGGAAAAGCTGTTCCATTCGCTCGGTCTGCTGACATCGGCGCCGGTGCTGTACGCGTGCAATGTCGAGGAAGCCTCTGCCGCCACCGGCAATGATTTCTCGCGTACGGTCGAAGCGCGCGCCAAGGCCGAGGGCGCGGTCGCTGTGGTGATTTCCGCCAAAATCGAATCCGAGATCGCGGCGCTGCCCGAAGCCGAACGCGCCGATTATCTTGAAGCCGTGGGCCTGAAGGAAACCGGGCTCGACCGGTTGGTGCAGGCCGGCTACGCCCTGTTGCATCTGGTAACCTATTTCACCGTCGGCCCGAAAGAGACGCGCGCCTGGACTATCATCCAGGGCACCAAGGCGCCCGCCGCGGCCGGCGTGATCCATTCCGATTTCGAGAAGGGCTTCATCCGCTCGGAAACGATCGCCTACGAAGACTACATCCGCTTCAGCGGCGAAGTCGGCGCCAAGGAGCACGGCAAGATGCGTCTGGAAGGCAAGGAATACGTCGTCGCCGACGGCGACGTGCTCCATTTCCGCTTTGCCAACTAGATTTGTCAGGCCGGCTCTGCGCCCAGCGACCATGACGGGCATGTGACAAGGCCGACGCGGCGCGGTAAAAGCGTCGCCGTGCCGCAAAAGAAACTCCATTGGGAAGACTTCGAGCCGGGCGCGGTCGCCGTTTACGGCCCGCGACTGGTGACGCGCGAGGAAATCGTCGCCTTTGCCGCCGAGTTCGACCCGCAGCCGATGCATCTCGACGAGGTGGCCGGCAGCGCCACGCTGCTGGGCGGGCTGGCGGCGTCGGGCTGGCATGCCTGCAGCCTGATGATGCGGCTGATCGCCGACGGCTTTATCCTGAACTCCGCGTCGATGGGCGCGCCAGGCGTCGATGAAGTGAACTGGCACAGGCCGTTGCGGCCGGGCACCCGCATCCGGGCGCGGGCGACCGTGCTGGAGACGCGCGCGTCGAACAGCAAGCCCACGGTCGGGCTCATCAAATTCAAGTTCGAGATGATCGACGAGGCCGACGCCGTCATCATGACGCAGGTCAATACGTTGATGATGGGCCGCCGCGTGCCGGGCTCAAGCCCGTGAAATATTTCGACGACATCAGGATCGGCGACGTGGTCATGACCGGGCGTCATGTTTTCACCGCCGACGAAATCAAATCGTTTGCAACGCGCTTCGATCCGCAACTGTTTCATGTCGATGAAGACGAAGCGGCGCGCTCGCATTTCGGCGCGCTGTGCGCCTCCGGCTGGCATACCGCGTCGGCCTGGATGCGGCTGATGGTCGACTATCGCCGCGCCGAAAGCGATGCGGCGCGCGCGCGTGGCGAAACGGTTGCCGGCAATGCGCCGGCGCTTGGCTTGCGCGATCTCAAATGGCTCAAGCCCGTCTATGCCGGCGACGTCATCGACTATAAAAGCGAAGTGACAGAGGTGCGGCCGTCCGGCAGCCGGCCCGGCTTCGGGTTGGTCGTCATTCTGACGACCGGCACAAATCAGAACGGCGCGCCGGTCATCTCATTCATCAGCACTGCTTTCGTCGAACGCCGTCGGGAGAAGCCATGACCGCCGTAACCGCTGGCGGCCCCACCAAGGCCGAAGAACGTCACGCCTTGGGCGTGGCTTGCGGCGCGCATGTGCTGCATGACGGCTACACCGATCTGGTCTATTTGATGCTGCCGATCTGGCAGGCTGAATTCGGACTTGGCTATGCCGCGCTCGGTCTAATGCGCACGGTTTTTTCCGGGACGCTGGCTGGCTTCCAGATTCCGTCCAGCTTTCTGGCGGACCGGTACGGCGCGCCGCTGGTGCTCGCGCTCGGCACCGCGCTTGCCGGATTAGGTTATTGCCTGGCCGGGTTGAGCCAGGGCGTCGTGTTGCTTGTCGCATCTCTGTTCGTCGGCGGGCTCGGCGCGAGTACGCAACATCCGATCGGTTCCTCACTGGTGACGAGGGTCTTCGCCGGACCGCGCTCGATGAAGGCGTTCGGCACCTATAATTTCGCCGGCGATATTGGCAAGATGACGGTGCCGGCGGTGGCTTCGTTGATGTTTGTCGTGCTGCCCTGGCGCGAAGCGGTCGCCATGCTGGGTGGCCTCGGTTTGCTCGCGGGCATTGCGATCTACATTCTTATGCCGCGTGTTCATGCTGCCGGAGCAGAGCCGCGCAAGAGCGAACAGAACGGCCGGGCGTTGGGTAGCCGGCGTGCCTATGGATTTCCGTTGCTGCTGTCGATCGGCATTATAGACAGCACGTCTCGCATGGCCTTTCTCACTTTCCTGCCATTCGTACTGACGGCCAAGGGCGCCGGTCTTCCGACTGTCGGTCTCGCGCTCACTTTGGTGTTCGCTGGTGGCGCGGTTGGCAAATTGGTTTGCGGATTTATCGGTGCGCGCGTCGGTGTCGTCACCACCGTTTGGCTCACCGAAATCGTGACCGCGGTCGGCATTGTCGCGCTGCTGCCGCTGCCGCTCGAAGGCGCGCTACTGCTATTGCCGATCGTCGGCATCGCCCTGAACGGCACCTCGTCGGTGGTCTATGGTTCGGTGCCGGACCTGGTGGAGCCGGCCAAGCGTCAGCGAGCCTTCGGCATCTTCTATACCGGCACCATCGGCGCCGGCGCAGTTTCGCCGGCGCTGTTTGGCTTGCTTGGCGACTCGGTTGGCGTGCCGACCGCGTTGATGGTCGTGGCGGCTGTCGTGCTGATCACGCTGCCGCTCACGCTTGTTCTACGGCCAGCGCTTATCAGCGCGTCTTCACCTTGACCTGCCTGACCAGCGCCGCCGGCAGAACGTCGAGATAGGGCCCGAGCAGGAAGGCTTCGCCGGAACCGTCGCCATACATGCGGTTATGCGCGGCGATCATCGCCCGCACCGGCCGCGCGCAAGCCGAAATTGAATCGACGATCAGGTCGTTGATATCGACCGGGCGGATGTCGTTTGTGTAACGGCGGTCGGCCGAGACCTTGCGCACGATGCAGTCGGTGGCGCGCAGCACCAGCGGCAACAACGCGGATTCTTTCTGGCGGACCGATATTTGCGCCCAGGCCGGCGCGCCTGCCGGCATCGGCATCCGGGCATCAAGCGAGACACTCAACACAAGCGACAACCCCACCAGGGATGTGACGATCATTGTGGGACCCGCGAATCAGAGACACCTCTTTGGTAACGCAGTGCCTTGCGTGCCGCAGTAAATAGTTTGAACGCGCTTGCGAAATTCACCGCTAACCGGATCGCGGGCGTTACCTTGGCAACGACGCGGCGTCGGCGGTGGACGGCTCATCGCATCGTGCGCGGATGGGCGCCGCCGCCGCCGCAGGTTCCGGTTGATTATTTTCTTGGCACCCGTATTCCGGCGACGCCAAGGGTCAGCGCGGCGTGGCGGCAAAGGCGCGCCGCCCCGGATTTTAGCCTCTCGTGATGGTTTACCTTTTCGCCGCCCGCATGCACTTCGCTGCCCGCCAGCGCTGGATTTTCCGGTCTTAAAGGGTCATATTAGGCACCGAGGAGTTTCTTCTGATGTCGATGATCAACTACCGGGCGCCGTCCGAACTATTCCCAAGCCGCAGCCGTAAGTCCCGCCGTCCCATCGGCTACAAGCGTTTTCCGACCGCGGCGGAAGCCATCCGCTTTGCGATCGAGGAATTGCCGCCGGAATTGCTGCTCGGCGCCTATCTGGAAGTCGAGGAAAAGCGCTTCGACGGCAACGGTATCCGGCAGCTTTACGATAGCGCCGACTATCCGCTGCCGCGCAAGGCGGTGAAGCCGGATAAGGCCGTCGCCGCCAACTAACCCCCCTTTTTGGCCATTATTTTCGTGATCGCCGGCACAGCTTAAATGCTGTGGAACCGCCATGCTTTGGCCGCGTTTACCCGGTGATAACGACGCCTCCGCTAAAGCGGATTTTAGCGCAACCTTACTAGAATTGTATGGACCCACGAATGGCCGATAGAAATGCACTTGGAATGATCGGCCTGTTGTTTGGCGCGACCACATTATTCGTCATGATGATGGGCGCCGTCGTGGTCGCGGATCACCTGTCCGGCAAATTGCATCTGGAAGACGGCCTCGCCGTGGCGCAGCCGTTGACGGAGCGCTGAGCGCTCGGTTTCCATGGCGCCCCCTCACGCCGCCACATTTTCGCGAATTTAACGCAACCTCCGCGCCGCCCGGCCGTTGTCGTCCAACAACAGTCCGTGGAGGCTCCCGTGAAATTATCAAATCGCAATCTTCTTTCGGCAACCATATTGGCCGCCGGCGTGATTTTCGCCGCGCCATTGACGTTCAGTCTCGCGCAAGCGAACGACGCGGCAAAGACCGCCATCGGCACGAGTGCCGGCGGTGAGAAGATCCCGACGACGGAGGAAGCGCGCGCGGCCAAACTTATGCCGGACGACCCGAATCCGGTGCCTGGACAGGACCTGATCGCGGCGACGACGGGCGGCAAGGGTGACAAAGCAACGACGTCGTCGGGCGATGGCGATCCGACAACGAAGACCGGCGGGCAGGCCGCGGTCGGTGGGCCATTGTCACCCGGCGCGTCCGCGGGCGGCGCCAACTCGTCGAGCCCGGGCGGTTCTTCGGCATCCTCCGGTCAGAGCGGCGCACCAGTGGAAACGACAGGCGCTCGTCCGGCCGGCGCAGCGGCTGACAGCCGGCCCGGTCCCATCGGCGCGACCGGTCAGACCATGCCGTCGAAATTTTCAGAACGAAACGAAATTCTCGATCGCGTCCCGATCATGGCGATGCCGATGGCGCTGACGCTACCGCAGCGGCAGCGCATCTATCAGTCGGTCATGGCCGACACGGCGCAGCAGCCGAGAGCGGACGCCCAAACGTTAGCGCCGGCAACCATCCTGTCCACCGAACAGGCGCTCAATGAAACGCAGGCCTTGCCGGAAAGCCTCAATGATATCGATCTGCTCAAGGGGCTGCGCTACATCAAGGCCAAGGACAAAGTGCTGCTGGTGTGGCCGGCGACACGCATCGTGGTTGACGCGATCACGCTTTAATTGCGGAACGCCGTAAATGTAGGACGCCATCGCCGGAAATCCGGCGATGGCGTTTCGCATTTTGTCTGCTCAACCGGCGGAGCGTTGCACCGGATTGGCTTTTGCCGCCTGTTTCGGCGGCTCGCCTTTCCATTGCGTCAGGCTGTCGGCGATCACTGTCATCGCCGTCATCGCCGCGTGGCTCAGGCTTGCGTAGCCGGCGACCTCGCGGCTGACGCGGTCGCCTTCGTCGCGCAACATGTCGCGCACGCTCTGCAGTTCGAGAATGGCGCGGTCGATTTCCTCCATCGAGGCGCCCGAAACGCGCCGGATCAAGGCATTGAGATTGTCCGCCACCGGATCGCCGGCGGTGTCGACCTCGGCCCGCGGCCTGCGCAGCGCGGTGACGTCGCGGCGGACGAATTCGCGTATTTCGCCCTCAACGGCATTGGCCGCGGCCAGACCGATATCGCCGAGCTTTTCAGGCACGATGCGTTCGCCGGGGAATCGCTCCGGCGGCGCTCTGTCCGCCGCGCGCCGGTCCGGAGCATATTTTTCCGGGCCGAATTTATCGGGAACAGACTTGTCCGGCACAATTCTATCCGCTCCAAACCGTTCGGGTCTGATGGCCGTCATGGTCAACTCCTGCACAGGCGCAAAGTCGATTGCGCTGACGCCCCCCGGCGGCAACGATTGCCGCATGCGAGTAGGGCGGCGGTGGGGCCGGCACGGGGCCAGGGCAGGGCAGCTTCGCGGCGGGATTTATGGCGCGCGCAGGCGCGGCGATTACCAGGTCAACTTGAATCGGGCGGTAACGCTCTTGTTCTCGTTGACGCGGCCGACATCGGTCACCGCGGTGGTGACGCCGAGGGGCCCGTATATTTTCTGCTCGGCGCTGAGCGTGTTGTGCGTGATGGGATCGGTGCTGGTCGAGCTCAGACCGGCGCCGAGCGTCGTGCCGGTCGGTAGAATGTTGAACTTGGCAAAATTTTCATTGCCCCATACCCGCGCCACGGGCGCCACTGCCGGCTCGCTTGGCGGCGCGATGCGTAGGGGAATATCGGACGTAGCCACTTGCGGCTGGCCCAGGCTTTCGGTGACCGAATAGCGGCTCTGCACGCTGACCGAGAATTTATCGCCGACAGGCATTGATCGCTTGAATGTGGTGCCGATACGGCCCTGCTCGTTGTTCGGATCGACACGCGCGTCGATGCTGGCGAAATTCGGCAGGCCGACCGAGGCCCAGGCGGCGCCGCCGCGATCGTTACGGGTGACGCCCAACGGCCTCTTAGGATCGTAACCGTAAGGCGTATCCACGGCGTAACCGAGATCGGCGCCGAGATTGGCGTCCCATTCGCTGGCCAGCGGCTTCTTGACGACGACGGTGCCGGAGCCATCCGGCCGGTCGGTGCGCGACAGGTCGATGCCCTTGGCGCCGGCCAGTGCCGGCAGACGCAGTGGCCGCGCTGGCGCATTCAAATAGCTGGCGGGATCGACGGCGAGGGCCTTGTCAATAATGGCGTTATCCTCGGTGGTCATCGCGGGCGTCGGTTCGCCGTCGGTAACGGTCGGCCGCAAAGCGGGCTCGCCATCCGAGGCGTCCGGGATTGATTGCGGCGCGTCCTGCGCTACCGCGGTGAGCGGCAGCACAGCGCAAAACCCGATAAACGCGATAGCGATACGCTTCGCTCTTAACCCGATCGGCATTCCATAACCCCACCGTTCACAGGGCGGCTTGTCCCACGGAACTTGGGCAAAGGTGTGGAGCCGCTAAGGCTGGAAATGAACCCGCAATCGCGATGCGCGTTGTCCGGCCGATTGGAACCGAAGGAGGACAACATGGCCGCAATGGCGGCTCGCCGAGCTATATCGAGTTGCTGACCTGTCTTGAACGGACAGCGCTGCGAAGAAACTGCCCGACGAACGCCAGATCGGCGCGCGCATCGAGCAGTAGGTCGTCGCTATTTCTTGCCGGCCGAGCTCGAGGACTGCGAGGCCTTGTAGGCCGACACCTGCTTCGGCTTGTCCTTGTCGGCCTTCGGCTTTTTCTTTTCCTTCGGCACGCGCATCTGACCCTTTGCCATGACGAACCCCTAATCTTGGCTGGCGCATGATGTCAGCCGAAAACGGCCGAGAATCATGGCGGTTGTGAACGGGCGAATGGTGGTACGGCGAGAGGGCTTCGGCAAGAGGGGGCAACCGGTCCACCGGGCCGCCATGCACAGGCGTCATCTTTTGCCGCGGCCGAGCGGAACTTTCCGGTTCCATCGGCCGTTATCGGCGTGCCCGCGTCCGAATGATCGCCTGGATTCACCGAGGCGGCCGGAGGCCGGCACAGGGAGCTGGGACATGCGCTATTGGATTATGGGTGCGGCGGCCATCGGGCTGTTGGCGGTCGGGACGGCGGGTTCGTTCAGTGCGGCGCATGCCGCCAGTGCAGCGGCGGCCTCGGACGGCATGCGGCCGGCGATGATGCTGGCGCAGGCCGAGACGAAGAAGCCCGAAACGACCACGCAGAAGGTCAAACGCGAGGTCAAGGAAGACACGGCCGCCGTGAAGAAGAAGGTCAAACGTGCCTGGAAGAAATTGACCGGCTACAAATTCGATGTGGCCTGTCCGGCCTTGCTGCCGCTGAGCCATTCGACCTGCACCGAGACCGGCAAAAATCGCGCCGACGCCAAGGCCAAGTGCCAGGCGCAATCGCCTTTGTGCAGCGTCACCGACGCCAAATAACCGGTTGGCCGGATTTATCTGTCGAAACAGGGGATCTGGGCCTTATGGCTCAGGTCCTCGCCACTTTCAGGCTTCCGGTTGCTGGCTTTAGGTCTTAGGCACCTGCGCGGTCTTCAATTTTTCGTCGATGCATTTGTTGACGACGTCGGCGCGCTTGTCGAGATTGCCATCGGCCTGGCCTTTCTCGGTTTTCATCCAGCAGTCCATGGCGGCGCGCGAACGGGTCATTGGCGGTTCGGGCGGCGTGGCCGGCTCGGCTTTCTTGTCGCTAGAGGTCACGAGGTCCGAGAGCGGAGAACTGCCATCGGTCTGGCAGCCGCCCAGCAATACCGCGGCACTCGCCACAACCATCAGCACGCGCATCATGTGGCGCATCGGACGGTGCGCCGGTTGAGGGGCCGTGGTCGAGAAGGGGGCGTATCGCATCGTCGTATTCCCAGGCGGTTCGGGTGACGCCGGCTTGATTCGGCTCCGTACGATATTGTCGCTGAAATGGCCCTGTCCCGGCAACTCCCGGATGTCCGCACCGTACCTTAACCCCATTCTAACCCGGACCGGCGTTTCATTCCTGCCATGCGCCGCCGGCTGCCGGACCTGACGATTACGCTCGCGCGAAGTTTTGTCGCTGTGGCGGCGGCGATCTATTTGTTCGATCTCTGGCAGCAGACGCGCGACCACCTGACCAATGGCGCGCTGCGGCCGTTCGGCGACGATTTCATCAATTACTGGTCGGGCGCGTATCTCGCCTGGCACGGTCGCGCCGGCGAGATCTACGATCCGGGCGCGTTTCACCTTTTCCAGGAAGGCGTCGCCGGCGCGCCGATCCAGGGCTACCATTACAGCTATCCGCCAGTGCTGTTGCTGCTGACCGCGCCGCTCGCCTTCGTGCCCTATGTGCCTGGCCTGGCGCTGTGGCTTGCCGGCGGCTGGTATGCGTTCTATCGCGCCGTGCTGGTGGCCCTGCCGGGGCGCGGCGCGCTACTGCTGGCGCTGAGCGCGCCGGCCGTTTTCATCAACGCGATCGGCGGGCAGAACGGCACCTGGACGGCGGCCCTGTTCGGCTTTGGCCTTGGCCTGCTCGACAAGCGGCCGGCTCTGGCAGGCGGTTTCCTCGGCCTGCTGATCTACAAACCGCAATTCGGCTTGCTGGTACCGGTCGCTCTGTTGGCAGGCCGTTACTGGCGCGCCTTTATGTTTGCCGGACTTTCGGCCGGCGCGCTGCTGGCGATCAGCGTGGCCGGGCATGGCCCGGCGCTATGGACCGATTATTTGCGCAATCTCGGCGTGCTGCGCCAGATCGTTCTGGAGGACGGAACCGGCGTCTGGCATCGTTTCGTCTCGGTGTTTGTTGCCGCCCGCAGGTTGGGCGCGCCGGTCGATGCCGCTTACGCGATCCAGGCGCTCACGGGCGCGATTGCGCTGATCGCTGTCGCGCTGGTGTGGTGGCGCAAGGAAGCGACTCTCGACGTCAAGAACGCGGTCCTGCTCAGCGCCACCTGTCTGGCGACACCTTATTTGCAGGACTATGATCTGGTCTTCGGCGTGCTGATCGTGGTCTGGCTCTGGCAGGCGCCGGCCGCGGGCTTCGGTCGAGCCCTGCCGGTGGCCGCCGGATTACTGCTGATCCTGCCGCTCTCGGCGGCGGCGATGGCCAATATGACGGGCTTGTGTCTCGGTCCCCTGTTTATCGCGCCGATTTTTGTCCTCGCCGCGCACATCGGTTTGCAGAAGAATCTGCACAGGACCATGTGACTTTTGCCCCCGGCCTGTTCTAGATTGCCGCCTCGCTGCACCGGGGGCCGCCATGCCGAACTACACGTGGGATCATGTCCATCTGCGCACGCCGGACCCGGAAGCGACCGCGCAATGGTTCGAGCGCATGCTGGGCGCCGAGGTGATCCGCAGCACCCAGCAGGGAGCGCCCCGCATCGACCTCAAGCTCGGCGGCGCCAATATTTTTCTGGCCCCGGTCAAATCCGGCGATGGCGTCAATGAGCCGCCGGTGACGCCCTATCAGGGCCTCGATCATTTCGGCCTGACAGTGTCCGGCATCGACGCGGTCGCCGCCGATCTCAAGGCCAAAGGTGTCGTGTTCTCCATGGAACCGACCGTCCCGCGGCCGGGCATCAAGATCTGCTTCCTGCGCGGTCCGCAGGGGATTTCGATCGAACTGCTCGACCGCGATCCGAAGTATTCCTGACCTCGAAATCGTCATCGTTGTTTGGTATCGCCGCTTAAATCCGCCCGCAGGGGCCTTTAGTCGAGAGGGTAGTCGAATGCGGGTTTGGGAAGTGGCGACCGGCGCGGCCGTGGTGTTGCTGTCGCAAGCCGTGGCGCCGATCTCGGTTCCCGCCGCGGCCGCCGATGCCCGCCTTGAGCGCAGTCTGCGCATGCTGGCGCCGGCCGAGCGGCTCGAGCAATTATGCGACTACACCGCGATGGCCAGCATTCGCAAGGATGCCGGCAATTTTCGCCCCGAGCGCGCGGTCGCCAATGCCGGCGCCGACGTCAAGGTGAAGAACGATACGATCGTGGCGAGCGCCGGCGCATTTCGCAGCCGCGGCAAATGGTACGGCATGGCCTACACCTGTTCGGCGACGCCCGATCATATGCAGGTCCTGTCGTTTCAATACACGATCGGCGGCGAAATCCCCGAAGCGAAATGGGCGACCTACGGCCTGTTTGATTGATATTGCGCTATGCGTCGCGTTGGCCGCGCATCGGCCAGTCGATGACGCCGGCCGAAAACAAAGCCCACCACATGATCGCCGGCTGCAAAGCCAGCCGCGGGGCGTGATACCACCAACTCGACGGCAGACCGGCGATATCGACGCCGGCAAAGGCATGCTTGAAATTGGCCGGCCACACGCACAACGCATAAAGCGCCAGCGCCATGCCGGCATGCCAGCGCAAGGGGCGTGTCACCAAAGCGATCGCGCCGGCGCATTCGCATAGGCCGGTGATGGCAATCAGCCACGGCGCGAAAGGTACCCAGTCTGGCGTGATCGCCAAAAACGGGGCCGGCGCGGTGAGGTGAAAATAACCGGCAACGGCGAAGAATGCCGCCATCAACCATCGCATGACCCCGCGCATAGCGGCGCAGCTGTTCGGATAGGCCGGAATGCTAACCCTTGTCCTTGACCGAGGTGTCGGGGCGATCGCTGCCGCGCGCGGTCTCGGTGTGCCAGCGGCCTTTTTCATCCTCGAACAGGATTTCCTCGGTGTGCCCGGGAACCCTCTGTTCGGCGGCGGCGCGCTGCGCCGCTTTCAGCGCCGCCGCGTGCGTCGGAAAAGGTTCGGAGAAAACGCCATCGACCTTGTATGCCCAGCCGCCATCGTGCTCGACAATTTCATAAGTGACCTTGGACATCGGTTGCCTCTCGGATTGGTCTGAAATCTCAAGGCTTCAACGTAGCGAGCCATCGGTTGGTTGCACAGGCCAAATCGGCCGGTATCCGGGGGAGGTCAGGCCCGGCGCCGCAAAGCGCGGATCAAATTGACGACGAGGCCAATGGCTGCGCCAGGCAAAGCGGACGCAATAACAGCGGTGGCCAGCCCCATTTCACAACCACCGGAGTCGCCGGGCGTGCCGCAGACCTTGTTGAAAAAATTCAGGATCAGGACCAGGACGAAAATGGCGATCGGCGCGGCGATAAATCCGAGCAAGGCGCCGAGCAGGGCCTTGCCGAAAATCTGCCAGCCCGACAATCGCGCCGATCTCGGTTGAGGTGTCATGATCCGACTATAGCCCGCGTTCGCGTTTCATCCGATCGATAAAATTGGTGACGTCGGGCGGCAGCTTGCGCAGGCCTTCCTGTCCCGCCGCCGATAAAATCGGCCGCAGTCTGGAGCCTGCGAGGAATGCCGGCTCGCGGCCCGGCGGAATGATGCGCTCGAACACCAGCACCATGACGACGGCGAGAAGCACGACGCGGATGGCGCCGAGAAAGGCGCCGGCGGCACGATCGGGCGCACTGATTTGCGCGCCGGAAACCTCACTGATCGCGTGGCGCATCAATGCGGCCAGAACGAAACCGATGACCAGAAACACGGCGAAGAACGCCAGCGACGACTGCGCCGGCGGCAAATTGAATCGCTCGGCCAGGATCGGCGTGACGAATGGCATGACGGCCACGGCAACCGGCGCGGCGATCACATAGCCGAAGATGGTGGCGAGGGCGCGCAGCAGGCCGGAGCGATAGCCGGAAATAATGGCGACCGCGAGACACAGATAGACCACGCCGTCGAACAGATTGACCGGCAGGTCGGCATTGAGAAGCGCATTCATGCGGACAGATTCCCATGGGAGAATTGCAACAGTAGGCACTTTGCCTGTCTTCGGCTACGCTTTGTGCAACCAATATCCAGGGAGACAAAGCCATGGCCTTCAGCGTCACCAGCAACAGTTTTAAGGATGGCGATTATCTCGGCCGCGATTTCATCCTGTCGGCGGATTTCGGTTTCGGCTGCGCCGGCGGCAATACCTCGCCGCATTTGAAATGGTCGGGCGCGCCGGCCGGCACCAAGAGTTTCGCCGTCACTTGCTACGACCCCGACGCGCCGACCGGCTCCGGTTTCTGGCACTGGCTGGTGGTGAATATTCCAGCCGACGTCACCGAGTTGAAGCTGGGCGCCGGCAGCGCCGGCGGCACATTGCCGAAGGGCGCGCTGATGACCCGCACCGATTTCGGCAAGCCCGGCTATGGCGGGCCGTGCCCGCCGGAAGGCGATCATCCGCATCGCTATCTGTTCACGGTGTTCGCGGTCGGCGATACGCTCGACGTCGGCGCCGATACCTCGGCCGCGGTTGTCGGCTTCAACCTGCATTTCAAGACCTTGGCCAAAGCCGCGATTATGGGTCTGTTCAAGCGGTAAGCGAGCCGCCCGGATATTGACGCAAATCATGGAACTTTTTTGGGCGGGGCGTATTGTTCCGTTGCGATTCCACCCGCGGCGTCCGGCACCGACTGAACCTTCAGACGGTTGCTGCGCTGCTTGCTGGCTGCGCCCGTCAAAAGGCCACCAGTTGCTAGGAGAATTTCCATGCGTCTTTCCAACGGTTTACGTGCCGGCCTCATCGCGCTCACCGCCTTGTTCGGCATCAGCGCTTCCACCGCGGCGATGGCCGATAGCGGCAAAATCCACATCCGTATCGTCAAGGCGGGCTTCGTCATTGGCGGCTCAGGCGGCAGCGGCACGCTGACGTTCCACGGCCGGCAGTATCCGCTGTCGATCGGCGGCATCAGCTACGGCTTCACCTTCGGCGCCTCGGAAACCAATTTTTACGGCACTGTGAGCAATATCCGTCGTGCGTCCGATGTGGCCGGTGTCTATGGCCAGGCCGGCGCCGGCGCGGCGGTCGGCCGCGGCGCGCAGGCTGTCGTGCTGACCAACCAGAACGGCGCGGTGCTCACGCTGTCGGGCCGTCAGGCCGGCCTGATTGTCAGCGCCGACCTCAGCGGTCTCGCGCTTTCGATGCGCTAATCTGAAAGCCGGCGTCGTCACGGCGACGCCGACACTTTCAATATCTCGATCAACTTGCGGTCGCGCCATTTCTGCAAATCGGAAATGGTGCGGCCGTTTGCTTCTTGCGTAACGCCGTCGACGATGATCTTGGAGACGTCGGCGATCCGGGGATTGCCGAGATCGTCGATCCAGCTTTGCACGGCCGGGCCGATATGCGCCATGAAATGCGCCATGCCGCCTTCGCCGCCGGCGAGATGAAACGTCAAATGCGGTCCCATCAGCGCCCAGCGCAGGCCGGGCCCATAGGCGACCGCCGCGTCGGCATCGGCGACCGACACCACGCCATCGGCGACCAGCGACACCGCCTCGCGCCATAACGCCGCCTGCAGGCGATTGGCGACATGGCCGCGCACTTCCTTCTTGATATGGATCGGATGCTTGCCGAGCGCGCGATAGAAATCCGTCGCCTCGGCGATTGTCGCCGCCGACGTCTTGTCGCCGCCGACAACCTCGACCAGTGGAATGAGATGCGGCGGGTTGAACGGATGGCCGATGACGCAGCGCTCCGGATGTTTGCACTTGACGGTGACGCGCGAGATCAACAGGCCCGACGAACTCGAGGCGATGACAACCTCCTTGGGCAATGCGGCGTCGAGCGCGGCAAACAACTCGATTTTCAAATCCTCGCGCTCCGGCCCGCTTTCCTGCACGAAGGATACGCTTTTGCAAGCGTCCGCCGGTGAAGCGTGAAACGAAAAGCGCGACGGGCTGGCGCCGGGCGCGATGAGGCCGAGCGCATCGAGCGTCGGCCAGGCATTGTCGATGAAACGGCGGGCGAAGGCTTCGCCGTTCGGCGACGGATCGCTGGCCTGGACATCATTTCCGCGCGCGAGAAAGAGGGCGGCCCAGCTGGCGCCGATGGTGCCGGCGCCGATGACGGCGATGCGTTGCGACATGGGGAAGCTCATTTGGTGTGAGGACGGAAACACGGATGCGGGATGGTAGGGGGTTTTTAGGATGGGGAGGAGCGCTTCTTCTTACCCTCCAGGGGAGGGTAAGAAGGGTCCAGACGTGCGTCTTCGCCCGTATTTTTTGTGAAGGCGCCGGGCACGCCCTTATTCCAAATCGCATTCCCATCTTCGCCCCCGAAACGAGGGCGCGCGGAACGCCGGGGTCACAACAACCCCGCAGCCTCGTGTGATTTTTGAGTTAGATTCACACGAGCAAGTCACCACGCAGTTGCCGGTTTCCCGGCGTCCCGCGCGCGGTGTTTCTTAGGTTTGCTCCGCTTGACCCCCGGTGGCCGGACGATTTCAGGCGCCCTTTCTTGCGAAAGGTGCACCTAGCCACCGCTGCGGGGCTTTCATGGTGTGGCGGGGAAGCTTCCCCCTTCGGCTCCTCTAGGCCCTGGTATCGAGCCCGTTGAAAGCCAAGGTTTCTGCCCCGATGGCCACGACACGGCCGCCCCAGTGACTGCCTGCACGGGCAGTCGGGACCAAGCGGCTTGGACCGCTGATGGGTTTGTTGCGCCGAATCTCCGACACCCCCACCAGCCACCGCTCCCCGCCCCAGCATCTGACGACGCTGATCAAACGCCCCTCGTTAGATGGGACGGGATAGGGTGCATGTAATCCTAAAATAGGATTAATGTCAAGTCGGCTCAGGGCCGGATTTTCCGGCGGCATCGGCCGGCCGCCCGCTATTTTAGCTGCGTCGAAATCGAGGTGAATTTGGTGTTCAGCTTGGTGCCGAGGCCGTTGATGACGGCGATGATGGCCACGGCAATGCCGGCGGAGATGAGCCCATATTCAATGGCGGTGGCGCCGGACTCACATTTGAGAAAACGCATGACAAGCGAAGGCTGAAGCACGCGGGATACTCCTGCAGCGCCGCATCGGCGCCGTGTTTGGGGCCTTTCTGGAATGAGGAAATGCGGCGACCTTCTATCGCGCACGCAAAAACCTAGCAGAACCAAATTACGGCAATGGAAAAATATCTGGTCAATGGCGGGTTAAACCACCGAGCTGCTCGCGGTTAAGCGGGGCAAGAAACGAGCCGACGGGAACCCCGGCGCGGGGAGACCGTTGATAACGGAACCCGCGCCAATTGGCGCGCCGACAGGAGATTACCCAATGGGTCTCGAATATATTTTCGCGCTGGTCATTCTCGCCCTCGACATCTGGGCCATCGTCCAGATCTTGCAGAGCGCCAATACCGGCGGCACCAAGGTGTTCTGGGTGCTCATCATCGTCTGCCTGCCAGTGCTCGGCCTTCTGGCCTGGCTCATCGCCGGCCGGCGAAACGTGCCGGCGATATAGGCGGCGCGCCGAGACGCTCTACCCCGCCGTCATGCCTTTGGCGGCGATCACCGCTTTGGCTTCCGGCGAGCGCAGATAATCGATCAGCGCCTTCGCCGCCGCGGCGTTCGTGCTTGCCGCGGTGACGCTTGCTGTGAACACCAGGTCCTGCTGCAATTCGCCGGGGAAGGGCCCGGCGATATCGACGCCCGGCGCGGTCAGCACATTGGTGAGGAAGATACCGAGGCCGGCCTCGCCTTTGGCGACCATCGGCGCAATGGCGGAAGGCGTCGCCGCCACCTTGGTCTTCGCCTTCATCGCTTCCGCGATGCCGAGGCGCTCGAACACTTTCAAAATGTAGGCGCCGACCGCGCTTTCCGGCAGGAAGGCAACGGACGGCGTTTTCAGCAGCGCTTTCTTGAACGCGGCTGGCGTGCCGATGTCCGGCTTCGGCACGCCGGCTTTCACGGCGATGCTGTAGCCGACGCGAGCGATGTCGGTGGTCGGGCCGGCGACGAATTTGGCTTTGGCATCGGCATTCTTGAAGACATCGACCGGCACGATGGCGACATCGAACGGCTCCGACGTCGCCTGCTTGATCAGGTTCGGCGTCGAGTCGAAATGGATGGAAAGCTTGTGGCCGGAGGCGCGCTCGAACAGAGGCGCCAGCGCGTTGAGCGGGCCGGTGAGCGAGCCGCCGGCCAGCAGTTTAAGCCCGGCCGCGATGGATGGCGCGGTCATGGTGGTTTCTCCCCGGACGGCTTTGCGCTTGTGTGGCGGCTGCGCAAGTTTCTCCGGGGGGGAGCCTAGGCGGGATTTAAACCGGGCTCAATGCGGTGGACAAGCCAAGCGGCCATCGCGCCGCGCCCCGATCCGCGTTAGCATCCGCGCCAACGAACAAAACCTGGGGGACACCATGACGCTGACCAAATTCATGACGCCGACTAAAATCGCCGCTGCTTTTTTTGCCTTTGCCTTGTCGATCGGCGCCGCCGCCGCGCAGCCGGCACAGCCGCTCAAGGAGCTTATCGTCGGCACCTGGAATTTCGTCGTCGCCGAGGTGAAGGCGCCCGACGGCACAAGATCGTTTCCGTTCGGCGAGACGCCCAAGGGCATTCTGATCTTCACCGGCGACGGGCGCTTCGCGCAGATCCATGTCGCCAGCGACGTGCCGAAGATAGCGTCGAATAACCGGCTGACCGGCACGGCGGAGGAATATGCCGCGATCATGAAGCGCAGCCTGTCGGTGTTCGGAACCTATGCGGTGGACGAGGCCAAGAAAACCGTGACCTTCAATATCGTCTCGTCAACTTTTCCCAACTGGGAAGGCGAGGCGCAGGTCCGCACCATCGACAAATTGACGGCGGACGAATTCGTCAACACCAATCCGAATGTCGCGGGCGGGCGCGGCTCGGCGTCGAACCTGTACAAGCGGGTGAAATAAAGCCGGGGCGCGCTATTTTCTCGCGAAGGCTTCGCGCTGCTTGATCAGCCGGTCCAGCTCGTCCTGTTGCTCGGCGATGCGGTTGGCGGTGCGCTCTTCGTCGGCGGCGCCGGAGGAGCCGGTCGCCTGCTCGGTCAACTGGCGGATGTTGTCGCGCGCGATGGCGATGCGGTCTTCGAGATCGGGCAGCGAGATCGACGTATCTTTGGGCATGGGTTTCCTCGGCATTCGGGCTTCATGGCGGACTTATACCATAAAGCATAGGCTGCCCGGAGGTTGCGCCTTTTGACACAGGTCATGTCGGCGCGGAGGCCACACCGCCTCAGGCGCGAAGGCCGGCGGCCCGCCGCCGGTCCGTTGCACCCATGTTGAGCCGACGACCTCAGGCCGGGCGCGCGACAGGCACGAAGCGCGGCGCGCGGGAGGACTGTTCTTCGCGGCGCATGGCGGCGCGCATCATTTCGAGATGCAGCAGGAATAATTCGGCAAGCATGGACCCACTCCCTTATTGTCGCTGCGCGGCGGTTCGTCTGCCGCGAGCCTGAGGCAAGAATAGCGGGGCCGGCTTGTTATTCCGTTATCGGCAAGGCACTGGATGGGGCGTTGCGCGTGAAAAGCGCGCTGTCGCGGCTGTCATAGTGTGACAGGCTTAAGGGTTTCGATACGCGGCGGGCGGCGAGGCGCCGTTGTAAATTCGCGACGCGCTCTACCGCCGCGCCGCTATTTCAACGCCAGCACGACGGGCCCCGACACCGCGTCGGTGACGCCCAGGCCGCCGCCAAGGTCCTCCAGCGTGTCGCGAAACGAATTGAGCGTCGCGATCATGGCCGGCCGCGCGGCCGCGATGGATTCCACGTCGTTCCATTCGGCGATGATGCAATAGCGGCCTTCGCCGGTCTTGACGATGTTGACGTGGCGCAGGCCCGGCCACGCGGCGGCGACGTTTTTGTGGGCGTCGAGGAATTCCTGCTCGCGCCCGGCTTTCACCTTGAAGCGCACGGCGTTGAAGGCGGTCATGTCCGGCTCCCGTGGGTTCGCATGTGATCCTGCCGATTATCTCAAAGCCCGCCGGCCGCTGCAATCGGTCTCTGGGCGCGTCAGCGGGCCGGTACGGCGGCGACGCACTCGATTTCGATCAGCATTTTCGGATCGGGCAATTGCGCGATGACGCAGGTCGTGCGCGCCGGATAAGGCGGCGGGCCGAAGGCGTCAGCGTAAAGTGCGTTCATCGTCGCGACATCGGCCGCGCGCGTCAGCAGCACGTTGAGCTTGACGATGTGGCGCATGTCGGTGCCGGCCTCGCTCAGAATGGTTTTGATCGTGGCGACGACAAAGCCGAACTGGGCTTCGAAGGTGTCGGCGAGCTTGCCGTCGCCGTCGAAGCCCGGAATGCCGGAGATAAACAGCAGCTCGCCGACGCGGGTGGCGTAGGAGAGCGGCGGGGTTTTGATGTTGGGTGGCGGGGGGAAGTGGGTGATGGGCATGGGGGGACCTTAATGTGCGTGGCAAAAATCGTCGGGCTGTCACCCTGACAGGATCGGCCGCAGCGACGGCAGCTCATCGTTGACAAAATCAAAGAACGCCGCGACGCGCGGGGTATGCCGCAGGTCGGGATGCGTCAGCAGCCGCCAGCTTCGCTGCAAGGCCGGCACCGGTGCCAGCACCTGAACCAGATCGGGTTCGGCATCACCCAGTGCGGTGGGAAGCGGTGCCACGCCGAGACCGGACTTCGCCGCCGAGACAAGCCCAAGGATGCTGTTGGCGCTCGCAACGAGCTTGGCCTGCGGTGCGACCTCGGCGAGCCAAGTCGTTAGGCGATGCTTGCTCAACGTCTCGTCAAAACCAATCAGCGCGTGCTGCTTCAACTCGGACACCGACGCCGGGCGGCCATGCGCCTCAAGATAATGGCGGCTGGCATAGATCGCCCAGAGCGAGTCCGCGACCTTGCGGCCGACCAGCGCATTGTCGTCGGTGTCGCCGGATCGCAGGGCCACATCGGCATCGCCCTTGGCAATGTCGAGATACTTGTCGCTCATCACGAATTCGACGCGGAATTGCGGATAGCGCGTATGAAAGCGGTCGAGGAATTCCGATTGTGTGAGACGCGCCATGATCGGTTCCGGGCAGGTGAGGCGGATGACGCCGAATTCGCCGCGCGCGATGCCCTGCTTGTGCTGATCAAAAGACAGTATGGCCTGTTCGACGTGCCTGGCATGCGGCAGCATCTGTTCGCCGAATTCGGTGAGGCGATAACCGTTCGAGCTTCGGCGCACGAGCGGGCGGCCGAGCTGGCGTTCAAGCGCGGCCAGCCGGCGCTGCACGGTGGACTGGCTGGCGCCGAGCGCGCGGCCGGCCGCGAGCGTGCTGCCGTGCTCGGCCACGGCGAGGAAATAGCGCAAGTCGCTCCATTCGAACATGGATGCATTATGCAGTTCTGCCGCCACAGAAGGCAAACTTGCGGCTCCCGCAACGGCCGGTCTCCTGTCAGCGTCGCCGACAGCAAAGTCAGGCCACTACGGCCATTCGCAAGGAGAACCCGCTATGACCCGATTTATCGCCTTAATCGGCCTGCTGATCTGCACGGCGGCACAGGCAGCCGACCCGACCCACACCGATGGCGATAAATACAAGGTGCGGTTCGAAAACGATCGCGTGCGCGTGCTGGAATACAAAGACAGACCCGGCGAAAAAACGCACCAGCATACCCATCCGGCTTTCGTGCTTTACGCGGTGACCCCGTTCAAGCGGGCGATCATCCTGCCGGACGGAAAGACATTGCGGCGCGAATTCAAGGCCGGCGACACGATGTGGTCGGAGGAACAGACCCATATTGGCGACAACATCGGCGATACGCCGACACATGTGATCATGATCGAGGTGAAGAAGTAGAGCGGTGCGGCAGTTCGACATCGCGGCCGGTGTTGTCGACGCCCGGAGCGGGCTCTTCCATCGTCGGCGTGTAGTCGTTGCCGCGCCAGGGCTGGGCGGAGGCGGGGAGGGTGAGCAGAAAGCAGAAGATCTGTTGAGAGATTAGCCCCGGATTTCGCTTCGCTCATCCGGGCTACGAGTGCTATCGTATGATCTACCGGGGGGAGCGCATCGTGCGATTTTTTGTGACGATGGCAGCGGTGTTAGCCGTGGCTGTCTTGGCCGGTTGCGCTGCCACGCGACAAGAAGTTTCGGATAAACTTGGAAGCCGGTTTCTCGGGAAAAGCGTCGATACGCTCGTTTCTGAGTTTGGACCACCCACAAGCGCATTCAAAATGAACAGCGGTGAAACAGCTTACGTTTGGCAACTGTCCGCCGTTACAAACATCAATACGTCTGAAGGCAGCGGTACTGCAAAGACGAACTACTGTAAGGTCAGCGTCATCTCATCGCCGAATGGACTTGTTACAAAACTTACGACAGAGGATTCGAGCGGGACGGGCGGTATTCTCGGTCTTGCAGGCGTCGACATCCATGGAAGCATTTGTGCAAGACATCTCGGAATGTAGCGGCAAATGTAGCGGGTGGCCCTGAACTGCAAAGCTTGGAAGAAATTACGCTTGGCGGCAGCTTGAGTTCGTCTCGAACTAGAGAGGAATTTTGCTGCATCGCCCTTTATTCTGCGATGGCGATAAAATGGAGCCATCAAGAAGTAACAGGTGCCGGCTGTGGATGATTTCCATATTTTTCTGAATTGTTGAGAACGAAACTGGCGTTCCATCGTTGTTCATTTCGACGAAAACCAACGCGCCGAATTTATCGCGCGTTGCGCTCGCCTTGCTTCCGACTCCTGTGGCTGTTCCGACGCGAGCGGGAGTTCCGTCGCTATACAAAGTGAATACCAAGGGGTTCATATTGGGAAGGCTGCATTGAAATGCAATGATTTTTGCATTTGCGCCTAATGTAGAACCACTCAGAATTGCGCCTATGAGAGCAAATCGAGATAATATCATTTCGACTCCTCGCGGTTAAGTCATGGATGGCCGGGACAAGCCCGGCCATGACGCGGTGAGAGGCGTGCCCTACGACAAAGCCTTATTACTCTCCCTCACCAACGCCGCGTTCTTCGCCGCATGGGCGGCTTCGGTATCCAGCGCCGTCGTGTGCGGGGCCTTGGCCGCACCAGCGACGCCCGCCTCGACATAAACCTGCTGGCCCATGGCGTTGAACTTGTCGGACATTTCCTTCATGCCGGCTTCCGCCGTTGCGTCGAGACCAAGCGCGGCCTTCTCATTGGCGCCCAGATTGGCCGCGTATTCCCGCACATCGGCCGTGATCTTCATCGAGCAGAACTTCGGCCCGCACATCGAGCAGAAATGCGCGACCTTGTGCGCTTCCTTGGGCAGTGTTTCGTCGTGATATTTCTGCGCCGTCTCCGGATCGAGGCCGAGGTTGAACTGGTCCTGCCAGCGGAAGTCGAAGCGCGCGCGTGACAGCGCGTCGTCGCGCAACTGCGCCGCCGGATGGCCCTTGGCCAAGTCAGCGGCGTGCGCCGCGATCTTGTAGGTGATGACGCCGGTCTTGACGTCGTCGCGGTCGGGGAGGCCGAGATGCTCCTTCGGCGTCACGTAGCAAAGCATGGCGCAGCCGAACCAGCCGATCATCGCCGCGCCGATGCCCGAGGTGATGTGGTCGTAGCCCGGCGCGATGTCGGTGGTCAGCGGCCCGAGCGTATAGAACGGCGCTTCGCCGCACTCTTTAAGCTGCTTGTCCATGTTGATCTTGATCTTGTGCATCGGCACGTGGCCGGGGCCTTCGATCATGACCTGGCAGCCTTTCTGCCACGCCACTTGCGTCAGTTCGCCGAGCGTCTCGAGTTCGGCGAATTGCGCGCGGTCATTGGCGTCGGCGATCGAGCCGGGGCGCAGGCCGTCGCCGAGCGAGAACGACACGTCGTATTTGCGCATGATGTCGCAGATCTCGTCAAAGCGCTCGTAGAGGAAGCTCTCCTTGTGCCGCGACAGGCACCACTTCGCCATGATCGAGCCGCCGCGCGAGACGATGCCGGTGACGCGGCTCGCGGTGAGCGGCACGTAAGCGAGCCGCACGCCGGCATGGATGGTGAAATAATCGACGCCCTGTTCGCACTGCTCGATCAGCGTGTCCTTGTAGCATTCCCAGTCGAGCTTGACCGGATCGCCATCGACCTTCTCCAGCGCCTGATAGATCGGCACGGTGCCGATCGGCACCGGCGAGTTGCGCAGGATCCATTCGCGGGTGTTGTGAATGTTGCGGCCGGTCGAGAGGTCCATCACGGTGTCGGCGCCCCATCGGATCGCCCACACCATTTTCTCGATTTCTTCCTCGACCGACGACGACACGGCGCTGTTGCCGATATTGGCGTTGATCTTGACCAGGAAGTTGCGGCCAATGATCATCGGCTCGAGTTCGGCGTGGTTCATGTTGCAGGGGATGATGGCGCGGCCGCGCGCGATCTCGCTGCGCACGAATTCCGGCGTGATGAAAGCGGGCACCGCGCCGCCGAACTGCTCGCCATCGGCGAGTGCGGCTTCGGCGCGGTCGAGCATCTTCTTGCGGCCGATATTCTCACGCTCGGCGACGTAGATCATTTCCTTGGTGATGATGCCGGCGCGGGCAAACTCGTATTGCGTGACCGGCGCATCGCCGATCGCGCGCCACGGCTTCGGCGTGTTGGGGAAATTGCGGGCGAGATATTTGCCGGTGGCGTTGCCGTTATCGACGGCCTTGATCGGGCGGCCTTCATACTCCTCGACGCCGCCGCGCTCTTTCACCCATTCGACGCGCGGGCGGGCCAGGCCGCGCTCGACATCGATGGTGACGGTCTCATCGGTGTAGGGGCCGGTGGTGTCGTAGACCGGCAGCGGCGCTTCGCCGGATGATTCATGCAGCGCGATTTCACGGACCGGCACGCGCAGATCGGGAGCGCTGTCGGGAGAGGCATAGACCTTGCGGGAGGCGGCGAGCGGGCCTGTGGTGACCTTGGGCGTGACCAGATCGGCGGCGGTGATTGGCTTGTTCATTTAACTTCTCCCTGCTTCTCGCTCTTTCCTCATGCTGAGGAGCGCCGCAGGCGCGTCTCGAAGCATGGGCCAAAAACTCATCCTTCGAGACGGGCGCAAAGCGCGCCCTCCTCAGGATGAGGGTCGAGTATGCTGCGAGGGCAGAAGCCTAAGTCCCTGTCCCTTCGCCGGCATGACCCGGATCAGGTTCAAAGGGTTTTTCTCAGCCCGCCAAAAATTCCGGCGGGCACCCCTCGGAACAGAGCTAATGTAATCCCGGGGTCTTTTAAGTCAATGCACGGCGGTGGATGGCGGCCAGACCTGTAGGGTTTTTGCCGGGCAGGCTGATGCGGGCGATCAGGCCCTGCGGCGCGCGGTCGTGAAGCGTCAGGGTTCCGCCATGCGCCTCGGCGACCGCGCGGGCGATGCTCAGGCCGAGGCCGAAGCCGGTGCTCTGCGTCATCAGCCGCGCTTCGTCGCCGCGGACGAACGGCTCGATCATCGCCAGTTTCTGGCTGTCGAGAATACCCGGCCCGTCGTCCTCGACGTCGATGGTGATCGTATTGGCGTCGGCGGAAAGCCGGACGACGGTCTGTTGGCCGTAGCGCACGGCATTGTCGACGATATTGGTGACGGCGCGGAACAATTCGTCGGCGCTCGCCATGATCGCGAGATGGTCGGGGCCGACATAGGCGATGCGGCATCCCATATCGGCGAATTGGTCGCAGATCGTCTGCAGGCTGGTGGCCACATCGACGAAGGTGGCATCCGCGCGGGCGTGACCGTCGCGCAGGAACGACAGGACGCCCTCGGTCATGCGCCGCATCTGGTCGAGGTCGCGCAGCATCTGGCCGCGCAATTCGTCGTCGCCGATGAATTCGCTGCGCAGCCGCAGCCGCGTGATCGGCGTGCGCAGATCGTGCCCCATCGCCGCCAGCAGGCGGGTGCGGTCGTCGACCAGCTTGCGGATGCGGTCGCGCATGCGGTTGAACGCCTTGGCGACGGCGCGCACTTCTTCCGGGCCGCGCTCCGGCAATGCGGCGATACTGCCGTCGAGATTGAAGCTCTCCGCCGCCGCGGCGAGGCCGGACAGCGGCCGGCGCAACGCCCGCGTCGCCCACAGGCCGAGCAGCGTCAGCGTGACGACGACGAACAGCACCGTGATGGCGACCGGGCCGCCGAGCATCGGCGGCTCCGGATGCGGCGGCAGCCGCGCCGTTACCACCCCGCCGTCCGGCATGCGCACGGCGACGCTTAAACCAGGCGCGGCGCCGTCCGGCAGCGCCGCCAGTTGGAATTGCGGGCCGAGACCGTGCGCGAGAAAACGCAGCCGCGGATCGACTTGCTCCGGCTCGCTTTGTCGCGGCATCGCCGCCGCCGGCGCCAGCTGTATGCGCGGAAAGACTGTCGCGGCCTGCGCCAGCAGCCGCGCGCGGTCGTCGGGCGCCGACGCGGCAACGAGTTTGACGGCGGAGACGAATTGCGCCGGCGCGTCGTCGGGTGGCGCCCAGTCGCCGTTGCGCTGGCTGAGGAAAAATCCGGCGGTGATGATGGCGTGGATGGCAAACAGCGACAACACGATCAGCATCGCCATCTGCCCGCCGATGCGGTTGATCAGCAGCGAACGGACGAAAGTCATGCGGGCTCCACCACGGGTGTGAACAAATAGCCGCCGGAGCGGACGGTCTTGATGATGCGCGGGTGGTGCGGATCGTCCTCGATCTTACGCCGTAGTCGGCTCACCAGAATGTCGATGCTGCGGTCGAACACGCCGGCGCTGCGGCCTTGCGTGACGTCGAGCAACTGGTCGCGCGACAGCACGCGGCCCGGCCGCTCGCACAAGGCCTGCAGCAGGCTGAATTCGGCGTCGGTGAGGACGACGCGGGTGCCCGCGGTGTCGCGCAATTCGCGCACCACGCGGTCCAACCGCCAGCGCAGGAAGCCGAGCACCCGCGCGCCGTGCAGCACAGGGTTCAGCGCGACGATGGCGGAGCGGCGCAGCACGGCGCGGATGCGCGCCAAGAGCTCGCGCGGGTTGAACGGCTTCGACAGATAATCGTCGGCGCCCATTTCCAGGCCGAGGATGCGGTCGACCTCGTCGCCCTTGGCGGTAAGCATGATGATCGGCACCTGCGAACATGTGCGCAGCCGCTTGCAGATGCTCAGGCCGTCCTCGCCCGGCAGCATCAAGTCGAGCACGATCAGATCGACGCGGTGGCCGTCCATCACCCGCTCGACGCCGCGGCCGTCGGCGAGCGCGGTCACGCGGCACTCGTTCGACCGCAAATAACGGGCGACGAGGGCGCTGATTTCGCGGTCGTCTTCGATGACCAGAATATGCGGCGGTTTTGTCATGGGCGATTCGGTTGAGGCGAGTGTGCCAGAGCGAGCGGTGATATTTGTTTCTGAATGTTTCTGAAGCGGCGTGCGATACACAACGAAACAAACGCGCTCCGCCGTGGCAAGCGCTTGTTAACCGCGGCGGCCGAATTATCCATGGCAACAGACCGGCGAACTGTTTGCCGGCAAACTAGGGGCTTAGCCATGAGTTCGATCGGATCCGCGACCGCGTCACAACAGTCGTTCTCGCCGCTCAAGATGCTGCAAACCGAGCTGGCGTCGGAAGTGAAGTCCGGCACCATCAGCTCCGCCGATCAATCGGCACTGAGTTCAGCGCTGGACGACATCGACCAGGCGATGCAGTCGAGCAAGCCGTCAGCCGGCTCGCGGCCGTCGCCGGACGAGATGAAGTCGAAGATCGACAGTCTGATCTCGGACGAAGTCAGCAGCGGCAAGCTGACCAGCGAGCAAGCCGACGAACTCAAGGGCGTGTTCGCCAAAGCTTTCCAGGGCGGCCCGGGTGGGCCCGGCGGCGCCGGTGGCCCGCCTCCCGGCGGCGGCGCCGGTGGTGCGGGCGGCAGCAAATCGAGCGAAAAAGCCGATCCGGCCGACAGCAATGGCGACGGCACAGTCAGTGCCATTGAACAGGCCGCCTACAATGCGACGAACAAGACGTCGTCGGATTCGACCAGTTCGACAAGTTCGAGCGATTCCGACGTGACCAAGCTGCTGCAAAACTTCCTCGACTCGCTCAAGCAATCGCAGAGCAAGAATTCAACCTACGGCGATGGCGGCAGCACGCTGACGTCGAAGCTTGAGGCGCTGATCGTCAATTATCAGGCCTGAGCAGCGCACCAGCCGCGGATGGCTGCTTCGCTTCACATCCGCGGCAGTTCCGTCACCGTGACTCTGGCGGTCCCTTCGGCCTCGGCGATCACGCGCAGAGTGGTGCTGTCGAAGGCGATGCCGGTGAGGCGCAGATTATCGACCGTCGCCTCGACCTCGACGCCGTCGCGGGCCTGGCGGAAGTCGCCGAGCGCTGTGCCGATCTTGGCCTTGGCGTCGTTGAGGAAGGGCGTGAGATCGATCACCGCCTTCTCGGCCAGGGCCTGCTGCAAATAGGGCATGGCGGCGCGGGCAGCGGTGCCGAGCAGGCCGAAGGCGGCTTCCGATTCAACCGCGAGCGAAATATCGGTGAGGCTCAGGACCTGCGTGCCGGGATCAAGTTTGGGCTTGCCCCAGATATTGATGCTGGCTTCGGCGCCGAAGCCGAACCAGCTCTTGCGCTCATGCGCCTTGACCTTGAGCGCGATCAGCAGCCGGTCATCGGACGCCGCCAGCGTGGCGCTGCGCACCTCGACCTCGACCGGCGCATTGGTGCCTTCCGGAAAGCGTTTGCCCTTGAGCTGGACGTCGAGCAGCTTGTTGAGTTCGGTGAACGGCACGTCGATCGGCAGGCCGATGGCGAGCTTGCCGTTGTCCATCGGCGGCACCAGGTCGAGCGTGGCCGGGAACGGACAGTCGGGCTTGCTCTCCTTCGGCGTGATGCGGGTATTGGCCTGAATGCCGACGGCCAAGGTGACGTTGCGCGCGTCGATCTGCGGCTGCGCCGCCGCGGCGCGCACCGGGCGCATTTCCAGCCAGAGCTGCGGCAGGCCGGTCTGGCCGCCGCCGAGCGGGATCGAACGGCACATCTTGGTCCATTGCTCGCGCGCCGCGCGTTCGAGCGACGGGTCGTTGCGCAGCCGGTTCTCCAGCGCAGCGACCTGCTCGTTGACCGCGCGCTCAATCAAAGGTCTCGCCTCGCTGGCCATATTGATCCTGATGCCGGCGACTTGCGCGCTGCTGTCGGAGACCGCCACTTGCGCCGCGAGATTGGGTTGCAGCCGCCAGTTCGCGGTGACCGACGGCTTCGAACGCACGGTGACCTGGCTGCGCAGTTCGACGTTCTGATCGAGCACCTTGCCGGTGATGCCGCCGACCGCCTTGCCGACATCCTTGCCGAGAGTGTCGCCGAGCAGGCCGGCAATGCCGCCGACGGCGCCGCCGGCCAGGTTGCCGGCCTGCGCCGCCAACTGGCCGGTGATTTTCAGCGAGCCGTTGAGTTGGGTCAGCACCGTCATCTCGCCGGCGCGGCCGTTCACCGCGATGTTGCCGCGGGTAATGGTCATGCCGATCTCGGCCTTGGACAGAATGCTGCTGACCGGATTGCCGCCCTTGCCGCTCATGGTGCGCGGGGCGGAGGCCTCGAGGCTGCGCTGGATGGCGTTAAGCGACACGGCAACCGGCGCGATCACGTAGGAGGCGCGGGTCAGCGGCTGGAGCGGCGGCAGCGGTTCGAGCTTGGCGACGACCTGCGCCGCCGGCGTCGCGGTCGGAAAGAAGCTGTCGAGCGCCCATAATGTGGCGGCGAAAAAGACGCCGACGACGACGATCGCCAGGCTGGCCAGGCGAAAGCCGCGCGAGCGGCCGAACAGGCGCAAAGGCGCGGTCAGGTAATAGGTGACGTCGTCGACAATTCCGCTCATCCGACCCCCGTCCGATTCGCCGGCGGGGTGATGTTAGGCGGCTTGGCCGGGCCGCGCCAGCGCGCGGTCCGGCCCAGGGATCAGGGCTCGACCGGCGCGATGTTGTTCGGCTTGGCATTCATTTCCAGTTCGGGAATGAGCGCCTTCGGCTTGCGCAAGCGGACATAGAGCTGCACGACGATCAGCAGCACGGCGAGGAAGATGAAGAAGGCGCTGATCGGGTGGTCCTTGATGTCGATGAAGACCAGCGAGTCGCCGCGCGAAATCAGCATGGCGCGGCGGAAGTTCTCCTCGAAGCGCGGCCCCAAGACGAAGCCGAGCAGGATCGGCGCCGGGTGGAAGTCGAGCAGCAGCAACACATAGCCGATCAGGCCGATGACGATGGTCTCGCCGACCTGGAACATGTCGTTGCCGGTCGAATAGACGCCGATGCAGACGAAAAACAGCGCACTCGGATAAAGATACTTGTACGGGATCGCGAGCAGCTTCACCCACAGGCCGATCATCGGCACGTTGAGCACGACCAGCATGATGTTGCCGATCCAGAACGAGGCGACGAGGCCCCAGAAGATGTCCGGATGTTCGGAAATCAGCTGCGGGCCGGGCACGATGCCCTGGATCATCAGCGCACCGAGGATCAGCGCCATCACCGCGTCGCCCGGAATGCCGAGGCTCATGGTCGGGATGAAATCGCCCTGCACCGAGGAATGCGTCGAGGCTTCCGGGCAGGCAACGCCTTCGATCATCCCGGTGCCGAACAATTCCGGCGTCTTGGAGATCTTCTTTTCGGTGGCGTAGGAGATGAACGAGGCGATGGTCGGGCCGGTGCCGGGAATGAGCGCGCACAGGCTGCCGATGATGGTGCCGCGGAACATGGCGCCCCACGAGCGGCGCAGTTCGTCCTTGGTCGGCCGCAGATCCTTGAAGGTGACCTTGGTGTATTTGGTATCGACTTCGGAGAGCTGATTGACGCTCTTCATGAACTCGGCGATGCCGAACAGGCCGAGCGCCAGAGCGACGATCTCGACGCCGTCGAACAGATTCGGAATGCCGAAGGTGAAACGCGGCGTGCCGGTTTCAATATCGGAGCCGACGATGCCGATCAGCAGGCCGCACACAGTCATGGCGACGCCCTTGAGCGGCGAGCCGCGCGCGAGCGTCGAGCCGGCCAGCAGGCCAAGCAGCATCAGCGAGCAGATTTCGGCCGGGCCGAACTTCAAGGCCACCGTTACGAGGACGGGCGCGAGGAAGATCATCTCGGTGATGCCCCAGGACGCGCCGACGAAGGACGAGATCACCGTAATGCCCAAAGCGGCACCGCCGCGGCCCTGCTTGGTCAGCGGGAAGCCGTCGAGGCAGGTCACCGCGTGGGGCGGATGGCACGGCAGGTTCAACAGGATCGAGCAGATCGCGCCGCCATATTGCGCGCCGTAGAACACGCCGGACAACATCAGGATGGCGCCGACCGGCGGAATGCCGAAGGTCAGCGGCAGCAGGATCGAAATGGTGGCGAGCGGGCCCATGCCCGGCAGTACGCCGACCATGTTGCCGACCAGAACGCCGATGAAACACCACATCAGGTTATGCGGCTCCAGCGCGACGCCGAAGCCGAACCAGAGATCAGTCAATGCGGTCGTGACCATCAGAAGCCCCAGCGGAAAATCGGAAAGGGAAGATGCAGCACGAGCGAGAACAGCGCGCAGCCGGGTATCGTGATGGCTAGGCCAAGCAGGATAGAGCCGAGGAGGGTCGAGGTGCGGTCACCCAGCGCCGAGACGAAGACGCACATGAAGGTGGCCGGCGCCATGCCGAAATAGTGGCCGAAGATAATAAACAGCACCGGGCCGGCGATGATGCAGAACCAGCCGCGCCATTCCTTCTGCCGCGGCAGAATGTGCTCGTCCTCGCCGAGCGGCGTCACCAGCGCGGTGCCGAAAATCAGCACGCCAATGAAAGTCAGCACAACGCCGAGCATCAAAGGGAACATGCCCGGACCCATATGAGTCAGACTGCCGACATCGTAGGTGCTGGAATCGAGCGTGACGCCCGCGCCGAGCATGGTCATCAACCCGCCGGAATAGAAATCTCGTTTACGCAGGAGCGTCTGGAACAAGGCGTGGCCTCCATTGAGCTTTTGTCTGATCCCATAGACCACTATGGCTGTTGACCAACGTTACAAATCCGTAATCAATTGGTTACGCGGTTTTTATATCCGCGGCGCGATACGCGCGCGATGCAGGAACAAGGCGACGGCAATGAAGGCCATTCAGATCGCGGCATCCGGCGGACCCGAGGTGCTCGTCGCTGTCGATGTGCCGACGCCGTCACCCGGCGATGGCGAAGTGCTGGTGCGCGCGCAGGCCATCGGTGTCGGCAAGCCGGACGTGCTGTTTCGCACCGGCGCCTATCGCTGGCGGCCGCCATTGCCGGCGATCCCGGGCGCGGAAATGTCCGGCACGATCGAAGCGCTCGGACGCGGCGTCGAAGGCTTGCGCATCGGCGCGCGCGTTCTGGTGTATCGCTTCGCGGGCGGCTGTTACGCGGAAAAAGTCGCGGTACCGGCGGCGGACGTGACCGTGCTGCCGGACGCTATCGACTTCGACGACGCGGTGAGTATTCCGAATTATCAGGTGGCCTATGCGCTGCTCAATGTTGCGGCGCGCGGGATCGACGCGAAGACGGTTTATGTCAACGGCGCGGCCGGCGGCATCGGCTCGGCAATCATCCAGCTTTGCCGATTGAACGGCATCGCCGTCATCGCCGGCGCATCGTCGGATGAGAAGTGCGCTTTCGCTCGCGCGCAGGGCGCGGACCATACGATCAATTATGCACGCGACAACGCTGTTGCGCATGTCCTCGAACTGACCGGCGGGCGCGGCGCCGACCTGATCCTCGATCATATCGTCGGCAAGGACTTCACCGATAACCTCGACATGCTGGCGCCACTGGGACTGATCGTGTCGTTCAACGCGCTCGGCGGCCCGCCGGAAAAGGATTTGTTCAAGGAAATGCGGGCGCACCTGCCGCGCAGCCCGGCGGTGCGCTGCTTCACCATGCACAGCTTCGATCATGATCCGGTCGCGCGGCGGCACGTGGCGCAGGTGACGCTCGCTCTGTTCGCCGCCGGCAAGGTGAAGCCGCCGGTATTCGCCAAACTCGGCTTAAGCGAGGCGCGGCGCGCGCATGAGTTGCTCGACGCGCGGCAGGTGTTCGGCAAGCTGATCTTGCAGCCCTGAAATATTTTCCCAGCGTCCGGGCGCGAACTCATAAACTGGCGGGCAAATGGCGGTGTGGCTACGCGGCCGAATGGCCACTTGCAATCCACAGTGGAAATTGCGGCAACAGGGCAAGGGGCCAAAGTGCGGGCCTGCTAAGCTCCGGAAATGCCTTAGGCGCGTGGTCGGTTTGTTTGAAAATCGAGATGGTGAAAACTATTCTCCGGTGCGGTGCATTATTGAAAAATATTTATTTCTGGCGCCGCTTTCTGGCTATCTTATACTCTCGATAGTCGCGGTGTGCCTGAAAATGGCGGGCGTTCACGTTGCCCGCCGTTCATCCGACGAAGTCCAGTTGAGTTCGCAGACCCCACAAGAAAAGAAAATAAAATAAACAAGGAGGAAGCTCATGCGCAAAGTTATTTCGTGCGCAATTGCGATTTCTTTCGTGCCGACGCTCATGTTCGGCCTGAGCCCGGCCGGCGCTCAGGGCTATCCCGACCGAAACATCACCATGATCGTGCCGTTTCCGCCCGGTGGGCCGAGCGACGTGGTCGCGCGCATCATGGCCGACGGCATGGGCCGTCAACTCGGCCATACCATGGTGATCGAGAACGTTACTGGCGCTGGCGGCACTCTCGGCACGGCGCGTGCGGCCGCCGCGCCTGCGGATGGCTATACGCTTCTTGGAGCCGGAATGGGATCGCACGTCGCGGCGCCGGCATTGTTTCCCGATCTGAAATACGATTCGACCAAGGATTTCGAGCCGATCGGGATGGCGTCGAACTCGCAGGTCGCCGTCGTGGCCAAAAAAGATTTTCCGGCCAAGGATCTGAAGGAGCTCATCGCCTATGTTCGCAAGGACGGCGCGAGCGTAAAGCAGGCGCACGGCGGCATGGGCTCGGCCTCGCATATGGCGTGCCTCTTGTTTAACGCGCAAGCGGGCCTGCAGCCGAACTCCGTGCCATATCGCGGCACCGGTCCGGCGCTGAACGATCTGGTCGGCGGTCATGTCGATTATTTCTGCGAGCAGGTGGTCAGCGTCGCGCCGTCGGCTAAGGGCGGCACTATCAAGGCCTTGGCGGTGTCGGGCGATACGCGCTCGGCCGCGCTGCCCGATGTTCCTTCCGCCAAGGAAGCCGGCCTTGCCGACTACCAGATCAGCATCTGGAGCGCGATTTTTGCGCCGAAGGGGACGCCGAAGCCGATCGTCGACAAGCTCAGCGAGGCGCTGAACAAGGCACTTGACGATCCGGCGGTCATCAAGCGGTTGGCCGATCTCGGCGGCACGGTGCCGCCGAAGGCCGATCGCGGACCGGACTATCTGCAAAAGAGCCTCAAAGCCGACATCGCGCGATGGGATCCGGTCCTCAAAAAAGCGATGGCCGGGTCGAAGAAAAATGACGCGGCAAAGTAAGCCCAAAAATCCAAGTTCGGCGGCCGGCCTTCACAGCAGCAGGCAACACGCAATCCCTGCGTTGCCTGGCCTCCGAAAAATTGGGCGCGGCGTCGCGTGAGCGGCGCCGCATGAAACGACGCCGTATGAGCGGCTAGCCATTGAGGTATCGCAATCGCTCGCGCGCCAATATCCTTAAGATAGGACCATCATGAAGCCGGCAGCTCAGGACAGCAATTTTTCCATCCCCTCGACCATGCGGGCCTGGGTTCTCGACGATCCCGGACAATTGAGGTTGACGGAGAAGCCCGTTCCGCAGCCGGGGCCGGCCGAGGTGCTGATACGCATCGACGCCGTCGCATTCTGCGACGGCGACATCAGGATCATCACGCGCGGGCCGCCTGCCTTGATTCAAGGCGGGCTGCCGTTCAACAAGAATTTCACGCCGGGCCACGAATACATGGGCACCGTGGTCAAACTCGGCGCCGGGGTGGACGAATTTGAGATCGGCGAGCGCGTCGCGGTGGAAGTTCACTTCGGTTGCGGCCGCTGCGAACGATGCCGCGCCGGCATGTACACCTCCTGCATCAACTACGGCATGAACTACGGCGAGCACAACAAAGGCCACCGTGCCAACGGCTTCACCACCGACGGCGGCTTTGCGGAATACGCCGTCAACAACGTCAACACTTTGGTGCATGTGCCGGATGACATCGGCGACGAAGAGGCCACGCTGATCGTGACCGCCGGCACCGCGATGTACGCGCTCGACACGCTGGGCGGCCTGATAGCCGGACAAACCGTGGTCGTCACCGGACCGGGCGCGATCGGGCTCATGGGCGTGGCCGTGGCCAAGGCATTGGGAGCAAACCCGGTCATTCTCACCGGAACGCGCGACACCCGATTGAACCTCGGCAGGCGCCTCGGGGCGGATCACCTGATCAATATCAATACGGAAAACCCGGTCGAAGCGGTCAAGCGCGTCACCAAGGGCAAAGGCGCGCACTACGTCCTCGAATGCTCCGGCAATCCCAATGGATTGAACGACGGCATGGACATGGTGATGCGCGGCGGAAAGATCTGCCTGATCGGCTTTGCCAACGAGCCGGTGCCGGTCGACCTCGGCAAGCTGGTGCGCAATCACATTTCGGTCTTCGGCATCCGCGGCGAGGGCAAAAGCGCGACGCATCGCGCGGCGGCCCTGGTCGCCATGAAGCGCTTTGAACCCAAGATCATCCACACCCATACGTTTAAAATGGAAGATTTGCCGACGGCCTTCAAATACAGCCGCGATCGCATCGACAACGCCATCAAGGTGGTCGTCAAGATCCGCGACAACTAAAGAGCCCGCCGCAAGGCCGATCGATTCAAGAATCTATGTAAGGGAGCACTTCCTATGGTTTCGTCGTCTCTCGTCTCCACTGAGTGGCTGCAAGATCATCTTGCCGATCCCGATCTTCGCATCGTCGAGGTCTGCTCGCTGCGCGACGATAAGGTCTATCACGAGGGGCATATCCCGGGCGCGATGTGGCTGTACTGGAAGACGGCGTGCTGGCACGAATCCGAACGCGAATTCGTTACGCCGGCGGCAATGGCGAAGTTGTTCGCCAGCATGGGCATCGGCCCGCAATCGACCGTTGTGCTGTACGGCGATCCCGTCCAGTACGGCAGCTATGCATTCTGGGCGTTCACCATGGCAGGACATAAGAACCTGCGCCTGCTCGATGGCGGGCGCCGGAAATGGGTCAACGAAAAGCGTCCGCTGTCGCGCAATGTGCCGCGCTTCCCCGCCGTCGCCTATCCGGAGCCCAAGGGAACCTCGGCGATGCGCGTCGGACGCCGTGACGTGCGCGACCATCTGGGGCAGCCGCGGCGGCTGTTGCTCGACGTCCGTTCGCCGGAGGAATACACGGGCAAGCGCGTGTCGGAATATTCCTTCGCGGTCGATCATGGCGCCGAGCGAACCGGGCGGATTCCGGGCGCGGTCCATCTCTATTTCAAGGAATTGCTAAACGAGGACGATTCATTCAAGTCGCCCGAACAACTGCGCGACGTGCTCGCCATGGCCGGCGTCAAGCCGGAAAACTTCGACGACATTGTCTGCTATTGCCGGCTGAGCCATCGCGCCACCATCGCCTGGATCGCGCTGAGCGAAATCCTGGGCTACCCGAAGGCCAAAATCTACGATGGGTCATGGACCGAATGGGGCAGTATTGTCGGTTACCCGATCGAGAAGTAGCGCGTTCGCCCGATTTGCGTCCGCGTTGCAGGGACGCGCCTGAGGTCCGCGCATCAGCCCTGCCTGCCCATGCGGTGCAATTTGAGCACCTTATAGACAATGTCGCTGGCCGGCGTTGGCACTTCGAGGTCGCGGCCAAGGTCGCGCACCTTGCCGGCGAGCCAATCGAGTTCAAGGCGGTTGCCGCGTTCGAGATCGTGCGCCATCGACGCCTTCATGCCCGGCTCGACCTTGGTGGCGATGAAAGCCAGCCGCTCGTCGATATAGGCCTTGTCGAGGGCAACGCCTTTGGCGCGGCCGACGGCGAAGGCTTCGTTCATCAGATCGGAAAAGAAGGCGCGCGTTTCCGGATCGGCGGCGATCGGGCCGATGCTGGAGCGCAACGTCGCGGTCGCGCCGGCCATGGCGGAGAGGAAAATGAATTTCTCCCAGCGCTCGCGCTCGATGTCCGTTGACAGGTCGATGTCGAGTTTCGCCGCCTGGCCCGCCGCGACAAAGGCGTCGAGCGTGGCGTCTGGTTTTTTGTCTGTGCGGCCGAAGCGGATCTTGGCGAAGGCGCTGGTGTGTTTGATGATGCCGGGCGAGTCGATGACGGTGGCGATATAGGTGACGCCGCCGACCGTCGTGTCGGCGCCGAGGACCGGGGCGACGCGCTCGACGCTGTCGACTCCGTTCTGCAAGGTGATGACGCGGGTGTTCGGCCCGACCATGGGCCGCGTCAGTTCGGCGGCTTTTTCCGTGTCCCATAGCTTGACCGCGAACAGCACGATGTCGACCGGTCCGACGGACGCCGGATCGTCGGTGACATTCGGCTTCGGCAGATGCAGATCGCCATGCACGCTTTCGATTTTCAGGCCGTTCTTCCTGATCGCTGCGAGATTACCGCCGCGCGCGATGAAGAAAACATCGTGACCGGCCGCCGCCATGCGCGCGCCGAAATACCCGCCGACGGCGCCCGCCGCCATTGCCGCGATACGCATGCGTTCAATCCTTGTGATGGTTCCGAATAGGTATCGGGAGAAGAGAAAAAGACAGCTTTATATATTGTGTCAGATAGGCATGACGCAATGAGCATCAGCCGCGTATATTTAGTCATCAGCAAAATCAATGAATGAATGTCGAATCGCTTATACTGAAGGCCCTTCTCGTACCCGATTGAACCGACAGAAAGGCACGCCGCATGAATGTCATCGTGTTCGCATCACGTAAAGGCGGCACCGGCAAAAGCACGCTGGCCGCTCATCTTGCGTCTTATTGCTTCAAGGCGTCCGGTTCCTGTCTTCTCATCGACGCCGATCCGCAAGGCTCGCTGACATTGTGGCATCACATGCGCGGCAGCGATGCACTGATCCTGAAGGACGGCACGGTCGGTCTCAATGACACCATCGAACAGGCGCGCCGCGACGGCGTCGAGTGGGTGTTCATCGATACGCCGCCTTTGATGTCGGACGAAATCAGCGAGGCGATCTCGCACGCTACCTTGATCGTCATCCCGACGCGGCCGGCGATTTTCGATCTCAACGCCGTCAAGGAAACGATCGACGTCGCAACACTGGCCAACCGGCCTTACGCGGTGGTGCTGAACGGCGTGCCGCCGCGCCGCCTCGGTACCGAGTCGCCGATGGCGGCGTTCGCGCGGCGCAGTTTCGCCGCGCTCGGCGCGCCGGTCTGGTCCGGGCAGATCACGCACCGGACCAATCTGGCGATGTCGCTCAACGACGGCGGCACGATCGACGACGGCGGCATGGAGCAAAAGCTGGCGGCCGAGGAGATTGCCGGACTGTGGCGGGCGATCGAGAATTCGGTCGACGCGATTCACGGCGTCTATGCCGGCGCGGCGATGCATCAGAAGGCAGCGGCCTGATTGTCGAACTGACGTCGGCTGCATTCGCAGGAAAATGAAAACGCCCCGGGTCAAGCGAACCGGGGCGTTTTCTATTGGGGCTGCGAGGCGTCGCGAAAAGCGCGCGTTTAATAAAGCCCGGCCTGGCTGACATTCGCCCAGGCGCGGGCCGCCGCGCCCGCCGGCTGGATCGGCCGCGCGTAAGACGCTTCCAGCGAAGTGGCCTGCGGCGGCGGCATACGCGCGTCGCCGATCCGCTGTTCGATCATGCGCGGTTCGATCGCGCGCGCTTCGGTCGATTGCGGTAAGACGACGACCTTGGCGCCGACCTGCACGCGGGAGTACAGATCCATGACGTCTTCGTTGGTCAGGCGGATACAGCCGCTCGACACGGTCTTGCCGATAGTGGTCGGATCGTTGGTGCCGTGAATTCGATATTCGCTGGTGCCGAGATAGAGCGCGCGGGCGCCGAGCGGATTGCCGGGACCGCCGAGGGTGACGCGCGGCAGATAAGGCTGGCGGGCGATCATCTCAGCGGGCGGATACCAATCCGGCCACTCGGCCTTGCGCGCGACCTTCTGCACGCCGGCCCAGGTGAAGCCTTCGCGGCCGACGCCGATGCCGTAGCGCATGGCCTGGCCATTGCCGAGGACGAGATAGAGATACGTATTGGCCGTATCGACGATAATGGTGCCGGGTGCTTCGTGCGTCTGAATGCCGACGATCTGGCGCTGCAGCCGCGGATCGAGCTTCGCGTCCTGATCCGTCGCTTCGTCCTGCGGCTGAACCTGGTAGGCGTAAGGCTGGCCGTAGGTCTGTGCCTGCGCGGCGCCGCACGACAGGGCGGCGGCAATCAGCGCGGCAACGGAAATGGCTGATTTGAAGTTCGGCATCTGACCCTCCGATGACTTTGTTTCGTCATCATTCGGCAGGGCAACCGTCCGGCGGGTTCAATGGTTCCGGCGTGCGCATGCTCATATGTTTGCGAGCGCATGGAACCAATGCGGCGCAGACTTTCCAAAAGGTGTCGTCAGCTTTTGTCGTGATGCCAGCCAACCGTTGCGTCCGGCACACTGTCGATCGAGGCGAAATAGGGCTTGATGTCGAGCAGCGGAGTTCCGTCGAGGCAGTCGAGGCCGACGACGGAGAGCTTGTTGCCGTCGATGCCAAGGAGCCTGACCACGCTCATGGCGATCGGGTTGGGCCGGGCCGGTGAGCGCAGGGCAAAGGTGCCGCGCTGGACGCCGTAATGGCCGGGCACCTGCCGCACCAGATTGCGCGGCGCTTTGTCCATCCAATAGAGCAGCACGAGGTGCGAGCAGGTTTCGACCTCCTTGAGCCCCGGCACGTAGCGCTCGTCGAGTTCGACCGTGCAGACGGCGTCGGACCCGGCCGGGTTCTTCGGGCAGGCTTTGCGGTCGGTCCACGGCGTGCGGATACGGCCGAGGAAATAGACCCCGGCATCGGGCGCAGCGGGCAGATCGACGGTGACCTCGCCGGGGCGTACGGCGAAATCGGAGGAGCTGTTCATCGGAAGTTCCTTATCGCGACTAGAGCCTTTCCGGCTTTGATGGAATCAAAGCCGGGGCTCTAGTCTTTTGTTTTGTCGCGTTTTCTTCACGCGAACCGGTACCCACTTCGCTCGAAAACGCTCTAAGGCGCATTTCCAGGCAGGAACGTTAGTCAAACGGCCGGGAAACCGCGGATGCTGACGCAGTTTGCCTTTTTATTTAAGCGGCCGCTAACCCGGCTGCGAGACAAGTCGCCCGGCCGCTTGCGAGCCCCTTGTTAAACGTATAAAGATATCCTTATATGGTGGGAACCCGCCCATAGGGGCCGGTTGAATGCCGGTTCCCGTTCGCCAAGGTCATATGAACAAGAGCAACGCCCAACTCGGTTTCGATGCCCTCAACGCCACCCTCAAGGCGGCAGGCGAGGAGACGCGCCTGCGCGTGCTGGCGCTGCTGGCGGAAGCCGAACTTACCGTTTCCGACCTCACCGACATCCTGCGCCAGTCGCAGCCGCGCATTTCGCGGCATCTCAAGCTTCTGGTCGAGGCCGGCCTGATCGAGCGCTTCCGCGAAGGTACCTGGGCCTTTTTCCGTCTCGCCGAGCTTGGCGGTGGCGCCGAGGTGGCGCGCGCGTTGCTCGATCATCTCAACCCGACCGACCAGACCATCGCGCGCGACCGCGAGCGTCTCGCCTCGGTGCGGCAGGCGCGCGCTCTCGCGGCGCAAACCTATTTCCGCGAACACGCCGCCGAGTGGGACCGCATTCGCAAGCTGCATGTCGCCGACGAGGCGGTGGAGGGCGCTATCCGCGCTGCGCTGGCCGACAAGCCGTTCCGTTCGCTGCTCGATCTCGGTACCGGCACCGGCCGCATGCTCGAATTGTTCGGGCCGGAAATCGAGCGCGGCCTTGGCCTCGATCTGTCGCTCGACATGCTGCTCTTGGCGCGCGACCGGCTCGAGCGCGCTGGCTTAAAGAATTGCAGCGTGCGGCAAGGCGATCTCTACGACCTGCCGCTGAGCAATGACTCCTACGACGTCATCATCCTCCATCAGGTGCTGCACTTCCTCGACGACGGCGGCCGCGCCATCAAGGAAGCGGCACGCGTGCTGCGGCCGGGCGGGCGACTGCTCGTCGTCGACTTCGCGCCGCACGAGCAGGAATTCCTGCGCGAGCAATTCGCGCATCGCCGCCTCGGCTTCACGCCGGAGACGGTAACGCAATGGATCGTGCAGTCGGGCCTCGAGCCGGTGATGCACAAGAGCCTCAAGCCGGAGCCGGGCTCGGACGGCAAGACCGATCAAAAGATCGCGGTGTCGCTGTGGCTGGCGCGCGACAACCGCGCGCTGATGGCGAACCCGCAACGCCGCGAGGTGGCGTGATGATCAGTGAACTGCGACCCAGCCGCTTCATGCCCGCGGGACATAACCGCATCGGTGTGTCGTTCGAGTTCTTCCCGCCGAAAGATGAGGCGATGGAGAAGACGTTGTGGGAGTCGGTTGAGCGCCTCGCACCTTTGGCGCCGAATTTCGTTTCCGTGACCTATGGCGCCGGCGGCTCGACGCGCGAACGCACGCACGCCACCGTCAAGCGTATCCTCACCGAGACGTCGCTGACGCCGGCGGCGCATCTGACTTGCGTCGACGCGACGCGCGACGAGATCGATGCCATCGTGCGGCAGTATCACGACGCCGGCGTGCGCCACATTGTGGCTTTGCGTGGCGATCCTGTGTCGGGCGCCGGTGCGCGCTATCAGCCGTCGCCGGGCGGCTATGAGAATGCCGCCGATCTGGTCGGCGGCATCAAGCGCGTGCATTCCGATTTCGAGGTGTCGGTGTCAGCCTATCCGGAACGGCATCCCGATTCCAAGACGGTGGAAGCCGACATTGACATGCTCAAGGCCAAGGTCGATGCCGGCGCGACGCGGGCGATCACGCAGTTTTTCTTCGAGAACGATCTGTACTTTCGCTATCTCGACCGCGTGCGCGCGCGCGGCATCGATATCCCGATCGTGCCGGGCCTGTTGCCGGTGCAGAACTTCAAGGCGGCGGTGAATTTCGCCGCGCGCGCCGGCGCCTCGGTGCCGGCGTGGCTCGCCGAGCGTTTCGCCGGGCTCGACCACGATCCGGCGACGCGAAAGCTGATCGCAGCCGCCGTCGCCGCCGAGCAGGCGATCGACCTTCTCGACCGCGGAGTCACGTCGTTTCATTTCTACACGATGAACCGCGCCGACCTCGTCTATGCGATCTGCCATTTGCTCGGCTTAAGACCGGCAGTGGAACAAGCAGCCTGAACGGAGTGATAGTTAAGTGACAGCGTCGACCACGAGTGCCCGCGCCCGATTCCTTGCCGCCATGCGCGAGCGCATTCTCGTGCTCGACGGCGCCATGGGCACCATGATCCAAGGGCTCAAGCTCGACGAGGACGGCTATCGCGGCGCGCGCTTCGATGCCTGGAACCGCGAAGTGCGCGGCAACAACGATCTGCTCAATTTGAGCCGGCCGCGCTCGATCCGCGACATTCACTATGCCTACTTCAAGGCCGGCGCCGACATCGTCTCGACCAACACATTTTCCTCGACCACGATCGCGCAGGCCGATTACGGCATGGAAGATATCGCCTATGAGCTGAATCTCGCGGGCGCGCGGCTGGCGCGCGAAGCCGCCAAGGACGCGGAGGCCGAAGACGGCATCCCGCGGTTTGTCGCCGGCGCCTTGGGCCCGACCAACCGCACCGCCTCGATCTCGCCGGACGTTTCCAACCCCGGCTATCGCGCCATCACCTTCGACCAGTTGCGCACGGCCTACGGCGAACAGATTCGTGGCCTGCTTGATGGCGGCGCCGACCTGCTGTTGATCGAGACCATTTTCGACACGCTCAACGCCAAGGCGGCGATTTACGCCATCACTGAGGCTTGCGACGCGCGCGGCATTGACGTGCCGGTGATGATCTCCGGCACCATCACCGACCGCTCCGGCCGCCTGCTGTCGGGCCAGACACCGGCGGCGTTCTGGAATGCCGTGCAGCACGCCAATCCGGTCACCATCGGCCTGAACTGCGCGCTCGGCGCGACGGAGATGCGCGCGCATATCGAGGAACTTGGCCGCGTCGCCGACACGTTCGTCTGCGCCTATCCGAATGCCGGCCTGCCGAACGAATTCGGCTACTACGACGAGAGCCCGGACTACATGGCCGAACTGCTCGGCGAATTCGCCAGCGCCGGTCTGGTCAATGTCGTCGGCGGCTGCTGCGGCACCACGCCCGACCATATCGCGGCGATTGCCAAGGCGGTGGCGGGGAAGAAGCCGCGCGCGATTCCTGAGATCGCGCCGATGCTGCGTCTGTCCGGCCTCGAGCCGTTTACGTTGACGCCGGAAATTCCGTTCGTGAATGTCGGCGAGCGCACCAACGTCACCGGCTCGGCCAAATTCCGCAAGCTGATCACCGCCGGCGATTACACCGCGGCTTTGTCCATCGCGCGCGAGCAGGTCGAGAACGGCGCACAGGTGATCGACGTCAACATGGACGAGGGGCTTCTGGATTCGGAAGCCGCCATGGTGACATTCCTCAACCTGATCGCGGCGGAGCCGGATATCGCCCGCGTGCCGGTGATGGTCGATAGTTCGAAATTCTCGGTGATCGAGGCCGGGCTGAAATGCTTGCAAGGCAAGGCGGTGGTCAATTCGATTTCGATGAAGGAAGGCGAAGAAGCCTTCATCCACCACGCCAAGATCGTGCGCGCGCATGGCGCCGCTGTTGTCGTTATGGCCTTCGACGAAAAGGGTCAGGCCGACACGTTCGAGCGCAAGACGACAATCTGCGCGCGCGCTTATGACATCCTGGTCAATCAGGTCGGCTTCCCGCCGCAGGACATCATTTTCGATCCGAACATCTTCGCCATCGCCACCGGCATGGAGGAGCACAACAATTACGGCGTCGACTTCATCGAGGCGGCGCGCTGGATCCGCAAGAATCTGCCACACGTCCATATTTCCGGCGGCGTCTCGAACCTGTCATTCTCGTTCCGCGGCAATGAGCGCGTGCGCGAGGCGATGCATTCGGTGTTCCTCTATCACGCCATCAAAGCCGGCATGGATATGGGCATCGTCAATGCCGGGCAGATGGCGGTCTATGACGATCTCGATCCCGAACTGCGCGAGGCCTGCGAGGACGTCATCCTCAACAAGCGGCCCGACGCGTCGGAGCGGCTGCTGGCTTTGGCCGACAAATTCCGCGGCGCCGGGCAGGAGGCCAAGCACGTCGATCTGGCTTGGCGCGAGCGGCCGGTCGAGAAGCGGCTGGCGCATGCTTTGGTGCACGGCATCACCGATTTCGTCGAGGTCGATACCGAGGAAGCGCGGGCCAAGTCCGCGCGCCCGCTCGACGTCATCGAAGGGCCGCTGATGGACGGTATGAACATCGTCGGCGACCTGTTCGGCTCCGGCAAGATGTTCCTGCCTCAGGTGGTGAAGTCGGCGCGCGTCATGAAGCAGGCGGTCGCTTATCTCATGCCGTTCATGGACAAAGAGAAGGCCGAGCGCCGCGCCGCCGGCGGCGCCGAGGAGCGCTCATCGAACGGCAAGATCGTCATGGCGACGGTGAAGGGCGACGTGCACGACATCGGCAAGAACATCGTCGGCGTCGTGCTCGCCTGCAACAATTACGAAGTCATCGATCTCGGCGTGATGGTGCCGGCGGCGAAGATTCTCGAGGTCGCCAAGTCTGAAGGCGCCGACATCATTGGCCTGTCCGGGCTGATAACGCCGTCGCTCGACGAGATGTGCCACGTCGCCGCCGAGATGGAGCGACAGGGGCTCGATCTGCCGCTGATGATCGGCGGCGCGACGACGAGCCGCGTGCATACGGCGGTGAAGATCCACCCGAACTACCGCCGCGGCCAGGCGGTCTATGTCAACGACGCCAGCCGCGCGGTCGGCGTGGCGCAGGCTTTGATGTCGGCCGACAACAAGGCCGGCTATATTTCCGATCTGCGCGGCGAATACCGCAAGATCGCCGAGGCGCATGCGCGCGCGCAGGAAGATAAAGTGCGGCTGCCGCTGGCGACTGCCCGCGCCAATGCGATGAAGCTCGACTGGTCGGGCGCCTATGTGCCGCCGGCGCCGAGCTTCATCGGCTCGGAAGTGCTGGCGGACTATCCGATATCCGATCTGGTCGACATCATCGACTGGACGCCGTTCTTCCAGACCTGGGAACTGAGCGGACGCTTTCCGGCCATTCTCGACGACGCCAAAGTGGGCGAGGCGGCGCGCTCGCTTTACAACGACGCGCGCGCGATGCTGGACAAGATCGTCGCCGAGAAATGGTTCAAGGCCAGCGCCGTGATGGGCTTCTGGCCGGCCAACAGCGTCGGCGACGATGTGCATGTCTACGCCGACGAGGCGCGCGAGAAGCCGGTCGCGGTACTGCACGGCCTGCGCCAGCAACTGTCGAAGCGCGAGGGCCGCTTCAATGAATCGATGTCGGATTTCGTGGCGCCGCGCGACAGCGGGCTCAAGGACTACATCGGCGCCTTCACGGTGACGACCGGTATCGGCGAAGATGTCATCGCCGAACGCTTCAAGCGGGCGAACGACGACTATTCGGCGATCATGGTGTCGGCTCTGGCCGACCGTCTGGCGGAAGCCTTCGCCGAACGGCTGCACCAGAATGTCCGCAAGGAATTCTGGGGCTATGCACCGGCCGAAGAACTGTCGAACGAAGATGTGATTTTGGAAAAATATCAGGGCATTCGTCCGGCGCCGGGCTATCCGCTGCAGCCCGACCACACTGAGAAGGGCACGTTGTTCGAGTTACTCGGCAGCGAGCGCATCGGCGTCAAGCTGACCGAGAGTTATGCGATGTGGCCGGGCGCGGCGGTGTGCGGATTGTATTTCAGCCATCCGCAGTCGCATTACTTCGGCGTCGGCAAGATCGAGCGCGACCAGGTCGAGGATTATGCGCGCCGCAAGGGCTGGAGCGTTCAGGAGGCCGAGCGTTGGCTGGCGCCGATTTTGAATTACGACCCGCGCCACGCGCCGAGCATTGCGGCGGCGTAATATTTCCCCAATAAAAAACACCGGAGAGTCTCCTCGCCGGTGTTTCAATTTGTGCCACGGCTTTTAACCGAGGTAATCTAGAACGCTCCCAGCAGAACAGCGCCGACGAAAACAAACACGGCGCACACAGCCAGAACATCCAGTCGTCTCAGAGCAAGGTTCATGGCAGCGCCTCCCTTGTTGAGCTGGCCATTTCTATCACAAGCCGCAAAACGGAATAAGACCGGCACCCGCCGGATTTGAACGAAATGTGCGTGATCGCGCATGCGCTTCCGGCATGGCTGCGGCCGCGTCGGCAAACGGTTGATCGCAGGCCATAAACAGGGGTGCGGCGATTCAAAACAGCGAATGGAACCTCGGGCCGTGCGGTCAATTCGGTAAAAGCGGCGATCTTCAATGCCGGTTGGGCCGCCCACACAGCCCGCCATTTGAGCATTGCCAGCAAAACTGCATGAGCCTGCTGATGGAAAACGGCGGCCGCCGCGACAGGATGCGGCAGCTTCGGCAGCTTGACGCGCTGTTGCGAAGTTTATACGGAACGGTATTCGCCAACGTCGCCGCTGACGACACGACCTGTTCCGCGTAAGGCAGAGCCCTCCGCACATTTATCAGCGCCCCTTCAACGCCGTCCCCCGGGAGAACCCATGCGTCACCTTCGAACGTCACTCATTGCCCTCATCGGCTTCATCGCGGGCTTCGTCGCACTGGCATTGCCGATGGCGACGGCATCGGCGCAAGCAGCTAATTCATCAGGCTGGCCGACGCGGCCGGTGCGCTTCATCATTCCGATCGGGCCCGGCTCAGGCGCCGATATCACCGCCCGACTCATTGGCGATAAATTGTCGGCCAAATGGGGCCAGCCGGTCGTGGTCGAAAACCGCCCCGGCGGCGACGCCATCATCGCCATCACCGCGGTGATCAGCGCGGCCGACGATCACGTTCTTTTGTTCGCGCCGGCCTCGACCTTCACCGCGCATCCGCTGCTGCATGAGAAGATGGCGTACAACCCCGCCGATCTGGTGCCGATCGCGCGCGTCACCAACACCCTGATCGCGCTCGGCGTGCCGACCGAACTCGGCGTCTCGACCGTCAAGGAACTCGCCGCCAAGATCAAAGCGCAGCCCGGCAAGCTGAACTACGCCTCGGTCACCGGCGCCAACGATCTTTTGTACGCGGCGTTCCTGAAGACCGAGAATCTTGAAATGGCCAAGGTGCCGTACAAGGATCCGGTCACCGCGATCAACGATCTCGCCGAAGGCCGTATCCAGGCTTTCGTCGGCGCCTATGCGATCATGCGTCCGCGCGTGCAGCAGGGCAAAGTGAAGGTTATCGCGCTGACCAATTCGCAGCACGCGGCGGCGCTCAACGATATCCCGACCGCGGCGGAAGCCGGCTTCAAGTCGCTCGAGCTTGACGGGCTGGTCGGGCTGCTCGGTCCAAAGGCCGTGACGCCGGCGGTGCGCGACAAGATCGCCGCCGACATCCGCGCTGTGGTCAGCGATCCGGAGATCAACAGCAAGCTTGCCGCCACCGGTCAGGTGGTCAATCCCGGCACGCCGGCCGAATTCGCCGCTGCGCTCAAGGATCAGAGCGACAAGGTCAACGACATCGGCAAGGTGCTCGGCATCAAGGCCGCGCAGTAAAGAAGCGGCCGTCGCCAATTAGAATCCGCTCCGGACCAGTCCGGGGCGGATTTTTCTTATCCGCCGATCTTTTGCATGACGGTGTCGGTCAAGCGGCGCGCCGATGGCATCACCAGAAACGCCGTAATCGCCGCGATCGGCCAGGCGATGAAATAGGCCGTGGCCCATTGCACCAGGAAATCGGCGCGCAGGCCAAGATTGACGAAGGTGACAATGAGAGTCACCATGAACACCATCACCGCGGTCATGACGGTGGCGAGTATAAATCTGGCCAGCAATTGCATCCCGTTCCCCTTAGAGCGTTTTCGAGCGAAGTGGGCACCGGTTCGCGTGAAGAAAACGCGACAAAATAAAAGACTAGAGCCAGGCTTTGATTCCATCAAAGCCGGAAAGGTTCTAGTCGCCGCGGCGATGTGAGCCGAAACCGCGCCGCCGATCAAGACCAAGGGAACCGCGCGCGCCGGGCCTGGCAACGATTCCTTATCCTTAACAAATTCCCTCAAGCCAGCATTGATGAGCCGTTAAAGAAACTGCCGGCAATTTAGCCGGCATGAAGCTTCAAGGTCGCGTCCTGCTATTGGCCGGACTGGGCGTGCTGCTGGCGTTGGCCGGCTGCGGGCGCAGCATGATGCTGCAAGGCGAGCGGCCGTCCTGGCGGCACCAGGCCGAGGCCCAGTGCATGAAGTCGGGCACCGTGAAAATCGGCGGCGGCGTCGTGGCCGCCAAGCCGATCGAAGGCCCCGGCATGTGCGGCGCCGATTTTCCGCTCAAGGTCGCGGCGCTCGGCGAGAGCACGCGCCTGAGTTATTCCGACCTGCCGCGTCCGCCGGGCGGCATCAGCGGCGGTTCGCAGCCGAACTGGCCGCCGACGCAGGCGCGCTATGCGCCGCCGGCGACGCAGCCTGCGTCCGCTCCGCAGATGCGCTGGACGCCGGGCGCGCCCGCCATTGGTGCGCCGGACGTCACCGCGCCGAATACGCCGGCCGGACGGCCGGTATCGCTTTATGCGCCCGGCATCGCCATCCCCGACGATATTCCCGACGACGCCATCCTGCCGCAGCGCGGCGCTGCGCCGCCGCGCATGCAGCCGGCCTCCAACGCGCCGACCTATGCGCCGCCGCAGCAGCAACAGCGTCCGTTGCCGGCGCTCGGGCCGATGCGTGGCCCACAGGTCACCGGCGCGATCCAGCCCGCGGCCGTGACGCCGGCGGCGACCTTGTCCTGTCCGATCGTCTCGGCGCTCGATCGCTGGGTGAACGAGGGCGTGCAGCCGGCGGCGTTTCGCTGGTTCGGAGCACAGGTCGTCGAGATCAAACAAATCTCCGCCTATTCGTGCCGGCAGATGAATGGCGCGGGCGGCCACGGCGTCTCCGAACATGCCTTCGGCAACGCGCTCGACGTCGCCGGCTTTATCCTCGCCGACGGCCGCAAGATTTCGGTGCAACATGGCTGGCAGGGATCGCCGGAAGAGCAGGGCTTCCTGCACGACGTGCAATTGTCGGCCTGCGATATGTTCACCACCGTGCTGGCGCCCGGCTACAACGCCGCGCACTACAATCACATTCACGTCGATCTGATGCGGCGCGCCAGCGGCCGGCGGCCGTGCCGGCCCAATGCAATCCCCGGCGAGGTGGTCGCGGCGCGCGCGCGTGCGGTTTACGCCAGCAAACATGGCCCGACCTATACCGGTTCGATCGGCAAGCCGGCGCGTAGCAGCGCGAAGAAGCCGGTGACGATACCGGAAGCAGTTGCCGGCGCGGACGGTCTTGATGATGACGATGCCGACGACGCGGTGACCGGTTCGATCGGGAAGCCGGCGGCGGGGCCGCGGAACAATGTCACCCCCGGCGAGGATGGCGAATTCGACGACGATGATGCGGTGACCGGGTCGATTGGCGCGCCCGCGCAAACCGGCTGGCCGCGACTGGCGCCGCAAGCCGCAGAGCCGCGATACCGGCCGGACAATGCATCGAATTATTGAGGCGTCCGGCCTGGCGTCGCGGCGCTAGAACACAGAGTCCAATACCATCGCCAGGAACAGGATCAGTCCGGCGTCGCGGTTGGCGCGGAACAGCTTCAGGCAATGGGCGGGATCGTCGATGTCGATGGTGACGACCTGCCAGGAGAGATGGACGGCGAAGGCGAGAAGCCCGAGCATGAATATCCACGAGCCGCCGGCCATCACGCCGGCAATGCCGATCAGCACGACGGCGATGGTGTAGAACACCGTCAGCATCGCCGGCGTGTTTTGTCCGAACAACAGTGCCGTCGACTTGATGCCGATCATCATGTCGTCCTCGCGGTCCTGATGCGCGTAAATGGTGTCGTAGCCGATCACCCAGGCGATCGATCCGGCATAGAGCACGAAGGCGGCGGCATCGAGCTGGCCCAGCGCCGCCGGCCAGCCCATCAGCGCGCCCCAGGAAAATGCGAGGCCGAGAAATATCTGCGGCCAGTAGGTGACGCGCTTCATGAACGGATAGATCGCGACGACCAACAGCGACGCCAGCCCGGTCATGATCGTGTAGAGATTGAACTGCAGCAACACCGCCAGTCCGACCAGCGCCTGCGCGATCATGAAAATCGCGGCTTGGGTCGCGGTGACTTGTCCTGAAGGAATTGGCCGCGAGCGCGTGCGCTCCACCTTGCCGTCGAGGTCGCGGTCGACCAGATCGTTCCAGGTGCAGCCGGCGCCGCGCATGGCGAAGGCGCCGATGAAAAACAAAACAATGTGGGGGAGACTGGGCAGCCGGTCGCTCGCCATGCCGGCAAGGCCGGCCGACCACCAGCACGGCATCAGCAACAGCCACGAGCCGATCGGCCGGTCGAGGCGGGCGAGCCGCAGATAGGGCCGGGCGATGGCTGGCGCGCGGCCGTCGACCCAGTTGCCGGTCGCATCGGCGACGCGTCCGGGGCTCTCGCTCATTTGCCGAGCGGGTTACCGGTCAGCGTGTCAAAGGTGCCGCGGCCGGTCTTGATGTTGGATGCATCGGGGGCTGGTGCGCTGAGCGCGTCGCTCAAGCTCGGCGGCGCCGCGGTCCGTGGCGGACCGCTGGCGGCGACCTGACAGACGCGCGTGCGAATATCCTCAGATCTGACGTGCGCCTGCTTCATGCTGTCGAGGATTTGCGCCGGTATGCCGCAACTGGCCGCGTTGGTGGTGGCGTATTTGATCATCGCCGTTTCCGCGCTGGTGAAAGCGTTGAACAGACCGCAGGCTTCTTTCGGCGACGGCTTTTGTTTGCGCTGGCCGGCCGCCTGGATGGCGCCGCCGCGCTTTTCGACTTCCTTGCGCAGCTTGACGAATTGTTCGAGGCACGGCGACGCTTGGGCTTCTGCCGGTTTAGACCACGGGTCCTGGGCCTGCTGTTGCATCGGCTGTTGCATCGGCTGTTGCATCGGCGCGGCCTGTTGTGGCCATGGCGCCGCCGCGCCCTGCGCCGGCGCGGCCTGTGGCGGCTGCGCCTGCGGCCACGGCGCTTGCGACGCGGCCGGGCCGGCGGCCAATCCAACCATGGTTGCGGCCATGACGATGGTCCAGCCGAGCTTCATGAACAGTTCCTTTTCAGGGCCCCGGCTTTTTTCAAACCGGCCGGCCGACGGATCGCTTATAACAAGCTCCCGAATGCGTCGGGAAGGCGGCAAAACGCGCTAAATCGACGCCCGCGACCCAAGCCGCAAGGTATCATGACTCGCTACGATTTCCGTACCCCGCGCATATACCTCGATTTCGCCTTGCGGGCCGGGGTCGATGTTCCGCTCGACCGCGACCAGGCCAATTACCTGCTGAACGTGCTGCGGCTGGCGCAGGGCGATCCGGTGCTGCTGTTCAATGGCCGCGACGGCGAATGGCGGGCGACCCTTGCCGGCACCGGCAAAAGGTCGCTGGCCGCCAAAGTGAGCGATCGCCTGCGCGAGCAGCCGCGTTCCGCCGATCTGCATTTCCTGTTTGCGCCGCTCAAACACGCGCGGCTCGATTACATGGTGCAAAAGGCGGTCGAACTCGGCGTCACGCGGCTGCAGCCGGTAATGACCCGGCACACGCAGGTCGCGCGGCTCAATCTGGACCGGATGCGCGCCAATGCGATCGAAGCCGCCCAGCAATGCGGCGTGCTGGCCTTGCCCGAGGTCGCCGAGCCGGTGCCGTTCAAGGCGATCGCCGGCGGCGCCGATGCCGATCGTCTGCTGATTTTCTGTGACGAAGACGCCGAGGTGCGGGACCCGGTCGCAGCGCTGGCCGCTGCGCGGCCGCAACCGAGCGGATTGCTGCCGGCCGATAATACGGGTTCGCCGCTGGCGATGGGCGTGTTGATCGGACCCGAAGGCGGCTTTGCCGAGGACGAGCGCGCGGCGTTATTGCAGCGGCCGAATGTGGCGCGGATCTCGCTCGGGCCGCGAATCCTGCGCGCCGATACGGCGGCGGTGGCGGCGCTGACCCTGGTGCAGGCGGTGCTGGGCGACTGGCGCTAGAGCCTTTCCAGCTTTGATGGAATCAAAGCCGGGGCTCTAGTCTTTTGTTTGTCGCGTTTTCTTCACGCGAACCGGTACCCACTTCGCTCGAAAACGCACTAATGTTAGTCGCGACGCGGCTGCCGGCACCGGGCCGGCAGCCAACGCCGGGAACGCCTTGCGGCCAGACGAAACGCGGCCGCACGCAACGACGCCACCGAACGCAAAAATAGACCGAACGGGACGCGCAAAACTCAACGCCACGTCACAAGAGCCGACGGACTCGCCCGACTCGCTGGAAAATGATGCAGCGCCGCAATCCGAGTCACGAGTCCGATACGCTGCGAATCTGTGGTCAACTCGCCGCTCCGGCAAAAAATCTGTGATAAAGTCGAATTCCGGTCGCCGCGCGTGATAATTTGGCGCAGGCGATACGCCCAAATAGGCCGGTAAAGCGTTCTGTGGCGTGAGGAGTGTGTGACGATGAACCTGTTTCGCAGCGTTCGGTCCGTGGCCAAGACCATGACCATGACCATGACCATGACCATGACCATGACCATGACCATGGCTATGGCCTTTGTGGCGACCTGCGGCCTCGTTGCAGGCTTTTCCGCCGCGCCGGCACAGGCGGCCAACGTCCTGCAAAAACAGATCTATATGACCGGCGCCAATTACGACGGCGGCAAATACGAAGGGGCTTTGCCGGGTTGCGAGGCGGCGCTCGGCGACATCGCTTCGCGCTTCGCGGAAAAGGAAGGCCGGTTCTGGAATTCGGCCCTGCAAATTCTCGGCTTCGAGGATGTGCGGCAGACGGCATTCAGCCCGTGGGCGAAGGCGACCATTCCGCGCCGGTTTTGCACCGCCGTGGCCCTGGTCAGCGACGGACGCCGGCACAAGGTGGATTACTGGATCGGCGAGGACACCGGGCTGATCGGCGCCAGCTGGGGCGTCGAATGGTGTGTAGTCGGCCTCGACCGCAACTGGGCCTATAACCCGGCTTGCAAGATGGCGCGGCCCTGAACGAGCGGCGCGGTCTTTAATCAGCGGCGTTTTGCAAGAAAAGATCGTGCGAGCGGCCGGACAGCCAGTCGGCGGTGTCGGCGAGCGCCAGCAGCGACTCTTTCATTGTCAAGAGTCGCTCGCGCTCGGCGCGCTGCGCGACAATCTGCTCTGCGCGTGCCGCGCATTGTTCGGCGCGGCGGCGAAGTTCGTTGGCGTCCAACAGGTCATTGATCATGGAATCCTCACTGCGAGGACGATGCACCTGTCGTTTTAACTGCGCGAGTCGCTTGTAGTCTAAGAGCAAAGCACTCACTCGCCGCCGCCGGCTCAGTTTACTTATTCGGCGTTCTCCGCGGTTTCAGTGTTCTTTGTGGACTTTGCTGACCGGTGACGTTCCGCACGCGTTCAGGGGACGGCGCCATCCTTGGGCACCATGCGCAAGCCGCTGACATTGCTGGCCGGGGCAGCATCCTCGAGCACGCCGATATCCGACGACTTCTTGCCATCGGTGTTATGGGCGAAGCCGGTGTGGCTGAGACCGATGCGAAAAAGTTCGCGCACGGCGGCCGCCCGGCTCGGCATGCGATTCTTGAAACGAAAATCGTCGACGGCGGTCAATTCGTCCGGCGACAGCATGATTTGCAGGCGCTCGCCGCGCGCCAGATGATGTGGCTTTCGAACTTTCGGCATTGGATCGCCCCCTCCTGCCCCTGGCGCGACAACGTCGTGAGTAACATCCGCCTAATGCGCAACTTACTCATTCGGTTCCATCGGATGGAACGCAGCGCTCCTTTCGTTAGGGGAATAGCCTGCCCTGTTCGTTCTTGAAATGTTCTCGAACATCCGCTATGAATCGATGGAACTCTTGAGAAACATCAATTCGGTATTTGTTCTCACGGAAGTGTGATGACGTCTGGGCTGGGGGTATTCATGGTCCGAATTCGCATGCGGCGATGGGCCCGGCTGGCGCAGATGGCGCGCGCGCTGGCGGTTACGCTCAGCTTTTTGTTTGTCTTCGCCGTCGTCGCCTTTGCGCAAAGGGCGCCCGGGGCCGCCCAGAATTCCGGCGCCAATGAGCGGCCGCAGAACCAGCCGGGCCACTTCGATTTTTATGTGCTGGCGCTGTCCTGGTCGCCGTCCTATTGCGCGGCGTCGGCCGAGCGCGCGCCGAACCGGGCGCCCGACCAGCAATGCGGCGGGCGGCCCTTCGCCTTCGTCGTGCACGGGCTGTGGCCGCAATACGACAAAGGCTTTCCATCATTCTGTCAGGTTCCGGCGCCGCGACTTTACCGCGGCATTGTCGAGGCCAATCTCGATCTGATGCCGAGTCCGCGGCTGATTTTCCATGAATGGGACCGGCACGGCACCTGTTCGGGCGTGCCTGCGGCGGCCTATTTCGCGACGGTGCGCAAGGCGCGCGCGGCAGTGACGATCCCGGCGGACTACACGACGCTTGAAAAGCCAACGATGGTGTCGCCCGGCGATGTCGTCGAGGCCTTCGTCAAGGCCAATCCCGGTCTGTCGCGCGCCGGCTTCGCGGTGGCTTGCGACAGCAGATGGCTGAGCGAAGTGCGCATCTGTCTCAACAAGGATCTCAGCTTCCGCGATTGTCCGGAACTGGCGCGCCGTAGTTGCCGCCGTGACCGCGTTGCCATGCCCGCCGTGCGCGGCGGGTGAATTAGAATGCCCGCCGTGCGCGGCGGAAATACGCTGGGCTTATTTAGAACCAAAGCGCAAGCGCATACGGAAATAGAATATGGCAAAAGGCCTTTTCAGACTTTGGTGTGTATTCACAGTTCTGTGGGCCATCTTCGCATTTTTTCTCACAAATCCAGTTCAGATTGAATACACGCCGGAAATGGTTTGTGCGGAAACTAAGCCTGGGGAGTCTGATATGGCCAAGGCTTTGAGAATTTTGAATGGAACATGCGCCCTTGTCGAAGCGCCAGGACAGAGCGCGCCAGAACCCAAGCCATTTCCGATCTATTTGTTTGCGATTACAGCGTCTTTGCCGCCGGCGCTTTTGTTCTTCTCAGGATTGGCATTGATATGGGTTATTCGAGGCTTCCGAGGAACCGAGGCCTAATCGCTTTTGTCAAAATTTCGTTTTCCGGACCTTTTTTCGGCGGTTGGATTAAGCACGCACTAACGCTCGCAATTGACGCAACGGGGATAACCCTGACGTGTGCGCGATCGCCGCAAGATTTTTGAAAGCTAGTTGAGCAAACTTGACCGCGCGATTTAAAGCGGGCGCGGAGTGCGACGATGAATCGTGTCCTGGATTATATGGGATTCGCGTTGTGGTTTCTCGGGCTCGGTTATATGGCGTTGTGGCCATTGACCGCGCATGATGCCTTGTATCTGTCGCCCGGGTTGCATCTGGTCGGCATGCTGGCGTCGGTCTGGGTCCTGGCGGGTTTGGCGTTATGGCCGATACGGCGCTCGCGTCGGTCGCTCGCGGCGGTCAACAAGCGGGCTTCGTCCGGGACATTGAAACCGCGTTCAGCGCGCCCACCGCCGCCACCGCGCCGCTATGTCAAACCGCGGTCGCATTTCGGCCTGCGCGGCATGCCGCGTTAGGCTAAGAAGGCGGCATGAACTATCGCCACGCCTTCCATGCCGGCAGCTTCGCCGATGTCTTCAAGCACGCGGTGCTGTGCCGCATCCTGCATTACCTGCGCGAGAAGCCGGCGGCGTTCCGCGTCATCGACACCCATGCCGGCGCCGGCATCTACGATCTGACCAGCGCCGAGGCCAATCGCGGCGGCGAATGGCACGACGGCGTCGAGCGGCTGCTGGCGGCGAAGGCCGCCGGTAAATTGCCGGACGATGCGGTGACGCTGCTCGCGCCCTATCTCGATGTGATTGGCGCGCTCAACGTGCCGGGCAAACTGACCGCCTATCCCGGTTCGCCGGCGCTGACGCGCGCCTGGCTGCGCGCCGACGACCGGCTGATCGCCTGCGAACTCGAGCCGCACGCGGCGATCGCCCTGTCGCGCCACTTGCGCGCCGACAGCCGTATCAAGGTGATCGAGATCGACGGCTGGACCGCGCTGCAAGCTTACGTGCCGCCACCGGAGCGGCGCGGCCTGGTGCTGGTCGATCCGCCTTTCGAGGAGAACGCGGACTTTCATCGGCTGTCGCACATGCTCGGTCTGGCGCATCGCAAATGGGCGACCGGCATTTATGCTTTGTGGTATCCGATTAAGGGCCGCTTTGAGGCCGACGAATTGGCCAAGCGCTTGCGCCGTTCCGGCATTGCGAAAATCCTGCGCGCCGAGTTGACCGTTTCACCGGTGAGCGATCCGACAAGGCTCAACGGCTCCGGCCTGATCCTGGTCAATCCGCCCTGGACGCTGGAGGCCGAGCTTGCCGCGCTGCTGCCGGTGCTCAGCCGTCTGCTGGAGCGCCAGCCGCAGGGCGGCGGCTACACGCTCGACTGGCTGAGCGGCGAGGCGGCCGGCCAAACCAAGCCGAAGCCCAAAGCGAAGACCAGGTGATCGCAGGCGCGCGGCGTCTCGCCTCTTTCCACAAAGCCGCAACTGGTGTGTAGTTCGCGGATTGGCAATGACGTTCCGCCTCCTGTGGGGGGCCGGCGGAGGGACTGAGGCCGCGTTTCGGCCGACTCTTATCCCCGTTCGTGAATGTCGGCCGAGCCGCCTTGCGTGGGGCCGGCGGCGGAGCAGTGTACGGGGAGGGACACCCGATGGCGCAAACCGGTATCGTCAAATTCTTCAACGCCGAACGCGGCTATGGCTTCATCAAACCGGATGACGGCGCACGCGACGTGTTCGTGCATATTACCGCGGTCGAGCAGGCCGGATTGAAAAGCCTGAACGAAGGCCAGAAGATCAGCTTCGATGTCGAACCCGATAAAAAGGGCAAGGGACCGAAAGCGGTGAATCTGGTTGTGAGCTGAATTCGATTCAGGCAATTTGCGTCTATAAGGATCGCACGCGCGCGTCGTCCGCGTCGCGCTTCCGGTATCTTGACCCTTTGACCATTTGACGATGCGGACGCAGCCTTACGCGTCGCAACCAAGAAAAAGCCCGCATGATGATCCTGCGCAATTCTCCGCCATCGCCGTTCGCCCGCAAGGCGCGCATCGCCGCCAGCCTGCTCGGTCTCGCCGATCAGATAGAATTGGTCGCGGTCGACCTCAACGATCCGGCCGATACGATCCGCGTACAAAATCCGCTCGGCAAAATTCCCGCGCTCGTGCTCGACGACGGCACCGTCTATTACGACTCGCGCGTCATCGTCGAATATCTCGATCATATCGCCGGCGGCGGACATATCGTGCCGCGCGACACCAAGGCGCGCTTCGCGGCGCTGCGGCTGCAGGCATTGTGCGATGGCATGCTCGATGCCTCGGTGCTGATCGTTTACGAGAGCCGTTACAGGACGGCGGAGATGCAGGTGCAAGGCTGGGTCGACCGGCAGGCCGACAAGGTCGCCCGCGGTCTGGCGGCGCTGGAAGCGGCGCCGCCGGCGCTCGATCCGAAGATCGAGCCCTTACCGAATGTCGGACAGATTACGCTCGCTTGCCTGCTCGGCTATCGCGACCTGCGCTTCGGCGGAAGCTGGCGCAAGGATCATCCAAGGCTCGTCGCCTGGCTTGACCACTTCGCGGCGCAGGTGCCGGCTTTCGCCGAAACCAAGGTGGCGGCTTAAAGCTTCAACGGCTACTCAAGAAAAAAGCCCCGGAGTTTCCTCCGGGGCTTTCGTATCTCCGACGCGGCCGAACTAGAAACGATAGTTGAGGCCGGCGCGAATGATGTTGGTGTGGAAGTCCGACGTAACGGCGCCAACGGTCGGGCCGTTGCCGAGATCGACATACAAATATTCGACCTTGGCGGTCCACGGACCGGTCAAAGCGGCCTCGATGCCGCCGCCGAGCGCATAGCCGCTCTTGGTCGTGCGCGAACTCGCCGCGCCGACGGAATTGTTGATATCGCCGAAGGCGACGCCGCCGGTGATATAAGGCATCACGCTGCCGGTCGGTCCCATCGCGTAGCCAAGACGGCCGCGGACGGTGCTGAGCCAGCGATTGCTGGTTTCGCCGGCGGTATTATTGCCACGGATGCGGGTCCAATCGAGATCGCCTTCGATGCCCCAGACCAGCGGGCCGGACTGCAGGTTATAGCCGAGCGTGCCGCCGACCAGGCCGCCAGAGGCACCGTTCGAGCCGCTGAACGCGGCGCCGCCATTGATGCCGATATAAGGCCCGGTCCAGTTGTACATCTGCGATACATAGACCGGTGCCTTTGTCGGCATGGCTTCCCGGCGCGGCATGTCGGCGGCCGACGCGGAGCCAACTGCGAGCGCAAACAGGCCAACGCTGGCGAGAAGAAGTTTTTTCATGACGCACCTCATTCAGATGAAAATCATCCGGACGGACGCGGATGCGCCGTCCCCCGATTACACATACAATGCGGAGTTCGATGGGTCGTTCCGTGCAATTCTGATCACTCGTGATCATATGTATCGACTGTGTCCGTCCGGCAACGCTATGGAACTCGCCGCCGAAAGTTCCCAATAAAAAAGCCCCGGACCGAAGTCCGGGGCTTTTGCAGATGGTATCGGCGTCCGCGTTTAGAAGCGGTAGTTCAAGCCGCCGCGCACGAGGTTTTCCTTGGCGCGCGCATCGGCGCCGAGCGGCGCGCTGACACGGCCGAGATCGGCATAGAGATATTCGACCTTCGCGGTCCACGGACCGGTGAGCGCCGCCTCGATGCCGCCGCCGAGCGCGTAGCCGGCCTTGGTGGTGGTGGTGTCGCCGAAGCCCGAGATCGAGTTCTTGACGCCGCCAACGGCGAGACCGCCGGTGACATAGGGCATGAAGCGGTCGAACGCATAGCCGACGCGGCCGCGCGCGGTGCCGAGCCAGGTGTTGCGGGTTTCGCAGGTCAGGCCGACGCCGCAGGCCGAGCTGCCACGCACGTTCGACCAGTCAAGATCGCCTTCGAGACCGAACACGGCCTGACCGGCCTGAAGGTTGTAGCCGATGGTGCCGCCGACCTGGCCGCCCGAGGTGTTGAAACCGCCCGAAGCTGCCGGCGCGGAAAAATCCGAGCGGCCCCAGCCGGCGCCACCGTTGATGCCGATGTAAGCGCCGGTCCAGTTGTACAGCGCCACGTACTGAACCGCTTTGGTCGGCATCGCGGTGCGGCGTGGCATATCGGCGGCATTGGCCGAACCCATGGTCGCAACGACTGCGAGAGCACCGACGGCAGCGAGAGCAAGACGCTTCATTTTTCGAATCTCCGTAACTGTTAAGCCCCAAAACCTGACCGCACAGTATTCAGAATAGAGATTAGGTCTAGTGCGAAAAAGACACAGCGATCAATAGATTACTCGACGTATATCATAATTGAGGCGCTCAAATGCCACGATGTTGCCGCGATTCAGGCAGGTTCTCGCCGTCGAATCGGAACTTCTATACTTGTTAAAAAATTATTAACGGAACTTATACGCTGAGAAGCTCCGTTCCCTGAGTTCCGCCGTCTTGCAAGCCTTTTAGGCAACGAAAAACCCCGGGCCATTGGCCCGGGGGTTGCCGCAATCCGCATCAAACGGCGGCGAAGTCTAGAAGTGATAGTTGACGCCGACGCGCAGAATGCTGGTCGACAGGCCGTTCTCGCTGCCGGTGATCGAATAGGTCCGGTTGCTCAGGTCGGCGTAGAGATATTCGACCTTGGCCGACCATTGCGGCGTGAAGCCAACTTCGGCGCCGAGGCCAGCGGTCCAGCCAACCTGCATCTTGGATTCCGACAGGGCGCCGGTCTCGCCTTTCACGCTGCCATAGGCCAGGCCGAGCGTGCCGTAGAACAGGATGTTGTTCATCGCCAGGCCGGCGCGGCCGCGCAAGGTGCCGAACCACGGGTTCGAGAACTTGAACGGCGCGAAAGTGTCGTCGGCGCCGCTGATCTGCAGGTCGGTTTCGCCACCGAACACGAACTGGCCATTCTGCCAATTGTAGCCGATCTGCAAGCCGCCTTCGAGGCCGCTCGGATTGGTGTTGGTGTTTTTGACCTTGCCCCACTGGTAGCCGACATTGGCGCCGGCGTATGCACCGGCCCAGTTGTAATAGCTTCCGGCCGGAGCCTGATAATAGGGCGTGGAACGCGGCAGGTCGGCAGCGCTGGCCACGGTCGATGCCGCGGCGACGGCCAAGCCGGCCAGGGTCAATGCCAGGATCAGTTTTTTCATCTCAACTCTCCACTTAACGCTCGCCGCTGCAAGCGCCTTTGAAGGCGCGTCGCGGAGTTGGTTTGCGGTTTCGCCGCGTGCCGAAACTTGGACAATTTTCCGTAATGCGGTTATCGCGCTTTTTAAGTTAAACGGTTATGAATCGCGCTGTGGAGACGAGTGGTTATCCCTAAAGAAGTCTTAGCAAACAGGCTTTCTCAGCGTTTACCATGTTGCGCCGGGCTTGTTTGACGATAGCTTTGATCTCACCCTGCGCGGTCGACTCCCGGCGCTTGGCAAGTTCACGGCGCATAGAAATCTCAAATGCCTGATGACAAGACGAAGTACGGCCCGCGCGCGGCCCTGATCACCGGCGGCGGCCGGCGCATCGGCGCGGCTATCGCGCTGGCCTTGTCGCGCGCCGGCTATGCGGTGGTGTTGCACGCCAACCGGTCGTACGCCGACGCCGAAGCGCTGGCGGCGAAAATTGAAAAGAGCGGCGGCAGGGCCACGGTCGTTGTCGCGGATCTCGCTGACCCGAAGGCCGTTGGCGGCTTGATCCCGGCGGCGGCGGCCTTCGCGCCGCTCACTCTTCTGGTCAACAATGCCAGCGTATTCGAGGAAGACGAGATCGGCACACTCAACCGCGAGAATTTCGATACGACAATGGCGATCAACCTGACCGCGCCTTTGTTTCTGGCGCAGGCCTTCGCCGCGCATGTCGCTAAATTCGCGCCGGCGAATGAGGACGCCTCGATCGTCAATATCGTCGACCAGCGCGTGCTGCGGCCGACGCCGAAATTCTTCTCCTACACGATGAGCAAGACCGCTTTGCATGCCGCGACCATGACTTTGGCGCAGGCGCTGGCGCCGTTGCGTGTCAACGCGGTGGCGCCGGGGCCGGTGCTGCCGAGTCCGCGACAGACCGATGCGCAGTTCGCGGCGCAAGCCGCCGCCGTGCCGCTCGGGCGGGGGCCGTCGCCGGAGGATGTCGCCGCCGCCGTGGTCTATCTCGCCGCGGCGACCAGCGTCACCGGCGTGACGCTGCCCGTCGATGGCGGCCAGCATTTGTCATGGCGCACCGCCGACAGCGACGTGGCGGAATAACCAACAAAGATTATCTTAGGGCGCATGAACGGCGGTAAAAAAGACATCGATCCGGCAAGCGAACTCCGCGAGGAGGACGAGGAATCCTCGCTGCCCGAACTCGATCTCAACGAACCGGCGACCGGCACCTTGGCCAATGGCGCGGCGGCGATCGCGCGCGCTGTCAAGCACGCGCCGTCCTCGCCCGGCGTCTATCGCATGATCGATGCGAAGGGCGACGTGCTCTATGTCGGCAAGGCCAAAAGCATCAAGAAGCGGGTGACGTCCTATACGCGGCCGAACGCGCATGACAGCCGCATCACCCGCATGATCGCGGCGACGGTGACGATGGAATTCGTCTCGACCGCGACCGAGACCGAAGCGCTGCTGCTGGAAGCCAACCTGATCAAGAAGCTGCGGCCGCGATTCAACGTGCTGCTGCGCGACGACAAGTCGTTCCCTTATATCCTGATTACATCCGACCATTGGGCACCGCAGATCCTCAAGCATCGCGGCGCGCGCACGCGGCCCGGACACTATTACGGGCCGTTCGCGAATGCCGGCGCGGTCAACCGCACGGTCAACGCACTGCAACGCGCATTTCTTTTGCGCTCCTGTTCGGATTCGTTTTTCGAATCGCGCACGCGACCGTGCCTGTTGCATCAGATCAAGCGCTGCGCCGCGCCCTGCACGCAGGAAATCGATTTCGCTGGCTATGCCGAACTGGTGCGCGAGGCCAATGCGTTCTTGTCAGGGCGCAGCCGCTCGGTACAGAAGGAGCTGTCGGCGGAAATGGAGACCGCCTCGGCGGCGCTCGATTTCGAGCGCGCCGCGATCTATCGCGACAGGTTGGCCGCGCTGTCGGCGATCCAGTCGCACCAGGGCATCAACCCGCGCAGCGTCGAGGAAGCCGACGTCTTTGCCGTGCATCAGGACGGCGGTTACAGCGTCGTCGAAGTCTTCTTCTTCCGCACCGGGCAGAACTGGGGCAATCGCGCCTATTTCCCCAAGGCCGACCGCTCGCTCAGCGGCGCGGAGGTGCTTGGCTCATTCATGGCGCAATTCTACGACGACAAGCCGGCGCCGCGTCTCATTCTCGCCTCGGAGGATTTCGACGAACGGGCACTACTCGCCGAAGCGTTGTCCGCCAAGACCGGGCACAAGATCGAAATCAGTGTGCCGCAGCGTGGCGAGCGCAAGGAACTGGTGATGCATGCGCTGGCCAATGGCCGCGAGGCTTTGGCGCGCAAACTTGCCGACACGGCGTCGCAACAGCGCCTGTTCAAGGCGTTGACCGAGACCTTCGCGCTGCCGCGCGAACCGCGCCGCATCGAGGTTTACGACAACAGCCATATCAGCGGCACCAACGCGGTCGGCGGCATGATTGTCGCCGGGCCTGAGGGCTTTCGCAAAAACCAGTACCGCAAGTTCAACATCCGCTCGACCGATATCACGCCCGGCGACGATTACGGCATGATGCGCGAGGTGCTGCGGCGGCGCTTCAAGCGGCTGATAGACGAAAGCCCGCGGCTGACCGCGGATGCAGCGCTCGCCGCGGTGCTGACCGGCGAGGCCGACGACGCTCCCGACTCACCCTGGCCCGATCTAGTGCTGATCGACGGTGGGCAGGGGCAACTCCGCTCGGCGACCGAGACCTTGACCGAACTCGGCATTACCAATGTGCCGCTGGTGGCGATCGCCAAGGGCATGGACCGCGAGGCCGGCCGCGAAACTTTCTTCATGGCGGGCCGCAGCCCATTCAAACTGCCGCCGCGCGATCCGCTGCTGTACTTCGTCGAACGCCTGCGCGACGAGGCGCACCGCTTTGCCATCGGCTCGCACCGGGCGCGGCGCAAGAAGGACATTCGCGAAGCGGGCTTACAGGAAATCGCGGGGATAGGGCCCACGCGCAAGCGGGCGCTGTTGCATCATTTTGGCACCGTGAAAGCCATCGAGCGGGCCAGCCTTGCGGATCTCGCACATGTGCCCGGCATTAATGCGGAGACGGCGCGAAAGATATATGACTTCTTCCACGAGAAGGCGCATTAGCGCCGCGGGTGGAAGCGCCGCGCGCGGCAGGGGAAGGAACCGACCATGATTATCCATAGTCAGAAAGACGTCACGCCGGTGGTGATCGACGCCTACAAGAACATCGACAACCCGCGTCTGCGCGAGATCGTCGCCGGGCTGGTCACGCATCTGCATGCGTTCGCGCGCGATGTGCATCTGACCGAGGAGGAATTCCAGATCGGCTGCCAGATCGTCGCCAAAATGGGGCAGCTGTCCAACAAGACGCACAACGAAGTGGTGCTGATGTCCGGCTCGCTCGGCTTTTCGGCTTTGGTCTGCCTGCTCAACAATGGCAATAACGGCCAAACCGAAACCACCGCCAACCTGCTCGGGCCGTTCTGGCGGCTGAACTCGCCGAAGACAGAGAACGATGGCTCGATCGTGCGCTCAGCCACGCCGGGACCGGAACTGTTCGTCAAGGCTCACGTCAAGGATCAGAAGGGCAATCCGATCGCCGGCGCGTTGGTCGACGTCTGGCATTCGTCGCCGGAGGGATTTTACGAGCAGCAGGACCCCAAGCAGGCCGACATGAACCTGCGCGGCCAGTTCACCACCGACGCCAACGGCTATTTCGGCTTCCGTACCGTGATGCCGGCCGGCTATCCGATTCCGATCGAAGGACCGGTCGGCGATCTGTTGCGCGCGGCAAAACGCCACAACTTCCGGCCCGCCCATTTGCACTTCCTGATTCTCAAGGACGGCTTCAAGACGCTGATCTCGCAGATCTACGATCCGACCGACGACAAGCTGGAAACCGACGTGCAGTTCGGAGTCACCAAGGCGCTGATTGGCGATTTTACACGGCACGACGGGCCGGGGCCGGTTCCGGGCGTCAAAGGCGAGTGGTATTCGCTCGATCAGACCTTCGCCATGGAGCCCGGCGTCAGCCGCCTGCCCAAACCGCCGATCGATTAAGCCTCGTTCGGTTAGGCCGATAAAGATCGGGTATTCGCCGATATGCACGGCACAAAAGCGCGTTTACGCGCGTCTTCGACGTGCTTTTGGTTGACCTTCATGCGGCCCCGGTGTTCCTTGGGCCGCATGAATCCGACCCGTTCCCCGCGGTTGCCAGCGCACCCGCTCGCACTGGCCAATATGCTGACCTATGCGCGCATTGCCGCGGTGCCGGTGGTGGTCGGCCTGCTGTTCTGGCAGAGCATCCTCGGCGGCGGCCTCTGGCTGCGCTGGGTGGCGCTGGCGGTTTTCATCGCCGCCGGCGTGACCGACATTCTCGACGGCTATGTTGCGCGCAAGCTTGGCCAGCAGTCCTCGCTCGGCCGCATGCTCGACCCGATCGCCGACAAGCTGCTGGTGGCATCGAGCCTGCTGATGCTGGCGGCCGGCACGACCATTCACGGCTGGGCGCTGCTCGCCGCCGTCATTATCTTATGCCGCGAGATTCTGGTTTCGGGCTTGCGCGAATTTCTCGCCGAGCTGCGCGTCAGCGTGCCGGTGTCGCAACTCGCCAAATGGAAAACCGCCGGACAACTCGTGGCCATCGGTTTTCTGATCGCGGGCGAGGCTGGCGAGAAAGTCCTGTCGCCGACCATCGAGATCGGCGTCACCTTGTTATGGCTGTCGGCCATCGTGACGCTCTACACCGGCTGGGACTATTTGCGCGCCGGTCTGCGTTATATGATCGACGAATGAGCCAGCACATCAAGTTGCGGTACTTTGCCTGGGTACGCGAGCGCATCGGCAAGCCGGATGAAGATGTCGAAGTTCCCGCCGATGTTACCACCGTCGGCGAACTGATGACGTGGCTCGCCTCGCGCGGCGAGGAATATGCCCATGCCTTCGAGAACCCCAAAGTGATCCGCGCGGCCATCGACCGGACGCATGTCAAACCGCAGACCACTATCGCCGGGGCTGGCGAAATCGCCTTTTTCCCGCCGATGACGGGGGGATAAGCCCCTCCCGCGCGGGAGCGGGGCGGGCTACATTATATTCATGAGCACGATCACCAACGTCCGCATCCAGAACGAGCCGTTCGACACCGCCGCCGAGGCGGCGGCGATCACGCGCGGGCGCACCGATGCCGGCGCGGTGGTGACCTTTACCGGCATCTGCCGCGGCGATGAGAACGGCGTGCCGATCGCTTCTCTGACGCTGGAACATTATCCCGGCATGGCGGAGGCCGAGATCGAGCGGCATGTCGCGGAGGCGGCCGAACGCTGGCCGCTGATCGGCGTCACCGTCATTCATCGCTTCGGGCGCATTCTGCCGGGCGACGACATCATGATGGTGGTGACGGTGTCATCGCATCGCGCCGCGGCGTTCGAAGCGGCGGATTTTCTGATGGACTATCTCAAGACCCGGGCGCCATTTTGGAAGCAGGTCGAGAAGACCGACGGCAAGATCTGGGTCGAGGCCAAGGCAACCGACGATCAGGCGGCCGGGCGCTGGGCAACGTCCGGCAAACATCAAGCGGCGGAATAGGGGGCTCCGATGGTTCCAGTTGTCGTCGCGGCCATGGCCGTTGTCGCGCTCGGGCTTCACCCGGCGCGGGCCGCGCAGGTGTCTTATTACGACGTGACGCGGGGCGCGCATCCGCACGACGTCGCGCCGGCGCCGGACGGCACCATTTGGTACACCGCGCAAAGCCAGGGCGCGCTCGGCATTCTCGATCCCAAGAACGGAAAGGTGACGCAAATCCCGCTTGGGCCGGCCGCGGCGCCGCATGGCGTCATCGCCGGGCCGGACCGCGCCGCCTGGATCACCGAAGGCGGCCAGAACGCGATCGCGCGTTTCGATCCCGCCACCAAAGCGGTGAAGCTGTTTCCATTGCCCAAGGAATTTCCCAACGCCAATCTCAACACCGCGACGTTCGACCGCAAAGGCATTCTCTGGTTCACCGGTCAGAACGGCGTCTATGGCCGCGTCGATCCGGCGACCGGCAAGGTCGAAGCCTGGAAAGCGCCGAAGGGCGTCGGGCCTTACGGCATCACCACGGCGCCGAATGGCGACGTCTGGTATGCGTCTCTCGCCGGCGACCACATTGCCAAGATCGATACCGTCAGCGGCGATGCGCTGATGATCCAGCCGCCGAAGCCGGGCGTCGGTCCGCGCCGCATCTGGTCCGATTCCAAAGGCATGCTGTGGGTGAGTTTCTGGACCACCGGCGAAGTCGGCCGCTACGATCCGAACAACAAGGTATGGAAAGTCTGGAGCCTGCCAAAGGCCAAGGCCGGCTGCTACGCTGTCTTTGTCGACGACAAGGACAAGGTCTGGCTCACCGACTTCGACGCCAACGCGATCGTGCGCTTCGATCCGGTCACGGAAAAATTCGACAGCTTCCCGAGTAGCCGTCGCAACGCGTCGGTGCGCCAGCTATCCGGTCGGCGCGGCGAATTATGGGGCGCGGAGTCCGGCACCGACCGGCTGGTCGTGGTGCGCGATTGAGTACGCAAGCTGAATCGGCGATCAACCGCCGCCATCTGTTGCGCGTTCTGGCCGGCGGCGCGGCCATGGCCATCGGTGGCGCTGGAGCGCGCGCCGAGCACACGCGGATGACGCGGCTGATCGAGAAGGCGCAATCGCTGCCGACGACCGGGCAACGCATCGACTTCATTTCCCGCGCGCTCGTCGGCGCGCCTTATCGCAGCTACACGTTGATCGGCGGCCCGCGCAAGGCCGAGAAATTCGTGACGCGCGATGATGTATTCGACTGCGTCACGTATTGCGAAGCGGTGCTGGCGGCCGCGCTGGTGCGCACGCCCGCCGACTACGACGACAAGCTGCGACAAATCCGCTATCGTGACGGCGTGGTGGCGTGGCGGCAACGCAATCATTATTTCGCGCAATGGTGCGACAACAACATCGCCAATAATATCTGCACGCGGGTCGGCATGCCCGGCGGCTTTTCCGTCGACAAGAAGCTCTACTGGATGCCGGGCCTGGGCGCGCCGCGCATGGCGGTGGCCGGCATACCGCGCGCCAGCCTGCTGGCGAACAAATCGATGCTTGCCACCGGCGACGTCATCGCCTTCATGTCGCCGCGCCCGCGGCTCGATTATTTTCATACCGGCCTGATCGTGATCGCGCCGACTGGCGAACCGCGGCTGCGCCACGCCGCGCAAAGCCGCGGCCGCGTGCTCGAGGAGCCGCTTGCCCGGTTTTTTAGCGTCAACCACGTCAAGGCGGCGACCGTGCTGCGCCCGCGCGAACGAAGTGACGTCGTAATGCAGGCCGGGCAGCGTTGTTTCACCTGATCGCAAGTCGAAAGACGATTCGGCGCTGGCGCGACTAATTAAGGTTGCGTCACTATTGACCGGCCAGCTTTAGGCCCGGAAAGTGCGCGCATCGCCGTGCACTGACAGCGGCAAATTGAGGGAGGTCTATCCGTGCTACTCGACGTCCGCACCTACACGACTTTGCCGGGCCGCGTTCCCGCGCAACTCGAACTCTACAAGAAATACGGCTACCCGGTGCAGCTACGCTATATGGGCGAACCGCTCTGTTATGCGGTGGCTGAATCCGGCACGCTGAACACGTTCACCCATGTCTGGGTTTACGAGAGCGCCGCCGACCGCGAGGAAAAGCGCGGCCGCATGGCGCAGGATCCGGACTGGAAGGTCTATCTCGCCGAGAACGCCAAGGCGGGCCATATCATCGAGCAAAAAAATACCTTGATGACGCCGGTCGCCTTTGCGCCGCCGATTGCGAAGGCGAAAATTCATCCGTAGGCCAGTTTGGCTTTCAAGGTTTGATCCCGGACGGTGGCCGTGTGCCGCCGTTCGGGATGTCTTCATAGCCCCCTCGCGGGCGTGGCCATGATCGTCTATAGCTGGCGCGCGTTTCAAAGAGTCCGGAGCTTTCAGACATGCGCCCGAACGACGGCACCCGCACTGGCGGCCAAATTCTCATCGACCAATTGGCCATTCACGGTGTGACGCACGCCTTCTGCGTGCCGGGGGAAAGCTATCTGGCCGCGCTCGATGCGCTGCATGGTTCTAAGATCGGCCTCACCGTGTGCCGGCATGAGGGCGCGGCATCGATGATGGCGGAAGCCGTCGGCAAGGTGACCGGCCGGCCCGGCATCTGTTTCGTCACGCGCGGACCCGGTGCGACCAACGCGGCGGCCGGCGTGCACATCGCGCGCCAGGATTCCTCGCCGATGATTTTGTTCGTCGGCCAGGTCGGCCGCGCAATGCGCGAACGCGAAGCGTTCCAGGAACTCGACTACCGCGCCGTGTTCGGCACCATGGCTAAATGGGCGACCGAGATCGACGACCCGGCGCGCATTCCGGAGATCGTGTCGCGCGCCTTTCATACGGCCTGCAACGGCCGTCCCGGCCCGGTGGTGATCGCGCTGCCGGAAGACATGTTGACCGAGCGCGCGGTGACGGACGACGCGACCGCCGTCGAGGCGGTGGAAATCTGGCCCGGTCTCACCGACATGAGCCGGCTGCAGAAAATGCTGTGGGCGGCCAAGCGCCCGATCGCGCTGATCGGCGGCAGCCGCTGGTCGGAAGCCGCGAGCGCCGCGATGATGCGCTTTGCCGAACGCTTCGCGCTGCCGGTGGCGACGACGTTCCGCCGCGCTCATTTATTCGATGCAATGCATCCCTGTTACGCCGGCGACTTCGGCATCGGACCCAATCCGAAACTGCTGGCGCGTGTGAAAGGCGCCGATCTGGTGCTGCTGATCGGCGATCGCATGAGCGAAATGTCGTCGCAGAGCTATACCGCTTTCGGCATCCCCGAACCGCAGATGACGATGGTGCATGTGCATCCGGGCTCGGAAGAGCTCGGCCGCGTCTATCATCCGGCGGTGGCGATCAACGCGTCGCCGACGGCGTTCTGCGCCTCGCTCGAAGGCTTGCAGCCGCCGAACGAGATTGCCTGGCGCGGCGAGAGCGACACAGCGCATGCCGATTTTCTGGCCTGGACCGAGAAGGCGACGCCGCAGCCGGGGCCGATCAATCTCGGCGAGATCATGGTGTGGCTGCGCGACAATCTGCCGGCGAATGCAATCATCACCAATGGCGCCGGCAACTTCGCCACCTGGATCAACCGCTTCTATCGCTTCCGCCAATATGCGAGCCTGGTCGGACCGACCTCCGGCTCGATGGGCTACGGCCTGCCGGCGGCGTTGGCGATGAAGACGCTGTACAGGGATCGTACCGTCGTCTGCATCGCCGGCGACGGCGACTTCATGATGACCGGCAACGATTTCGCCACCGCCGCGCAATACGACCTGCCGATCGTCGTCGTGATCTGGGATAACGGCACCTACGGCACCATTCGCATGCATCAGGAGCGCGAATATCCCGGCCGGGTCGTGGCAACCGAGCTGAAAAATCCGGACTTCGTCGCTTACGCCAAGGCCTTCGGCGGCTTCGGCGTGCTGGTCGAGAAGACCGCCGATTTCCCGGCAGCCTTTGCCGCCGCGCAGAAATCCGGCAAGCCGTCGATCATCCATCTGAAGGTCGATGCCGAACCGCTGACGCCGGGCCTGTCGCTGTCGGCCATCCGCGAGAAGGCAATAAGCGCCAGCAAAGGCTAGGATTCAATAACAGGAGGATGCTTTGGACGCCGCGCTGAAGTTGAAACTTGTTTTGAGCGTCAGTCTATTCGTTGCCGTCGCCCTATGCTTCGTGGCAACGGCCAAGACCAAATCGTATTTCGGTTTAAGCGCAGTGACGCTTGGCGTCGATCCGGGATATAGCGCGGAGGATTTTCGGGCGATCGTCGCGTGCAACGCGGCGACGGTGAGATCTCGGTTCGTTGTGCCGATTCTGTTTCCGATCGATCTCCTGCTGCTTGTTTGTCTGGGCGGATTCCTTGCAATGACGTCCCTGGCGCTTGGCGAACCAGCGCGGGTGCCGGTCGCGATAATCCCGCTACTGGTCGTCGTGCCCGTGCTTTACGTCGCTTGCGATCTTGCCGAAAACTGCCTGTTTGCCTGGCTGATGCTTTTGCCCAATGCCCAGGCCATTCCCGACAGCGTCGTCGGGTTTGCGCGCGTGGCGACCATCGGCAAGCTGTATTTTGCCGGTCTGGGCATTGCGCAAACGCTGCTGTTGGCCGTGGCCACCTGCTTTTACTGGCTGCGTCCCTAGCTACGTTGGGGGGTGAGGCGGCTCTTGCTTCTTTGCCGTGAATCATCATTCACTGGTTACCATGCCGTACCGCCGCACCGAGAATGTCGTTCGCCGTCTGGCCGCGCGCGAGCAGGTGATCCTGACCGCCGCGACCGAACTCGCCGCGGAAGGTGGCATGGCGGCGGTGCAGATCGCGGCGGTGGCCGCGCGCGCCGGCATCGCCGCCGGCACCGTCTATCGCTATTTTCCGTCCAAGACCGACCTGATTGCCGAACTGGTCGCGGCGGTGGCCGGGCGCGAACTCGACGCGATGAAAGCGGCTGGAAATGCCGCGCCTGGACCCATGTCGGCGATGGCGGCGTCGATCTCGACCTTTGCCTCGCGTGCGCTTTCCGAACGCAAGCTGGCCTGGGCGGTGATGGGCGAGCCGGTCGATGCCGAGGTCGACGCCATGCGGCTCGATTTCCGTCAGTCGCTCGCCGCCGAACTGGAAGGCCGTATCGAGATCGCCATCGCCGGCCGCCATTTGCCGGATCAGGATGCGCGGGTGGCCGCTCCCGCGCTGGTCGGCGCGCTGATGGAAGGTCTGCTCGGACCCCTGGCGCCAACTTATGACGATCCAGGCCAGGCGCGCGAAGCGGTGCAGACCGCGACTTTGCTGGCGCTGCGCGCGCTCGGCATCATCGATGCGCGCGCCCGCGGCTTGGTGGCGCAATGCGTGTTGCCGTGAATTTTTTGTTTGCGCATGATCTTTTCCGAAAACCGGTTCCCACTTTTCGGGATCATGCGCGTCAATTCACCACTTCCGCCGGCACTTCGCTCAGCGGCAGTTCGACCAGCTTGACGCCGCGCTCGTCCGGATCGTCGGTCGAATGAAAGCCCAATTCCGCGCACATCTGCAACATGGTGACGTTTTCTCCGAGCACCTGGCCGCGCACCGTCTTGAGGCCCTTGTCCTTGGCGTAAGCGATCATGTGCTTCATCATCAGCCAGCCGAGGCCATGGCCTTTGAGATGCGAGCGCGTCAGGATCGCGAACTCGCCGTTCTCGCCGCTGTTGTCGTCGTGCAGACGCACGACGCCGAGCATGCCGCCGCTTTGCTCGTCGATGGCGATGAAGGCCATCGCGACCGCCGGGTCATAATGAATGAGCTTGTCGATCAATTCGGGCGAGACTTCGCGCATGGCGGCGAAGAAGCGCAGGCGCAAATCCTCCGGCGTGACGTCGCTGAGGAAACCCGGATAGAGCGCGGCATCCGCGACTTCGAGCGGACGGATCAGGACCTTTTCGCCGGTCCGCAAGGTGACGTGGCGCTCAAGCATCGTGTCCGTCCCGCGTTGGCGCAAGGCTCGCGCGGGACGGCGACGAGGTCAATGTGACATCAGGACCGGCACGGTCATGGTCTCAAGAATGCTGCGGGTGACGCCGCCGAGGATGAACTCGCGCAGGCGCGAATGGCCGTAGCCGCCCATCACGATCATGTCGGCCGATGAATCGGCGGCATAGGACAGGATGGTCGAAGGCACGTCGATCTCGGTCGAGGTGATGCGTTTGACGTCGACCTTGAGCCCGTGCCGGGCAAGATGCTGGCCGAGATCGGCGCCGGCGATCTCGTCGCCTTTGCCCGGTTTGCTGGCGACGATGACGATTTCCACCAGCCCGGCCTTTTTCAACAGCGGCATGCTGTCGGCGACGGCGCGGGTGGCGGCGCGGCTGCCGTCCCAGCAAACCATGACGCGGTCGAGCTTCAGGCCGGCCTTCTGGATGAACGGCACGAAGATCACCGGGCGGCCGGATTCGAACAAGGCTGCCTCGTCGAGCACTTCATCGGGCAAACCATCGTCGCGATCGGCCTGACCGACCACGACCAGATCGAAACGGCGCGCGATATGCGCCAGCCGGTCGGCGGCGCCGGACACGCTGGCGCTCTGAACCAAGGTCTCGGCCGACACGCCGGCGCGCTTGGCGGCTGCCTCGAAGCGGGCGACCGCGGCGCGCGCCTTCTTGTCGGATTCGACGCGCTGCGACTCAATGAACTCGGGCGGAATGCCGCCCATCACCGCGCCGGGAATGATCGGCTCGTAGGAAAAGGCGAGACCGGTGACATGCGCCGCGTAGGCATCGGCGATCGAAATGGCGAATTCGCCGGCGGGATCGCGCGCGCCCAGGCTCAGACTGACGACAATATCCTTGATCATGACAGCATTCCTCCTGATGGGCCGGGGCGCGCCCGGTTGAGCGGACAATGCCCGGCCGCGCCTGCCTTGGCGTTGACAGAAGTCAAATGTCAGCCGCGCCGGTTTGCCGGCGCGAGAGTAAGCGTTGCGCCAGCTACTTCGGCTTGCCGTCGGCGCCAAACTGCTTGAGGTAGGCCCACAGGCTCTTGGCTTCGGTCTCGTTCTTGATGCCGGGGAAGATCATCTTGGTGTTCTTGATCTTGGCGCGCGGGTCCTTGATGTAGTCGAGGAATTCGGCCTCGTTCCAGGTGATGCCGGAATTCTTGTTGGCATCGGAATAGCTGTAGTCGCCCACGCTGCCGGAATGGCGGCCGTCGAGACCGTTGAGCACCGGACCGACCTTGTTCTTGGCGTCGGCACCGACGGCGTGGCAGGGCAGGCATTTCTTGAACGACTGCTCGCCGGCGGCGACGTCCTGGGCCTGTACGGTTTGCGCGGTCACGGCCACAATCGCCGCCGCGACAAGGAAAGCAAATTTCATCACGTCACTCCCTCTTCAATCCGGTTAGTCTGCCGCCTTTGGCCGGGCAGCGCCACAACATTCCAAATTGTGAATGCTTCCGGCGGCTGTCTGTGTCAACCATCAAATGGCTGGTATCGTCGTATATGACAACGGCCGGGAGACCATAAGATGTCAGTTCGCATGCCGGAGCCGGATGGCGCGGTACTCGCCAGGCGCGCGCAGATCGTCAAGGCGCTGCGCACCATGGTGCCGGGCGAAGGCGTTATCGCGTCCGAGCGGGAAATGAAGCCGTTCGAGACCGACGGGCTGACCGCCTACCACCAGCTTCCCATGGTCGTGGTGCTGCCGGAGACCACCGAACAGGTGAGCCAGGTGCTGGCCTATTGCCACGCCGAGGGTATCAAGGTGGTGCCGCGCGGCGCCGGCACTTCGCTGTCAGGCGGCGCGCTGCCGCTCGCCGATGGCGTGCTGCTCGGTATGGCCAAGTTCAACAGGATCAAAGACATCGATTTAGATAACCGGGTCGCGGTGGTCGAGCCGGGCGTCACCAATCTGGCGGTGTCGACCACAGTGGCGCACGCCGGCTTCTATTATGCGCCCGACCCGTCGTCGCAGATCGCCTGCACCATCGGCGGCAATGTGGCGGAGAATTCCGGCGGCGTGCATTGCCTGAAATACGGCATGACCACGAACAACGTGCTCGGCTGCGAGATCGTGCTGATCACCGGCGAGGTGCTGCGCATCGGCGGCAAGCATCTCGACTCGGAAGGCTACGATCTGCTCGGCCTGATCGTCGGATCGGAGGGTCTGCTCGGCGTCGTCACCGAAGTGACGGTGCGGCTCTTGAAAAAGCCGGAGACGGCGCGCGCGGTGCTGGTCGGCTTTCCCTCGTCGGAAGATGCCGGCGAATGCGTCTCGACGATTATCGCCGCCGGCATCATTCCGGGCGGCATGGAGATGATGGACGGCCCGGCGATTCATGCGGCCGAGGCCTTCGTCCACGCCGGCTATCCGCTCGATGTCGAGGCCCTGCTGATCGTCGAACTCGACGGGCCGGCGGCCGAGGTCGATCATCTGATCGCGCGCGTCGAGAAAATCGCGCGCGATTGCCGCGCCGTCTCGGTGAAAGTATCGACCTCCGAGCAGGAGCGGCTCTTGTTCTGGGCGGGGCGCAAGGCGGCGTTCCCGGCGGTCGGCCGCATTTCGCCGGACTATTACTGCATGGACGGCACCATTCCGCGCGCGCAACTGCCGCTGGTGCTCAAGCGCATGAAGGAGCTATCGGTCAAATATGGTCTCTCGGTCGCCAACGTGTTTCATGCCGGCGACGGCAATCTGCATCCGCTCATTCTTTACGACTCGAACAAGCCCGGCGAACTCGACCGCGCCGAAAGCTTCGGCTCCGACATCCTGCGGCTGTGCGTCGAGGTCGGCGGCGTGCTGACGGGCGAGCACGGCGTCGGTGTCGAAAAGCGCGACCTGATGCCGGTGATGTTCTCCGAAATCGATCTGAATGCGCAGCAGCGCGTCAAATGCGCTTTCGACGCCAAGGGCCTGCTCAATCCCGGCAAGGTATTCCCGGTGCTGCACCGCTGCGCCGAACTGGGCCGCATGCACATCTCCGGCGGCAAATTGCCGTTTCCGGATATTCCGAGGTTTTAGGCTCTCATGCGTTTTCGCTTTTTGTGTTTCCGAGTTAAGCCCAACCCATGACCGACATTCTCAAACCCCGCGACGCCAAAGAGGTCGAGGACGCCGTGCGCTGGGCGCTCGGCAACGACAAGGCGCTGGAGTTGCTCGGACAGGGCTCGAAGCGCGCGCTCGGCCGGCCGAGCCAGACCGACATCACGCTCGACCTGTCCGGTCTCACTGGCGTGACACTCTATGAGCCGGCCGAACTGGTGCTGTCGGCAAAAGCCGGCACGCCTCTGGCCGAGATCGAAGCGCTGCTGGAGAAGAACAACCAGCAGCTTGATTTCGAGCCGATGGATTACGGGCCGCTGCTCGGCGGTCCCGCGGGGCAGGGCACGCTCGGCGGTGCGATCGCCACCAATTTGTCCGGCCCGCGCCGGATCAAGGCGGGCGCCGCCCGCGATCATTTCCTCGGCGTGACGGCGGTGACCGGTAGGGCCGAGACCATCAAGTCGGGCGGCCGCGTGGTGAAAAACGTCACCGGCTACGACATGTGCAAACTCCTGGCCGGTTCTTGGGGCACACTCGCCGCCATGACAGACATCACGCTCAAAGTGCTGCCCAAGCCGGAGACCGAAGCCACCGTTGTCGTCGAAGGCCTCGACGACGAACGCGCCTGCGCGGCCATGTCCGCCGCGATGGGCTCGTCCTGCGACGTGTCGGCGGCGGCGCATCTGCCCGATCACGTCGCGTCCTATTTCGAAGGCCTGCCGAGGCCGGAAGCAGCAACGGTATTGCGCCTGGAAGGCGTCGCGCCGTCGGTCGCGCATCGCAAGGAAACGCTCGCCGCGCTGATGAAGCCCTTCGGGCCGGTCGTGCTGCTGGATGAGTCGAATTCCAAGGCGCTGTGGCGCAGCGTGCGTCAGGTCAAGCCGTTTGCCGGTTCGCAGGAGCGGCCGCTGTGGCGCATCTCTACCGCGCCGGGCAAAGGCCATGAGGTCGCGGCGGCGATCACGCCGGCGGCGCAGATGTTCTACGACTGGGGCGGCGGGCTGATCTGGGTGGCGATGCCCTTTGCCGACGAGCCCGATGCCGGCTCGATTCGCCGTGCTGTGGCCGCGCTTGGCGGGCATGCGACCTTGGTGCGGGCGCCGGCAGCGATACGCGCGTCGGTCGCGGTGTTCGAGCCGCAAGGCGCCGGGCTTGCCGCGCTCAGCAAGCGGGTGAAAGACGGTTTCGATCCCAAAGGCGTGCTCAATCCCGGCCGCATGTGGGCAGGGGTGTAGCGCGATGCAAACCACATTTTCCCTAGCTCAAC
>CAMAUC010000001.1 GCA_945861265.1 Rhizobium sp. Q54 | reverse complement strand
CATGTCATCGACATCACGATCAATCCCGTCAACGACGCGCCGGAGCTGACCGGAACGTTGGCGGCGGACATCGGCCTTGGCGGCTCGCATACTTTGACGACGACCGAACTCAATTTTACCGATCCCGACGACATTGCTTCCGGCGTGACTTTCTCAGTGTCGAATCTCGATCACGGATCGGTCTACGTCAATGGGTCTGTTTCGAACAGTTTCACGGGACAGCAGCTCGCGGCGGGGCTGGTTTCGTTCCTGCACAATGGTTCCGGCGAGGCTGACGCCGGCTTTTCGGTTTCCGTCGAGGATGGAAATGAGGATGGTTCGACACCAATCGCCGACGCATTCCATTTCGTGGTTGGGCCAACTCGGGACTTTGAGGCCAATCTGCAAGGCTGGTCCGTCGTAGGGGCCGTCAATACAACCACCGCCGAGCATTTCGATGGTGCCTCGTCCGCGAATCTTGCCAGCGCTGTTGCGCAGACGGTTGTGGCGGCTTCCCAGATTGAGAGCTTCCTCGACACTGGTTCCGGCGCGCTTGCCGGTTTGGGTATTGGAACGCCCTTCGCCGGCTCGGCCATGAAAGCGACGTTTTATTTGAACGAGGGTGATGCCTTTTCATTCGACTGGAAGTTTCAGACCCACGACTACTTGCCTTATAACGATTTTGCATTCTTCTCCGTGGCCAACGGTGTAACAACTGAGTTGGCCGATGTTGCATCGCTTGAAAATACGAACGGCAACGTGTCTTCGACCACTTGGCATGAGGCAAGTTTTTTCGCGCCCGAATCGGGACAGTACACCTTCGGGTTTGGCGTGATCGACGTGCTCGACAGCAACGTTCAGTCGAATTTGTATATCGATCACATTCAAATCGCCACGGGCAGTCCTACCTGACTTTTTCAAAGCGGCGCCGGGAGCGGCCGCGTCGCAAGAATACCATAATCTTGATCGCGCCTGATTGTGTGAAGTTGTGGCTCGTGGACGTTAAACGATCTATCTTTCGACCCAACAAGCCACTGGAGAGTGTGCAAGGATGTCAATTGCTCAGAGGCCGGCGATAGCACAGCCCCGCTCCGAGCTCTCGGCCGCGCTTGCAGCCTGCCGTGGCGCCTTTGTCGGCACGGCGCTGCTCAGCGGCATGAGCAACATCCTGATGCTGTCCGGCGCGATGTTCATGCTGGAAGTGTACGACCGCGTGCTGCCGAGCCGCTCGACGCCGACGCTTGTCGGTCTCACCATTCTGGTCGCCGGCCTGTTCGCGGCGCTGGGCCTGATCGACGCCATCCGCGGCCGCATTTTGGGCCGCATCGGCGGCGCGCTCGACGAAGCGCTCAGCGCCCGGGTTTATGAGACCATGGTGCGACTGCCGTTGCGAGCAGGTAACCGCGGCGATGGCAACCAGCCCTTGCGCGATCTCGACAGCATACGCTCTTATCTTTCGGGCTTGGGTCCCGTCGCGCTGTTCGATCTGCCATGGATCCCGCTTTATCTGGCGATCTGCTTCATCTTCCATCCGCTGATCGGTCTCACAGCGTTCGGTGGCGCAGTCGTTCTCATCGCTCTGACCTTGCTGACCGAGTCACTGACCAAGGCGCCGTCAAAGGCCGCCATGGAATCCGCCGTCGCGCGCAACAGTCTGGCGGAGGCGAGCCGGCGCAACGCCGAGGCGCTCATCGCCATGGGCATGTTCGGCCGCATGGCGGAGCGCTGGGGCAAGGCCAACAGCGACTATATGAGCAGCCAGCAGCGCACCAGCGATGTCGGCGGCGGGCTCAGCGCCATCTCCAAGGTGCTGCGCATGATGTTGCAGTCCGGCGTGCTCGCGGTCGGCGCCTATCTCGTCATCAATCAACAGGCCACCGCCGGCATTATCATCGCCGGGTCGATCCTCAGCGCGCGCGCATTGGCGCCGGTCGATCTGGCGATCGCGCATTGGAAGGGTTTTGTCGCCGCCCGACAAAGCTGGCAACGTCTGACCAAGCTTCTGGATGCGATGCCGGCGCAGGCGGCGCCAATGGCCTTGCATCCGCCATCGCATCGCCTGACGGTCGAAAGCGTCAGTGCGGCGCCGCCCGGCGTCAACAAGGTCATGCTGCACGATGTCGCTTTCAAGCTGGAAGCCGGGCAGGGCCTCGGCATTATCGGCCCGAGCGGCTCCGGCAAGTCGTCACTGGTTCGGTTGCTGGTTGGCGTCTGGCAGCCGCTGCGTGGCAAGGTTCGCCTCGACGGCGCCGCGCTCGACCAATGGTCGGCCGACGTGCTCGGCCGTCACATCGGCTATCTGCCGCAGGACGTCGAACTGCTCACCGGCACGGTGGCGCAGAACCTCGCGCGCTTCGAATCAGAACCCGACCACGACGCCGTGATCGCGGCGGCCAAGGCCGTCGACGTTCATGACATGATCGTCGGCCTGCCGCAGGGCTACGACACGCCCGTCGGCGAGTATGGCACCTCCTTGTCGGCCGGCCAGGCGCAGCGCGTCGCGCTGGCGCGCGCGGTCTATCGCGATCCGTTCCTCGTCGTACTTGACGAGCCGAACTCGCATCTCGATGCCGATGGCGATGCCGCGCTAACGCGCGCCATCCTCGGCGTGCGCGAACGGCGGGGCATCGTCATCGTCGTCGCGCATCGCCCGAGCGCGATCGCCGGCGTCGACCAGATTCTGGTGATGAAGGACGGTCGAACGCAAGCCTTCGGGCCGAAGGATGAAGTTCTGAGCAAGGTGTTGCAACGGCCGGCGGTGCCGCAGCCGCTGAAGATCGTGCCCGAAAGCGGGAGCGCCGGGGCATGATCGCGCGCGCAGAAATTTGCCGCCGACAGCTGGCAATCCGCCAAAAGCGGCATCGCCGCGCGGCCGACCGGATCGCGCGCGTCGATTCGCCGCCATCTTCTCGCCAGTGTCGCCATCCTGCTGCTGCTCGGCGGCGGCGTCGGCGGATGGGCGGCGACCATTCAGATTTCCGGCGCGCTGATCGCGCAAGGCTCGATTGTCGTCGATCAGAATGTGCAAAAGGTGCAGCATCCGACCGGCGGCATCGTCGGCGAATTGCGCGTGCGCGACGGCGATCACGTCAAGGCGGGCGATATTCTGGTGCGGCTCGACGAAACCGTGATGCGCGCCAATCTCGCCATCATCACCAAGGGCCTCAACGAACTGACCGCCCGCAAGGCGCGTCTCGAAGCCGAGCGCGACGGCGCCGACGAGATCGCGTTTCCGCCCGCGCTTTTGGCGCGGACGGGCGATCCGGACGCCGTCTCGGCGGTGCGCAGCGAGCGTAAACTATTTGAACTGCGCCGCACCGAACGCACCGGGCAGAAGGCGCAATTGCAGCAACGCATGGCGCAGTCGAATGAGGAAATAGCCGGCATCGAGGCGCAGCAGGCCGCCAAGAGCCAGGAACTCGTTCTGATCGAGCGGGAACTGACCGGCGTGCGCGATCTCTATGCCAAGAATCTGGTGCAATTGACCCGGCTGACCCAGCTTGAGCGGGAAGCGGCGCGGCTGGGCGGCGAGCGGGCGCAACTGGTCGCGTCGGCGGCGCAGGCCAAGGGCAAGATCGCTGAGATCAGTCTGCAAATCATCCAGATCGACCAGAACCTCAGCAGCGAAGTCGCCAAGGAAATGCGCGATATCGACGGCAAGATCGGCGAATTCGTCGAGCGCAAGGTGACGGCCGAGGATCAGCTTCGCCGCACCGATATTCGCGCGCCGCAGACCGGCGCCGTGTTCCAGTCGACGGTTCATACCATCGGTGGCGTCATCACCGCCGGCGACCCGATCATGTTGATCGTGCCCGACGCCGACAAATTGCAGGTCGAAGCCAAGGTCAATCCGCAGGACATCGATCAATTGCAGATCGGTCAGCTCGCGGTGCTGCGCTTTTCCGCTTTCAACAGCCGCACCACGCCGGAGATCGACGGCAAGGTAACGCGCGTATCGGCCGATACCTCGACCGACCAGCGCACCGGCCAATCGTATTATACAATCCGTATCGCTCTGGCGCCGGAAAACGTGGCGCTGCTCGGCGATGTGCGATTGTTGCCGGGCATGCCGGTGGAAGCCTTCGTGCAGACCGGCGACCGCACGGTCATCTCCTACTTGATGAAACCTCTGCGCGATCAGTTCATGCGCGCCTTCCGTGAACGGTGATGCGCCGCAATGATAAAAATTCGAACCACGCGCCGCCATGAACAGGATTAAGCGCTTAGCGAAAAGTTTCGGCCTTGGCCGGCTGGTTTGCCTTTTTCTGCTTGCCGCGTTGGTCGCCTTGCGCATCGCCAATCCGGCGCCGCTGGAATCGATGCGCGTTCGCACTTTCGATTTCTATCAGGCCGTGAAACCGCGCCAGGCGACCGTGCAGCCGGCCGTCATAGTCGACATCGACGAGGCCAGCCTGAAGGCCTATGGCCAATGGCCATGGCCGCGCACGCTGCTGGCCGATCTGGTGACCAAGCTGACCCGGCTCGGCAGCGCGGTGATCGCGTTCGACATCATCTTCGCCGAACCGGACCGGATGTCGCCTGCGGTGGCGGCGGAAAGCTTCCGCAATCTGGACGCGGACACGCGCGCCCAGCTCATGAAGTTACCGAGTAACGACGACGTGCTCGCCGATGCCATGCGCAAGACGCGGGTGGTGATCGGCGAATCCGGTTTTCATCTGGCGTCTCCGCTGTCCGCGACGCGGCCACCGGGCGTCGGCTTTGCCATGATGGGCCCCGATCCCCGCCGCTTTCTCATCAACTTTCCCGGCGTAATCAACAACGTTCCGCCGCTCGAGCAGGCCGCGGCCGGACGCGGCATGGTGACCATCCAGTCCGAGCCGGACGGCATCGTCCGCCGCGTGCCCATGGTGATGCTGGCGCAGGATACTCTGGTGCCGGCCATCAGCCTGGAAATGCTGCGCGTGGCCACCGGCGCCGGCGCCATCCGGATCAAAGCCGACGCGGCCGGCGTCAACAGCGTCGCCATTCCGGGACTTGAATTGCCGACCGACCGCAACGCCCAGCTCTGGGTTCATTATGCGCCTTACGACCAGAATCGTTACGTCTCGGCCAAGGATGTCCTCGAGGATCGCGTGCCGCCCGGGCGCATCGGCCGCCGGCTGGTGCTGATCGGTACGTCGGCGGTCGGTTTGCGCGACATCAAGGCGACGCCGATCGATCCGGCGATGTCAGGCGTCGAGGTGCATGCGCAAGTCCTCGAAAACGTTCTGACCAAATCGATGCTGGTCTATCCGAATTACGCGATCGGCGCAGAACTTGCGGCCGCGGTATTGCTCGGGCTGATTATCATCGCCGTCGGGCCTGTCCTCGGCGCCACGACGATGTTGGGGCTGGGCGCAATTGTGACCGTCGGGCTCGCCGCTGGTTCCTGGTATTTCTACACGCAGCAGCTCATTTTAATCGACGCTACGTTTCCTTTCCTGTCGACTTTTCTGATCTACCTGACGCTGATTTTCATCAATTACTTTCGCGAACAATTGCAGCGCAAACGCATCCGCTCCGCCTTTGGCCAATATCTGTCGCCCTCGCTGGTCGACAAGCTTGCCCATAGTCACGAGACCTTGGTACTCGGCGGCGAAGACCGCAACATGACCATCATGTTCAGCGACGTGCGCGGCTTTACGTCGATTTCCGAACTCTACAAGGATGACCCGCAAGGCCTGACGACCTTGATGAATAATTTTCTCACGCCGATGACTAATGCCATCGTCGAGAAGAACGGCACAATCGATAAATATATCGGTGACGCCATCATGGCCTTCTGGAGCGCGCCGCTGCACGACCCCGCGCACGAGATCAATGCCTGCGCCGCCGCATTGGAAATGTTGGCGCGCGTCGATCTGCTCAATGAGCAACGGCAAAAAGAGGCGGCTTCGGCCGGCCACCGCTTTATCCCGCTCAAGGTCGGGATCGGCCTTAATAGCGGACGATGCGTCGTCGGCAATATGGGATCGAACCTGCGCTTCAATTATTCGGTGCTGGGCGATTGCGTCAATCTGGCGTCGCGGCTGGAGGGCCAAACCAAATCCTATGATGTCCCGATCATCATCGGTTCCAAAACGGCCCAGGCGGCGCGCGGCAAATTCGCGCTGCTCGAACTCGACTACATCACGGTGAAGGGAAAAACCGAACCGGAAACGATCTACACGATCCTTGGCCGCGAGGATGTCGCCCGGAACGAAAACTTCCTGCGCCTGGAAGGGCTGTTCAACGAGATGCTTGCTTTATACCGGCGTCAGGATTTCGCAGGTGCGGGCGAGGCGATCGTCCGTTGCCGCGCCGCTGGCGAAGGCTTTTCTCTCAATCGGCTATTCGATATTTATTCCCTGCGCATCGGCGGCTTTCAAAAAGATGCGCCGCCGAGCGACTGGAACGGGGTCTTCGCGCTGGACAGCAAATAAAGCCCACGCGGCCGTGCTGACGGCTCCTATACGCCGAGATAGGCGCCGCCATTGATGTGAATGGTCTGGCCAGTCACGTAGCGCGCGCCGTGACCGCACAGAAAACAAACCATGGCGGCGACGTCGTCGGGCTTGCCGCGCTCGCCGGTGATCGTGCCGTGGGTGAGATGATGCGCCGGTTTGAGAGACGTTCCGGGCCTAGCGGTGTCGATGGCGCCCGGCACGACGCAATTGGCGGTGATGTGGTAAGGCGCAAGATCATGCGCGAGACCGCGCGTGAACCCGACCAGGCCGGCCTTTGCGGTCATCACATGCGCGCGGCCGGCCGAACCGATATGTGCGCTCATGCCGCCGATGTTGAGGATGGTACCACCGCCGGCCTTTTTCATCGCCGGGACGCAGGCGGCCACAAAGTGAAAGGCGGAATCGAGCGTTGTGCTCATCACTTCGCGCCAGTCGGCATAGGTCATCTGATCGACGGGTTTTTCGCGGCGCAGCGCGGCATTGTTCACGAGAATGTCGATACGTCCGAACTGCTTGAGCGCCGTGTCCACGATCGCGGCGACGGCGGCCGGTTCGGCGACGTCGCCGAGCGCGGCGATTGCCTTGCCGCCGGCGGCTTCTATCGCGTGGACGACCTCGTCGGCCTCGGCCTTGTTCGAGCGGGCATTGACCACCACGGATGCGCCGGCCTGCGCCAGCTGAAGCGCGATGGCGCGGCCGATGTTACGGCCGGCGCCGGTGACGATGGCGACTTTGTCAAAAAGCTCTTTCGGATCAGACATTGGAATTGCTTAGCCTCGTAAACGCGCAAGATCGATCTTGCCCTGATACAATGTTGCCAGAAGTTTGAGCGCCGCGCCGCTACGCGCCTCATCCCAGCCGCCGTGGCGGGCATTGAGCGTGAATTTCTCGAGAATGTCGGCGCGCGTCAGCGGTTCGTCTGCGCCGCCTCTGAAATGTGGCTGCCGGTCTTCGATCACCGTGCCGTCATTGAGGACGCAGCGGATGTGGCCGGTAAAGGCCTTCGGATAGGGATTGTCCGGGTCAATGACGAAGCGGACCTTGGCGGCAAGGGCCAGCACGGCCGGATCGCGCACCGCCTCGGAGGTGAAATCGCTTAAGCCCACACCGCCTTTCACAAAGCCGGTCGCAAGAATGTATGGCGTCGCGAATTTCGCCGCATAGCCGTTCGGCGGACGCTGCTTGGTGGCGAGCGGCTCCCACAGCCGATGCACGGTGCCTTCGGCGACTTCGCAGACCATCTCCTTGATGTCGGCGGCCTTGATGCCGCGCGCCGCCAGTCGCTTGGCGCAGTCTATGTAAGGATGCGCCATGGTGCCGCAAGGATAGGGCTTGAAGGCGAGCGTCTCGGTCACCCACTTGGTGCCGAAATCGCCGATGAGCGCGTCGTAGTCGCCCTTGGTCGTATGGGCGTAACCATGGAAGAGGCCGTGGACGCCCTCAAACACCGTACGCGGGCCGAAGAACCCGCCGCGCGCCAAAAGCGCGGCGCGGATTCCGGACTGCGCCGCCCAGCCCGGATGCAGTCGTTTGGTCCAGGCGCCGTTGGTCAGATATTCGATAATGCCCCCGGCGAAACTGCCGGCAATGCCCAGCGCATCGACGGTCTGTTTGGCGTTGAGGCCGAGCGCGGCGCTGACGCCGGCGGCCGCGCCCATGACGCCGAAAATGGCAGTCGGGTGGAAGCCGGCCTTGTGCACGGCTTTCGGCACCACGGTGGACAGGCGGCACATGGTCTCGGTGCCGATAGCGATGCCGTGCAGGGCCGCTGCGCCGTCGCGGCCGTGCCGCTCGCACGCCGCCAGCACCGCCGGCACGATCACCGCGCCGGCATGGACCGGGCCGCCTTCAAACGTGTCGTCGAAATCCTCGCCATGCGCGGCCGTGCCATTGACGAAAGCAGCGCTGGCGCTGCTGAAGGTGCGCGCGTGTCCGATCGCGGTGCAGGGGCCTTCATCATCGCAACCGGTCAAGGCGCTTGCGATATAGTCTTCGTTGCGCGCGGTCAGGCAGAGGCCGACCACATCGATCAGCAAATCCTCGCACTTTATGCGGACGGCCGCCGGCAAGGTGCCGGCGCGCAGCGCGACTATGCGCGCGGCCAATTGCTCGGCGACGGAAAGCGATGCAGGCGTGTCGGGCATGAATTCTGCTTTTTAGGTGCGGAAACGCACGTTGCCAAAGCCGGGGATGCGGTTGACCGCGATCACCACGGCGAAAGTAATGATCAACATGCCGATGCCGATCACCGAAATGGCGCCGAGATCGCCGCTTTCATTCAGATCGTAGATCAGCACCGAGATCACCTTGGTCTCGGAGGTGAACAGAATGATCGCCGCCGATAGTTCACGCATGACGCCGACGAAGACGAAGCACCATGTCGCGATGACGCCCGTGCGCAGCAGCGGCGCGGTGATCTGCCACAGCGAACGCAGCCGCGTGGCGCCGAGGATGCGGCTGGCGTCCTCAAGCTCCGGATGAATGGAGCGGATCGCCGCGCGCAGCTGTTGATAGGCCGACGGCAGCGCAATGGTGACGAAGGCGATCAGCAGAATTCATAATGTGCCGTAAAGCACGAATGGCGGCCGCGTATAACTCAGAAACAGGCCGACGCCGAGCACGATGCCCGGAATGGCGATCGGCGCGGTGGCGAGGAAACCGAGCAGGCGATGGCCGGGAACCGCCTGACGCCCGGTGACGTAGGCAATGATCAGCGCGATGGCGGTGCCGATGGTGGCGGTCGCGGTGCCGAGAATAACAGTATTCTTCAGCGCCAAAGAGGCCGCCGACAGTTCGAACAGCACGAAGTTGATATTGTGCATGGTGGCGTTCTTGAAGGTGACGAAGGTCGTCGCCACTGGCGAGAAAGTCGCATTCAAAAGCGCCGCATAGGGCAGGAACACTGGCAGCATCAGAACCAGCAGGCAAAGGATCGAAGCCGGCCAGCGCCAGCGATGCAGCGGGATCAGCCGCGGCGCGCCGTATTTTCCGCCGACGATCGAATAGCCGCGGCGACCAAGGATCATGTGTTCGGCGCGCAGCAGAAAGATCGTGAGGATCAACAACGGCAGCGACGCCGCCGCCGCGAGTTCGGGCTTCGGCGGAAACTGGAACAGGCTCCAGATCTTGGTGGTCATGGTGTGGAATCCGGCCGGCAGCGCCAGGATCGCCGGCGAACCGAACAAGGTCATCGCCTGCAGGAATGCGACCAAAGCGCCGGCGAGCAGCGCCGGCAGGACCAGCGGTATGGTGACGCGGCGCGCGGTGTACCAGCGGCCACCGCCGAGGATCGACGAGGCGTCCTCGAGTTCGCCGGGCGTGCGGTCGAGCGAATTGGCGACCAGCACGAAGACGTAAGGAAATGTGTAGCAGGAGATGACGAAGATGATGCCTTCAAGCGAATAGATGTTGAAGATATGCGAATCCTGCTCGGCGCCAGTGACCGCCCGATAGATTTTGTTCAACAGTCCGCTATTCGGCGCTGCCAGCAGCTCCCAGGCGATGGCGCCGAGGAAGGGCGGCGTCACGAAGGAGGCGGTGACCAGCGCGCGGACGACGGAACTGAATGGCAGATCGGTGCGCGCCACCAGCCAACCCATCGGCGCGGCCACGGCGCAGCAGATCGTCGCCGACGACGTCGCGATGATGAAGGTGGTGATCAGCGGTTCGAGGAAGGTCGATTCGGTGAACAGCCGATAGAAATTGGATAGGGTCAAAGTGCCCTGGGCGTCGGTGAAGCTGTAGAGAATCAGCCAGGACAACGGCAGCACGATGAGGACGCACAGCGCCGCCGCGAAGGCATAGAGGACCGGCTTCGAAACGTCGACGCCGAGTTTGCGCGGCGCCGGCGCGGCCGGAAGGGCTGCGGTCGTCATACTTTGAAAATCTCCGCGTAGCGCTGCTTGACGGCTTCGCCCTGCGTCAGAATGCCTTCCGGATCTTCCTTCATCAGCTTGATGTCGGCGAGCTTGCGGATACCTGGCTTTTCTATTGTTTCCGGGTGCGGCGAATACTGGCGCGCGACGTCGACCAGTAATTGCTGGCCTTCGCGCGAGTGCATCCAGCTCTGGAAAAGCCGCGCGGCATTCGGATTGGGCGCGGCCTTGAAAACCGCGCTGGGACTGGTGGCGAGCGGCGTGCCTTCCTCCGGATAGACGATATCGACCGGCCGACCCGCTTCCTTGTCGCGGATAACAAGATAGCCGGCGCCATCGACCATGACGGCGCGTTCGCCGAGCGCGATGCGTTTTGGCGTGTCGGTCGCCGACTGAACCTGCATGACGTTCTGCGCGGCCAGCTTTTCCAAATAGCCCCAGCCGAGATCGCGTTGCATCTGGAAGGTCGAATTCATGATCGTGCCGCTATAGGCCGGATGCGCCTTGACCAGTTTGCCCTTCCATTTCGGGTCGAGCAGGTCCTTGAAGCTCTTCGGCGCGTCCTCCTTTTTCACCAGGTCGGTATTGTAGGCGATCGGCGAAACCAGGATGCGCGTGGTGACGTGCAAGCCTTCGGAATCGTAGAAACGCTTGTCGTAGTGCTTCGCGACCTCTTCCGGCAAATAGGGCGCGAGCCAGCCGTTACGTTTCCAGATGATGCAATGGGCCTGATCGGCGGTATTGACGACGTCGACGGTGCGGATGTTCGAGCCGTATTCCTGGCCGATGCGGGTGAACACCCGCTCGGCGCCGGACCGCTCGACGCGCACCGCGATGCCGGGGTATTTCGTTTCAAAAGTCTTGCCAAGGCGCTCGGCAAATTGCAGGTCCATCGCCGTATAGAATGTGAGCTTGCCTTCCTTTTTCGCGGCTTCGATCAAAGCCGGCGTCACGGCTTCCGCAGCGGGTGCGGCGACGGCGCGCGCGGCGAGGGCGCCGAGGCCAAATGAACTTATACCGAGGGCCCCGGCGCCTTTGAGGACAGCGCGCTTGCTGAGCGAAGAGGTCATGGGATCAGACCTTGAAGATTTTGCTGTATTTCTGCTTGATCTCGTCGCTCATCGCCTCGACGCCGGCCGGGTCATCCTTCATCACCTTGATGTCCTTGAACGGAATGCGGCCGGGCTGGTCCTTGGTCTGCGGGTGAACGGAGCGCAGGCCGCCGACATCGATGATCAGCTGCTGGCACTCTTGCGAGAAGCTATAGGCGGTGAAAAGCCTGGCGGCGTTCGGATTGGGCGCGGCCTTGAACAGCGCCGTCGGCCCGACGATCAGCGGCGAGCCCTCGGTGGCGTAGACCGGCGCGACCGGGCCACCTTTTTCGCTGATCTGAAAGATGTTGTATTCGTTGCCGTCGGCCATCACAGCGCGTTCGCCGAGCGCCAGACGCTTCGGCGGATCGGCCGAGGACTGCACCTGCATGATGTTCTGCTTGGCGAGGTTCTCGAAATAGCCCCAGCCGAGGTCGCGCTGCATCTGGAACGTCGCGGTCATGATGGTGCCGCTATAGCCCGGATGCGCCTTGACGATCTTGCCCTTCCATTTCGGATCGAGCAGGTCGGCGAAGCTTTTCGGCGCATCTTCCTTTTTAACCAGATCGGTGTTGTAGGCGATGATCGACACCCAGACGCGGAAGCTGGCGAATTGCCCGTCCACGTCCTTGTGTTCGGCGGGATAGAATTTGGCGACGTCCTCCGGAACGAAGGCCTCGAGCATGTTCTGCTTCTTCCACACGATCGAATGCGCGGCGTCGGATGAGTTCACGACGTCGCAGGCGTAGATTTTGCTGCCATATTCCTGGCCGATACGCTGGAACACGCGCTCGGCGCCGGAACGCTCGACGCGCACGGAGACGCCGGGGTATTTGGCTTCAAAAGCCTTGGCGACTTTCTCGGCCAGCGGCAGATCGACCGACGTGTACCAGACGACCTTGCCTTCCTTCTTGGCGGCTGCGATCAGTTCCGGCGTGATGGCGGTCGCCGGCGGCGCGGCCGACATGACTCTGGTCGAAAACGCGGCGCCCATGGCGAGGGCGCTTGAGCCGATCAAAACGTCGCGGCGTGTAAGATTTGAGAATCTCATCGAGGTCTCCTCCACTCGCTGGCCATTACGGGCCTTGTTATTCGCCCCCGCGAAATAGCTCAGCCTGTCAGTGCACGGCAACGGTCGGCCGGCAGATGCAGCCACACCGCGCTGCCGTGCGGGATATTATCGGCCGGCGCGGTGACGGTGCGCAATTGGGTGCCGTCCTTGAGTTCAACCATATAATCCCGGCTGTCGCCGAGAAACACCTGGCGCACCACGGTGGCGGGCAAAACGTTATCGGCATTTTGCGGCGGCGTGGCGGTCAGCGTTATGCCATGCGGGCGGATCGACACCGCGGTCGGCGCGCCAGGCACGACGGGTTCGCCGCTGCAGTGCAACGCGATGCCGGCGAGTTCGATGCGGCCGCCATCCAGGCCTTTGCCCTTGACGACATTGCTGGAGCCGATGAAGCGTGCGACAAATTCGGAGCGCGGCCGGTCGTAGATCTCCTCAGGCGATCCGGCCTGTTCGATCTTGCCGCCGTTCATCACGCAGATCACATCGGCGGTCGTCATCGCTTCCGATTGGTCGTGCGTGACGTAGACGGTGGTGTAGCGATAGGTGTCGTGCAGGCGGCGGACCTCGAAGCGCATCTCCTCGCGCAAATTGGCGTCGAGGTTGGACAGAGGCTCGTCGAGCAGCAACGTCTCCGGTTCGACGATCAGCGCGCGCGCCAGCGCCACGCGCTGCTGCTGGCCGCCGGACAATTCGCCGGGATAGCGCTCGGCCAAGGCTGCGAGCTTGGTGGTGGCGAGGATAGCGTCGAGTTTCGCGCCGATGACGTCGCGCGGCAATTTGCGGAGCTTGAGGCCGTAAATAATGTTCTCGGCCACGGTCATATGCGGCCAAAGCGCGTAGCTCTGGAAAATCATCGACATGTTGCGCCGCTCGGGCGGCACGGTGTTGGCCGGCGAGGAAATCAGCCTGTCGCCAACGCGAATTTCACCGGCGCTCGGATCGACGAAGCCGGCCAGCAGCCGCAGCGTGGTGGTCTTGCCGCAGCCGGACGGCCCGAGCAGGCAGACAAGCTTGCCGTGCTCGATGGTGAGCGAGATATCGTCGACCACGGCGATCGGACCGTATCGCTTTGTCAGATTGCGTAACTCGACCGAAGCCACACTTCCCCCCTGCGCGCAGCCGCTTTTTGCGACTATTATGATCTGGCGCCCGAACGAAGCCGGTCTGTCGGCGCATCATCACAATTCCCGAACTGATCCTGCTTGTCCATGGGCGGCAGAGCCGGGGCACGCCACGAATTCGTGTTCTCCGCGTTCTTGCCAGAACGGGCCGATCTTGATTTGATGATATGAAATCAGGAACTTAGCCGCTTGCCGGCATGGCACTTTGTCAAAACGCGCGGCCGAGTTTCCCGGCGAGGGTTTCGATCAGCGCGTTCAACTCACCGGCATCGCGGGCGCCGCCGTAGACGGCGCGGTCTGGCCGCACCAGGGCGGCGACAATGCCGTTGTGGTCGAGCCAGTCGGTGAACAGCCGGCCCGTCTCGGTCAGGGCTGGCGCGTGCCGGCCGCTATCGGCTGCCTCCGCCGGCTTGACGACAAAACAGGCGGCGCCAAGACTTTTCAGGAATTCAGCCGACCGCGGCGTCAGAGCATCGAAACTGCCGGACGCCGCCGCGACAATGACGAACTCGGGCGGCATCAGGTCGTCGAGACGAACAATGCCGTTCGCAGTGTCGATGAATGGCTGCGGGAACAAGGTTCCCGCCCTTGGCGTGTCCATGGCGATCAGGCCACGGGCTAGATCGGGAATGAATTTCTGCCGGATCGTTTCGGCCTTGCCGGAATTCAATTCGTCGCGCAGCCGCGCGTCGCGCACGGCGGCGGCCTTCGCATCCAGTTCGCCGATGATCAGGCCAAAGTCCTTCGCCAGCGCAACGATGGCGCCGACATGCGGCGCGCGTTCTTGCTCGTAAGTCGGAAGGATCGACGGCTGCGCATCGCCGCGCAGCACGAGCGCGAGCTTCCAGGCCAGATTGACCGCATCGCGAATGCCCGCCGACAGGCCTTGGCCGAGAAACGGCGGGGTCTGGTGGCAGGCATCGCCCATCAGGAAGATGCGGCCCGATTGCCAGTCCTGCGCCAGCAGCGCGTGAAAACGATACACGGCGGTGCGCCAGATTTCGACCTTGGTCACATCGGTAAAATCGGCCAGCACCTTGAGCACATTCTCACGCTCGCTGAACGTGGCCGGCTCTTCGCCCGGCAAGAGCTTGATTTCCCAGCGCCGCAGCTCGCCCGGTCCGGGGAGGAAGGTGCCGGGCCGCGACGGCCGGCAATACTGAAAGCACTTTTCCGGCCGTTTGGTCGCCCCATGTTCCAGCGCATCGACAACCATCCACCATTCGTCGAAAGCTAGATCAGTAAGGCCGATGCCGAGTGATTTGCGGACGAAGCTGTTGGCGCCGTCGCAACCGACAAGATAGCGTGCGCGCAAAGTACGAATGCCGCCGGTCTCGCTTTCGATCGTCAGCGTCGTGCCGTTGTCGTCCTGCGCGATGCCGATGGCCTGCGCCGACAAAAAGATGTCGGCTTTGTCATAAGTGGCAAGCCTGTCACGCAAGGCTTGCTCGAAGGCGGGTTGCAGGAAGGTCGCGGTCGGCACCCAGCCGAGCGGGAAGGGCGGCGGCATCGGATCGAATTTCTTGATGATTCCGCCATCGACGCCGAGATAATGCGTGCCCGGATGCGGCGCGGTATGCGCGGCGATCGTGTCTTGCAGGCCGCAGGCCTGAAATACGCGCAGAACTTCATGGTCGATGGTGATGGCGCGCGGCTTGTCGTAGATGCCGGCGGCTTGATCGACGACCGCGATGCGCAGCCCGTATTTCGCCAACAGATTGGCGAGTGTTGCGCCGGCCGGGCCATAGCCGGCGATTGCGACGTCATAGATGGTGGCATCGGCTTGCGGCATTGCTTGTCAATTCGGCCGGGTTACAGCGCGCGGGCTTTGAGAATTTTGCGCACCAGTTCGGCGGTATGCTCGAAATGCGCCTTGATCAGTTTGGCGGCGGCATCAGCGTCGCGTGCGACCGCGGCTTCCATCAGCGCGCGATGTTCGTGGTCGCGATTTTCGCCTTTGATGCCGGCCTTGCGGCCGACATGCCGGTATCGCTCCGAACTTTCAAACAACTGCTCGCAATACTGCTCCAGCCGGCGCGAACCGGATGCCGCGATCAGGCTTGAATGGAAAACCCGGTGCGCGTGCTCCCAGTTCGGGCTGCGGGTTTCCGCGCTTTCCGGCTCGAAGCGCGGCGTGCGCGACAGGCGATGGAAGGAGAGCACCACGGATTCTTCCCACGCCGCGTCGCCATGGGCGATCGAATTGCGGATCGCCAGTTCGTTGATCCAACATCGCGCCCGCGTCAGATCGACCAGATCGTCCTCGCTCATGCCGGCGACCGCGAAGCCGCGATGGTCGCTCTGCGACACCAGGCCTTCACTGGACAGCCGGCTCAAGGCCTCGCGCATCGGGCTCAAGCCGACGCCGAAGCGGTCGCACAGCGCGCGGATGTGCAGCTTCTCGCCGGGCGGAATTGCGACGGTGATAATCTCCTGCCGCAGCCGGTCGTAAGCGGCGGAGGCCAGGGTTTCTTTCGGCTCGTCGGTGGGGGCGAGATGGAGGCTGGGCACGGCCATTCCTCAAGATTCCTGTTTGGAGAGAAGCTTCTCCAGCGTCATTGGCGTCGGCTTGATCCGCGGCTCGTGCAAGCTCGCGCCCTCGAACAAGGTCGCTTGCGTAAACCAGTCTTGGCGCGCCGGCAGGCCCCATGGGAACGAAACATTATGGTCGGTCGGATCCCACGCCACAGGCTCGTTCTCGATGTCCATCACCTGATAATGTGTGTTGAACAATTCGACGCGGTGGCCGTCGGGGTCGCGGAAATAGACATACATCGCATGTCCGGGCCCATGCCGGCCGGGGCCGCGCTCGACCGTGCTGCCGTAGCCGAGTTCCCCGGCGATATCGCAGGCGCGCAGGAGATGGTGCACCTCGGCGGCAAGATAGGCGAAGTGGTGCAGGCGCGGTCCGGTGCCGTTGAAGAACACGATATCGTGCGGATTGCCCTTGCGTTGAAGAAAGACGCCGCGCAGATCGGTGGTGCCCTTCGGCGCGATATATTCGCTGAGGCGGAAGCCGGCCGCCATGTAGAACTCACAGGCCTTGCGCACCTCCGGCGTTAGAACCTGATAGTGGTCGAGGCGCAGCGCACAGCCGCCGCGCTGTTGCGAAAATGCGGTGATCATGCGCGGCATCACCGGCATGGTGGCGCAGAATTCCATCGGCGTGCCGACCGGGTCGGTCACCTGCAAGGTCCGTCCCTGATAAGGCACTTCAACGAAGGCCGCGGCGCAGCCCTGCGCCTCGAAATAACGCTTCGCACGTTCAAGATCGTCCTCGGTCAGCATGCGCATGCCGATGCGCCGGCAGGCCGGTTCAAGACCTTTGCGCAGCACCAGACTGTGGTGGCAGGCTTCCTCGACACCGCGAAAGTATAGCGCGTCGCTGTCTTCAGCGCTCAGCACCAGACCGAGCACTTCCGAATAGAACCGCTTGCTGGCGGCGAGGTCCTTGACCGTCAGCACGACATGGCTTGAGCGCGTGATGCGGAACGGCGGGTCGAGATTGACAGCGGGCAGCGACATAGCGCGGTTCTCCAATGTTCAGCCGCGCAGCAATGCCGGCAGCCAGAGCGCGATCGCCGGGAAGGCGGTCAGCAGGGCCAGCACCAGCATATCCGCGACGACGAACGGGACGATGCTTTTATAGAGACGGTGCAACGGAATATCCGGTCGCATCGCATGCAGGATCAGGATCACCAGGCCGATCGGCGGAATGACCAGGCCAAGTTCGACGATGATGACATTGATGATCGCCCACCACACCGGATCGTAGCCGAAATGGACGATGATGGGCAGCGCGAAAGGCAAAGTCACTATCATCGCCGCCAGCTCGTCGAACACCGCGCCGAGCACAAGATAGCCGCCGAGCATCAAGACGATGATGCCGACGGGCGGCAGGTCGACGTGGCCGAGAAACTCGATGAGTTGCTCGGGGACTTTCGCCAGGCTGATGAAATATGTGAAGACCGACGAACCGATCAGCACGAAATAGATCATGCCGGCGGTGAGCGCCGTGTCGCGCATGCCGGTGATGAAGTTGTTTACCGTGACGGTGCGGCGCATCAGCGCGAACACGAAAGACACAACGGCAGCGACCGACGCGGCTTCGCTGACGGTAAAAATGCCGCTATACAGGCCGACGAAAATGACGCCGATCAGCAGGATGGCGGGCGCGGCGCGCCATAGCGCGATCAGCTTCTCCTGCCGCGACACCTGTTCGGCGACCGGCGCGATCGATGGATTCCATCGCACGACCAGCGCGATCGCGGCGATGTTGGCGGCGATGGTGATGAGCGCCGGAATGACGGCGGCGATGAAGACGTCGAAGATGTAGGTGCGCGCCACCACGCAATAAAGGATCATGCTCAGCGAGGGCGGGATCAGCGCTTTCAGCGCGCCGCCGGCGGCGATGGTCGCCCCCGAAAAGGCCGGCGAATAGCGGCGTTCGAGCATTTCCGGCAGGGCGACGCGGGTGAAGGTGGCGACGGTGGCCGGCGACGAACCGCAGATGGCGCCGAAGGCGGCGCTGCCGCCGATAGTGGCGTAAGCCAGGCCGCCGCGGCGATGGCCGAGCAAAGCGGCGGCCGCGGTATAGAGGTCTTTGGAGAAACCGGAGGCGTTGACGAAGGCGCCCATCATCAGGAACAGCGGCACGGCGGCGATATCTGTGCTGCCAAGGACTTGCGATGGCTCGCTGGCGAGGAACGTCAGCGCCGGGCCCCAGTCGGTTTGCAACGCGAAGGCGACGATGCCGACGACGATCATGGCGAAAGCCAGCGGCAGATGCAGCGCGACCAGCACGAACAGCGCGATGATCCCGCCAACGCCAATTGCGGTCGCGCTCATACCGGGGTCTCCGAGTCACGCTGTGGCGCCGTGCCGGTGAGGGTCTGGGCCGTGATGAAGAGCTGGACGAGGGCGGCGATCCACAGAATGACGTCGACGACGTACCAGAACGGCGCCTTTGGCACGTTCATCATCCAGGTCACGTCGTTGGCCAGCGCGGTCTTGCTGCTGAATAGATAGAACTGCCAAGCCATCGTGATCATCACAATGGCCATGAGAATGTCGGCGAACCCGTCAAAGATCTGCGTGCCGGCCTTTGGCAGAAAATTCTCGAAGATGCGCAAGGTGATGTTGTTCTTGTGCAGCAGCACGATCGGCAAGGTGCAAGCGGCGCAGATAGCGGCGATGAGGTCGCCGATCTCACGCACGAAATCGAGCGGGTAATTGGCGAGCGCCCGCAGCAGCCCGTCGAATAACGTGCAGACCGCGAGCGCCAGCAAGATCGTCAACCCGGCAACGGCGAGAGCATTCGCCGTGCCGGTAACGATTTTTTCCAGTCGGTTCACTTCTTCGCCCGGATCTCGGCGAGCAAAGCGCGCGCCTTGGCCAGGAGCTGGGCGTTTTCCGGGCTCTTGGCGGCCCAGTCGGCGGTGACCTTTTCGGATGCCGCCTTGATCGCCGGCATATCGGCGTCGGCGGGAGTCACCACCGTGCGCTTCTTGTCGGCGCGGAACTGGCCGATCACCTCTTCGTTATAGGCGCTGAGATTCTTGATGTAGGTGTCGTTGATCCAGCCGGGCGAATATTTGGCGATCTGATCCTGCGCCGCCTTCGGCATCGACTCGAACTTCTTGCGGTTCATCAGTACGGCGAAAGGATTGGTGCCGAGCTGGATCAGGTAATCGTGCTGCGTGACCCGGTCGATGCCGAAATCGACGACCGCGGCGGGAACGGTGGTGGTGGCGTCGATGGTGCCGCGGCCCATGGCTTCGACGACTTCGTTAGGCGGCATCAGCACCGGTACGACGCCGAGTTCCTTCACGGTCTGGCCGATGACGGCGCCGCTGATGCGCACTTTCATGCCCTTGAGGTCGTTGACCGACTTGATGGCTTTGCGCGAGAACACATGCGCGTTGGCGTTCATGAACGAGCCGATGACGTAATAATCGGAATAGCCGCGCAGCAAGTTGGCCTTCAGCAGCGCCTGATAGAGCGCGACGCCTTCTTTGATGTTGCCGACGAGGCCGGGCACTTCGAACACCTGGTCGTCGGGGAAGCGTCCCGGCACCAGCGCCGGATTGACGAAGGCGATGTCGGCGACGCCGTCGAGCACCATCTGCGGCTGGGCCGGCAGCGCCTTGCCGAGCGCGCCGTTCGGGAAGACTTCGATCTTCACCGCGCCGGCCGGGTCGGCATTGACCGCGTCGGCCCAGAGCTTGATCGCCTTGGCGTAGTTGACCTCGGTGTCAGACGCGAAGAAGGCAAGTTTGAGCGTAACCGGCTGGGCGCTGGCTGTGGCCGGCGCAAAGGCCGCGAACATCAGTAACGCGGCTGCGAAAATCTTCTTCATCGAAAACCTCCCTTACATCCCTGTGGGCGTGCCGTCTCTCGGTCATCGCGGCCGGCGGCATTGGCTGGACCGTGATACAAAAATAATCGATTATCAAGACGAATATTGTATATAATCGACTATTGTACCGCATGCCGGAACGGTATCGGGCGAGCAGGGGGAAACGACCGATGAATCTCGGCATTGAAGGCCGCGCTGCCATTATCTGTGGCTCGAGCCAGGGATTGGGCCTGGCCTGCGCGGAGGCGCTGGCGCGCGAAGGGGTCAACGTCATCATCAATGGGCGCGACGCCGCCAAACTCGACAAGACCGCGGCGGCTTTGCGTGCCGGCACGAAGGCCAGCGTCACGGCTATCGCCGCCGATATCGCTACCGCCGAGGGCCGCGAGCGTCTCATCGCCGCGGCGCCAATTTGCGACATTCTCATCAACAACAATGGCGGACCGAAGCCGGGCAACTTCGCGGACATCGACCACGGCACCTGGATGCAAGTGATCGAGGCCAACATGGTTGCGCCGATCATGCTGACGCGCGGCGTGCTGGCCGGCATGAAGGAGCGCAAGTTCGGCCGCATCGTCAACATCACCTCGGCGATGGTGACGACGCCGCGCCCGCATATGGCGCCGTCGGCCGGCGCGCGTGCGGGCTTAACCGGCGCGATGAAGGCATTGGCGCTCGACGTTGCCCGCTACAACGTTACGATCAACAATATGCTGCCGGAGCGCTTCGATACCGACCGCCAGGTTCAGATGGCGAAGGCGGCAACGGCGCGCGACAATATCTCCTATGAAGAAGCGCGCGCGCGTCAGGTGGAAAGTATCGCCGCCAAACGCCTCGGCGATCCGAAAGAATTCGGCGCCACCTGCGCGTTTTTATGCAGCGCCTATGCCGGTTTCATGTCCGGGCAAAACTTGCATCTCGACGGCGGATCGTATCCCGCGCTGATCTGAACCGTCGACGCAAGGCCATGCCGCTGAACGTCCGTCAGTTCGATCAGCCGGCGTTTTGATCGATGAACGATTCCATTCGCGTGGCAAATGCGATGGGCACTTCCTGCATCGGATAATGGCCGGACCGATCGATTCTCTCGATTTCGGCGCGCGGAAACAGGCCAGGAAACACCGCTTTCACCATGGCCTCACTGACGCCGTTGTCGAATTCGCCGTACAGCACAAGCATTGGCGCCTTGACCTTGGCGGCATCGGCCGACAGATCGTCCTTGATGAATGAGCGCATATAGCTTTTGAAGGCTTCGGCGCGGGCGGTTTCGCGGCCGCGGCGCAACATCAAATTCAGCCAGGCTTTGGACGTCCGGTTGCCGACCGAATCGCCGATGATCGCCAGCGCCGCGTCGTCGCTGTCGCAGGCGGCCGAGAAGAAACCGAATGTCGCATCGTCGAAGGGCAGGGCAATGGCCGGGACGGGCGTTACCGCGACAACGGATTTGACACGGCCGGCGGCATCCATCGCCACTTTCTGCACGGCCTTGCCGCCCATCGAATGGCCGACGACGTGGAAATCGCGCCAGCCAAGCTCGTCGGCCAGGGCGATCACATCGGATGCGACCTCGCCGATGGAGTATGATCCGGCGACGTCGCGCGAGTTGCCGTAACCGCGAATGTCGACAAAGGCATAAGTGTGCTTGTCGGTATCGAGCGCGTCGAGGACCGGGGTGAATACCCGGTGGTCCCAGATCCATCCATGAACGACCACGACCTTGATTGGCCCGTTGCCGATTTCCTCGTGCCAAACCATGCTCGCCCCCCTTGGCGTCATCTCCAGAACCAGATGCTAGCCGAACTGCCGTTTGGACGCCATATCCTGTGCTGTGAAAGCGACGAAAGGAATCCGCGCCGCCTACTTTTTGTCTTCGGCGGCGAAGACCTCACGGCAGGCGGCAACGCCGTTGATCGCCGCGGCGACGCCGACATAGGGGACGAGCTGCATCATGATTTCGACCAGCTCTTCTTTCTTGACGCCGCAACGCAATGCGCCGCCAATATGGGTCCGCAGCTGCGGCGCGGCGGTACCGAGCGTCGCCAATGCCGCGACGGTGACGATCTGCCGCGTGCGCGAATCGAGCACGGGGCTTTGATAGATTTCCCCATAGATCGTCTCGAGGACATAGGCCGCCAATTGCGGTGCAATATCGCCCAATGAACGCTCGACTTGTTCAGGGGCCTGACCCAGGATTTCGCTGAGTTTTTGCGCGCCGCGCGCCCGGCGCTCGGGATCGGAATGCATGCAGGTTTCCTTTCGTCGTCGGCTGCGTTAAGAAATGGACAGCAAAAAAGGCGGTCAAGCTGTAGGGCCGGGGTCGGCAAGCGTCAACAAAGCGATATGCGGAAAAACCGCATCGCAGATTAGCAGGGGAAACCATGAACAGCCGATATTCGACGCTTGTCGCGGCATGCATAGCCGTTGCGATGAATGTTTTCGCCGGCGCGGCGCCTGTCGCGGCGCAAACCTATCCGGCGCAGCCGATCAAGATCATCATCGGGTTCGGGCCGGGATCGGCCGCCGATATCCTTGCCCGCCTTATCGGCAAGCACATGGAAACCAAACTCGGCCAGCCCGTCGTCGTGGAAAACCGGCCGGGCAACAGCAGCATGATCGGCGCGGAGTTCGTCGCGCGCGCGCCCGCCGACGGCTACACGCTTTTCATGGCGACGGTGGCCAATACGCTCAACCCGGCGCAGACAAATTCGGCTTTCAACCTCGGCACGGATCTCGCGCCGATTTCCCTGCTCGCGGTGGTCCCCAATGTGCTGGTGGCGCACCCGTCGGTCCCGGCAAACAATTTGCAGGAATTGATCGCCCTGGCGAAAGCCAAGCCGGAGAGCCTGACTTTTGGATCGTCGGGCGCAGGCACGGCAAGTCATATGGCGGCCGAACTGTTCAATCAGAAATTGGGGACCAAGATCGTCATCGCGCCCTATCAGGGCGGCAGCAACCAGGCGGTCACCGATCTGCTGGCGGGGCGCATTACACTGATGTTCAACGTTGCGGCGACCTTGGCGCCGCACGTTCAGGCCGGCAGCCTCAAGGCGCTGGCGGTGGCGCAATCGAAACGCGCGACGATCATGCCGACCGTGCCGACGCTCACGGAAGCCGGGACGACGGGCTATGATGCGGGCATCTGGATTGGGCTTCTGGCGCCGGCCAAGACACCGCCGGCCATCATTCAAAAGCTCGCAGACGCCGCGAATGAGGGTCTCAAATCCGAGCCGGTCCAGACGGCATTGAAGAACCAGGGCACAGATTCTCTTGGCAGCACGCCGAAGGAATTCGCCGACTTCATCCATGCCGACATTGAAAAATGGGTCACGGCGCTAACCGCGGCTGGCTTGCGGAAGTAGGCCACATTCGCGCGTCGGCGAATTTGCACACTATTTCGTCCCATAGGCGCGGTCGCCGGCGTCGCCAAGGCCCGGGACAATAAAGGCTTGTTCGTTCAGGCCATCGTCGATGGCGGCTGTCCAGATGCGCACATCCGGGTGAATGCCGCGCAGGCGCTCGATGCCCTCGGGTGCTGCGACCAGACACACGACGCGGATTTCCTTCGCGCCATGCTCCTTCAAGCGGTCAACGGCGGCAACCGCGGTGTTGGCGGTAGCAAGCACAGGCACGATCACGATGACCAGCCGTTCGGCGATGTCGGAGGGCGCTTTGAAAAAGTATTCGACAGCGGCGAAGGTTTCCGGCTCCCGGTAAAGGCCGATATGCGCGATGCGCGCCGCGGGCACGAGGTCGAGCATGCCTTCGGCGAAAGTCAGTCCGGCGCGCAGGATCGGCGCGAAGACCAGTTTCTTGCCGGCAAGGACCGGGGATTTCATGCGCGCCAGCGGCGTCTCGATCTCCACCAATTCCAGCGGCAGATCGCGCGTCACCTCGTAGCAGAGCAGCATGCCGATTTCGCTCAGCAATTCGCGGAACGATTTGGTCGACAGGTTCTTGTCGCGGATCAAGGTCAGCTTGTGCTGAACCAGCGGATGGTCGACGACGGTGACGCCTTCCATAATTATCTCCTAAAAAACCGTGCCGTCGCTGACGACGTTTATCGGTGGCGTGCCGTCCGGCCGCTTCTCAAGGGCGATGGCGCGGCCGGCCGCCCAGGTGCCGCCTTCAAGAATTTTTGCCAGCGGCAAGGCGACGGCGTCCATGTCCAATCTTTCGCGGACGGTTGCGGCGAGGCGATCGAGCAAGGCAACGGTCAGCGCGCGCCATTCGACCACGAGTTCGGAGCCGGCATCGTGCGAGCGAGCAAGTTGGCCGGGATCGCGCACGTTCAACACACCCGCATCGACGAATAATCCGCCGTTGCGGTATTCGGCAAGGCCGGTAAGGCCATCGATGTCGGCGACTGTAACGCCGCCGCGTTGCAGCGGCTCGATGAGCGAATAGGCCAGCCACTGCGACAGTTTGTGCAACGGGACGAGCCCGTTTGTGGCGTCGGACGTCTGCAGCGATGCATGTCGCCAGCAATCGCCGAGCGGAATGCCACCGAGTGAAATGCGCGATGGCCAGATCGGCCCGAGTTCGTGCAGCAGTTCGGCCAGGATGTCTGGCGCGGCAATAGTATTATCTTCGGCGAGCGCGGCGAGATGATCGAACAGCCCGCCGGGCCGCGCGCTGTCATTCTGGGCAAACACTCCGGGGCTTTCGGCAATCAATGCTCCGAGCCGGCGCAGCAGAGCGGCGCGGCCTTCGAGACCGACCAGCGGATTGTCCGCTGTCACCTGAAAGCCCTGCGCCAACTGATCGGCGCTTAAATGCGCCAGCACCGCGGCGTCGACACGCAATGGGCGCGATGGATCGGCGGAAAACGCACCACGCATGAACATGTCGAGGCTGGCCAGCGCCAGTCCTTCCGAACGGCCGATGCGCCGTCCACTTTCCGGATCGGCATAACGCCACTGCGGGCCGGCACCGGCATCGAGGAAGACGCTGACGATAGCGAGGTCGAATTCGGCGCGGGCGCGGGCGGCGGCATCCGGGAAGGCGGCTGCCTTGGCGATTGCCGCGAAGCGATCATGGCCATCAACGACAAAATGCCGCCAGCGCGAATGAAACGGAATATCGAGCGAGGGATAGTTCTGCCTTGTGATGGCAATCACGCGATCGGCCGTGGCGTCGAGTTGAGCGAGATCGACGCGGAAGTTCGGTAGTTTATCGCTTAGCCCGAGCAAAAGCATCTGTTGCGCGCGCGTGCGGACGGCCTCGGCGCTGAGAAGGGAAAATGCCGCGGCCGCTTCGGGATTCATGCGCAAGGTTCGTGTAAAGTATCGTTCAAAGTCTCGCTCACAGGTTCGCTCAATATTTGTCGAGGCCACGGCCGACCGAATCCGACAGGTCTTCCGGCTTGGGCGGTTCCGGCGAGTAATAGCCGGCGGCCTTCTTGGCGGCGATCTCGACATGGGCGTCGGCCGGCACGAGATAGTCCGGGATAGCGACGCGCTCGACGATCTCGACACCCTGGTTGACCAGCGCGTTGTATTTCATGTCGCTCATTGAGACGAAACGGTCGAGGCGCTTGAGACCGAGCCAGTTGATGACATCGGGCATCAATTGCTGGAAACGGGCGTCCTGCACACCAGCGACGCACTCGGTGCGCTCAAAATAGGCAGAGGCGGCGTCGCCGCCTTCCTGGCGCTTGCGGGCGTTGTAGACCAGGAATTTGGTGACCTCGCCGAGCGCTCGGCCTTCTTTGCGATTATAGACAATGATGCCGAGGCCGCCTTCCTGCGCGCCGCGTGCGCATTCCTCGATGCCGTGAATGAGGTAGGGCCGGCAGGTACAGATGTCCGAGCCGAACACATCAGAACCGTTACATTCGTCGTGGACGCGGCAGGTGATTTTAGTCGCGGAATTGCTGAGTTTGGTCGGGTCGCCGAACATATATACTGTTATGCCGCCGATCGGCGGCAGAAACACCTGAAGGTCCGGCCGCGTCACCAGTTCGGGAAACATGCCGGCGGTCTGCTCGAACAGAACGCGGCGCAGCGCGTTTTCTGTCGTGTTGAAGCGCTCGGCGATGCCGGGCAGATACCAGACCGGATCGACGGCGATCTTGGTGACGCCGACGCTGCCATTGGCATGCACAATGTCATTATCGACCTTGATGCGGCCGAAGCGGATCGCGTCCTGCATTTCGTGCAGATCGAGCCGCGCCTTGGTGATGGCAATGCTCGGCCGGATATCGATGCCTTCGGCGATTTCGTCCTTGAAACTATCGGCGGCCAAATGGCCCCACGGATCGAGCGAGACGATACGCTTCGGGTCGTTCCACTGTGCGAAGGGCCCGATAGTGGCGGCCGGGTAGGTATTGGTGAGATCGGGGCGACGGATCGGATCGAGCGCGCCGGACGATACCGCCAGCGCGCGATACAGCGCATAAGAGCCGCCATGCGTGCCGATGACATTACGATCGCCGGGCCGCGAAACTGTGCCAATCACCGGCCCGCGTTCGCGCGCGGTCAGTGCGCCCCAGTGAATCGGAAAACGCAATTTGCCGCCTGGCGCCGGATGCGAGGTGAGGCGGATATGATCGGGCCGGTTCGATCGTGTCATTGTTTTAAAACCATAAGCATAAGCCGAAGCAAAAAGGATATGGCCCGCCAGGGAGGACGGGCCAGTACGTTTCAGCGCTTACTCGGTTTTAAAGGCCGACGTTCGTTAATCCGGCCCGCAATGGGCTGAATGAAGCCGTCCCTTAAAAGAAAAGTATAACCCCTATTTTAACAAGTGCAAGACCATGGGCGATGACGGTATCCGCATCGTAGCCAAGCGAACGATGCCTATGGCAGCATTGCTCGCAGGCGGCGCGTGATGTGTTCGGCGAACACGGCGGTCGCCACCGGCAGATTGCGCTCGCGCAATTGGCCGAAGACGAGCTTGGCGCTTGGCACGTCGCGGTCGTCGATCTCGCGCGCCACCAGGCCCAACCTGTTGCCGTCCTTCAAGGTGCCGATCTTGATCTGAAACGACAGCAGTCCGGCATGAATGGCCAGACCGCGCAGCATTTCAAACGAATTGGATTCGGCGGCGATATTGAAAGTAAGCCCGGTGCGGGCGGCGACCTGGTCCAGTAGTTGGCGTCCGCCAATCGACCGTTCCGGCAATGCGACGGCATGCGCCGCGCAATCGCGCAGTCGCAATTTGCGCAGCTTGGCGAGCGGGTGGTTCTTCGCCATTACCGCGACCAGGCGCTGTTCGATTGTCATCAGCGGATGAAAGTTAGGCAGGAATGGCGGGCGAAATACCAATACCAGGTCGACTTCGAAGGCGGACAGAGCCGCCATCGCATATTCATGGTCGACCACTTTAATGTCGAACTCGACTTTCGGATGTGTCTTGCGGAATTCAGCGACGGCGTTCGGCAGAAAGTCGAGCGCCAGCGCCTGACTGCAGGCGAGGCGGACTGTGCCGCGGCGCAGACCCTTGAGGTCCTCGATCTGCGATTTCATCCGCTCGGCTTCGCCGCCTTGCTTGCGCAAATAATTGACGAAAACCTCGCCGGCCGCCGTCAGTCGGACGCCGCGCGGCAGGCGCTCGAACAGCAGCGCGCCCAGTTCTTCCTCGAGGTCGGCGATGCGCCGGTTGACGGCCGAGGCGGTGACGTTGAGCTGCTCGGCGGCTTTGCGGATCGAGCGGGCGCGCGCGACCGCGTCGACATAATCCAGGATGCGCAGGTGTTTCATCGGTCCGCCATCGGAATGCGAGTGATGCCTTTTCGGCACCAGTCTAGCAAAAAATCAGCGGCAGATGGCAACGCTCCTCCGGGCTAGTCTTTTCCGGCACCACAATTGCATGGACAAATTCATGGTCGCGCCGAGACGAAATCCTTTCGACGACGCCGACATGCACCGCGGGCGGACGGCAGGCCGGGCTGGACGAGCGCGCAAATGCTTCAGATGCTCAACAGGAGTACACCAATGACCATTTCTTCCCGTTCCTTGCTGATTGCCGCCGCGGCCGCGATCGGCATTGCCGGTCCGCTCGCGTCGGCAACGCCCGCGGCGGCCCAAACCAAGCTTAAAGTCGTGCTGAACTGGAAATACCAGGGTCCGCAGGGGATGTTCTTCCTTGCCGACGACCGTGGTTATTTCAAAGCCGAGGGTATCGAGGTGCAACTCGATCAAGGCAACGGCTCCGGCGGCGTGCCGGCGCTGGTCGCCAATGGCACCTATGACGTCGGCTTCGGCGACATGAATGCGCTGATCGAGCTCGCGGCCAAGAAGCCGGATGAAGCGCCGGTTGCGGTTTATGTCATGTACAATCAGCCTCCCTTCGTCATCGCAGTGAAGGCGGATAGCCCGATCAAGACAGCCAAGGATCTCGAAGGCAAGTCGATCGGCGGGCCGGCTAATGACGGTGCGCTCAAGCTGTTCCCGGCCTTCTGCAAGCAGGCAAAGATCGACTGCACCGGCGTCAAACTCTCCAACATGCAGCCGAACCTGCGCGAGAACATGTTGATGCAGGGTCAGGTCGACGGCGTGTTCGGCTACATGAACACCATCCGCTTCTCGGCCAAGCTGGCCAAGATCGAGGAGGACAAGATCCGCTACATCAAGTACTCGGATGCCGGCATGGATCTCTACTCGAACGTCATCATCGTGCCGAAGAAGATGACCACGGAAAAGCCCGAAGTCATCAAGGGCTTCCTGCGCGCGCTCAACAAGGGCATGCAGGACTCGATCAAGGATCCGGATGCCTCGGTCGCCGCGGTCGCCAAGCGCGAACCGCTGATCAACGTCAAGCTTGAGCGTGAGCGTTACGACGCCACCGTTGCCGACGAGATGAACCATCCCGAGATCAAGACCATCGGTCTCGGTGCGGTTGACGAAGCACGGCTGAAGAAGTCGATCGGCATTATCGTAGAAGCGTCGTCGCTGCCGCGGACCCCGGCCGTCAGCGAGGTCTGGAACGGTTCGTTCCTGCCGCCGGCTGCCGATCTGCCGCACAAGTCCTTCTAGGGCGCTCCGCAAACTCGGCCGTTCCTCTTCTTAGAGGAGGAGCGGCCGCCTTCCTGATTATTCTCAAGGTGCGGCGATGGAACTGAAGCTCCAAGGCAAGGTCGCGATGATCACCGGCCCGGCCAAGGGAATGGGCGCTGCGATTACCACAGCTTTCGCCGCCGAAGGCGCGAAATTGGCTCTCCTTGGCCGCGACGTCGCGGCGATTGAACCGGTGGCCGCTGAAGTCAAGAAGATGGGTGCGCAGGCCATCGTCGTCGCCTGCGATCTTACCGATCCCGTTCAATGCGACATCGCGGCACAAAAGACCAAGCAAGCCTTCGGCGACCGCATCGACATTCTGGTCAATGTCGCCGGCGGCTCCGGCCCCGTCGGCAAGACCGGCGTTGAGACAACGCCCGAGGAATTCGACGAGATCGTCACGCTTAACATGAACGGCTGCTTTCACACGATGCGCAGCGTTTTGCCGACCATGATCGCGCAGCGCTATGGCAAGGTCGTCAATGTCGGCGGCACATTCGGCATGCGCGGGCGGGCCGGGCGTATGGCCTATTCGGCGTCGAAATGGGGCCTGCGCGGCATCACCAAGAGCTTCGCGCTCGAGGTCGGCCAGTACAATATCAACGTCAACAACGTAGCTCCTGGCATGGTCGACGGGCCGCGCTTCCGCGACAAGGTTTGCGCCGACATGGCCAAGCGTCTCGGCATCACGCTTGAGGAAGCGATGGAACGTCACGCCGCCGACTACGCGCTCAAGCGCGTGACGGAGGATGCCGACGTCGCCAATGCCTGCCTGTTTCTGGCGAGCGACGTCTCGCGCCAGTTAACGGGCGTCGACCTGCCGGTCGATGGCGGCTGGGCGATGCTGTGAGTGACGCGATGAACGCCAAAAATCCTCCAATGACCGCGATGACGGCTGACCTGGTGATCCGCAACGGCATGGTGGTGACGCCGGATGCCGTCATTGAAGCCTCGATCGCCATCAAGGATGGCAAGATCCTCGCCATCGGCGCCGACAGCGCGATGCCGCCGGCCAAGGAAGTCTTCGACGTTACCGGCATGCATATCCTGCCAGGAGCCATCGACGACCATGTGCATTTCCGCGATCCCGGCTATCCGCACAAGGAAGACTGGGAAAGCGGCACAGCGGCGGCGGCTTTCGGCGGAGTCACCTGCGTGTTCGACATGCCGAATACGATTCCGCCGACGGCGAATGGCGACATCCTCGCCGCCAAGCACGCGATTGCCGCCGCCAGGGCGCATGTCGATTTTGGCCTGTACGGCCTGCTCGGCGATGAGAACCTCGCGACGGTGCCCGAACTGATCGATGGCGGCATCATCGGTTTCAAGCTCTACATGGGCAACACATTCGGCAAGATCGCCTCGCCCGACACTGGTGCGACTTTGGAGCTCTTCGAGGTAGCGGCGGCGAGCGGCAAGCGCGTTTCGCTGCATGCCGAGAACAACGAAATCATGGAGCGCCGGCAGAAGCGGCTGATGGCTGCCGGCATTCACGACCAGTTCGCGCATCTGGCGGCTCGGCCGCCGGTGGTCGCGGTCGAAGCGGTCAGCCGCGCCGCGATTTTGGCCGAGTGGACCGGCGCCCGCATTCATGTTTTGCATATTTCGAGCGCCGACGAGTTGCGGCCACTGCGCGAGGCGAAGGCGCGGGGTGTCGATATCACCGGCGAGACCTGCCCGCATTACCTGATGCTGTCGACCGACGACTACACACGGGTGCCCGGCATCATCGCTGTCAATCCGCCGGTGCGCGAGAGCCGCAATCAGGCGCCGATCTGGCAGGCGCTGCTCGACGGCGCCATCGACGTTATCGCCACCGATCACGCGCCGCATGCGCCGGAAGAGAAAACCCGCAACGACATCTGGACCGTCGATTGCGGCTTTCCCGGCGTCGAGACGCAGATGCCACTGATGCTGACTGAGGTGAATGGCGGCCGCCTGTCGATTTCCGACTATGTGCGCATGAGCGCCTATAACCCGGCGCGCATTTGGGGGCTTTATCCTCGCAAAGGCGCGCTGCTGCCGGGGTCCGACGCCGACATCGCGATTGTCGATCTCGACCGCGAGCACACGATCCGCGATGCCGACATCCAGTCGCGGTCGAAGATTTCGCCCTGGGACGGCCGCAAGGTGAAGGGGCTGCCGATCCACACGATTGTACGCGGCCGCTTCGTCATGAAGGACCGCACGCTGATGGACACCAAAGGCTGGGGCCGGTCGGTGCACACGATCCAGCAGATGCCGACACCGCAAGTCCGCAATGCAGAACATACGATGCAGGCGATCACCGCTCAACGCTCTGCCGGGCGAAGGGAACAGGTTGCATGACGACCGTGACAGAACTGCCGAGGACGGAAGAGACCTTTATTGAGCTGGAGAACGTCACGCTCACTTATGGGCGCGGCGACAAGCAGGTGACCGCGCTTGGCCTGACCAACTTGCGCGTCAACCAGGGTGACTTCGTCGCGCTGGTCGGTCCGTCCGGCTGCGGCAAGTCGACGATCCTCAAGCTGGTCACCGGGCTGATAAAGGCCTCGGAAGGCTATGTCTATGTCGCCGGCCGCGAGGTCGGCGCCACGCCGATTCGCGTCGGTATGGCGTTCCAGAATCCGACCATGCTGCCGTGGCTCACGGTGCGCGACAACGTCATGATGCCGCTCAAGATCGTGCCGCCGTTCCGGCAGGAATACGGAGCCAAGAAAAAGACCGAGTTTCGCGACCGTGCCGACGCGCTGCTGAAGGAAGTCGGTCTCGCCAATTTCGGCGACAAGCATCCTTGGCAATTGTCCGGCGGCATGCTGCAGCGTGCCTCGTTGTGCCGCGCGCTGATCCACGAACCGCAATTGCTGCTGCTCGACGAGCCGTTCGGCGCGCTCGACCAGTTCACGCGCGAGGAATTGTGGGCGGTCATGCAGGAATTGTGGATGAAGCTGAAGCCGACGGTGCTGCTGGTCACCCACGATCTCAAGGAGGCTGGTTATCTCGCTACCCGCATCTGCGTCATGCGGACGCGGCCAGGTCAGATCGTCGACGATGCCGCTGTGCCGTTTCCGAGGCCGCGCACCATCGACATGTCCTACACGCCGACCTTCGTTTCAATGACGCAGCGCTTGCGCGAACTGATCGTGTCGCAACGCCCGGTAAAGGAGACAGTGTAATGAGCCCGCAAGCCCGCCGGAAAGTCTGGTCCGCCGTTCTCATTGTCGGCTTCTTCGTGGTGTGGGAAGCGCTGTGCTGGCTGTTCAATGTCAGTGACATCATTGTCCCCAAGCCGAGCCAGATCATCGTGACTTTGATCCAGCGCGGGCCGGCGCTGTGGCCGCATACGTTGCAGACGCTCTATACGACGCTTGTCGGATTCGGATTCGGCATTTTCATCGGCATCGCGCTCGGCGTGCTGATCGGCTCGTCGCGGCTTGCCTATGACGTTGCCTATCCGCTGCTGGTCGGCTTTGCGTCAATCCCCAAGGTCGCGGTAGTGCCAATTTTTGTGCTGTGGTTTGGCTCCGGCACCGTGCCTGCCGTCCTGACGGCGATGATCATGTGCATTTTTCCGATTGTCGTGAACGTCGCCACCGGTCTGGCCACGACCGAGCCCGAGCTTGAAGACGTGATGCGGGCATTGCGCGCCACTAAATTCGACATTCTCTGGAATGTCGGCCTGCCGCGCACCATGCCGTTTTTCTTCGCCTCGTTGAAAGTCGCGGTGACCTTGGCCTTTGTCGGCACCGTCATTTCGGAAACCGTCGCCTCCAACCGAGGCATCGGCAACGTGATGATGATCGCTTCGTCGAATTTCGATGTGCCCCTGGTGTTCGCCGGTTTGATCATTCTCGCCATCCTCGGCGTCGCGCTCTATGCGGTATTCTCTTTGATCGAATCGAAAATTACCGGATGGGCGCATCGCAAAGACGAATTTGCGATGGGTTGAGTTGTGCCTGTCGCCAAAGTGCATCGTATCGCCGCCCGATCGCCGGATGATGTCAGCGGCATAGAAGCCGCGATTGCCGCCGGACGCATCGAGCCCAGCGGCGTGATTGCCGTTTTCGGCAAGACCGAGGGCAACGGTCTGGTCAACGATTTCAGCCGCGGTCTGGCGACAACGAGCCTGAGCGCGCTGTTTCGCCGTCACTTGCCGTTGGATAGCGCCGATCGCATCTGCCTGGTGATGTCGGGCGGCACCGAAGGCGCGATGGCGCCGCATTGGGTCGTGTTCGAGCGTGCGCCGGGAGACGGCGGTGTGTCGCCGGCGCTCGCCATCGGTCGCGCGCATACAGCCTCGCTGCCGTTCGAGCAGCTCGGCCGGGTGGGGCAGGTGCAACAGGTCGCCGCTGGCGTGCGCGAGGCCATGAGCGACGCGGGATTGACCGATACCGGCGACGTCCACTTCGTCCAGATCAAGTGTCCGCTCCTGACGGCGCAGCGCATTGCCGACGCCGATGCCCGCGGTGCCATGGTCGGGACGCGCGATACCTTGAAATCGATGGGCCTGTCGCGGGCGGCGAGCGCGCTCGGCGCCGCCGTGGCGCTCGGTGAAATCGACGCGGCGGTCGTCGGCGATGCCGATATCGCCGTCAACTGGAATCTGTGGTCCGGTCGCGCCAGCACGTCGGCGGGCATCGAACTGGTCAATCATGAGATCGTCGTGCTCGGCATGTCGGCGCAATGGTCGGGGCCGCTCGCCATCGATCATGCGGTCATGGCGGACGGGATCGATATCGAGCCGGTGCGCGCGGCGTTGTCGCGGCTTGGGCTTTCCTCGTCCGGGCAGCTCAGCGCTGCCGACCGGCAACGGCTGGTCGCTGTGCTCGGCAAGGCCGAAGCGAGCCATGATGGCCGCCTGCGCGGCAATCGCCACACCATGCTCGACGACAGCGATATATCGTCGACGCGGCATGCGCGCGCCTTTGTCTGTGGCGCCTTGGCGGGGCTGGTGGGGCACGCCGAAATATATGTGTCCGGCGGCGCCGAGCATCAGGGGCCGGATGGCGGCGGGCCGGTGGCGCTGATCGTCGACCGCGGCTAGTGGTCCGATTCTAACATTCGCATCCCGTCTGCGGAGCCACTTTTGCGAATGTTAGAATCAAAGGACCACTGGCAAATTATTGTTGCTAGTGGAGCTTTGGATTTGACGTTCGCATAAGATATGCGCGGCAAATTGGTAGCGAACGCCAAATCCGCTCCACTAGCTAAATCCCCAGCGCCGATTTTGCCAGCATCACATGGGCGCCTTTGTGGACATTGACGAGCTGCGTCACATGTACGTCGGCGGCGACACTGCATAATGTATAGGCGTCGGCGGCGGCCAATCCGCCGATACGCTCGATCAGCCCCACCATATTGCGGACGGCCGATTGCGCCGCGACGTCGAGATCGGGGTCGAACGCCATGGCGATGATATGCGTCGGCGTCTCCGCCCAAGGGCCGCGAATGTCGGTGCCCTTGGCGATTGTGAGACGCAAGGTGCCGCGCAAACCGGTCTCGACAGCGGTGAGGCAGACTTCGCCGTCACCTTGCGCGGCGTGCCCATCGCCCGCCGACAGCAATGCGCCTTCGTTGAATACCGGCAGATGCAGCCGCGCGCCGGCGCCGAGATGTTTGCAATCGATATTGCCGCCCCAGGCGCGCGGGATCACCGAGGTCTGCGGCCCGTCGCCCGGCGGCGGGGCGACGCCAACAATGCCGAAAAACGGCGCGGCTGGAAGTTCTAGCCCCCACGGCATCGTCACGACCCGGCGCTGCCGGTCGATGCCGATATGCATGCGGCGTTCGTTGGGAAACTCATCCGGCAGGGTGCCCTTGCCGGCGCGGATCAGGTTCCAGCCCCAATCGAAGGCCAGTTCAACGGCGAGGATATCGACGATCAATTCGTCGCCCGGCATCGCGCCTTTGACGGCAATCGGCCCGGTCATGAAATGCGGACCGAGCCCCGGCGCCACTTGGTCGAGCACATTGCGATGCGCGGCGGAAACGGTGAAGCCGGAGCCGGCTGCCGGCAGATCGGCCCTGTCGCCCGACAGGGACGTTATCTCGACCGTGTCGCCGGAATTCATCGTCAGGACGGCGGGAAAGGCGGCATCGAAAGTGCCGCGATGCACGGTGCCGGCGTCCGCCGACAATAAATGGTGAGCGCCCATGTGGCGATATCCCTTGCAAAAAGGGGACAATCCTACGGGCCATCTGAATGCTGCGCCAGTGGTGACGGCCGCTACAGCTAGATCGTGGACAAGGCATTCACAGATGAATGTCGAAAAGGCTCCTCAGGTCGGTCACATACAGCGAGCATCCGTCCGGCGGACGTGGCGGCATTTCAACGGTGCGAGCGAGACCGCCGATAGCGTTTGATCTCGATTTCTACCTCGCGCATTTGCCACTCCGGGACTTGGCGCGCGGCGCGCGCGCTGACGAGCCGATCGAGTGTTCCAGTCCAGCGCGCCAGCAGCACGCGCAGGTTCCGTACCAGGAGCGGCACGATCGAGAAATTTTCGAGCACGAGAATCGTCATGGAAGTCTGTCCTTGTCTTTGCCGCAAGCTGTATTGGCCTGCCCAATACAGGTGGCCCCCGGCGCATATAGTTTCGATTGGGAAAGCGGAGCCGCCCTATAAGTGCGCGATAAGGACGGCGAATGATCAGCGCCAAACCTGGGGGACCCAGACCCCCATCCGGATCGCGATAGCCGCGACCAGGGCGATGGAAAGAATCGAGTAGATGATAAGTGGGCCCCATGCGTGCCGGACCAGCGTCTTCGTGCGCCGCCAGAAATGGCGGTTTGCCTTTTGGCGCGCGAAGGCGAGATCGGATGCCGTAGCCGGCCGGTCGGCGCCATCGCGCAATCTCGAAACATACCTATGTGTCATGACTGACATAGTTAGCCTCCTTTAGCGGTGAGCTGAGCGGCGCCGCGTGCGGCGGGTTCGGCGCGCAAGGGCGCACGAGGGCGTAGCCCGCCAATCGCTGAGATGCCAAAGGCCAATAAGAGTGACGATAAGCAGGAACAGGATGATGAGCTTGAGGCGTTCGACCAGCAGGGCAAACATGGCGGCCGCTCCAAATTGCGGAAGCATGCTGCTTCTATGCCGGCAATGTGTGCGGTATGGCATAGGAATTCGATTGGGAAATAAGCACCGGCAAATAATCGCGTCATAAAAGACGGCCGATCCGGCGGGCGCTCAGCGCTCCCGGCGATCTTTATAACCTCTTGATATAGCGCAACCGCATTCCGCATCGCTTCCTTACGGTGCAAAGCCTACGTGCAAGCTCGCTCCGGAATTAATTTGAAGGGCGCAGACCATGTTCGACCTCATCTTACTAGCGCTTGGAATTGGCTTGTTCGCATTGTCGATCGGCTACGCCTACGCCTGCGACAGGCTATAGCGCGCGATCAGGCGCAAGAAAAAACGGAGAGCGTTATGACCCTTGATTATTCGCTCGCCGCCATCGTGGCCGCGGGATTGCTGTTCTACCTCACCTACGCGTTGGTGCGGCCGGAGAAATTCTGACGCTGCAACCGAGCAACCAAGCAAGCAATCATAGAGACGAGTCATGACCGTTATCGGCTGGGTTCAAATCATCCTTTTCTGCGCGATCATCGTCGCGCTGACGCCGCTCGTCGGCGGCTTCATGACGCGCGTTTTCGCCGGCGAGTGGACATTCCTGACGCCGGTTTTGCGACCCATCGAAACCGCCATTTATTGGACCGGCGGCGTCGACGACAAACGCGAACAGCACTGGCTGACCTACACGGTCGCCATGCTGCTGTTCCATGTCGGCGGCTTCCTCATTCTCTATATCTTGATGCGCGTTCAAGCCTCGCTGCCGTTGAACCCGGCCGAGCAAGCCAACGTCGCGCCGGATCTCGCCTTCAATACGGCGGTCAGCTTCATCACCAACACCAACTGGCAGAACTACGGCGGGGAGGGCACGATGTCGTACCTCACGCAGATGCTCGGCCTGACGCACCAGAACTTCCTGTCGGCGGCGACCGGCATTGTACTGGCGGTGGCGCTGATTCGCGGTTTCGCCCGCGCGTCGGCCAAGACAGTTGGCAATTTCTGGGTCGATATCACCCGTTGCACGCTCTATATCCTGCTGCCGATTTGCGTCGTCTACACGATCTTCCTGGTCTGGCAGGGTATGCCGCAGACTTTGGGTGCTTACGTCGAGGCCACCACGCTGGAAGGCGCCAAGCAGACCATCGCGGTCGGTCCCGTGGCCTCGCAGGTGGCCATCAAGATGCTCGGCACCAACGGCGGCGGCTTCTTCAACGCCAATGCCGCGCATCCGTTCGAGAACCCGACCGCGCTGTCGAACTTCGTCCAGATGCTGTCGATCTTCGTGCTCGGCGCCGCGCTGACCAATGTGTTCGGCCGCATGGTCGGCAACCAGCGCCAGGGCTGGGCGATTCTTTCTGTGATGGGCATCCTGTTCATTGCCGGCGTGGCGTTCTGCTACTGGGCGGAAGCCAACGGCACCGCCACGCTCAACGCGCTCGGCCTCACCGGCGGCAACATGGAGGGCAAGGAAGTTCGCTTCGGAATTGTCGCTTCGGCTCTGTTCGCGGTTATCACCACGGCGGCGTCGTGCGGCGCGGTCAACGCCATGCATGACTCGTTCACCGCGCTCGGCGGCATGATCCCGCTGATCAACATGCAGCTCGGCGAGATCGTCATCGGTGGTGTCGGCGCCGGCCTTTACGGCATGCTGCTGTTCGTTGTCATTACGATCTTCATCGCCGGACTGATGGTCGGCCGGACGCCGGAATATGTCGGCAAGAAGATCGAGGCCAAGGAAGTCAAGATGGCCATGCTCGCCATCCTGGCCATGCCGCTGATGATGCTCGGATGGACCGCGGTCGCCGCTGTCAACCCGCAGGCGCTGACGCAACTTGGCAATTCCGGGCCGCATGGCTTCTCGGAGATGCTCTACCTTTACGTCTCGAGCACCGCCAATAACGGTTCGGCCTTCGGAGGCATCACCGCCAACACGGTGTTCTTCAACACCACCGGCGCGATCGCGATGTTCGTCGGCCGCTTCTTCATGATCGTACCCGCGATGGCGATTGCCGGTTCGCTGGTCGAGAAGAAGAGCATCGCTGCCTCCGCCGGCACGTTCCCGACCACCGGTGGCTTGTTCGTCGGCCTTACCGTCGGCGTCATCCTGGTTGTCGGCGGCCTTACATTCTTCCCCGTGCTCGCGCTCGGGCCGATCGTCGAGCATCTGGCGATGCTCGCCGGCACCGTGTTCTAAACGGATTTAAATTGGAGTTACGGCAATGGATACGACAAAATTGCGCAAGCGGATGCCGGTTTCAACGATGTTCGATCCGAAGATCGTGATCCCCGCGATCGGCCAGTCCTTCGTCAAGCTCAACCCAGCGACTCTGGTCAAGAATCCGGTGATCTTCGTGCTGGAAGTCGTCACGGTGCTGACTACCATTCTGTTCGTGCGCGATCTGGCCGTGCACAATGCCGACCTCGGCTTCACCTTCCAGATCGTGCTGTGGCTGTGGTTCACGGTGCTGTTCGCCAATTTCGCCGAAGCGGTCGCGGAAGGCCGCGGCAAGGCGCAAGCCGACGCGCTGCGCACCACGCGCACGCAGACGCGGGCAAAGCGCATCCTCAATGCCGACAACACACAACTCTATGAAGGCATCTCGGCAGAGGAACTGGAAGCGGGCGATCTGGTCGTCTGCGAGCCCGGCGACATTATCCCCGGCGACGGCGACGTGATCGAAGGCATTGCCTCGGTCAATGAGGCGGCCATTACCGGCGAGTCCGCGCCGGTGATCCGTGAATCAGGCGGCGACCGTTCGGCCGTCACCGGCGGCACCACCGTCCTGTCGGATCGTATCGTCGTGCGCATCACGTCCTCCCCCGGCACCTCATTCCTCGACCGCATGATCAAGCTGGTCGAAGGCGCCGAGCGGCAGAAGACGCCGAACGAGATCGCGCTCAATATTCTGCTGATCGGTCTCACCATCATCTTCGTGTTCGCCGTCGCGACCATCCCAAGCTACGCCGCCTATGCCGGCGGCGCCGTGTCGGTCGTCATACTGGTGGCGCTGTTCGTAACCTTGATCCCGACGACCATCGGCGCGTTGCTATCGGCCATTGGTATTGCCGGCATGGACCGTCTGGTGCGCTTCAACGTGCTGTCAATGTCCGGCCGTGCGGTCGAAGCCGCCGGCGACGTCGACACGCTGTTGCTCGACAAGACCGGCACCATCACGTTCGGCAATCGGCTTGCGACCGAAATCGTCGTCGTGCCCGGCGTCACCGAGCGCGAAGCGGCCGAGGCGGCACTGCTTGCCAGCAATGCCGACGAGACGGCGGAAGGCCGCTCGATCGTGCTGCTCATGCAGGAGAAGTATAACGTCAAGCGTGAGGTGGCGCCGGCCGGCGCCAGGTTCATCGAGTTTTCCGCGACCACGCGGCTATCCGGCGTCAATATCGGCACCCGCAAGCTGCGCAAGGGCGCCATCGACTCGGTGCTGAAGTTTGCGCGCGAGCAGGCTGGCCGCGACGTGCCGGAGCCGGCGGCGTTCCGCGCCGCGGTCGATCGTATTGCGCGCGCCGGCGGCACGCCGCTCGGCCTCGTCGACGGCGAACGCATTCTCGGCGTCATCCACCTCAAGGACGTGGTGAAGCCGGACGTGAAAGAGCGCTTTGCCGCGTTGCGCCGCATGGGCATCAAGACTGTGATGATCACCGGCGACAATCCGGTGACCGCGGCCTCGATCGCGTCGGAAGCCGGCGTCGACGACTTCATCGCCGAAGCGACGCCCGAGGACAAGCTGCGCTACATCCGTAACGAACAGGCGCAAGGCCGGTTGATTGCGATGTGCGGCGACGGCACCAATGACGCGCCGGCACTCGCCCAAGCAGACGTCGGCGTCGCCATGCAGAGCGGCACGCAGGCGGCACGCGAAGCCGGCAACATGGTCGATCTGGATTCCGATCCGACCAAGCTGATCGAGGTGGTCGAGATCGGCAAGCAGCTCTTGATGACGCGCGGGGCGCTGACGACGTTTTCGATCGCCAACGACGTGGCGAAGTATTTCGCCATCATCCCGGCGATCTTCCTCGCCTTCTATCCGCAACTGGCCGTGCTCAATGTCATGCAGCTCGCCACGCCGCAGAGCGCCATCCTGTCGGCGATCATCTTCAACGCGCTGATCATCATCGGGCTGATCCCGCTGGCGCTCAAAGGCGTCGCCTATCGCGCCATCGGCGCCGGGCCGCTGCTGCAGCGCAACCTGCTCATCTACGGGCTTGGCGGCATCGTGCTGCCGTTCATCGGCATCAAGGTCATCGACCTTGCCGTCAATGCCATGCGTCTCGTCTAAGGAGAATTTGCCATGCTTAAGGAACTCCGCCCCGCCATCGTCGTTCTGGTCCTGCTGACCCTCATCACGGGTCTAGTCTATCCGCTGGGCATGACCGGCATCGCCGGCGCGCTCTTTCCGAAACAGGCGCAAGGCAGCCTGATCGAGAAGGACGGCAAGGTGATCGGCTCGGCGTTGATCGGCCAGGCCTTCGAGAGCGACAAGTATTTCCACGGCCGCCCGTCGGCGACGACCGGCCCTGACCCGAAAGATGCGACCAAGACCGTCTCCGCGCCTTACAATGCGTCGAACTCCATGGGCTCCAATCTTGGCCCGACCAGCAAGGCGCTGGCCGACCGGCTCAAGGAAGACGTCGATAAACTCAAGGCGAAGAATCCGAACGCGGCGGTGCCGGTCGATCTGGTGACGGCCTCCGGCAGCGGCCTCGACCCCGATGTCTCGCCGGCGGCGGCTTTGTTCCAGGTGCCCCGTGTCGCCAAGGCGCGCGGTCTGCCGGATCAAAATGTGCGGGCGCTGGTCGAGGCGCAAACTGAAGGGCGCACTCTCGGCCTGCTGGGCGAACCGCGTGTGAACGTCCTCAAACTCAACCTCGCGCTGGATGCTCTGCGGTCGTAGTATGTTCGTCTAAAGGAGACGCATGGCCTTCGATCCCGAGCAACGTGCTTCGCCTGACGCCCTGCTGGCGCTCGCCCGAAAGGAAGGGCGCGGGCGGCTCAAGATATTTCTCGGCGCGGCGCCCGGCGTAGGCAAGACCTACGCCATGCTCGCCGCCGCCCAGACCGAAAAGGCGGGCGGGCGCGATGTCGTCGCCGGGCTGATCGAGACACATGGCCGCCGCGAGACCGAACGTCAGTTAGAGGGCTTCGACTTACTGCCGCGCCTGCCGATCGTTTACCGCAACCAGATCATGAAGGAGTTCGATCTGGACGCGGCGCTCAAGCGCAAGCCGGGGCTGCTGCTGGTCGATGAATACGCGCACACCAATGTACCTGGCAGCCGCCACCCGAAACGCTGGCAGGACGTCGACGAGCTGCTCGCCGCCGGCATCGATGTCTGGACCACGCTCAACATCCAGCATCTGGAAAGCCTGAACGATGTGGTCTTGAAGATCACCAAGGTGCGCGTGCGCGAGACCGTGCCGGATACGGTATTCGACAAAGCCGACGAAATCATCCTGGTCGACTTTCCGCCCGACGAGTTGCTCAAGCGCCTCGCCGAAGGCAAGGTCTATGTGCAGGACACGGCGGCGCGCGCGGTCGAGAGCTTCTTCAAGCCGCAGAACCTGACAGCGTTGCGGGAGCTGGCGCTGCGGCGCGCCGCCGAGCGCATCGACGCCGATCTGGTGTCGCGCATGCAGGCGCAGGCGATCGAAGGGCCGTGGGCGGCCGGCGAGCGCATTCTTGCCTGCATCGGGCCGGACGCCAACTCGCCCGCCGTGGTGCGCACGGCCAAGCGCCTCGCCGATCTGATGGACGCCCCCTGGCTCGCCGTGACGGTTGAGCGCCCGGGCGGCCATCTCGACGACAGCGCGCGCGCGCGGATCGACGAGGCCATGAAGCTGGCCGAGAGGCTCGGTGGCGAAACAAAGACCCTGACGGGTAGCGATCTGCCCGAGGAAGTGCTGCGCTTCGCCAAATTCGAGAACGTGACGCAGATCGTCATTGGCCGGTCGCAGAGCGGCTTCCTCAATGTTTTGCTGCGCCGCTCGTTGCCGAACGAACTGGCCCGGCGCGCGCAGGACATTGCCATTCATCTGGTGACGCGGCATTCGGAAGCCGCGCCGCCGCCGCGGCGCCGTCGCGCCGGATTCGCACTCGCGCCGCTGCCTTTCCTCTATGCGACACTGGCGATCGCCGCCGCCGCGGGTGTCGGCAAACTGCTCACCGCGATGACGCCGATACCCAATTTGTCGATGCTGTTCCTCGTCGGTGTCGTGCTGATGGCGGTGAACTTCGGCATTTGGCCCGCGATCTATGCGTCCGCGCTGTCTTTTCTTGTGTACAATTTTTTCTTCATCGAGCCGGTGCACAGCTTCACGATCGCCGAGCCCTACGAACTTCTGGCGCTGGTCATTTTCCTGATCGTAGCGGTCATCACCTCCGCGCTCGGCGGCCGGGTGCGGGCGCAGGCGACAATCGCGGCAACCCGCATGCGGGCGACGCGGCGGCTTTTTGAGTTTACAAGACGGCTGTCCGGCCTGGCGTCGTTCGACGCGGTCGCCGAAGGCGCGGCCAGTGAAATCCACGCCAGCCTCGGCCGGGGCGTCGTTGTTTTGCTCGACAGCGGCGGGGATCTGGTCATGACCGCGGCATGGCCGCCTGAGGATGCGCTCGATGCCGCGCCGATGATGGCGGCGCACTGGGCATTCACGCACGGCGAACCGGCCGGCGCTGACACCGGCACCCTGCCGACTGTGCCGTGGTACTTCGTGCCGCTGCGCATCGGCGACAAGACTCTCGGGGTCATCGGCGTTGCCAAGCCCGAGGGCACGGGGGCGCTCGATTCGGAAGCGCGCGCCTTGCTCGATGCCTTGTCCGAGCAGGCGGCAGCGGCGCTCGAGCGCGCCTCGCTGGCGCGCGACATGGTCAGTGCCAAAACCGCGACCGAAACCGAGCGCGTGCGCAATACTTTGCTGGCGTCGATCTCGCATGATTTTCGCACGCCGCTGTCGTCGATTCTCGGGGCCGCGACCAGTCTGCTCAGTTACGGCGACAAGCTAGGCGCTCCGGCGAAACAGGACATGCTGCTGCAGATCAAGCAGGAAGCCGAAGAGCTTGACGAGATGGTGCGTAATTTGCTCGCGATCACGCGTATCGACGCCGGCGCGCTCGAACTGCGGCACGACTGGATCGATCTGCGCGAGATCGTCGACCGCGTCGTCAGCGCCGCCCGACGCCGCGGCGCAAAGCAGCAATTCGCGGTCGCTTTGCCGGCCGATCTGCCGCTGGTGCGCGCCGATGCGACATTGGTAGAGCAGGCGATTGGCAACGTCATAGGCAACGCGATCACGCATACCCCGCCGCAAACCAATGTGCTAATCGACGCGGCGATTGCGCCTGAAAACGTAACGCTGCGCATTGCCGACGACGGTCCTGGCATTCCCGCGCAAGCCTTGCCAAAGGTGTTCGAGAAATTCATCAAGGCGGATTCGCTTGCCGATGGCGGGCAGGGCACCGGCCTTGGCCTGGCCATTGCCAAGGGGATCATGGAGGCGCATGGCGGTACCATCGCCGCCGAGAGTCCGCCGCGTGGCGGCGCCGGCACGCGTATCGCCTTGACTTTCCCGCGCGAGGAAACGCCAGCATGACCGCCAACACCCGCGTTCTGGTCGTCGATGACGAAGCGGCCATTCTGCGTTTTCTCAAACCGGCGCTGGAAGCCAACGGCTATGAGATGGTCAGCGCCGGCACGGTCGCCGAGGCGACTAAGCGCATCGCCGCCGAGTCTCCCGATATCGTGCTGCTCGATCTCGGCCTGCCCGACGGCGACGGCAAGGAAGTCATCAAGCGCGCCCGCGAGTGGTCCGACGTGCCGATTATCGTTCTGTCGGCGCGCGAGCGCGAGACCGAAAAGATTGAGTCCCTCGATCTTGGCGCCGACGACTACGTCAACAAGCCGTTCAATGTCGGCGAATTGCTGGCGCGCATGCGCACGGCGTTGCGCCATCGCATGCAGCGCAAGGCGGAAGTGCCGGTGCTGCGCGTCGGCAATCTCGAAGTGGATGCCGTCCGCCACCGCGCGACCCGCGCCGGCGCGGAGTTGAAGCTGACGCCCAAGGAATTCGAGCTGCTGTCGTTCCTGTCCAAGCACGCCGGCCGCGTGCTGACCCATCGCCAGATCCTCACCGCGGTGTGGGGGCCGGCGCATACCGAGGACACCCAGTATCTGCGCGTTTATGTCGGCCAGTTGCGGCAGAAGGTCGAAGAGCACGCCGACGACCCGCGCATCATCCTGACCGAGCCGGGGATCGGTTACCGGATCGCCGAAAGCTGACGTCAGCGCCGACGGCGAACGAAGTCCAGCCGGTGCGGATTGACCGACATGTGCTTAACATGTTAAGCATAGCCGTGAGACATTGTTGTCGCCGGGCGTGGAGCGGCGGCTTCTATTAAAAAATGTCCGCCGGGAACTCGAGGGGAAGATAATGCTCGACGAACGCCTCAAGCGGCTGCTCGATCGCACGGAGATATTCGATCTCGTGAGGCTTGAGAGGCATTATCGCGATGTGAAGAATTGGGATGGTCTGCTGGGCAGCTTTCTGCCCGGTGCGATCGTTCGCACGACCTGGTTCGAGGGAACGGCGGCCGAGTTCGTTGAAGCTTCGCGCAAGAAGATGAGCCGGACCGGCGCGATCATCAGTTCGCCGAAGCACTGGATCATGCCGACCGTGCTTCAGATCAACGGCGATCGGGCGCTGATCGAAAGCCAGGCGACGATTTTCGACCGCCTGACGTTCGATAACGTCGAATTCGATTCCTTTCAGTATTGCCGATTTGTCTCCCGCGTGCAGCGCACGGAGGCCGGCTGGCGTCTGGCCTCGTTCGAAGGAATCTATCAGCGCGATCATATCAGAGCGGTCAATCCGGCGGAAACACTGCCGGTCGATTGGGATCTCATCAAGACCTTGCGACCGTCCTACAAATTTCTGGCCTATACGCAGTTGCGTCGCGGCTATGCGGTTAATCCTGAGCTGCTCGGCGAGGATCGGCCCGATTTGCTGGAAACTTTTTATGCCGGCGAGAAGCGCTGGCTTGAAACGGGGAAATAGCAGGCAACTCCGGTGGGGAAAGATTCCAGATCAGGTAGCGGCGCTTCACAGCCTGGCCCGACGGCAAGGCAACTGCGCAGTTTCGACCGGTCGTTGCCGATGGCACTGCTGCGGGCGCGCGAAGCCGTCATGCGGGAGTTCAGAGCGGCGCTGCGGCAGCATGGCATGACCGAACAGCAATGGCGCGTGCTGCGGGCGCTGACCGCCAAGAATGAGATTGAAATTCTGGCGCTGGCGGAAGTCACGTTTCTATTGCCACCCTCGCTCTCCCGCATTCTGCGCGACCTGGAAGTGCGCAAGCTGATCCTGCGCCGTGCCATTCCTGAGGATCTGCGGCGAGGCCTGGTATCGATATCCCCGCGCGGCATGGCGATGATTGAGACCGTTGGGGCGCAATCCGAAAAAATCTATAGCGAGATCACCCGGCGCTTCGGTGCCGACAAATTGCGCGCGCTGCACCAGCTTCTGGAGTTGCTCGAACATTCGTTGGCGGAACCGACGCCCGCGGCTTCTCCGAAGAAACACACGAACCATGCGCGGATGCGCGCGCCTGATCTGAGGTAGCGATCATGAGCTTCCAGGACAATCAACGAAAGGCCGCGGCCTATCTGGAGCGTTTCGTCCGTGACGGCGTCAAAAACCAGATCGCGGGGGAGGCGGTCGATGCCGTTTCCGGCGAGACGTTCGAAACCATTTCGCCCATCGACCTCAAACCCCTTGGCAAGGTCGCGCGCGGCAAGGCCGAGGATATCGATCGCGCCGCCAAAGCGGCCAAGGCGGCGTTTCCAGCCTGGGCGGCAATGAATGGCGACAAGCGCAAGGCGCTCCTGAACAAGGTCGCCGATGCGATTGTCGCGCGCGCCGACGAGATCGCTCTGGTCGAATGCATGGATACCGGCCAGGCCTATCGCTTCATGTCAAAAGCCGCGCTACGCGGCGCCGAAAACTTTCGCTTCTTTGCCGACCAGGCGCCGCAAGCGCGTGACGGGCGGGCGCTGCGAGCGCCGGATCAATTGAACTTTACCACGCGGACGCCGATCGGCCCTGTCGGCATCATCACGCCATGGAATACACCTTTCATGCTCTCGACATGGAAGATCGCGCCGGCGCTGGCCGCGGGATGCACCGTGGTCCACAAGCCGGCCGAATTATCGCCGCTGACCGCCCGGCTGCTGGTGGAAATCGCCGAGAAAGCCGGCCTGCCCAATGGCGTGTGGAATCTGGTCAACGGCCTGGGCGAGGAGGCCGGCAAGGCGCTGACCGAGCACCCGGCGATCAAGGCGATTGGCTTTGTCGGCGAAAGCGGCACCGGCTCGCTGATCATGGCGCAAGGCGCCAGGACGTTGAAGCGGCTGCATTTCGAACTTGGCGGCAAAAATCCGGTTGTCGTTTTTGCCGACGCGGATCTGGAACGTGCCGCCGACGCCGCCGTTTTCATGATCTATTCGCTCAACGGCGAGCGCTGCACGTCATCGTCGCGGCTTTTGGTCGAAGAAAGCGTCTATGATGCCTTCACCGAAAAGGTCGCCGAGAAGGCCGCACGTATCAAGATTGGCCATCCACTCGATCCCGACACCGTCATCGGTCCGTTGATTCATCCGGTACATTTAGAAAAGGTGCTGTCCTATTTCGACATTGCCCGCGCCGAGGGGGCGACGATCGCGACTGGCGGCAAAAAGGCCGATATCGCCGGAGGCGGCTGCTATGTTGAGCCGACCTTGTTTACTGGCGCGGATCAGTCGATGCGCATATCGCGCGAGGAAATCTTTGGGCCGGTGCTGACCGCCATTTCGTTCAAGGACGAAGCCGAGGCATTGCGGATCGCCAATGACGTCGACTACGGATTGACCGCCTATGTATGGACCTCCGACGTGACCCGTGCCTTGCGCTTCACGGAGAATGTGGAAGCCGGCATGATCTGGGTGAATTCGGAAAATATCCGCCATCTTCCGGCGCCCTTTGGCGGCGTCAAGAATTCAGGAGTCGGTCGCGACGGCGGCGATTGGTCTTTCGATTTCTACATGGAAACCAAGAATGTCGCGATCGCGACGGCGCCGCACAATATCCCGAAATTAGGCGGTTAAAAACAAGCTACTCATCGGAGACAGCAGCCATGCCGGTTCCCGCACCCAATCTCTACCCGCCATTCAATATCGTCCGCCTCAGTCACGTTGAGCTGGTGGTGACCGATCTCGCCACGAGCCGCGCCTTTTACGTCGATACGCTCGGCTTGCAGGTTACCCACGAAGATAAAGATGAAATTCATCTGCGTGCGCTCGAGGAGCGGGGGCATCACTGCATCATACTGCGTCAAGGCAAGGAGGCGCGGGCGGGTCATCTCGGCTTCAAGCTGTTCAGCGAAGACGATCTCGATAAAGCCGAGCGGTTTTTTGGCGAGAAGAAACTTCCTGTCGAATGGGTTGAGCGGCCGTTCCAGTCGCGCGCCTTGCGGACATGCGACGTGCAAGGCGTGCCGCTCGAGCTTTACGCGCATATGGACCGTTTGCCGCCGATCCATCAGAAATATGCGCTCTACAAAGGCGTCAAGCCGTTGCGCATCGATCACTTCAACTGCTTTTCACCGGACGTCGACGAGGCGGTTGCCTTTTACAACGAAATTGGCTTCCGCGTCACAGAATATACGGAAGACGAAATTTCCCACCGCCTTTGGGCTGCCTGGACGCATCGCAAGGGTGGTGTGCACGATATCGCCTTCACCAACGGGCGCGGTCCGCGACTGCATCATGTCGCTTTCTGGGTGCCGCATCCGATTGCCATCATCGATCTGCTCGATCTGATGGCGACGACAGGTTACCTCCAGAATATCGAGCGCGGGCCGGGCCGGCACGGCATCTCCAATGCCTTCTTTCTGTATCTGCGCGATCCCGACGGTCATCGCATTGAAATCTATTGTTCGGATTACCAGACCGTCGATCCGGACCTTGAGCCGATCAAGTGGGATCTCAAGGACCCGCAGCGCCAGACCTTGTGGGGCGCACCGGCGCCGAGGTCATGGTTCGAAGAAGGCAGCCTGTTTCAGGGGGTCGATGTAAAAGAGCCGACGCTCGCCGGCCAACCGATTGTCGCGCCTTAAGCGAGCATCAGTGATCTTGTATGAAACGACGCGCTTGAAGAAACGACCGGCAGGTCGCGTGCGCCCGTCAAATCCACAATATTTTCTTTCGATAGGTCAGGTCGTCCAGCAACGGTTGAGCCGGTCCCTGGTGGAACACAGCGCCACGCTCAAGGGCAAAAACGCGATCGGCCAAAGCCAGCACAAGATCGAGATTGTGTTCGACGATGACGATCGGAATTTCCTTGCGCAGCGCATCGAACACCTTGAACAGTTCAAGGACAATCGCGGGCGACAGGCCTTCAAACGGTTCGTCGAGAAGCAAGAGTTTGACGTTGCCCGACAGCGCGCGGGCGACCGCGACCATTTGCTGCTCACCCCCGGATAGATAGTCCGCGGATATATTGATCCGCTCTTTCAGGCGGGGGAAGTAGGCGAATATCCTGTCCTCGTCCCATACAACGCCATCGCTGCCGTCGGTCTTGCGGGCCAGACGGCCGAGCGAGAGATTGTCGGCCACCGTCATGCCGGCGAACAGGCCTCGACCTTGCGGCACATAGCCGATGCCCATGCGCGCGATATCGGGAGCGGGGAGGCCGGCAATGTTTTTGCCGTCGAACTCTATGGTGCCGGAGGCAGGTACGATCAGGCCGCTTAGTGTCTTCAGCAGCGTCGATTTTCCCGCGCCATTGCGTCCCAGCAGAGCGACGATTTCGCCGGCGTGGACGTCGAGCGTCGCGTCGTTGAGGATGTGGCTCTTGCCGTAATAGGAATTGACCTTCTCGAAGCGTAGAATGAGGCGCTGCTCGGAATTCGGCGCCGCGCGCCCGGTGACCGGTGGGATGCCGGTGCCGGTATAGATTTCCTGAACGCGGGCGTCGTTGCGAACCTCGTCCGGCGTGCCGGTCAGCAGCACTTCGCCCTGGTTCATGACCGTAACGCGCTGCGAGAAGCCCAGCACGCGATCGATGTCATGTTCGACGATCAGCACCGGGATGTTCGTCGCGATGTTGGTAATGAGGCGCGACACCCGCTCGCGCTCGGCCGCGGCCAGGCCGGCAAGTGGTTCATCGAGCAGCAGAACTTCGGGCTTCGAGCCAAGCGCGATGCCGAGGTCGACGAGCCGCTGGCCTCCGTACGAAAGTTCTCCGCCCTGGACAGTTTCGATGCCTTCGAGCCCGAGAAACTTGATCAGTTCGGCGGTCTCGCCATGCGTCGCCGGGTAGCTGTCGATATCGCGCCAGATATTGAAGCGGCCGGGGTGGCGCGCCTGCAATGATAGACGGATGTTTTCGTAGATCGTCAGTGTCTTGAACAGGCTGGTGATCTGGAACGAGCGCGCCAGCCCGCCCTGGCAGACGTCTTGCACCGGCAGGCCCTGAATGTCGCGGCCGTGCAGCCGCACGGTGCCCTGGCTCGGCGGGAACAGGTTCGAGACGATATTGAACAAGGTCGTCTTGCCGGCGCCATTCGGGCCGATCAGTGCGTGAATCTCGCCTGCGCCAAGTCGCAGGCTGGCCTCGGTGACGGCGCGGATGCCGCCGAAATGTTTGGACACCCCGGTGACTTCGAGAACCGTGCCGGCCGCGGGCTTCGGCCGCAGAAAGCCGGGCAGCGGCAGGCCTTCGTAGATCTTGCGATTGCTCATCGCCGCGCCTTCGTCCGGCGCGGTGATCCAGCGCTTGCGCAACGACTGCCAAACGCCGATCAGTCCGCCCGGCGAAAACAGTACGAAGCCGACGAATATCAAGCCGAACCAGAGCAGCCAGTTCTGCGTCCAAATCGAAAACAGTTCGCGGAACAGAATGTAGAACAAGGCGCCGAGCGCCGGCCCGAGGATGCTGTGCATGCCGCCGATGACGACGACGGCCAGCAGTTCGCCGGAGAGGGTGACCGAGGTCGCCTCCGCCGACACCAGATAGTTTTGAAATCCGAGCAGCGCGCCGGCAAGCCCCGTAATGACGGCGGAAATGACAAAGGCGATCAACTTGTAGCGCTCGACCGGATAGCCCTGAAACATCGCGCGCAACTGATTTTCGCGGATCGCCACCAGCACATGACCGAATGGCGAGCGCACCAGCCGCAGCATCGCATAAAGCACGCCGAAGGCGATGACAGCGACCGCTGCGTAGTAGAGACGCGAGTCATCGAAGCTCCACGGTCCGATGCCGCCGCGCTGCAAGCCGCCGAGCCCGTCCTCGCCGCCGGTCACTTCGGTCCAGCGGAAAGACACGGTATAAGTCAGCGCTGCGAGCGCCAACGTCAGCAGCGAGAAATAGACGCCGCGCCGCCGCAGAATCAGTGCGCCGGTCACCAGCGACGCGGCGGCGACCAGCAGCATCGACAGCACCAGCGGAATGAAGATCTGTCCGTGAAACCAGTTCTTCTGAATGAGGCCCGCGGCATAGGCGCCGATGCCGAACCAGGCGCTATGCCCAAACGAGGTCAATCCGGTATAGCCGATCAGCAGATTGAGCCCGAGCGCCGCGATCGCCAGAATGACCGCCGCTGTCGCGGTATTGATCGAAAGGCCCATGACATGCATGGCGAAGGGCAGCGCGATCAGCGACGCCGCTCCGATCCATAGCGGGCGATATTTCCTGGATGCGAACGCGCCGGTCATTCGAATTTCTCAATGCGTTCGCCCAGCAGGCCGCGCGGCCGGATCAACAGGACCAGGAACATCAGGGCGTAGATCGAGGCTTCGCCCGCCGCCGGCATGAAGTGGATGGTGACGCCGCGCACCACGCCGACCAGCAGCGCGGCAAGAACGACGCCCCAGAAACTGCCGAGCCCGCCGATGACCACCACGACGAAGGCAACGATCAACACGTCCGCGCCCATCGCCGGATGCACGATGGTGATCGGGGCAAACAAGGCGCCGCCCAACGCGGCCATGCCGACGCCCAACATCACGATAGTGGTCATGTAAGGCTGCAGGCGAATGCCCAGCACGGCAACCATATCGGGGCGCTGGATGCCGGCGCGCACGACGCGGCCGAAGGACGTTTTTTGCAGCAGCAGCCAAAGTCCGGCCAGAACCAGAGCGACGATCGCCAGCAGGATCAGGCGGTAACGTGAAAACAGGAAGTCGCCGATGATGAACGAGCCCTTCAGGGCCTGCGGCATGATGGCCGATATCGGCGGCGCGCCCCAGATGATGCGGATCATTTGCTCGACGATCATCGCCAGGCCGAAGGTGACCAGAAGGCCGAGGATTGGATCGGCTGAATAGAAGCGGCGCAGGAGATAGCGTTCGAACAAAATGCCGAGCAGCGCCACCAGTAGCGGCGAGACAGCCACCGCGGGGCCAAAGCCGATATAGCCGGTCAGTTGCACCGAGATATAGGCGCCCAGCGCATAGAAAGCGCCATGCGCCAGATTGACGACGCCGCCGACGCTGAAGATCAGCGACAGGCCGAGCGCGATCAGCAGATAATAGCCGCCGAGCACGAGGCCATTCACGACTTGTTCAAGCAGGAACACGATCTGCATAAGCTTTCCGGTGGTCGTAAACCTAATGCGAAAGCGGCGCCGGCTCGTATGCCGGCGCCGCCCCGCCCATCAACAGCTAATACGCCAAGCGCACGCTACGCCTTCATGGCGCAGGGATTCTGTTCTTTGTTCGGATAGATCGATTCAAGCGGCGCGCTCGCCACCGGCACCGTGTCGCCGAGCACCAGCATATCCCACTGGTCTTTCATGTCGGCCTTGGCCTTCACCGTGAACGGATAAGCCTCCTGCACGAGCTGATGATCCCAGGAGCGGAAGTACGCCTTGCGCGCCTTCATGATGTCGAATTGCGACTGCTTTTCGAAGTGCGCGATCAGCGCTTCGCTGTCGGTCGATTTGGTGTCGGTGATCGCCTGGGCCAGCAGCTTGAGCGTGACGTATTCGATCCAGGCGTGGTTCTCCGGCGGCTTGCCGTACTTCTTGGTGAAGTTGGCGACGAAGGCCTTCGAGGCCGGATTGTCGAGCGTGTGATACCAGACCGTCGGCCAGAAGCCGCTGAGATTGCCGGCGCCGGCCGCCCAGGCGTCGCCGGTGTTGAGATTGAAGCCGACCAGCGGGTAGGGGAATCCAAACTCGGCATATTGTTTGACCAGATTGGTCACCTGATTGCCGGCGAGATTGCAGCACACCACGTCCGGCTTCGCCTGGCGGATCTTCAGGAGATAGGGGCTGAAGTCGGTTACGTCGGTGGCGATCAGTTCGTCGCCGATGAGGGTGGCGTCATTGGCGGCGAAGAAGGATTTGGCCGCCTTGAGCAGATCGTGGCCGAAAATGTAGTCGGCGGTCAGCGTGACGAATTTCTTGCCCTTCACCAGGCCCTTTTGATTGAGCGCGGTGCCGACCGCGTTCACCATCACGGTGTTGGGAATGTCGCAGTGGAAGGAATAGCGATTGCAGTTCTTGCCGCGCAAAGCGTCGGAGCGGGCGCCGGTTGAGAAAAACACCTTCTTGTTGCGCTCGGCCACCTGCATGATGGTCAGCGCCGACGCCGACGAAATTTCGCCAAGCAGAACAGCGGCGCCGTCCTGTTCGATCATGCGCTGCGCCTTGTTGGCGGCGGTCGCGGGATTGACCGAGTCTTCCGATATCAGGTCGATCTTGCGGCCCGTGATGCCGCCGGCTTCATTGATCTCTTCGGCCGCCAGTTTGACGCCGAGTTGCGCGTAGCTGCCGATCGCGCCGAGAAATCCGGTGAGCGGCACCAGATGGCCGATCTTGATGGTGCTTGCCTGGGCGCGGACGATTGCCGGAAAACCCAGGGCCGATGCGCCGGCAAATGCCGCGCTCGCCTTCAACACGTGCCGACGGTTGTAGCTGGTCATAGTAATTGTCCTCCCGGATTGCCGCGTTTGCCCCTTTCGGCCTCACCCGTCGCGTATGCGACAATGTGAGATACGTTTTTTTATTGTTGGATGATATTTACGGGGAGGTGGGCCGCTGTCAACGCCTAAGTGGGGCGGCGGTCGTTCTCAGGATGGCTTTGCGCCAAACTCTTCGGACAAACGGTGGGCGAACGCCTGCACGATTTTCGTGCGGTCCTTCAGGGTCTGGTTCGACAAGCGCCAGATCGGACCGGAAATTCCGAGCGCGCCGATGAACTGGCCGGTGAAGTCCCTGACCGGCACCGCAAGGCAACGGACCTCCGGATTGAACTCGCCGTCGTCGAGCGCGACGCCGCTGCGCCGGATGGCTTCGATCTCACGCAGCAGCAGCGGAATGTCCGTGATCGACTTATCGGTCGACGGCTTCAAGTCGAGGCGGGCGAGAAAGCGTTCCAACTGGTCGGGTCGCAACGCGGCCAGAATGATTTTGCCGAGCGCGGTGCAATGCGCCGGACGCACCATGCCGACGCGATCCGTCATCTGGAAGGCGCCCGGGCCGCTGGTGCGGGCGATCACCACCACAGTGTCGCCCATGCGAACGGCGAAGTGGCTGGTCTCGCCGGTTTCGCGCGACATATCTTCAAGCAGCGGCGTCGCGACCTTCACCATCTCGATCTCGTCGAGGGCGCTGGCCGCGAGCGCGAACAACGGCCGGCCGATGCGGTACCGCTTGGTATCTTTTTCCTGGCGGATATAGCCGAGCGACACCATCGTTTTCGCAAGGTGGAACGTTGTCGAGTTATGCAGCCCGACGAGCTTGCTCAGGTCGGCAAGGCCGATGCCGTCACGGTGCCGGGCAATTTCTTCCAGAATGCTAAAGGCGCGGCCAAGCGATTGAACGCCGGAGCGCTGCTTGTCTTCGGCGTCATCGTCGATATCGGAGCCCGCGTCTTTCACCAGCCGGGCGGCCGGCAGCTTGCCGGGCTTTTCCGCCTTGTCGGACTTTGATGCTTTGGGCGGTTTTGCTGCAATCTTGGTCTTGGTTCGCGCGTTCACGTCAGGAGCCTCCGAACGGCGGTGCCGATTCTAATCGGCTTGGTAGCAAGGGTGCCGTGCCACATTCATATAGCGTTTCTGGGGAATTCGCAGCAGTCTCGTCGCTGAACAAAGTCTTTTGTTCGTCGATCGCATCCACGGCGGGTTTGACGCTACATGACATCATCGGTGACAGGGGAGGTGACAACGAGGAAAACAAGATCGACCAGACCGGTGTTCGAGATCGAATGATCGATGCCCGGCGGCAGGAAGATGTAGTCGTGCTTGCGCACCAGGTGGTCCTTGCCGTCGATATGCATCAGGCCTTCGCCTTCGATGACGTGATAGACCTGCTCCTGCACCTTGTGCTGGTGAATTTTCACATAGGCCATCGGCTGGTACATCGAAATCCGATAGTCGATGTGCTGCGAGCCGGCGGTTTCCGGCATGACCAGCGGCTTGGACAGCGCGCCGCCGAAATGATCCGGGAATTGGCGCCACGGCACTTCGGCGATGTTGCGGATGAACCACTGGCGTGTCGTCGGCAATGTGGAATTCATGGCGCGCTCCTTCGCTACCGGCGTTTCTTCCCAGGCCGCAGGCATACCACATTATCAATTGACGTACAGCATTATGAGAAATACGGTCGCGCGCTGCCGTCAGCCGCGCCTCACGCGAAAACGCCCGGTAGGAGACTGAACCGATGCCGACTGGAAATAAACTCAATGGCGCGCAGGTCATTGTCGATTACTTGATCCAGGAAAAGGTGCCGCAGGTGTTCGGCCTGTGCGGCCACGGCAATATCCAGTTCATCGATGCGCTGTATGAGCGCTCCTCCGAGATCAAGACCATTTCGACGCATCACGAGAGCGTCGCCGGTTTCATGGCCGATTGCTATTACCGCGTGTCCGGCAAGGCGACCGCGACCTTCACATCGTGCGGCCCTGGCTCCGCCAATCTGCCGATTTCACTGGCGACCGCCTATCTCGATTCGGTGCCGTTCCTGGCGGTGACCGGCAATGTGCCGACCAGCCAGTTCAACCGCGGCGCCTTCCAGGAAATGTATCGGCAGAACCAGGCCGACTTCCCCTCGACCGTGCGCAGCCTGTGCAAGCGCGTGTTCCAGCCGACGCGCGGCGACATGGTGCCGCTCGCGGTGCGGCAGGCGTGGAAGACGATGGTCACGGGCCGGCCCGGTCCGGTGGTGCTGGACGTGCCGTACGACGTGTTTATGGAAGCGGCCGCCGAGGAGGCGCCCAAAGCCAAGGAATGGAACGCCAACATCTCCAGCCGATGCGGCGCCGATCCCGACGGCGTCATCAAGGCTGTCGACATGCTGCTTAACGCCGAGCGGCCGGTTATTTTCGTCGGACAGGCCATCCGCCACGGCGGCGCGGCCGGCGAATTGCTTCAACTTGCCGAACGTCTGCAAATTCCGGTGGCGGCGTCGATGAGCGGGCTGGGCGCGATCGACACGCTTCATCCGCTGGCGCTCGGCATGGTCGCGCGCGGCGGTCACTATCAGGCCAATCACGCTACGCGTCAGGCCGACGTGCTGTTGTCGCTCGGCGCGCGTTTCGACGACCGCACGTCGAGTTCGTGGATTCCCGGCTACTCATTCACCATCCCGCCGACGCAGCTTATTCACGTCGACATCGATCCGGACGAGATCGGCCGCAATTATCCGGTGGCGCTCGGGCTGATGGCCGACATTCGCACCTTCTTGCGACAGGTGCTGGCTGAACTCGATCGCCGCAAGGATCTGACGAAGAAGGCCGAGGCGCGCAAGAAGTGGCTGGCGCAGATCGACACCTATCGCAAGGAGTGGGACAAGCTCGTTGCGCCCGGCTTCACCGACGACACCCAGCCGATCAATCCGCAGCGCGCGGCGTTTGAAATTCAGCGCGGACTGCCGGACGACGCGATCCTGGTCAGCGACATCGGGGTGCATCACAACTGGCTGCTCGGCTACACCAAGCCGAGGCGCCCGGATTCGTTGATCGGCTGCATGGCCTTTGGCTCGATGGGATTCGGTGTCGCCGGCGTCATGGGCGCGAAGTTCGCCGCGCCGGACCGGCCGTGCGTGTCGGTGTGCGGCGATGGCGCTTTCTTCATGCACGCCAACGTTCTTGGCACGGCGGTCGAATACAATCTCCCGGTCGTCTGGGTGGTGTGGAACAATTACGCCTATGCGTCGATCCGCGGTTTGCAGCGCGGCTATCTCGACAAGCGCGAACTAGCGACGGATTTCCATAACCCGCTGACGGGCGAGCGCTACAATCCGGACTTCGCCGCGATGGCGCGCTCCTGCGGCGTCGAAGGCGTGCGCGTGGATCGTGCCGCCGATCTGGCCGAGGCCGTCCGCAAGGGCATCGCCGCCAACAAGCCCTATCTGATCGATGTCGATATTGCCGCCGACACCAACCCCGCCGGCGCCGGCGTCTGGGAATTGCCCGGCCTCGGCGTCAGCAAGCCGTCGATCGGCAAGCAGTTCATGCCGGACTGATCGCAACCCGGCTACATAAAAGAAAGTGGGAGAGGGCATGTCGCTCGCAGGCAAGAAAATCGTCGTCGTCGGTGGATCGTCCGGCATCGGTCTGGCGACCGCGGCAATGGCGAAGGCACAAGGCGCCGAGGTTATCATCGCTTCGCGGAGCCCCGATAAGCTCAAGACGGCCGCCGACGGGATCGGCGTCAAGGCTATCGTCGCCGACGTCACAGATGACGATAGCGTCAAAATTCTTTTCCGCGATTGTGGCGCGGTCGATCATGTCGTCGTCACCGCGGCGCAGCTCAAGTCGGGTCCATTCAAAACCGTCGCGATGGACGACGTGCGTGCCACCATGGAAGGCAAGTTCTGGGGCGCCTGGCGCGTCGCGCGCGCGGCCAGCATCAATGCCGGCGGCTCGCTGACTTTGGTTTCCGGCTTCCTCAGCGTTCGCCCACGGCCGAACTCGGCGATCGTCGGCGCCGCCAATGGCGCGATCGAGTCGCTGGCGCGCAGCCTCGCGCTCGAACTGGCGCCGGTGCGGGTGAACTGCGTCTCGCCCGGCATCATCGATACGCCGATCCGGGCCGGCATGGCGGAAGCCGCGCGCGTGGAAATGCTGGCCAAGATCGCCGCCGGCCTGCCGGTCGGCCGCGTCGGCGTCGCCGAGGACATCGCCGGGCAGATCCTTGCGTTTGTGAACAACGGCTTTGCCACCGGCTCGATCGTCTATATCGATGGCGGGGCGCTCGTCGTCTGACGAGGACCCGCACCTAGGCGCGTGCGCGTCATAATCGCCTCGCTGACGATGGCGGATACCGGCGGATTTTTTCGACCGCGAAGCCTTATCGTGGTAACGCCGCGCCGGCGGCGTCCGCGCATTTGAATGAATTCAGAGGAGGTTACGTTGGGCAGCACGGTTTTCGATTCCGCGTTATTTCGCGACATGTTTGGCACGGTGGAGATGCGCGCCATTTTCGGCGACGAGGCGCTGGTCGGGTACTATATCGAGGCCGAAGTGGCGCTCGCCCGCGCGCAGGCACGTATGGGCGTGATCCCGAAGGAGGCCGCCATCGCCATCGAGGCGGCGTCGAAAGGCATCAAGCTTGATTTCGACAAGCTCAAGCAGGAGACGGATATCGTCGGTTATCCGATCCTGCCGCTGGTGCATCAACTGGCCGCGGCCGCTGGTGAAGCCGGGCGATATGTACACTGGGGCGCTACCACCCAGGACATCATGGATACCGCCAATGTGCTTCAGGTGCGTGCGGCGCTGGCAATCGTCGAACGCGACCTCAGGGAGCTTCGCGATATTTTGGCGGCGATGGCGAAACGTCATCGCGATACGCCGATGGCGGGCCGCACCCATCTTCAGCAGGCGCTGCCGATCACCTTCGGCTACAAGGCGGCGGTGTGGCTGTCGTCGGTCGATCGCCACATCGAGCGCGTCGCGCAGGTCAAACCGCGCGTTCTGGTCGGCGAGTTCGCCGGCGCCGCGGGCACGCTGGCCTCGGTTGGCGAGCGCGGACTGGAGATGCAGCAACTGTTTTGCGAGGAACTCGGGCTTGGCCAGCCTGCCATTACCTGGCACGTCGCCCGTGATGGCCTGGCGGAAGCAGTCACGTTGCTTGGGCTGATTACCGGCACGCTCGGCAAAATCGCTACCGATGTGATGTTGATGTCGGCGACCGAATTTGGCGAAGTGTCGGAGCCATTCGTACACGGCCGCGGTGCGTCGTCGACCATGCCGCAAAAGCGCAATCCGATCTCCAGCGAACTGATGCTCGCGGCGGCCAAGGCCGTGCGCCAGCATGTCGCCACCATGCTGGATGCGATGATCCATGACTTCGAGCGCGCCACCGGTCCGTGGCATCTCGAATGGGCCTCGCTGCCGGAGAGTTTTCTGCTCGCCGGCGCGTCGTTGGCCAATGCGAAATTCATGCTGGCCGGCCTTGTGGTGCATGAAAAGAGAATGCTGGATAATCTCGGGCTTACGCGCGGCCTGATCGTGGCGGAAGCCGTGATGATGGCGGCGGCGCCGAAGCTCGGCCGTCAGCACGCGCACGATGTTGTTTATGCCGCCTGCCGCGAGGCGATCGAGGGTGACGGCAATCTCGCCGACATCCTCGGCGCCGTTCCCGAAATCGTCGAGGCGCTGGGGGGCGTCGAAGCGATCCGCCGCCATTGCGATCCGGCCAATTATCTTGGGCTCTCGGGCAAAATGGTGGATCGGGCCATCGCCGCCGGAGGTTGATGGCCTTGGCGTGCTAATCGCGGCGCAGCGCGCGAACGGCGGCGATCGCCGGTTCCAGGCAATCGATCACTGGCACCGGCACATTGGCGGCAACGCGCCCGGCCAATCCGACCAGTCCGGCGCCGCCGAGAATGATGCTTTTCGCGCCGTCTTCGTCCGCGGCCAGCCGGCAGGCCTGCGCCAGTTTATCGAGGCTGCCTTGCGGATCGGCCAGAATTTGCGAGCCCGTCGGTTCGACGGTGCGAATCGATGCGAGATGCTCTGTCAGACCGAGCGGCATCAGATAGTCGCGCAGCATCGTAATCCAGCGCTCGCCGCCGGTGACGATGGAGAAACGCTGCCGCTGTTGCGCCGCCGCGCGGCAGGCCGCTTCGGCAAGTCCGAACACCGGCACATCGGCGATTTCCTGAAGCGCGCTTAAACCCGGATCGCCAAAGCAGGCGAGGATGACAGCGTCGTATCGTTCGGTTTGCGCCTCGTAGCAGTCAATCGCCGCATGCGCGGCGACGGCGTAAGTCGCGCGCGTGCCGATATGGGCCGAGCCAAAGCGGCCGGTGGCGCCGGTAAATTCGATGTCCGGCGCCAGCGCACGCGCCGCGCCAACGACATGCTCGGTCATCGCCGGATTGGTATTGGCATTGAGCAGCAGTACGCGCATGAACTGGATCCCGGTTTACCGCGGTGGGCGCGGACGGTGCGCGCGAGTTTTAACGGGCGTGAAGACATTGTCGAGTTCGCCGGCAGCGCGTCGGTGGCGGGGATTTCTGCGCGATGCCGGCGCATTCTTCGTCGGCTTGGCAGCCGCTGCGCCACGGCTGGCTCCTTTAGGCTACGGCTGGCCCATTGAAAAATGTGCATCTGGGTCCGCCTAAATCATAGGCACGCAAACAAAACCAGTTCCCGGGGCTCGTTTATATCGTTGATTTAGCGCAGTTATTTTTTGGCACGGCAATTGCTGAATTCAAGGCAACGAAACCTTGGGGTGACCGCAAATGTCGAGTTTCTTGAAAAAATCCACCGTTCTCGGCGTCGGCTTGCTACTTGCCGTGTCGTCGACCGTTTTCGCGCAAGGGACTTTGCGCATCGGTATGACCGCGTCTGACATTCCGCTCACCACCGGCCAGACCGACCAGGGCGGCGAAGGCATGCGCTTCATGGGCTATACGGTCTATGACGGCCTCATCAACTGGGACCTGTCGAGCGCGACCAAGCCGTCCGATCTGGTGCCCGGCCTTGCCGAAAGCTACGGCGTCGATCCCGCCGATGCGACCAAGACGCGCTGGGTGTTCAAGCTGCGCCAAGGCGTGAAATTCCACGACGGTTCGGAATTCGACGCCGACGCGGTCGTCTGGAATTTCGACAAGCTGCTTAAGATAGACGCGCCGCAATTCGACAAGCGCCAGTCGGCGCAGGGCAAATCGCGCATCCCCGCGGTCGCCACCTACAAGACGATCGACAAATACACCGTCGAAATCGTGACCAAGTCGCCGGACGCGACTTTGCCGTACCAGCTTGCCTGGATCATGATGTCGTCGCCGGCGCAGTTTGAAAAGGTCGGTAAGAACTGGGACGAATTCGCCAAGACGCCATCCGGCACCGGACCGTGGAAGCTTACGCTATTCGTGCCGCGCGAACGCGCCGAGATGGTGCCGTTCAAGGATTACTGGGACAAGGCGCGCGTCCCGAAGCTCGACAAGCTGGTACTGTTGCCGCTGCCGGAAGCCAATGCGCGCGTCGCCGCGTTGCGCTCGGGGCAGGTGGACTGGATCGAAGCGCCGGCGCCGGACGCGGTCGCCTCGCTGAAGGCCGCGGGTTTTCCGATCATCATCAATGCCTATCCGCATAACTGGACGTGGCATCTGTCGCGCGCGCCGGGCTCGCCCTGGAACGACATCCGCGTGCGCAAGGCCGCCAATCTGGCCATCGACCGCGAAGGCATGAAGGAACTGCTCGCCGGCTTGATGATCCCGGCCGAAGGCTTCATGCCGCCGGGTCACCAGTGGTTCGGCAATCCGAAGTTCAAGGTGAAGACCGACATCGCCGAGGCCAAGAAGCTGCTCGCCGAAGCCGGCTACAGCAAGGACAAGCCGCTGACGGTGAAGGCGATCATCTCGCCGTCGGGCTCGGGACAGATGCAGCCGCTGCCGATGAACGAACTGATCCAGCAGAACCTCGCCGAGGTCGGCATCAAGGTCGAGTTCGAAGTCGTCGAATGGAACCAGGTGATCAATCTCTGGCGCGCCGGCGCGCTCGATCCGAACGCCAAGGGCGCCTCGAGCATCAACTTCTCCTACTTCATCCAGGACCCGTTCACCGGCTTCATCCGCCATCTCCAGTGCAATTTGAAAGCGCCGACGGGCACCAACTGGGGCCACTATTGCGATCCCGAAATGGACAAGCTGCTGGACGCGGTGCGCAACACCTTCGATCCGAAGGAGCAGCTCGCCGTTCTCCAGAAGGTGCACGAGAAGTATGTCGACGACGCGCTGTTCCTGATGGTCACGCATGATGTCAACGCGCGCGCGCTCAGCCCGAAGGTGCAGGGCTTCGTGCAGGCCAAGAACTGGTTCCAGGACTTCTCGCCGATCACGATGGCGAAGTAGACCGCGGAAACACGGGAGCCGGCGGTTCGCCGCCGGCCCCTCTCCAGTTGATGCCGAAGGACTAGCCGCATGCTGGGCTACATCGTCAAACGCATCATCTACGTCACGCCGGTCGCGCTCGGCGTCAGCGTCGTCTGCTTCCTCCTGGTGCATCTGGCGCCCGGCGATCCGCTGACCTCGGTGCTGCCGATCGACGCCACCGCCGAACAGCAGGCGCAGATGCGCGCGATCTACGGCTTCGACCGGCCGCTGATCGTGCAATACGGTCTGTGGCTGTGGAAGGTTCTGCACGCCGATCTTGGCAACTCCATCGCCAGCGGCCGCCCCGTGCTGTCGGAAGTCAGCCGCGCGGTGGTCAATTCGCTGATCCTCGCCGCCGTTGCGACGCTCATCGGTTTCACCTTCGGCTCGCTGTTCGGCTTCGTCGCCGGTTACTTCCGCAACTCGCCGCTCGACAAGGCCGCTTCCGCGCTGTCGGTGTTCGGCGTCAGCGTGCCGCATTACTGGCTCGGCATGGTGCTGGTCATCGTCTTTTCGGTGCAGTTGAATTGGCTGCCGGCGACCGGCGCCGGCCCTGGCGGTTCCGACCACTGGCGGCCCGACGCCGAGCATTTGCGCTATATCATTCTGCCGGCGATCACGATGTCGGTCATTCCAATGGGTATCATCGCGCGGACCGTGCGGGCTTTGGTTGCCGATATTCTCGCGCAGGAATTCGTCCAGGCGCTGCGCGCCAAGGGATTGAGCGAGTGGGGCGTATTCAAGCACGTCGTGCGCAACGCGGCGCCGACGGCGCTCGCGGTGATGGGCCTGCAACTCGGCTATCTGCTCGGCGGATCGATCCTGATCGAGACTGTGTTCTCCTGGCCCGGCACCGGCTTCCTTTTGAACGCCGCGATTTTCCAGCGCGACCTGCCGCTGCTGCAAGGCACGATTCTGGTGCTGGCCATGTTTTTCGTCGTGCTGAACCTGATCGTCGACGTTTTGCAAACCGCGCTCGATCCGCGCATCCAGCGGGGCTAGCGCCATGTCCGCGATCGCCGACTCGCCTCCCGTTGTCGTGCTGGCCCAGGCCGGCAAGGGCTATTGGGCCAGCGTCTGGTCGCGGCTGATCAAGGACAAAGTGGCGATGACAGCGCTGGCGGTCATCCTCGTCATCGTGCTGGCGGCGATCTTCGCGCCCTACATCGCCCCCGCCGATCCGTTCAAAGGATCGATGCTGCGCCGGCTGAAGCCGATCGGTTTTCCCGGCTATCCGCTCGGCGGCGACGAACTCGGCCGCGATATGCTGACCCGCCTGATCTATGGCGGCCGGCTGTCGATCTTCATGGGCGTGCTGCCGGTCTTGTGCGCCTTTGTCGTCGGCTCCAGCATCGGCATTTTCGCCGGCTATGTCGGCGGCTGGATCAACACGCTGCTGATGCGCATCATCGACGTGTTCTTCGCATTTCCCTCGGTGCTGCTGGCCATTGCGCTGTCGGGCGCGCTCGGGGCCGGCATCCTCAATTCGATCGTGTCGCTGACGATCGTTTTCGTGCCGCAGATCGCGCGCGTCGCCGAAGCGGTGACGACGCAGATCCGCACGCGGGACTATGTCGAGGCGGCAAGGGTGTCGGGAGCGGGGGCCTTCACCATCGTGCGCATGCACGTGCTGGGCAATGTGCTCGGCCCGATTTTCGTTTTTTCGACCAGTCTCATCAGCGTGTCGATGATCCTCGCCGCCGGCCTGTCGTTCCTCGGCCTCGGCGTGAAGCCGCCGGAAGCCGAATGGGGCCTGATGCTCAACACTTTGCGCACAGCGATCTACAGCCAGCCGCTGGTCGCGGCCTTGCCGGGCTTGATGATCTTCATGGTGTCGATCTCATTCAATCTGTTTTCCGATGGCCTGCGCTCCGCCATGGAGGTCAAGCAATGACCGGGGTGATCGGCCTTCCCGCGCATGTGCCCGAGCTCGGCGAGGATCGCGGCGGCCCGGCGACGCCGCTGCTCGCCGTCAGCGGACTGATCAAGCATTTCGGCAAGCGCGGCGGCTTTTTGAGCAAGGCCGGCGCCGTGGTGCGCGCGGTCGATGGCGTCTCCTTCGACGTCGCCAAGGGCGAGACGCTCGGCATCGTCGGCGAGAGCGGTTGCGGCAAATCGACCGTGGCGCGATTGATCATGCAGATCATCAAGCCGGACGCCGGGGAGTTGCTGTTCGACGGCGAGGCGGTCGGCTCTGCCGAACTCGACATCCGCAGCTTTCGCAAGCAAGTACAGATGATCTTCCAGGACAGCTACGCCTCGCTCAACCCGCGCCTGACGGTCGAGGACACGGTCGCCTTCGGGCCGCGCGTGCACGGCGCGTCGCGCGCGCAGTCGATCACTTTGGCGCATGACCTGCTGCACCGCGTTGGCCTGGAACCGGGTCGTTTTGCCGGACGCTATCCGCACGAAATCTCCGGCGGCCAGCGCCAGCGCGTCAACATCGCGCGCGGCCTGGCGCTCAATCCGCGCCTGTTGATCCTCGACGAGGCGGTCTCGGCGCTCGACAAATCGGTCGAGGCGCAGGTCCTGAATCTTCTGCTCGACCTGAAGGCCGAATTCGGCCTGACCTACATCTTCATCTCGCACGACCTCAATGTCGTGCGCTTCATGTCCGACCGGGTGATGGTCATGTATCTCGGCAAGGTCGCCGAGGTCGGTCCGGCCGACGCGGTATTTTCCAAGCCTGGCCATCCTTATACCGAGGCGTTGCTCGCCTCGATGCCGTCGATGGACCCGGACAACCGCACGCAGGAAGCGCCGATCACCGGCGATCCGCCGAACCCAATCAATCCGCCGCCGGGCTGCCGCTTCCACACGCGGTGCAAATACGCCGCCGATGTCTGCAAGGTCGACGAGCCGTTGTTGTACGGCGTCGGGGACATGCATCTCGCCGCCTGTCACATCGCCAACCCGGCGTCCGGCCATCCGCTGGCGACGCAAGCGAAGGTGGCGGCATGAACGGCGCCGGACCAATCGTCGATGTGAAACAACTGACCGTCGATTTTGCGACCGGAGGCGGCGCCAGCGTGCGCGCGGTCGCCGGCGTCGATCTCACTTTGAAGCCGGGCGAAACCCTGGCGCTGCTCGGCGAATCCGGCTCCGGCAAGAGCGTGACCTTACGCGCGCTGATGCGGCTGCACCCGAAATCGGCGCGCTTCGGCGGCTCGGTCAATGTCGATGGTCGCGATATCCTGGCGATGCCGGCGGGCGACCTCGCGCGCTACCGCGGCAAGATCGTTTCGATGATTTTCCAGGACCCCGGTCTGGCGCTCGACCCGGTCTATCGCGTCGGCGATCAGATCGCCGAAGCGGTGATGCGGCACGAGGGCATCTCCCGCGCCGAGGCGCGCAAGCGCGCGCTTGGCCTGTTCGAGCGGGTGCGCATTCCCTCGCCGGACCGGCGGCTCGACAACTATCCCCACGAAATGTCCGGCGGCATGCGGCAACGCGCGATGATCGCATTGGCGCTGGCCTGCCGGCCCAAGGTGCTGCTTGCCGACGAGCCGACCACGGCGCTCGACGCCACGGTGCAGATTCAGGTGCTGCTGCTGTTGCGCGAATTGCAGCGCGAACTCGGCCTTGCGGTCATCTTCGTCACCCATGACATCGGCGTCGCCGTCGAGGTCGCCGACCGCATCGCCGTGATGTACGGCGGCCGCATCGTCGAGACCGGGCCCTGTGCCGACGTCATTCGCAACGCCGCGCATCCCTATACGCTCGGCCTGCTGGCGTCGCGTACCGGACATGGCGCGGCGAAGGGATCGCGGCTGGTGACCATTCCCGGCTCGCCGCCCGATCTGACCAACCTGCCGCCGGGTTGTTCGTTCAGCCCGCGTTGCCCGCGCGCGATAGAGGCTTGCCGCCAGATCGTGCCGCCGCTGGTCGTCACCGGCCCCGGACACGCCGCCGCCTGCATTCGCGTCGACGCCGCGTCCGTGGCACTATCGGCGTGATGACGCACACATCCATCAATGGCGGGCGGCTTTTGCGCCGGCTCGAGACGTTCAACGAGATCGGCGCGCTGCCGGGCGGCGGCAATTGCCGCCTCGCGCTTTCCGACGAGGACCGGCAGGGCCGCGACCTGCTGGTGACGTGGATGAAGGAACTGGGGCTCGCCGTCAGCGTCGATGCTATCGGCAATATCTTCGGCCTGCGCGCCGGCGCCGAGTCGCTCGATCCGGTGATGGTCGGCTCGCACATCGACACGGTCGGCACGGGCGGTCGCTATGACGGGCTCTATGGCGTACTGGCCGGGCTCGAAGCGCTGGAGTCGCTCAACGATGCCGGCGCGACGACGCGGCGGCCGGTGGCGCTGGCGGCCTTCACCAATGAGGAGGGCTCGCGCTTCGCGCCTTTCGCGCTCGGCAGCCTGGTGCATGTCGGCGCGCTGTCGCTCGACGACGCCTATGCCATCAAAGGCATCGATGGGGCTTCGGTTGGCGACGAATTGCGGCGCATTGGCTATGCCGGCGCCGCGCGGCCGGGCGCGATCAAGGCGCATGCTTATTTTGAATTGCACATCGAACAGGGCCCGATCCTCGAAGACGAGGGCCTGAGCATCGGCGCCGTTGAAGGCGTGCAGGGCCTGTCGTGGTCTGAATTGACCATTGAAGGCCAGTCCGGTCACGCCGGCGCGACACCGATGCGGCTGCGCCACGACGCCGCTTATGTCGCTGCCGAGATCGCCGTGTGCGTGCGTCGCATCGCCCGGGAATTCGGCGGCTATCAGGTCGGCACCGTCGGCCGCCTGGAGCTTCAGCCGGGGCTTGTCAACGTCATCGCCGGACGGGCGACGATGACCGTCGATTTGCGCAATATCGACGAGCCGCTGCTGCAAGATGCCGAGGCCCGGCTGGCGACGTTCGTTGCCGAACTGGCTGCGCGCGAAGGCGTGTCGGTGAAGACGCGCAGTCTGGCGCGGTTCGCGCCGGTCATTTTTCCAGAGACGATGGTCTCGATGGTGCAGGAGGTGGCGCAGGCGCGCGGGCTTTCGTCGCGGCGTCTGCCGTCCGGCGCCGGCCATGACGCGCAGATGATGGCGCGCGTCTGCCCGTCCGGCATGATCTTCGTGCCGAGCGTCGGCGGGCTAAGTCATAATGTGCGCGAGTATACCGTACCGAAGGATCTGGAGGCTGGCGCCAATGTGCTGCTCGGCCTGATCGAGCGGCTCGCACGCTGAGCGCGTTCGACGCGCCTTCTCGTTGTCAGCCTGTGTCTTTGCAGCCAGGCGTCCGTCCGACCCGTCCATTTGCCGCACCGGAAATGAGCTTCGCATCGCGAGCCGGCCGCGGACCGCATCTTTAAAAGGTTGGGCGTCACGATTGACTGCGCCATGCGATCCGTCTTTAATGATCTTGCAAATAAGTTTCGCAATCCGAAACATAAGAACAGCGATGACGGGGAAGAGACAGTCCAGGTTGGACAAAAGCGCGCTGGTGGCTGCGAAGGCCGAGCCGGACGACGACTCGCGCAATCTGGTCAATTCGCTCGCCAAGGGTCTGCGCGTTCTTGAAGCCTTCACCGCCGAGCGGGCCGAGTTGACGCTGAGCGAAGTGGGCGCGCTGGCGAAGCTCGATCCCGGCACAGCCTTCCGCATGCTCAATACGTTGGTGATGGCCGGCTATGTCAGCCGCATCCCGGACAGCAAGCGCTTCCGCCTGACGCTCAAATGCACCGATCTCGGCTTGCATGCGATTGGCCGCGCCGACTTGCGCGAAATCGCGCGGCCGATCCTGCGCTCGTTGGTCGGCGAGGTGAACGAGGCCGCCAGCCTCGGCGTGCTCGATGGCGCCGACATACTTTACATCGAGCGCGTGCGCGCGGGTTTGACGCGCATCGGCGTCGACATCCGCATCGGCACGACGATCCCCGCCTTCTGGAGCACGATCGGCGAGGCCATGCTGGCCTTTCTGCCGCCGCGCGAACTGGCGCGCGTCCTCGCGCTCAAGCCGCGGCCCGGCGGCTTTCCGCACAAGCCGATGCAGCGTGATGAAATCGAGCGCAGCCTGCGAAGCATCCGTCAGGACGGTTACGCCCTGCGCGATTCCTATTTCGGCAGCGGCTTGCGCGTGCTCGCGGTGCCGGTGCTCGACATCGACAATTACCCGCTCGCCGCGGTCAGCGTCGCGGTGCCACAGATGCAGGTTTCGGTCGACGAGTTTCGCGACAAGGCCCTCATCGCGGTGCGGCGGGCGGCCAAGGAAATTGCGCGGGTGGTGCAGGCAAGCGGAACGATTTCAGCTGCGGTTTAAGGAGACACGATGAGTCTAGCGACAGAAGCACCAGGTTTCGCCGCGCCGGCGGTGGCCGCCGCGGCCAGGCAACACGGCGCGCGCGATCCCTTGATCGTGGTTGAAGGCGTCGTGAAGATTTATTCGACCGTCGCCGGTGATTCCGTGCTCGCGCTCGACAATATCGACCTGACGGTGCGCGACGGCGAATTTGTCTGCCTTGTCGGGCCGTCGGGTTGCGGCAAAACGACCTTGTTGCGGCTTCTCGCCGGACTCGATACCGCGGATGCCGGAACCTCGTCGCTTGCCGGCAAGGCTCTGAATGGTCCGTCGCCGGAAGTTGGCGTCGTGTTCCAGCAGTCCAATCTGCTGCCGTGGTTCACTGTGTTGCAGAACGTCATGCTGCCCCTGCGCGTCGGCGGCAGTTCGCGCGACGCCGGCAAGATCGCCGAAATCCACAAGCTGCTCGAGATCGCCGGACTCAAGGGTTTCGAGAACAAATATCCCTACGAGCTGTCCGGCGGCATGCAGCAGCGCGCGGCCATCGTCCGCGCGCTGGCCCGCGACCCGAAATTGCTGCTGATGGACGAGCCGTTCGGCGCGCTCGACGCGCTAACCAGAGAACGAATGAACGCCGAACTGCAGCGCATCTGGCTCGCCAGCAAGAAGACCGTGGTCCTGATCACGCATTCGATCGACGAGGCGATCTTCCTTGGCGACCGTGTCGTCGTCATGTCGCCGCGCCCCGGCCGGATCGTCCGAGATCTAGTCGTCGACGTCCCGAGGCCGCGCATCGCCGCCGAGACGTTCGGCAGCCCGAGCCATGTCGCGCTGGCGCGCGAAATCCGAATGCTTCTGGAGTAATGGGCGCATGGCCGACGTTCGCACCGAAACCAACGCTTTGGACCTCATCGCCACGTCGGCGGCCGCTGCGCAGTCGCGCCGCCGCAATGTCCGCATCCGCAATATCGGCATCGGCATCGCCGGCTTCCTGACGCTGCTGCTGGTCTGGAAGGCCGGCGTGATCGTGCTCAAGGTGCCGCCCTATATTCTGCCGGCGCCGGAACAGGTTTTCGTCGCGCTATGGAGCGGCATCGCCGTATCGCCGGCGAGCCCGCTCGGCTGGTACATGCCGCTGTGGAGCACGATGTCGAATGCGCTGCTCGGCTTCGTCATCGGCGCCAGTCTCGGACTACTGCTCGGCTCCTTGATGGCGGAGTTCCGTTCCGTCGAGACCGCGCTGATGCCATATGCCTTTGCGTTGCAGAGCCTGCCGAAAGTCGCCATTGCGCCGCTGATCGTCATCTGGTGCGGCTTCGGCGACGGCTCCAAGGTGGCGATGGCCGCGCTGCTCGCTTTCTTTCCCATGCTGGTGAACTGCTTTGCCGGCATTCGCGCCGCGGAAGTCGAGCGCCTGGAACTGATGAAGGCATTGGCGGCCTCGCGGCTGGAGACCTACTACCTGGTCAAGCTGCCTTCGGCCGCGCCGTACATTTTCGCCGGCCTCGATATGGGTATCGTCTATGCGCTGCTCGGCACGATCGTCGCCGAATTCCTCGGCGCGCAGTCCGGCATGGGAGTCGCCATCACCAAGGCGCAGGCGGTGACCGATGTCGCCGGCGTATTCGGCGCGCTCGTTGTCCTTGGCGTCACCGGCATCCTGCTGCACCTGGTCGTGCGCCGGATCGAGCGCTCCGTCGTTCATTGGGCCAATCGCGGAAAACACTAGAAAAATGATGGGAGGATGAGAATGGCTAATCGTCGTGACGTCGTTAAAGGCTTAGGCGCTGTTGCTCTTGCGGGCGTTGCATCGTCTTCGGTCCTGCGCGCGCAGGAATTGACCAAGATATCGATGGGCTTCGGCATCAAGTCGATCAACCCGATCATTATCAACATCCTGATCGGCAGCGGACTTGGCTATTACAAGGAAGAGGGCCTCGACTTCACCGCCCGGCCGCTCGGCACCAATTCCAACGCGCAGATCGCCGTCGACAAGGGTGACGTGCAGTTTGCCGTCGGCACGCCGAGCTTCCAGATGCCGCTCTATGCCAAGAAAGAGCTGCCGAAGATCGTCAACTTCTATGAGTACACCTATCCTTATAAGTGGGATGTGGCGGTGCTGCCGGATTCTCCACTCAAGAGTTATGAAGCGCTGAAGGGCAAGAAGATAGGCGTCTCCGATCTCGGCACCACCGACTACCCCGTCACCCGCGCCGTCATCAAGAATATCGGCCTCGACCCGGACAAGGACGTGACCTGGATCGCGGTCGGCGCCGGTGTTACGGCCGGCGTCGCCCTGCAACGGGGCGTTATCGACGCGCTCGCTTATTTCGACACCGGCTTCGGCCAGATCGAGGCGGCGAATATTCCGCTGCGCATGCTGGATCGGCCCAAGGATGTTCCGTTGATCGGCGGCCTGTTCCTCAGCGCCATGGAAGATTACATCAAGGCCAATCGCAAGATCTGCGTCGGCTTTGCCCGCGGCGTCGCCAAGTCGTCGGAGTTCCTGCTGGCCAATCCGGAAGCCGGCGCGCGCGTCTTCCTCAAGCTGTTCCCGGAAACGGCGCCGCGCGGCGCCAGCGAAGCCGATGCGGTGAAATCGGTGCTGTTCGCGGCGCAGCGGCGCATTCCGCTGTTCAAGCCGCCATATCCGAACACCAAGATGGGCTTCATACAGGAAGCCGAGTTGATGCGCGATGCCAAGTTCCTTGGGCTCGACGGCATCACCGACGTCAAGCCGCTGTTCACCAACGAGATGATCGACGAGATCAACAACTTCGACCGCGCCAAGATCGTCGACCAGGCGAAGAACTACAAGGCCTGACATGGTCGCGACAGCCCGCGCGCACGGTCTATGCAAGGCGCCGCCGTCATGTCGATGACGGCGCCGATCATGCGCGCGCGCTCGGCAAAGGGCGCACGTTTTCCCGGCGAGGGACGGGTGCTGACCGATGCGGCGTCGGGAAGGCAGGTGCGGCAGGTGACGGATCACGCGAGCATCCATCATCACCCGTTCTTTTTTGTGCCGGCCTATGACAGGGCCGGCACGAAATTGATTTTCATTTCGTATCGTACGGGCACGCCGCAGATCTTCTTCGAGGACCGCGCATCGGGACAACTGGTCCAGGCAACCGATCGTCCCGATCTGGCGGAATGGTCGATCTCGCCGTCGCCGGACGGACGCTTCGTCTATTTCACCGCCGGCACCGGGGCGTGGAAGGTCGATCTTGATACGTTCGAGGAGACGCAACTCGCCGACTTCGGCGCTGTCGAAATGCGCGAAAAGGGCATGGTCGGCGCTGCGATGGGGACAACCGCGCTGTCGGCCAATGGCGAGTGGTGGGCTATTCCCGTCAAGACCGGCAAGGTGTCGCGCTTCATTGTCGTCGAAACCGCTACGGCCAAGAGCAGCGTCATTCTCGAACGCGACACCATCGGCCATCCGCAGTTCTGCCCGGACGACGACAACCTCATTCTCTACGCCGGTCCTTTGACCGACCGGGTCTGGACCGTGGCGCGCGACGGCGCCGACAACCGCCGCGTCTACGCCCGCGAAGACAAAATGCAGTGGGTGACGCACGAAGTGTGGCTGCCGGGCCGGCGGGCAATCGCTTTCGTCGACTGGCCGCGCGGCATGCGGCTGATCGATATCGACACCGGCAAGGCCGAATGGCTGCACCGCTTTCCGTCGTGGCATGCCGCGCCGGACGCCACCGGCACGCGCTTCGTCTGCGACACGAATTTCCCAGACCAGGGCCTGCACATCATTCCGTTGGGCGGCGCGCCGCAATTCCTCTGCGCCAGCGAAGCCACATCCGAAGGCGCGCACTGGGCGCATCCATTTCCCTACAATGACGGTCCAGTCGCCGTCGAAGCACGCCAGCACACGCATCCGCATCCGCGCTTTTCGCCGGATGGCCAGCGCGTCGTCTTTACGTCAGACCGCACCGGCTTTGCGCAAATCTACGAAGTCGAACTGGACTCTGATTCTTTGGGAGGCGCGCCGTGAAGGCCGACGCGCCGCTTGAGAGCCAGCGCATCCGCGCCGAGATCCGCGCCGGCCGCCTGACCGGCACCAGCCGCGGCCTCGCGCACGGCTTCGTGCAGGTCAATCTCGCCATCATGCCGAAGGCTTATGCCTTCGATTTCATGCTGTATTGCCAGCGCAACCAGCGCGCCTGTCCGGTGCTGGAGGTGTGCGATGCCGGTAGTCCGGTGCCGCGCAAGCTGGCGCCGAATGCCGATCTGCGGACCGATTGCGCCAAGTATTCGGTGTTCGTCGACGGCGAACGCCAAAACGACCGCACCGATATCAGCGACCTGTGGCGCGACGACCTGGTGTCGTTCCTGATCGGTTCGGGCATCACCTTCGACGACGCCTTCGAGCGCGCCGGCGTGCCGACCGATAAGGACCGGTGGGTGCTGCGTACAAACCAGCCGACCGAGCCGGCGGGTCCGTTCAAGGGCGATCTTATTGTCACCATGCGCTGGCTGACGCCGCAGCAGGCGATCACCGCGACGCAAGTGTCGGCGCGCTTTCCGTTCAACCACGGCGCGCCCATCCACATCGGCGATCCGGCCGCCATCGGCGCCGACCTGAAGAACCCGATGTTCGGCGGACCGGTGCCGGACATGCCGCGCGACAAGACCGCATTGTTCTGGGCCTGCGGGGTGACGCCGCAATCGGCCGCGGAAGCCGCTCGCCTGCCTTTGTTCATCGTGCACGCCGCCGCGCACAGTTTCATTACCGACATGCGGGCGGAAAGCCTGATGACGCCTTAAGTACGGAGTTTCGATCAGTGGATATGAAGACGGATCAAGGCCGCTTGCGCCTGTCGGCCGATGTCGGCGGAACCTTTACCGATGTCGCGGCCTTTGACGAGAAGACCGGACGCCTCAAGCTCGGCAAGACATTGACCACGCCGCAACGGCTGGTCGATGGCATCGAGAATGGCGTCGGCAAGGCCGAAGCGGCGTTCTCGGCGGCGCAATTGTTCCTGCATGGCACCACGGTGGCGATCAACACGATCCTTGAACGTACCGGCGCGCCTTGCGCGCTGCTGACCACGCAGGGCTTCCGCGACATCTACGAGATCGGCCGCGTCAACCGGCCGGAAGCCTACAATCTGTTCTTCAAGAAGCACGTGCCTTTGATCGGCCGCGACATGCGCTTCGACATCCGCGAACGTATGGATGCGTCGGGCAGGGTGCTGATCCCGCTCGACGAGGCGCAGGTGCTGGAGATTGCCACCGAGGCGGTCAAGAAAGGCGTCAAGGCGATCGCCATTCTGTTCCTGCACTCCTACCGCAACCCGGTGCACGAGCAGCGCGCCAAGGAAATCGTCGAAAAGGCGTTCCCGGATCTGTTCGTCACCGCCTCGCATGAACTGTCGCAGGAGTACCGGGAATACGAGCGCACCTCGACGACGGCGGCGAATGCGTATGTCGGCCCGCGCGTGCGCCGCTACCTTGCCGAAATGGACACGCATCTCGGCGACACCGGCTTCACCGGCACCTTTCTGGTGGTGCAATCGACCGGTGGTCTGTTCGATATCGAGGAGGCACAGAATTCCTGCATCCGCATGCTCGAGTCCGGTCCCGCCGCCGGCGTCATCGGTTCTAAAACCCTGTGCGCCAGTATCGGCCTGAAGAACGCCATCGCCTTCGACATGGGCGGCACCACCGCCAAGGCCGGTGTCATTTATGAGGGCGAGGTGCTGATGACCGGCGGCGCGCTGGTCGGCGGTTATTCCTCCGGCCTGCCGTTGCAGATTCCGATGATCGATATTCAGGAAGTCGGCACCGGCGGCGGCAGCATTGCCCATATCGAAGCCGGGGCCTTGCGCGTCGGTCCGGAAAGCGCCGGCGCGCAGCCGGGCCCGGCCTGTTACGGGCAGGGCGGCGCTGAGCCGACCGTGACCGACTGCAATCTGGTTCTGGGCCGATTGGCCTCCGACCGCTTTCTCGGCGGCGAGATGAAACTTGATCTTGCTGCCGCGCGCGCGGCGATCGAGGCCAAGGTGGCCAAGCCGCTCGGCCTTGAGGCGGTTGAAGCCGCCGACGGCGTCCTGCGCGTCGCCGCGACCAAGATGTCGCATATGGTGCGCTGGGTGACGACCGAGCGCGGCCTGGATGCCGCCGACTTCGCGTTGATCGCTTATGGTGGCGCCGGCCCGTTGCACGCAACGATGATCGCGCGGGAACTGCGCATCGCCAAAGTCATCATTCCCTTTGCACCTGGACATTTCTCGGCCTACGGCATGTTGTTTGCCGATCTGCGCCGCGATCTGGTCAACACCTGGTTCAAGCCCTTCGCCGATGCCTCCTTCGAGGAAATGGAGGCGCTCTACAGCGCCATGGAGAAGCGTGGCGCCGAGGACTTGCGGCGCAGCCGCGACATGATGGTCGAGGTCGTCAATCAGCGCGGCGCCGACATGCGCTATGTCGGGCAGGAACATGCCGTGTCGGTCGATATTCCGATGGAGCTGTTCAAGATGCAGGACCGTGACGGCATCAAGAAGCATTTCGACGCCGTGCACGAGACGCGCTACGGCTATTTCAATGCCGACGAGAAGGCCGAGATCGTTTCGTTGCGGTCCGCCACCATCGGCTTGATGCGCAAGCCCGAGCGCGAAGCGATGGCGAGGGGCGGGGTCTCGCCTGACGCCGCCTTCCGCGGCAAGCGTCCGGTATATTTTTCCGGCGTCGGCATCTGCGAGACTTCAACCTATGACCGCGCGATGTTGCAGGCGGGCAATCGCATCGACGGGCCGGCGCTGATCGAGGAGCACGCCTCGACCACGGTGGTGTGGCCGCAGGACAAGGTCGAGGTCGATGCCTTCGGCAATCTGCATATCGATATTGGAAGGGCCTGATCATGGACGCAATCGCCGAGAAGGATCAGGATATGCAGAAGACGCGCACCATCGATCCGGTGGTGACTGAAATCGTGCGCAACGGTCTCATCGCCGTCACCGAGGAGATGAAGATCAATCTGATGCGCACCGCCTACAACATGATCATTTACGAGGCTCTGGATTTCACGGTCGGGCTTTTCGACGCCGAGGGCAATACGGTGTCGATCGGCCTCGGTCTGCCGATGTTCATTCGCGGCATGAGCGAGACGGTGAAGGCCAAGATCGCCCACTTCAAGGGCGATATCGAGCCCGGCGACATTCTGCTGACCAATGACGCCTACATCACCGGCAGCCATCTCAATCACATGACCTTCACCGTGCCGGTGTTTCACGACGGCGAACTGGTCGGCTTCTCCTGCTGCATGGCGCACTGGCCGGATGTCGGCGGCACGCTGTCGGGCTCGACCACGGATATCTATTCCGAAGGCCTGCAAATGCCGATCGTCAAGATCTACCGCAAGGGGCAGATCAACGACGAACTGGTGTCCATCATCAAGACCAATGTGCGCCTGGCCGACCGCGCCATGGGCGACTTCCGCGCCCAGATCGCGGCGGTAAAGACCGGCGAAAAGCGCTTCCTCGACATGATGCGCAAATACGGCCGCGACGATGTGCTGGGGGCTATCGACGCCATCATGGACCAGAGCGAGCGGCTGGCGCGCGAGCGCGTGCTCGCCATGCCGGACGGCATTTATGAAGCCGAGTCGTTCATGGACGACGATGGCGTCAGCGTTGGCGCGCGGGTGCCGATCCGCGTCAAGGTCGAGATCAAGGGCGACCGCATGAAAGTCGATCTGTCCGAGGTCTCCAAGCAGGTCAACGGCTTCTACAATTCCGGCATCACCGCCGGTCTGTCCTGTTGTCAGGTGGCGTTCAAGTGCCTGACGTCGCCGCTCGACATGCCGATCAACGAAGGCCAGTTTCGCGCGCTGGATATCGTTCTGCCGGCCGGCCGCGTCGTCAGCGCGGTGAAGCCGGCGGCGATGCGCATGTGGATGACCTATCCAATGACGGTCGTCGATACGATTTTCAAGGCGGTGGGGCCGGCGATGCCGGACCAGGTCGCTGCCGGACATCATGCCGATCTCGTGGTCGGGCGTGTCAACGGCCGCAAGGCGGCGGACAATGCGTTCTACATTTATCTCGGTGGCCTGATTGGCGGCGGCTGGGGCGCCAAGCACAACAGCGATGGCATGAGTGCGACCATCGCCATGAACGACGGCGACACGCATAACGGGCCGTCGGAACAGGTCGAGGCAAAGTATCCGCTGCTGGTGGAGCGTTACACGTTGCGCCCGGACTCCGGCGGCGCCGGGCGGTTCCGCGGCGGGCTCGGCACCGAACAGGTGGTACAGGCGATCAACCAGATCAATTTCTCGTCGCAGATGGACCGCGTCAAGTGCAAGCCGTGGGGCCTGTTCGACGGTCATTCAGGCGAGGGCAATTCGGTCGCCATTTCGCGCGGCGGTGCCGAGAAGGAGACGCACTTCCCCAACGGCAAGGCGCTCAACCAGGTGCTCAAGCCGGGCGACGCCTACATTTTGCGCTCCGGCGGCGGCGGCGGCTACGGTTCGCCGCTGGAGCGTGATCTCGACATGCTGGCGCGTGACGTGCGTTGCGGTTACGTGACGCGCGAGCAGGCGGAGAGCAAATTCGGCGCCGTGTTCGCGCCGGACGGCACGATCGATGCCAGCGCGACGGCTGCGAACAGATCCGACATGCGCGCGAAGAATTTGCCGGTCGACGAGCCGATCGCACCGATGCCGATTTTCCCGGAGCGCATGGCGTTCGAGCCGCAGCCGGTGCGCAACGAAATGCCGGAAAAGCTCACGGACGAAGAACGCATGGTGTTTGCCATGAATTGCCGGTGCTGTTCGTAACCGGGGCTTTGTTCGCCATTACCGCTTTCGAGCCTCGGGTCATCCGACCCGCGCCGCAACCTTCGGCATGACCTCGCGCATCATCCGCTCCATCGATTCGTGCACCAGCGCCTGCGCCAGCATGCCGAAATTCTGCAACATCGAGACATGGCGCACGCCCATGCGATGCAGTGCCACCAGTTTGTCGGCCACGGTGTCGACCGAGCCGAACAGATGCACCTCGTTGCGCATGGCGTCGTCGTAGGTGGACTTCTTGGCGTAGAGCCTTGTATCGACGTAAAGGTTGAACGCCGCCTCGACGTTGCGGCGCGCAGCCGCGTCGCTCTCGGCGACATGCGTATGCAGCGTCACCACGGCGTCGTCGTCCGACGGCGCAAAGCCGGCCTCGGAGCGGCCGCGCCGGTAGTCGCCGATCAGATCGCTGATTTCGTTGAAATGATCGACCGAGGCGTAAGGCACGCACATCAAATTGTTGCCTTGCTTGCCGATGTGGAAGGCGGCTTCGCGCCGCAGCACCGCGACATAGATCGGCACCTCTCGCTGCAACGGCCGCACATTGAGCGCCACCGCGTCGACATGGCTGAATTTGCCCTTGGCGCTGACTCGCTCGCCGGCGAGCAGGCGGCGCACAATGGCGAGGTTCTCGTCGAAGCGGTCGCGCTTCTTGGCCGGATCGATGGAGTAGCCTGCGAATTCGTGCGGCAGATAGCCGGAGCCGACGCCATAGACCAGCCGTCCGCCCGACAGCACATCGACCATGGCGTAGTTTTCGGCCACCGTCAGCGGATTGTGAAAGGTGAGAATAGAAATGGCGGTGCCGAGCCGAAGCCGCTTGGTGCGTTGCGCCAGGGTCGCCAGCATCAGCGCCGGATTGGGCACGACGCCGTATTCGTGGAAATGATGCTCGGCCACCCAGAATGTGTCATAGCCGATGCGGTCGGCGAGCTCCGCCTGAGCGATCACCTCGCCGTAGAGCTGCGCCACGCTGCGGGCGCCGGCGGGGTAATGATCCTGCACTGAAAAAATCGATAGGCGCATGGCGCACTCACTCCTGCTATTTCTTGTCCGTTATTTCCCGCCGGCGATGAAATCCCAAACCTGTTCCGGCTTTTCCCAATGCGCGTTATGCGCGGCGCCGGTAAATGTCCGCGCCGCCGCGTCGATGCTGCGCATTTGATCGAGCGTCACCATGGGATCGCTTTCACCAGCCGCGAGTCGCAATGGCGCTGCGCTGAGGCGAAGCAACTTATCGAGTGAAGGCCCGACGGCGCCAAAGCAGCGCGGGTCCATGGCGACCTGCCAGTGACCATCGCCGCCGGTGATCCCCGAGGCTGCCGCGTCGGAGGCGGGATCGACCAGGCCAAACAGGCCCGACGATTTCAGGAACCGGTCGATGGCCTCCGCGCGTGTGGCGAAGACGCGGGCCGGGCGGTGCGCCAATTCGTGCGCCTTGGCTTCCTCGTCCGCCGTCCACACGATCTTGACGCCGAAGGCGGCGACGTCTTTCACCCGCGGCCCGAACCAGCCGGTGCCGGTCACCGCCGCGACGACCCCGCCGAACGAATGTCCGGCCAGCGTGACGTTGTCGACCGGCTCGTCGCCAATGAGTTCGGCGATATCGGCGGCGTGCATCGCATAGCCGTAGGGGCCTTCGTGCAGCGAGCGGCCGTGGCCGCGCAGATCAGGCGCCATCCAGCGCCCCGGCCAGTGCTTGTCGGCCATCGCGATCATGCGTTGCCACACGGCGCGATTGGCGCCGATTCCGTGCAACAGCACGGCCAAAGGTCCGCCGATGCCGCCGCGCGACACGCTCAATCCGCGCGTGGATGTGAATTCGTCGGACATCGTTACAGCCCCAGATAGGCTTCGCGCACACGCGGATCGTCCGCCAAAGTCGCGCTCGGGCCGCTCAGCACAATGCGGCCGGTTTCGATGACGTAAGCGCGGTCGGCGATGGCGAGCGCCGCGTTCACATTCTGCTCGACCAGCAGCACGGTGACGCCGGCCTTGCGCAGCGCGACGACAGTGTCGAGAATCTGATCGACCAGCACCGGCGCCAGTCCCATCGACGGTTCGTCGAGCAGCAGCAGGCGCGGGCCGCTCATCAGCGCGCGGCCCATCGCCAGCATCTGCTGTTGCCCGCCCGACAGATTGCCGGCGGCGATGCCGCGCTTTTCGGCCAGCGCCGGAAACAGCGCATAGACGCGGTCAAGCTCGCGCGGCACATCGGCGGCGCGCCGGCGAAAGCCGCCGAGCAAGAGGTTGTCGTTGACCGACAGCGGCGCGAAGACCTGGCGCGCTTCCGGCACCTGGGCGATGCCGCGTACGACGCGCAGATGCGCGGGCAGGCGGTCGATCTCCTCGTCGTCAAAGACGATGCGGCCGCCGGTCATCGGCAATATGCCGGATATGACGCGCATCAGCGTCGTCTTGCCGGCGCCGTTGCTGCCGATCAGCGAGACGATTTCGCCGGCGCCGACCTCGAGCGAGACGCCGTGCAGTACCTCGATCCGGCCGTAGCGGCACACGACGTTCTCGACTTTAAGCACGCGCGGCCTCCCGCTGGCCGTGCCGGCCGAGATAGGCGGCGATCACCCGCTCGTTGGTGCGCACCTCGCCGGCGGTGCCTTGCGCGATGGTGTGGCCCTGATCCAGCACATGAATGCGATGCGAGATTTTCATCACCAGCTTCATGTCGTGCTCGACCAGCACGATGGCGACGCCGGTCGCCGCGATCTTCTGGATCACATTGTCGATCTCTTCGGTCTCAACCGGGTTGCAGCCGGCGGCCGGCTCGTCGAGCAACAGGATTTGCGGCTCGGTCGCCAAAGCGCGTGCGATTTCCAGCCGGCGCAGCGCGCCATAGGGCAGGTTGCCGGCGGTACGGTCGGCGACGTCGGATAAATCGACAAAGGCCAGCAACTCCTCGGCCTTGGCGCGGGTGACGCGGTTCTGCTCGAGTACCGAGGGCAGCGTGAACAGATGCGCGAGCACGTTGCGCTTTTCGTGCATGTGCCGGCCGACCATGACGTTGTCGGCAGCGCTCATGCGGAAGAACACTTGCAGGTTCTGGAACGTGCGCGACAGGCCGCGCCGCGCCAGCTTGAATGGCGGCAGGCCGGTCACGTCCTCGTCGTTGATGCGCACGCGGCCCTGCCGCGGCGGATAGAGGCCGGAGACGACATTGAACAAGGTCGTCTTGCCGGCGCCGTTGGGGCCGATGATGGCGAAAATCTCGCCGGCTTCGACGTTGAACGACACGTCGGTCAGCGCGGTGACGCCGCCGAAGCCGATGCCGAGCCCTTCGACTGCGAGCCTGCTCACGACTTCCTCCATCCGAGCAGATTGGCGAGCGACGGCACGATGCCGGCCGGCACGAAGATCATGACCACGATCATGACCAGCCCGAGCGCGATGTGCTCGTAATCGTGAAACACGGTGAGCAGTTGCGGCAGCAGCACCAGCAGCGCCGCGCCGACGATGCCGCCGAGCGTCGAGCCCAGTCCGCCGAGCACGGCCATGGTGACGAATTCGATCGAGCGCAGGAATCCGGACGCCTCCGGCGTCACCAGCCCGTCGAACATCGCCAGATAGGCGCCAGCGACCGCGGCATAGACCGCCGACAGCACGAAGGCGATCAGCTTGTAGCGCGCGACGTCGATGCCGAGCACCTGCGCCGCGGTCTCGCTGTCATGGATGGCGCGCAGGGCCCGGCCGGTCGGGCTAGCGATGACATTGGCGGCGATCCATGCGCCGATCACCAAGGTCACGCCGGCGATCCAGTACCAGGTCCACGGGCCGCTCATGCGCCAGCCGAACAGGACTAGGCGCGGCACCGGCATGCCGTCCGGACCGCCGGTCCAGGCCGACTCATTGGCGAACACCATGGCGAACAGGAGACCCATGCCGAGCGTCGCCACCGCGAGATAGTGGCCGCGCAGTCTTAAAATCGGACGGCCGACCAGGAAGGCGACGACGCCGGCGGCGATGGCGCCAAGGATCAGCGCCAGCCACGGCGGAATGCCGAGATGCGTCGGCCCGATTGCAACAGCGTAAGCGCCGATACCGAAGAAGCCGGCATGGCCAAGGCTCACTTGTCCGGCAAAGCCGATCAGCAGATTGAGCCCGACCACGACGAGCGCGAAGATGCAGATCAGCGCGGCGACACGCAGATAGAACAGCGACGGCAGCAGCAGCGGCAGGACGGCGACGACGATCGCCAGCACCAGGACGACGGCATAAGGACTGTCGAAAAAGCGGCGCATCATCTAGACACGCTCCACGCCGCCGCGGCCGAACAGGCCCTGCGGCATCAGGAACAGCACGCCGAGAATGACGAGGAAGGCGACAGCGTCCTTGTAACTCGACGAGATGTAGCCGGCGCTGAAGGCCTCCAAAAGGCCGACGACGAGCCCGCCGACCACCGCGCCGAGCGGATTGCCCATGCCGCCGAGCATCGCCGCGGCAAAACCTTTGAGCGCCAGCAGCGTGCCGGAATCGTAACTGGTGAAGGTGATCGGCGTCATCAGGATGCCGCCGAGGGCGCCGATCGCCGCCGACACCGCGAAGGAGAGCCCGACAACCGCGTTGGTGTTGATGCCGACGAGGCGCGCGGCCAGCCGGTTGGCGGCGGTCGCCAGCAAGGCCTTGCCGGTGAGCGTGCGGGTGAGGAAATACCAAAGTGCGACGACGATAGCCGCGGCACCTCCGAGAACGATGAGGCTTTGCGGCAATAGCGCCGCGCCGCCGACGATCCAGGGCGCGCTTCCGGCATAGGGCGGCAGCGAATGGAAATTCTTGTCGAACACGATGCTGGTGGCGCCGCGCAGCAGGATCGACGCACCGATGGTGATGATGATCAGCGACACCGCCGAGGCGCCGCGCGCCGGCTCGATGGCGAAGCGGTACAGCGCCAGTCCAATCACCACCGCGGTCACGAGCGCAGTCAAGGCGGCGAGCGGCAACGGCAAGCCCGCCGCATGCGCGAACACAGTCACCATGCCGCCGAGCATGACGAATTCGCCCTGCGCGAAATTGATCACGCCGGAGGCGTTGTAGATCAGCGTGAAGCCGAGCGCGACCAGCGCGTAGATCGCGCCCACGGTCAGCCCGGAAAATGCGAATTGCAGGAATTCGGGCATCGGCTCTCTCAGTGGGGCGCCGCATGGTTCGAGACGCATCGCTGCGCGATGCTCCTCACCATGAGGCAAAACGCCCCCTCATCCTGAGGAGGCCGCGAGAGCGGCCGTCTCGAAGGATGAGGGGAAGCGCCGTTTGGCTTCGCGGGCCCTTAGTTCGCCAGGGTCCAGTCGCCGTTCTTGATCTCGAGCATGCGGAAGGCCGAGAGATCGAGACCGAGATGGTCGGTCGCCGACATGTTGACCACGCCGCCGGTGCCCATGAAGTTCTTGGTCGCCTCGATGGCGTCGCGCACCTTCGCCTTGTCGGCGCTCTTGGCGCGCTTCATCGCATCGACCAAAATCATCAGGCCGTCATAGGCGTGACCGCCGAAAGTCGACACCGGCTGCCCGGTGTTCTTTTCGTAGGTCGTCTTGTAATCGACCACGACCTTCTTCTGCGGATCGTTGGCCGGCAGCTTGTCGGCGACGAGCAGGGCGGCGGCCGGCAGACGGACACCGTCGGCGGCGGCGCCGGCGAGGTCGATATACTGCTTGGAGCCCACGCCATGGCTCTCATAGAGCGGCACCTTGATGTCGAGCTGCTTGTAGTTGCGGGTGACGATCGCCGGGCCCTGGCCGAAGCCGGGATTGACGACAGCCTGGATGCCGGCGGTGCCCTTGATGTTGGTGAGTTGCGGCGTCATGTCGGTGTCGCCGGGGCCGTAGGTCTCCTGATGCAGCACGTCGATGCCGTACTTGGCATTGACGGTCATGCACTGCTGCTGCATCGAGGCGCCGAAGGCGTCCTTGCCCGAGATCATGGCGATCTTGGTGAGGCCGCGCTTCTTGAGGTCCTCGAAGATCTTCTCGCACGCCATCAGGTCGGTATGCGGGGTCTTGAAGATATAAGGCTTGGCCGGAAACACCGCCTGCACCGCGCCGGCGAAATTGATGAAGGGGACCTTGGCTTCTTCCGCGAGCGGAATGATCGCCATGCTGGTGGCGGTGGTCGATCCGGCAAGCAGCGCATCGACGCCGTCCTGCTCGATCAGGCGGGTGCCGAACGTGCGGGCCTGATTGGGATTCCCGGCATCGTCATAGATGATCAAGTTGATCTTCTGGCCGTTGACGCCGCCCTTGGCGTTGATGTCGGCGACGTACATTTCCAGGGTCTTCTTTTCCGGATCGCCAAGGAACGAGGCGGGTCCGGTCACCGAAAGCACCGCGCCGATCTTGATGTCGGCATGAGCGGCGCTGGCAGCCACAATGAATGCGGCCGCGGCCAGCAGTTTCGGCAGACTGTTTCGCAGGTGTGTCGTCATCTTTTCCTCCCGTGGTGGATTCTTGTTGTTCCCGATTATTCTTTAGGCCGCCCTTTGCCGGCGGATCGTGGCGACGCGGAATCGATTGGCGACGAATGCCGCGTCGGTCAGGCACGCATTGCCGGCGGGGTTGGCGCCGGTGACGTGATAGTCGCTGAAGGCGGCGGACTGGTTGACGTAAACCCCGCCGGTGAGATTAACGGACAACGCCACGCCGGCGCGGGCAAACGCATCGCCCGCCGCGTTGATGGTGGCGTCGTCAGTGGCGTAGAGCGAGGCGGTGATGGCGCCCTTGCGCCGCGCCGATTCCGCGGCGCGCATAATGGCGTCGGCGATCGAGGCGGCTTTGACGATGAAGCTGATCGGGCCGAAGCGTTCCTCACCCCAGGCCGCTTCATCGGCGGCATCGACCGCCAAGACCAGCGGGCTGGCGGTGCGCGCATCGGCAAAACCGGTCACCGGCACGGCCGAAGAATCGCGGACGATCCGGCCGAGTTTGCGCGCGGCATTGACGCGCGCCACTGTGGCCTCGTTCTGCACGGCGCCGAGAATGCCCGCGGCGCGCTCGGGCTCGCCCAGGAGCTTGTCGATCGCCGTGCCGATACCGGATGCGACCTCGTCGAAGCTCTTGGGGCCGTCATTGGTCTCAATGCCGCCGGCCGGTACGAAGATATTCTGCGGCGCCGTGCACATCTGGCCGGAATAGAGCGACAGCGAGAAGGCGACATTGCCACACAGGCCGCGGAAATCGTTGGTCGAGGCGATGACGATCGGATTGATGCCGGCTTCTTCGGTGAACACCAGATCGGTCTTGGCGTTGGCGCGCAGCCAGCTGCCGAAAGCGGGCCCTCCGGTGAAGTCGACGATGGCGATGTCCAGCCGCATGACCAGATCCTTGGTGATCGGCGTTTCCGCCTCGTCGGCGGCGAGCATCAGCACGTTGGGATCGAAGCCGGCTTCGCGCAAGACCGCGCGTGCGATCTGCACGGTGATGGCCAGCGGCAAAATGGCGCCCGGATGCGGCTTGACGATGACGGTATTGCCGGTCGCCAGGCTGGCGAAAATGCCGGGATAGCCGTTCCATGTCGGGAAGGTGGCGCAGCCGATGGTCAGCGCGACGCCGCGCGGCACGATGCGCCACGTCTTGTCGAGCACCAGCGGCTCGCCTTTGCCTTGCGGCTTGGCCCATTCGGCGCTGCGCGGCACGCGGTTCATTTCGTCATAGGCGTAGGCGACGGCTTCGAGGCCGCGGTCCTGCGCGTGCGGGCCGCCGGCCTGGAACGCCATCATGAAGGCCTGGCCGGTCGTATGCATGACGGCGTTGGCCATCAGGAAACTCTGCCGGTTCACGCGATGCAGGATTTCCAGGCAGACGCCGACGCGATCCTCGATGGAGGCTTTCGCCCATGCTTCGCCGGCGCGCTGCGACGCGGCGATCAGAGTGTCGGCGGATGCGGCCGGATAGGTGATGCCAAGCGTGACGCCGTAGGGCGACACCTCATGGCCGACGCGGCGCTCACCCGGCTGGTCGAGATCGAAGGGCTTGCCGAGCAGGGCCTTGAACGCCGCTTCGCCGTCGGCCTTGGCGGTCTCGCCATAGATTTTGCCGCTGGCCGATTCCGGAAAAGCGCTCCAGTAGGTTCGCGCGCGGCACGCCTCAACGGCGCGATCAAGCATGGCGCGATGCGCTTCGAAAAAGCGGCTCATGGCATTTCCTCCTGGCGCCTCGCGGTCGTTCTGGCGGCTTATCGATGAACCGATCCGGTTCGCCTTCGGCCGCCGCGCCGCGTTGACACCTCTATCTTGCGTGGCCTATTAATTAGCCGACCGGCCGGTCAGTCAAGTATTATTCGATCAGGACGCTCAAACTCCTCCTCGGGGGGACAAAGAAGCGCCGATCGGGGAGGACGCCATGGACGAGACCCCCATCCTCGTCGACAAACGCGCAGGCTATTACGCGATCACGCTGAATCGGCCGGATCGCCTCAATTCCTTTACCGAAGCCATGCACCGGGCGCTGATGGCGGCGTTGACGCAGGCCGAAGCCGACCCGGAATGCCGCGCGTTGCTGCTCACCGGCGCCGGGCGCGGCTTCTGCGCCGGACAGGATCTCGGCGACCGGCTGGCGAGCGGCGACGTCCGCCCCGATCTCGGCGCCACGATCGGCGCTTTCTACAATCCGCTGGTGAAAAAATTGCGCGCGCTGCCGTTTCCGGTGGTCGCGGCCGTCAATGGCGTCGCGGCCGGTGCCGGCGCCAATATCGCGCTCGCTTGCGACATCGTGCTGGCCGGCAAAAGCGCCAAGTTCGTCCAGGCCTTCGCCAAGATCGGCCTCGTACCGGATTCCGGCGGCACCTGGTTCCTGCCGCGCCTGGTCGGCGCGGCGCGGGCGCGTGCGCTGTCGCTGTTGGCCGAGCCATTGCCGGCGGAAACAGCGGCCGAATGGGGCCTGATCTGGAAGGCGCTCGACGACGACAAGCTTTTGCCCGAGGCCGAAAAGATGTGCGCGCAATTCGCCGCCGGACCGACCTTCGGTCTGGCGCAGATCAAGCGCGCGTTAGATGCCTCCGAGAGCAACGATCTCGGCGCGCAGCTTGAGCTCGAGCGCGATCTGCAACGCAAGGCCGGCTTCTCGGCGGATTACGCCGAGGGCGTGCGGGCATTCATGGACAAGCGCGCGCCGGTCTTCACCGGCAAGGGGGACTAAGTGACCGCCGACGAATTGGCACAGGCTTGCGCCCAGGCGATGTGGGCCGACGACGAGGCCAGCCGCGGGCTCGGCATCGAGCTGATCTCGGTCGGCCCCGGCCGCTCGGAGGTGGCGTTGACCGTGGCCAAGCGCCACGTCAACGGCCACAACATCTGCCATGGTGGCTTCATCTTCACGCTGGCCGATTCCGCCTTCGCGTTCTCCTGCAACACCTATAACCAGCGCACCGTCGCGCAGCATTGCGCGATCACTTTTCTGGTCGCCGGCAAACTGGGCGACCGGCTGACCGCGCGCGCCGCCGAGCGCCACCGCGCCGGCCGTTCCGGCATCTACGACATCACGGTCACGCGGCAGGACGGCATTGTGATCGCCGAATTCCGCGGTCATTCGCGCACTATCGAAGGCGAACTCGTGCCGGGCCTTGCGGCCGGCTGAGTGGGGAGGAGGTAATAATGCTCGACAAGTCCTACCGGCCTTACGGCCTCGAGCCTATCGAGACGGCATCGCGCGACGAGATCGCCGCCTTGCAGACGCAGCGTCTGAAATGGTCACTCAAGCACGCCTATGACAACGTTGCCGCCTATCGCAGCAAGTTCGACGCGGCCGGTGTGCATCCGGACGACTTCAGGACATTGAGCGATCTCGCCCGCTTCCCGTTCACCACCAAGCAGGACCTGCGCGATAATTATCCGTTCGGTATGTTCGCGGTGCCGCAGGAGAAAGTTGCGCGCATTCATGCGTCGTCCGGGACGACCGGCAAGCCGACCGTGGTCGGTTATACGCAAAAGGACATCGACATCTGGGCCGACATGATGGCGCGCTCGATCCGCGCCTCCGGCGGCCGCCCGGGCATGAAGGTGCATATTTCCTACGGCTACGGCCTGTTTACTGGCGGTTTGGGCGCGCATTACGGCGCGGAACGGCTCGGCTGCACGGTCATCCCGGTGTCGGGAGGCATGACCGAGCGTCAGGTTTCTCTCATCACCGATTTTGCGCCCGACATCATCATGGTCACACCGTCATACATGCTGGCGATCCTCGATGAGTTTCGCGCCAAGCAGATCGATCCACGCAATTGCTCACTCAAGATCGGCATCTTCGGCGCCGAGCCGTGGACCAATTCGATGCGATCGGAAATCGAGAAGGCATTCGACATGGACGCGGTCGATATTTACGGCCTATCGGAAGTGATGGGGCCGGGCGTTGCCAATGAATGCGTCGAGACCAAGGACGGGCTGCACATATGGGAAGATCATTTCTATCCGGAGGTGATCGATCCCGAGACCGGCAAGGTGCTGCCTGACGGCGAGCGCGGCGAACTGGTTTTCACCTCGCTAAGCAAGGAAGCGATGCCGGTGATCCGCTATCGCACCCGCGACCTGACGCGGCTGCTGCCTGGCACCGCGCGCAGCATGCGGCGGATGGAGAAGGTGACAGGCCGTTCCGACGACATGATGATCGTGCGCGGGGTCAATGTTTTTCCAACGCAGATCGAGGAGCAACTGCTGCGCTGCGACGGCTTGAGCCCGCATTTCCTGATCGAGCTTGACCGCGAGCAGCGGCTCGACGTCGTGCGCCTGCATGTCGAAGCGCGCGCCGACCATACCGATGAGGCTTCGCGTGCCGCGCAGGCGGCGCTGCTCGCGGCGCACATCCGCAATGTCGTCGGCATCGGCGTCGATATTGTTGTCGCCGATCCGGGCGGTATCGAGCGGTCGGGCGGCAAGGCCCGCCGCATCGTCGACAAGCGGCCGAAGGAGTAGCGCATGATCCCGAAAAGTAGGTACCGGTTTTCGGTCAAGATCATGCGCAAAGGAGAGGGACGCTAATGGCGCGCCCACGGGCTGCCGACTACGATGGCAAACGGCAGGCGATCCTCGATCGATCCGCTGCCGTCTTCGCCAAGCATGGCTATGACCGCGCCTCGATGGCGCAGGTCGCCAAGGCTTGCCGTGTCTCCAAGGCGCTGCTGTATCATTATTACGTCAACAAGGCGGAGCTGCTGTTCGATATTCTGCAAGCTCATTTGCAGGAATTGCTCGACGCGGTCGCCGCGGTCAGCCGCACCTTGCCGCCGCGCCAGCGGTTACGCGCTCTGGTCGGCGCGCTGCTCGAGGTCTATCGCGACGCCGACGACGAGCATAAAATTCAGCTCAACGAACTCGGCAAGCTGCCGGCCAAGCGAAAAAATATTCTCACCGAGATGGAACGCGAACTGGTGCGCGAGTTCGCCGATGCGATCTCCGCCGTCAATCCTGCCATCGGCGCCGACAAGGTGCTGCTCAAGCCGGTGACGATGTCGCTGTTCGGCATGATCAATTGGCAGTTCATGTGGTTTCGCGACGGCAAGCCGCTGACGCGCGAGGATTACGCCGATCTGGTCACGACCTTGCTGGTTGAGGGCGCCGCCGCTTTGACGCCGGCGCAGGCATCGCCGAAGCGCGCGGCGCGTGGATAAGCGCGCTACACCTGATCGTAGTCGAGCGTGACCTTGGGCGTGAGCGGATGCGCCTGGCAGGTCAGCACGTAGCCGGCCTCAAGCTCCCACGGCTCCAGCGAATAATTGGTGTCCATCTTGACCGTGCCATCGGTAACTTTTGCCCGACAGGTACAGCACATTCCGCCGCGGCAGGAGTAGGGCATTTCCAACCCGGCGCGCAGACCCGCATCGACGATGGTCTCGCCGGAACGGACCGCAATCGTGTGCCGGGCGCCGTTGAGCATGATTTCGGCGGTCGATTCGCGCCCATCCGCGGCCATCTGGACGGCCGCGCGCGTCTCGATCGGCATGCCGTCGGTCGAGAAGTATTCAACATGAACGCGTCCGGGCGGCACGCCAACTTGCGCAAGCGCCGCCTTGCCGCTTTCGATCAGCCCGCCGGGCCCGCACAGGAAGGCGTGGTCGATGGAATCCTGCGGCAGCGTGCGCAGCAGTGTCGCTATCTTGTCGGCATCGATGCGGCCGTCGAGCAGGGCGATTTCCTGCGGTTCGCGCGACAGGACGTGATGGATCGTTAATCGGGACAAGAACCGGTCCTTGAGATCCTCGAGCGCCTCGCGAAAGATGATGCTCTGGGTGGTGCGGTTGCCGTAGATCAGGACGACGCGGCTCTTTTTCTCGTGCGTCAGGATGGTGCGCAGCATCGACATCAAGGGCGTGATTCCGGAGCCTGCGGCGATCGCGACATAGGTGCGCGCGGCGTCCGGATCGATTGCGACGCCGAAGCGGCCCTGCGGCGTCATCACGTCGATCTCGTCGCCAATCGTGATCGAACTGTTGGCGAGCGTCGAGAATGCGCCGCCATCGACCTTCTTCACCGCGACGCGCAGTTCGCCGTCGTCCGGAGACACGCAGATCGAATAGGAACGCCGCACTTCGGCGCCATCGATTTTCGTGCGCATGGTGACGTGCTGGCCCGGCGTGAAGCGATAGGCCTCGGCCAATTCGCGCGGCACCGCGAAAGCGATCGACACCGCGTCCGGCGTCTCGCGCCGCACATCGGCAATCTTCAAGCGGTGGAATTCGACAGCCATGGCGTCCTCAGATGCATTTGAAATAATCGAACGGCTCGGCGCAGGCCTTGCAGCGCCACAGCGCCTTGCATGCGGTCGAACCGAATTCGGAGATGCGCGTCGTGTCGTCCGAGCCGCAATGCGGGCAGGTGACCTTGTCCTCGCCGAACAAAGCGCGGCGTCCGGCCTTCGCCGCCGGTGGCGCGATGCCGTATTCGCGCAATTTGGCCTTGCCGGCTTCGGTCATCCAGTCGGTGGTCCAGGCCGGCGACAGCACGGTGGTGACCTTCGGCCTGGCGAAGCCGGCATTCTCGAGCGCGACTTCGATTTCAAGTGCAATCATGTTCATTGCCGGGCAGCCCGAATAGGTCGGCGTGATGATCGCCTCGACGACGCCGTTCTCGATCCTGATGTCGCGCAGCACGCCGAGATCGGCGATACCAAGCACCGGAATTTCAGGATCGCAGACGCTCGCCGCCGCGGCCCAGGCGCGCTCACGCGGCGTCGGATCGGCGGCGGTGGTCGGCATCGCGTTCACCAGGTGGCGCCCGGATAGGCGCGCTGCAGGAACTGCAATTCGGACAGAATGTGGCCGAGATGCTCGCTGTGATGGCCGATACGGCCGCCGCTCTGCATATAGCCGTCGTGCGGGCGCTCAAGCGTCGCCTCGCTCAGCACATGATCGAGCGTCTTGTCCCAGGTCGCGCGCAACGATGCCGGATCGATGGCGACGCCGGCTTCGATCAGCGCGCGCTCGACCTGATCGGTTTCGAATGTCTCGGCGGTGTAGGGCCACAGTTCATCCAGCGATGCCTGCGTGCGCTGGTGGCTTTCTTCAGTGCCGTCGCCGAGCCGGATGCTCCACTCGGCGCTGTGGCGCAGATGGTAGGCCATTTCCTTGACCGCCTTGGCGGCGATGGCTGCAAGCGTGGCGTCTTTCGAGCGCGCCAGCGCCTCGAAATAGGGATGCGCGAAGGCGGCATAGAGAAGTTGCCGCACCATGGTGGCGGCGAAGTCGCCGTTCGGCTGTTCGACCAGCAGGATGTTGCGATACTCGGGCGCGTCGCGCAGATAGGCCAGCGCGTCCTCGTCCCGGCCTTTGCCCTCGATCTCGCCGGCATAGCTGTACAGTGAGCGCGCCTGACCGATCAGGTCGAGACCCATATTGCCGAAGGCCAAGTCTTCTTCGATCACTGGCGAATGCCCGACCCATTCGGACAGCCGATGGCCGAGCACCAGCGCAGTGTCGGCCAGCCGCAGCGTATATTGAAGCAGGGGCGTATCGGTCATGGTCACATATGTCCGACTTCGTCCGGGATTTCGTAGAAGGTCGGATGCCGGTAGATCTTCGACGCGGTCGGTTCGAACATCATGTCCTTGTCGGCCGGATCGGAAGCGGTGATCGACGCCGACGGCACCACCCACACCGACAGGCCTTCGCCGCGCCGGGTATAGGTGTCGCGCGCCGCGTGCAGCGCCATCGTGGCGTCGACGGCATGCACGCTGCCGACATGGCGATGCGCCAGGCCGTTGCGCGTGCGGATGAAGACTTCCCACAAAGGCCAGCTTTGGTCGCTCATGGCGTGTTCCCTTTTAGCGTGTGCCTGTTCAGGCCATTCTATTCGGCCGCGATCGGCATAGCGGCGGCGCGCTGCCGGCGCTTGTTGGCGTAGGCATTCGCAGCTTCGCGCACCCAGGCATTGTCGGTGTGCTTGGCGCGCATCTGCTTCATGCGCTGCCGATTGCACGGGCCATCGCCGGCGACGACGCGCTTGAATTCCGCCCAATCGATCTCGCCGTAGTTCCAGTGCTGCGTCGTCGTGTCGAATTTGAGCGCCGGGTCGGGGAAGGTCAGGCCGAGGAAATGGCCCTGCGGCACGGTGGCATCGACGAATTTCTGCCGCAGCTCGTCATTGGTGAAACGCTTGATCTTCCAGCGCATGGCGCTTTCGGTGTGCAGGCTGTCCTTGTCGGGCGGGCCGAACATCATCAGCACCGGCCACCACCAGCGGTTCAATGCTTCCTGCGCCATCTGCTTCTGCGCCGGCGTGCCTTTGCACAGCGCGATCATGATCTCGTAGCCCTGACGCTGATGGAAGCTTTCTTCCTTGCAGACGCGCACCATGGCGCGCGCATAAGGCCCGTAGCTGCAACGGCACAGCGGGATCTGGTTCATGATCGCCGCGCCGTCGACCAGCCAGCCGACGATGCCGATGTCGGCCCAGGTCAATGTCGGATAATTGAAGATCGAGGAATATTTGGCAGCGCCCGACAGCAACTGCTCTTCCATCTGCTCGCGCGAGGTGCCGAGGGTCTCGGCGGCGGCGTAGAGATAGGCGCCGTGGCCGCCTTCGTCCTGGACCTTGGCGAGCAGCGCGGCCTTGCGCTTCAGCGACGGCGCGCGGGTGATCCAGTTGCCTTCCGGCAGCATACCGACGATTTCCGAATGCGCGTGCTGGGCGATCTGGCGCGTCAGCGTGCGCCGATAGGCTTCCGGCATCGCGTCGTTCGGTTCGATTTTTTCCTCGGCATCGACGCGCGCCTGGAAGCGGGAATCGGCCTGCGGATCGCTCTTGGCGACCGGCGCGGAGTCCTGCGTGTTGAGGGCTTGCGTGTACATCGACGTTTTCCTCTGGACGCTTCTTGGCCGTCTCGCGACTGCCGACGCCGGACCGTGATTTTTGATTGGTGAAATGATACGTTACAAGAATTCTAATCGTCAAGTAATTTCGTAACATCCGGCGGGCCACGCCGTTCGCGGAAAAGCGTAAAATCGCGCTATTTCGGGGCAAAACGTGCGCGGAACGCTGGCTCGGCCGCTGGAAGCGGGCCTTTTTCGTCCTGGGCGTTGGCGTCGAGATAACGCTCGGAATCTGCCGCCAGCTTGCGATAGAGCCGGCCGGCGAGCTGCCGTGCCGTCGCGCCCGGCCAGTTCGCCGGCAAAAGGGCGGCCGGCAGCCCCGGTTCGCGCAGCACGACGCGCCTGAATTCGTGGATCAGCAGCACGCGCGCCACCAGCGCATCGTCGGCTTCGATGCGGCTGTGCTTGTCGAGCGTGGCATCGAGCGGCGCGAAGCGTGCGATGAAGTCGCGGTAGTGCTGCGCGATCGGCGCGAGCTTCCACGCCGCCACGGCGAGCGTTCTGGCCGCTTCGTCCACGTCGGCGCGCAGCAGGAAAAGCCCATCGGTCTTCGGGAGTTTCGCGGCCGGCCCGTTGAAGGCGATGAAAGTCGCCGGCGTCAGCGCGGCAAAGCCGGCGCGCTCCAGCGCCGGCCGCACTGAGGCGGCCACGCCGGGACCGAGCAAGGCAAGGCGGAGGCAGCCGTCGAAATCAGGTTCGTCGGCAAAATAGATGCGCCGGGTCGCGGCGGTGAAGCTACCTTCCTCGCGCCGCGTCAGCCTGTAGTAGCTGTTGCGGCCGATCTTGACGCGCTTGAGCCAGCCGTCGGCGGTCAGCCGCGACATCGCGGTGCGGACATGACCGGCATCGACTCGGAACAGCGCCATGATCTCGCTCAGCGAGCCGAGCCACAGGCTACCGCCGCGCGGCACAATGGCATCGCCGTAAAGCGTGATGATGAGCGACCATGCCCGCATCGGCCGCTTGGCGTGAAACTGATTGAGCAGCGTGGAGACGGCGGCGGAAATCGTCATGGCGTTGTCAAATAGCACAAGGGAGCCATTGCGGGCCAGTTGCGGCCTCTTTTGATACAAGACGGGAATTCCCGTTGATACAAGACGGGAATTCCCGTGCGCGGCCCTGACGCGCGCAGATATGTCTTCTTTTGGACGAGCTGACGAAAGCCAAGGTACCGGCGGCCAGGCCGAGACGCATATCCCTTGGTTTCCCTATGTGCTAAATTAGGCGGCGCAACGGAGGGTGTCATGCGGATATTGGCGGCCATTGGCGCACTTGCAATCATCGGCGCGGCCTTTGCCGCGGCGTTCTTCTTTGGCGGTTTCTACAGCGTCGCGGGCACGGCGGAGGAGCCGGCCATCGTGAAATGGGCGTTGATCCAGGTTCGCACCGCTTCGATCGACCGCTATGCCAAGGATACTCTGCCCGGCAACTTTGCCGCGCCGGCAAACGTTCAGGCCGGTGCGCGCGCGTTTCTGGAGCACGGCTGCGCGAATTGTCATGGCGGGCCGGGCGTTACCTGGGCGAAGTATTCGGAAGGCTTGCACCCCGACCCGCCCGATCTCAAGGACGTGGTTAAAGAGCGCACACCGCAGCAACTGTTCTGGGTCATCAAGAATGGCATCAACATGACCGGCATGCCGAGCTTCGCACTTGCCGGCGTCAAGGATGACGATCTGTGGAAGATCGTTGCGTTCCTGAAACAACTGCCGTCCGTATCCGATGCGGATTTTAAAACCTGGACCGCTCCGGCGGCACCAGCACCGGCGGCCTCGGAACCAGCGTCCCCAACCGCCACGCCGGCGGCGCCGGAATCTAAGCCATAACGCGCTAACGGTGCAGGCAGGCATGCGTCCGTACGAGACGCAAGGCCTCTTTCGGAATGGCGGTGCTGGTCATTTTGCTCGCCTTGGCGGTGCCGCAGGAAAGCCAGAAATAGCCCGCGCCCGGATCGACCACGAGACGGCCCGGTTTGAGGTCGGGGGCGACGAGCACCGACAAATACGGCGTCGTGGAATTCCATGCGAGCCGGTTGAGACCTGAGCCCACCCGTTGCGCCGAGACGAATTGCGGATCGCCGAGGACCGGGTCGGCCTCCGCGCCGGTCGCCAGCGCGCGCACCGCCACTTTGTAGTCGGCCCACGCCCGGACAAATTTGGCAGTCTCGACGACGTGGACGAGCAGTATCAGCATTATCGCGCCGGAGATCAGGCCCGCATTCAAATTCCTTTCAAGTGTCGCTGCGACGGGCGCCAGGATGGGAAAGGGAGACTTTTGCCGCGCCGCGTCCGGCATTACAGATACGGCGGCTAGAACGCCCAGCACGGGCGTTGCGATCAGCAGGACCGTGCGCAAATCGTACCGCGCCTCGGCGAGGAGCGATCTGTCGAACGCGATCCAATAAACGGCGAGGGCGGCGACGCAGGCAAGTGCAGAGTAAATAGTAGCTCTCGCCGGATCGATCAGCCGAAGCACGGCGGCGGCAGCGCCAAAGCCGGCCAGCGCCGCGAGCAAGACAAGGAAGGCAGGCTGGTCGAGGTTTTTGATGTCGATGAATTTGAATGCGGCCGCGGCCAGAACGCCGGCAATATAGTCGTCGGGCCGCACGGTCAGCTTGACGACGAGCCAGATCGTCATCGCGACGAGAAATGCGGCGGTCGCCCTTATAAAAAGCGGGTCGCGCCAGCCGCGGAGAAATAATGCGAAAAGTATCGCCCCTGCAAAAACAATAGCGCCCTCGTGTGTGAACACCAGCGCCAGCAGCCCGGCAAACACGGCGACCGCGCCACGCGGTCGGTTCGGGGTGCAAAGACAGGTCGCGAGTACCGGCCAGAACAGCGTATATGCCATCCACATTTCCGTCGGTGCACCGAACACCAGCGGCGGAAGGCAAGCGGTCGAAAGACAAGCATAGCCGAAAATGCCGCGGTCGGTCGTGCAATCGACTGAGAGCGTCACCAGTAAGCCCAGCAGGGGCGCGGAGAAAAACAGCAATCCATAAATGAAGATGCCGGCGCGCGCGTTGCCGGTCAGGGCGACCGCGGTTTCGGCCGGAACATAGGCAAAGATATAAGTGAACAGGCGGCCCGGAATGTTGTGCCAGTGAAACGCCCACGCATCCTGCGCCGCGACGGCGTACGAGAAGATCGACCCGTCGCCGAACATCTGCAAACCCGCCGATAGTCCGATCGCGACATAGAGGATGGCCGCGGCGATCCCGGCGGTGACGCAAAGAATATGAAAGGAATCGTGCGTCTGACGCGTTTTAAACACGGAGTTCATGGCGCTGTCGGCCGGGCCGCCGCAAGGGCGACCGTGCCGGTGAGGCCGGCGAGTACCGCCCAATAGGCATAGCGATAATCCGTGGCGACGCCGACCAGGAAAAACGTCAGCATATACAGGATGGCCGATCCGCAGGTGCCCAGTGCAAAGGCGCCCAGCGGCGTGTTGCGTCGCCGCCAGGCGAACAAGCACACGGCGGCGTCGATAATCAGCCAAGTGCCGGGCCGTAACAGCGGCGTTGGCTTGAGCGCATCGTGCAGCGTCTTGAGCGCCATCAGCCTGGGCTTATCCGCGAATATGATCATCGAGGCATCGTCGAGGTCCCGCGTCCACATCGTCATGTTCTCGCCACCGAAGAGGAATGTCCACATGAAGTCGGCGCGATGCATGAGATAGGCGAGCGGGTGACCGGCGATTGCGTGCTGCCAAGCCGCGGTCAAAGCCGGCGAGGCGAAAATCTTGTCGCGCTTTTCGAGGTGCTCCATCACGAACAGGCATGGCTGCTGGGTCCAATATATGTCCCACGCGAGCGGTTTGTAACAACCATCCGTGATGAGCCGGCTCTCATCCGCGGTCCAGGCGCCGGGGAATACATTCTGTTTGGAAAAATGGGATATGCCGCCGAGATCGAAAACCATAATCGAGTGCAGCGGATGCTGTCGCGTTGCGCCCAGCACGTCGTAATAGACGACCTGCACGAGGCCGAAGAGGCCAAGAGCCGCGGGCACGTAAAGGAGCGCGGCACGCCTCCAGGCAAAGCGCGCGGGCCACAGCACATAGGCCGCGAGTAAAGGGGCCGCCGCGAGCGCATTCGGCCGTAGCAGGACGCCGACAGCGAGCAGCGCGAACGCAAAAAGCTGCACCGGAATGCGCACATGCCGGCGGCAATCGGCAACGATATAGACAAGACCGGCCGTCAACAGCCACAACACGCCAAATAGAATGTCACGCCAGATGATGCCGACGAGAATGAAAAGCTGCGGCGACAGGGCAAGCACCGGCACGAGGACGGCAAGCCAAAAAGACCGTTGCGCTATTTTCAGAGCGATGACCGCGAAAGCCGACCAATAGAGCGCCACGGTCAGGATCAATAGGCTTCCTGTTCCGGGCGCGATCGGATCGACCAATGACCACAGCACAATCAACACCGGCGATTGCCAGTCGCCGAAAAAGCCGCTCCGTATATCCTTGTAAATGTAGAGCGCGTCAAAGGTCGTAATGCCGGGATAGAACACGTAAAGCGTCAGCGCGAAGCCCGCGGCTGTCATCGCGGCAATCAACAGCGCGGTCCGGACGGGTTCAGCCCATGCGCGCATAAATGTCTCCGGAATTGGCGTCGAGAGGCAATCCGTCAAGCCAGCGCGCAATGCCGTCCATGCCGATCCATTCGTCATGCTCGAATTTCTGACTTTCGCCCAATATTGCGTTGAACCGCGCGTAGCCGAGCGCTCCGCAGCGTACGAGGCAGGCATGCGCAATATCGCGTTGAATGAGTGTAAACTCGAACGACAGAGCTTGAATCGGCCGCCCGAGGCCGGCCAGCGCCTCGGCTTCAAAGCCTTCGACGTCGATCTTGATAAAGCACGGTATGCCGTGCCGTGCGATCAATGCGTCGAGGGTCGTCACCGGAACGCGCACTCGTTTCGGCCAGGCTTGGGCCTCCCAGCCGGGCGCGTCGGCCGCCGCCGCGATGAAGTCGCGTGAGACGGTTGAGACGGTCGGATTGTCGATATTGACATTAAGCTCGACGACGCCTGGTTCACGTCCGACCGCGGCGGCTTCGATGGTCACATTCCGGTCGCGGCCATAGAGCAGGCGCAGCGTCTTGATCAGCGCCGGCTGCGGCTCGACCGCGATCACCCGCGCTTCCAGCCGCCGGAAGGCGGCAATGCGGTCGCCGACATGCGCGCCGATGTCAAAGACTAGTTCGCCCGGCCGCACGAACTGACGATACAGCCGATCCATGGCCGGACCATGCTGCCGGTCGCCATAATAGATCCATAAAGACCGGACGATGCCTCGTACTGTTCTGAGTGCGTCGAGCATATTGGTCTTGGGTTAAGCCCGCGCCGGCGGCGCGCTGACCTCGATCGCAGGCAGATGCAACGGCGCTAGCGCGGCCGTCCCGTTCGTTTCTTCAGGAAGGCGGCAGATGCCGATTCGCGCGAACAGACGTCCGATAACCGGCGAGGCGGTCGCAACGGCAAACGGCGCCGCTAGAATGAGTCCCACCGTGCCCAGCAGCGCCCACCCGATATCGTTTGGCGCCTTGTTGACGACGATGGCAAGGACGACAGAGCCAACCAGCATCTGCGGCCACAGCTTTGCGAAGGCGAGACTCCAGGGCACCGAATGACTTTCGCGCGTCTGGCTGTTCCAGGTACCGGCCCGGCGAAACACAAGCAGGCGGGTGAGGAAAAGCGTGTGCGCAAGTGCGACGATCGGCGACAGCAAAGCCATGAACAGAGTTTCGCAGGCGACGTTCAGGACGAACCGGACGGTGCCGCCATAGGACCGGCGAGCGGGACGCCGACACATCAGATCGACGATGCTCGCGATTTTTGGTGCGAACGTCATCAGCATGACGATGGCGAACAGGGCGGTGCCTGCGCCCGGCTTGACCGGAATGGCGGGTGCCGACGGTGTGTCGGAAAGGGCGAGCATGACGGTGCCGAGCGCCACCATCGCCATCCACGCCGGCGAGCCGAGATACATCCAGATCGCAAACAGCAATTGGAACCGGCTCACGGGCTTTAAACCGGGCATGCGCAGGAGCTGCCAATATTGCATATTGCCCTGGCACCAGCGCAGATCGCGGCGGGCGAATTCCAACAGCGTTGGTGGGTTCTCTTCCCAGCTCAGTCCTTCTTCCGGCAGGACCCAAACCTCGTAGCCGGCCCGGCGCATCAGCACGGCCTCGACCTGGTCGTGACTGAGAACATAACCGCTGAGCGGTCCATTGCCGGGCAGAACTGGCATATGACAATGAGCGATGAAGGGTGCGAGGCGGATGATCGCGTTATGGCCCCAATAAGGCCCGCAATCGCCCTGCCACCAGGTGGCGCCCAGCGTGTACGAGCGCATGCCGAGCCGCATGCCGAACTGAAACACGCGCGCGAATGCGCTCACCGACGGCATGCCGACAATCAATGTCTGAAGTATGCCGAGAGTCGGGTTCGCCTGTGCGATCCGTATCAGCCGCAGCACAGCATCCGCCGGCATGAAGCTGTCGGCATCCAGTGTGATGGCAAAGTCATGATCGTTGCCCCAGCGGTCGCAAAAGTCGCGGATATTGCCGGACTTGAAGGCGGTGTTGACGGCGCGCCGACGATAGGTGACCGGGACGGTGCCTTGCCATTCGGCGATAAAGGCGTCGAAGCAGGACGTCTCGACGGCGATGATGCCGGGGTCGCTGCTGTCGCTGAGCAGATAGACATGAAATAGATGTGCGACGCGCGCTTCCACAAGGCCGGCCATCAGCGGCTCGAGGTTGCGCGTAACCTGATCCGGACTTTCGTTGCGGATACACATCAGGATTGCCGTCGACTCGGTCAACGGTTCGTCGCCTCGAATGCTGGTCGCGAGCGGATTCACGGCCGCCGCCGGGTCGCGGGCAAAGCGCATGATCAGGAAGCCGATAGTGGCGTTCCAGAATCCGACCACCGACCAGGGCAGAGTAACGGTGAATAGCAAAATGAAGGCGATGGCGCCGAAACTGCGCGGCGGAACGGCCACGGTCGCCAGCCACAAAACCGCGACCATGGTGGCGGCAACCAGCACGGCAAACAGCGCCCGGCGGCGCGCAAGTACGGTCATCACAGGGCCTTCCGCCGTAGCCGAGAGCGTGTCCACACGATCAAGCATAACTTTTGCCGTCCCCCTGCATTCTTGTCCCTTTCAGGATATACCCGTAGCGCGATCACAAAGTCCAAGGCGGGATCAGAAAAGTGTCCGACAGAGCCACCGACGCGCTTTGGTATGTTGGCCCCGGGCGCGCCGAAATCCGCAATGAGCCGCTTGCCGAGCCTGGGCCGGGTGAAGTTCGGGTCCGCGCGCTGTATAGTGCCATCAGTCGCGGCACGGAAAGTCTGGTGCTGGCCGGCCGCGTGCCGCCGAGCGAATTTGAGCGCATGCGTGCCCCGTTCATGGCCGGCAGTTTCCCGTTTCCGGTCAAATATGGCTACGCGACCGTCGGGCGGGTCGAGAGCGGACCGGCAGGACTTCACGATCGCCTCGTCTTCGCGCTCCATCCCCATCAAAGCGTCTTCAACATCCCCGCCGACGCCGTCGTACCCATACCCGACTTCGTGCCTCCCACCCGCGCCGTTCTCGCCGCCAATATGGAGACGGCACTTAATGCCATGTGGGACGCGCGGCCGGCGGCGGCCGACCGTATCGCGGTGGTCGGGGCGGGCGTGGTCGGCTCGCTGGTCGCCTGGCTGTGCGGCCAGCTCCCTGGCGCCGCGGTCACCTTGGTGGATATTCTGCCATCGCGCGCGGAATTGGCGCGTGCTCTCGGTGTTAGCTTTGCGACGCCGGATCAGGCGCCGGGCGAGTGCGATCTCGTCGTCCATGCCAGCGCGACCGCCGCCGGCCTTGCTGTCGCTATCGATCTTGCCGGAGAGGAGGCAACCGTGCTGGAGATGAGCTGGTACGGCGCGGACGAGGTCTCGGTACCGCTGGGTGGGGCATTCCATAGCCGCCGCCTCAAGCTCGTATCCAGCCAGGTCGGCCGGGTCGCACCATCGCACCGGCCACGCTGGACCTTCGGCCGCAGGCTTGCCGCGGCGCTTGACTTGCTCGCGGACGCCCGGCTCGATGCGCTGATCGCGCCCGCGATCAAATTCCACGATCTTCCAACGCGGCTACCCGATATACTCGCGCCACGCAGCGGCGTGCTTTGCCAACTCGTTACTTACCCCGCGGCCGAAACGGCCGCCTGAACCAAAAGAGGTTTGCCCTTGTTCGCCGTCGAAGTTCGCGACCATATCATGATCGCTCATTCTTTTCGCGGGGCCGTGTTTGGCCCGGCCCAGGCGTTGCATGGCGCGACCTTTGTTATTGACGCGGCATTCATCGCCGACACGCTCGACGTGAACGGCATCGTCATCGATATCGGACGGGCGCATGAAGCGCTCAAGGCCACGCTTGCACCGCTTAACTATGGCAATCTCGATACGCTGCCGGAATTTAAGGGAGTCAACACCACCACCGAATTTCTCACCAAATATATCTACGACCGACTGGCGGACGCCGCACGCGCGAGTTCGCTCGGCCGCGATGGCCGCGAACTCAAGGCGATCCGCGTCACGCTTTCGGAGTCGCACGTCGCGCGTGCCTGGTACGAGGCGGGATTGTGGTAGGACGCGTCGCGTTCGCGGTGCCGGGCGATCTCGCGACTCTGACCGGGGGCTATGCCTACGATCGGCGCATGATTTTGGAGCTTGAGAAACTCGGTTGGACGATCGATCTCGTCAATCTCGGTGACGGCTTTCCGCGCCCAAGCCAGCAGCAACTCGAAGCCGCGCAGCAACGGCTGGCAGCCATTCCCACGGGTCGCCCCATCGTCATCGACGGGCTCGCGTTTGGTATTCTTCCCGAACTGGCCAAGCAACTCAGTCCGCGTCATCCGCTGATCGCGCTCGTGCATCACCCGCTGGCGATGGAGACGGGACTATCGGCAGCGCAAGCCAGCGACTTGCTCGCCAGCGAACGCGTTGCGCTGGCGGCTGCAACCCGTGTTGTTGCTACTAGTGCAACGACCGCGCGGCTTCTTGTTGCCGAGTACGGCGTGCCGGAAGATCGCATCGTCGTCGCATGTCCGGGAACCGATGCCGTCGCGGCGGCGCACGGAAGCAATGATGGCATCGTGCGTTTACTGGCCGTCGGCGCGATCGTGCCCCGCAAGGGGTTTGACGTGTTGATTGGCGCGCTCGCGACGCTTACCGACCTGCTTTGGCAATTAACAATCGCCGGCGACCGCGGCCGCGATCCTGAAGCGGCTGCGCAACTGGATGCCGATATTGTGCGCTTCGGACTTGGCGGCCGGGTCGCCGTGCTCGGTGCCGTTTCGCATGAGCGTCTCGCCGAACTCTACGCCGGCGCCGATCTGTTTACGCTGGCTTCTCGCTACGAGGGCTACGGCATGGTTTTTTCCGAAGCGATTGCCCATGGCCTGCCGATCATTGCGACCACAGCGGGTGCTATCCCGGAAACGGTACCGGCGGGGGCAGGTATCCTCGTTCCATCCGACGATGCGACCGCGCTCGCGACAGCGTTACGCCGAGTCATTGAACATCCGGAAGAGAGAGGCCGCATGGCGATGTCCGCACGCGCGGCGGCACTTGCGCTTCCGAACTGGCGGGATTCTGCGCAGCTGTTTGCGGGTGCGCTCGAGGCCGCCGCATGACCGCCTTTTCCGCCGATTGGCTGGAGCTGCGTGAGCCGCATGATCGGCGTGCGCGCAATCCGGCGGTGCTCGATGCGGTCGTCGCCTCGCAGGCTGGCAATAACGCAATCCGGATCGTCGATCTCGCCTGCGGTACCGGTTCGACTTTGCGGGCACTGGCGCCGCGGTTTTCAGCGCGGCAGAATTGGCGACTGACCGACAACGATCTTAGCCTGCTGGCGCGCGCGTCTGCCACCGCCCGACCTGCGGGGGTCACCGTCACGGCGGTCCCGCTCGATCTCAACCGCGATCTTGAAGCCGCGCTCGATGGGCCGATCGATCTGGTCACCACTTCGGCGTTGCTCGATCTCGTATCGGAGCCTTGGCTCGATCGGTTGGCAGTCGAAACCCTTGCGCGGTCGATCCCGATTTATGCGGCTTTGAGCTATGACGGCCGGATTGAGGTCGGTCCATTCAGTCAATTCGATGCGGCGATCATAGCGGCAGTCAATGCGCATCAACGCGGCGATAAGGGATTTGGACCCGCGCTCGGGCCGATGGCAGCGAGCGCTGCGATTGCGCGATTTGAATCCTTGGGTTGCACCGTCGCTCATGGAACGGCCGATTGGGTCGCCGGGCCGTCCGACCGGGAGTTTCAACTGGAAATCTTCGCCGGTTGGGCGAGTGCGGCGCGCGACATGCCGACCATATCGCTTGCCGATACGGTCGAATGGCTGACATTCCGGCGCGATGCGGTTGCCGCCGGGCGTTCCTCGTTACGAATCGGTCACGTCGACCTTTTCGCGCGGCCGACCGGCAGCCGCTGAGCCGACAGATCGCAGTCGAACAAGACCTCATCGCCGAGCCGGTACGTCCGCATTGGCGCGCGCAACGACTGATCGGCGCGCTCGACCGGTGGCAGGACAAAACCCGGGCGGCCGCTGCCGAGAATGATCGGCGCGACGATGACATGCAGGCGGTCGAGGTATCCGGCCGCGAGGAAGCGGGACATCGTATCGGCCCCGCCTTCGACAAGGATGCGGCGCAACCCACGTTCGGCGAGTGCGGCAAGGACGGCGGGCGGATTGATACGCCCGCCGGCGGCGGGCAACGTGACAACTTCCACGTCAGGGGAAAGCGCGCATGTCGTTCCTTGCGCCGTGATCAGGAGGCGGCGGACGCCGTCATTGGCGAACACCTTGGCGCTTGCCGGAAGCCGCCCGTTCGGGTCGAGCACGACGCGCGCCGGATGCGGTCCGGCAACCCGCCGCACCGTCAGCAGCGGGTCATCGGCGAGCGCCGTTCCGACACCGATGACGACTGCGTCGACCAGCGCACGCAGACGATGGAGATGAGCAAGACCCGAAGGCCCATTGATGTATTTCGAGTGTCCGCTTTCGGTCGCGATGCGCCCGTCGAGCGATTGGCCGATCTGCGCGATGACGACCAGGCTATCGACCGTCCCGGTTCGCAGCGGCTCGAACAGTTCGGCCCAGGGCGCGGGCAGGGCCTGGGCCGGGTTCCGGAAAGACTGCGTGAAATTGCCCCAGGAATCGGCACTTTCATCGGGATTGGCCTCCGCCGTTAGTCTATACATCGGCTCAAACGGCATCGGCGCGCCTTATTAAAATAATCGATCTTGAGAATAGGCTGGCACAAAATATTGGGCATTACGACCGGAATGGTCACAGGGGCTGCGGTGTTCTACCATGAGAGCATATGGCCCAGCGCCATTGAAGAACTTTGCGTGGAAGTTGGCTAAATGAGCGCGAAAAACAGGGACCCGATTTCCGCACTTTTCGGGTTGAGCGAACAGAGCGGCGCCGACCGAGCGGTCGCAGAATTCTTCGCGCGAAGGCCGGTGCTGATCGCGGGTGAGGGCGGGCGTCTCCTTGCGTTGCCGGTCGAAGGGCTCGATTCCCAGCGGCTTGCCGAATTTGTTGCGCTCTGCGCCCCGGTCGTTCCGCGCGTGATCATCACCGCGCGTCGCGCGCAGGCGCTCGGTCTAAAGGGAGCGACGCCAGTGGCCCTGAATTTGGGCGCGGACCTCGACGTGAAGATGGTTCTTGCGCTTGTGGCCGACGCCAAGGCCGATCATCCCGATGGCGCCAAGCCGGCAGGTCCGCTCGCCGCGGCCGCGATCGAGCTTGCGAAAGTTTCGCAAGGTCTGCCTGCCGTATTGGTCGCCGAAATTTTCGCGGGGCGAGTGCTCGATCATCGCATCGTCACCGTCGAGGCGAAGGCCATCGCGCGATTGGGCGACGATATCATCCAGTCTCTTGCGATCGCCAGCAAAGCCGCCGTGCCGCTCAATTCCGGCGCCCGCGCTGATTTTGTCGTGTTCCGCGACGCCATGGGTGGCAGTCAGGTTGCAATCATCGTTGGGAAGCCCGATTTTTCCGAACCTGTTCTGGTGCGCCTGCACTCCGCCTGTCTGACCGGCGACGTCTTCGGCTCGCGGCGATGCGACTGCGGCGATCAACTCAATCTCGCGCTCAAATATCTGGAAGAAATGGGTGGCGGCATCGTCCTCTATCTGGCGCAAGAGGGGCGCGGGCTTGGCCTCGCCAACAAAATGCGAACTTATCAGATGCAAGACGATGGGCTCGACACAGTCGATGCCAATACGACGCTTGGTTTCGATGACGATGAACGGGACTATCGCGTCGCCGCCCGCATGCTTCAGATGCTCAATTGCGATCGCGTGGTCCTGTTGACGAATAATCCAACCAAGCTCGACGGTCTTGCCAAGTCCGGAATTAAAATCACGGGAAGAATGGCAATCGAGGCGCCTGTCAATTCCGACAATCGTCGATATTTGACCGCCAAGGCCGCCCGGGCCGGGCACCGCCTCAATCATCTTGCAAATTCTCCGGCCGAGCCGTCGGACGCCGAACGTGACGCGACGGCCTTAGCACCTTAATATCGACAGGTGCGGCGGCGGCGTGCCAACTGCCGCGGTTGGAATTCTCCGGGACTAGGGGCCGGTAACGATCATGCCAGACGCTGTTCCGGGTCGTTTGATCGGAGAGCTTACCTTCTTGGAAATCTCCAAACGGGTTAGCGAGAAATCGATATTATGTCTGCCGATCGGCTCCATCGAGCAGCATGGGCCCCACTTGCCGCTCAACACCGACGTCGTATTGGCTGAGGGCTTTACTCGCCACATTGTTTCCCGTTGGGGGGGAAGCTTCGATCTTTGGCAACTTCCAACGGTGTCAATTAGCCTCGCCCGCGAGCACGAATGGGCGTCCGGCACGATGTCGTTGTCGATCCAGACCTTGACGGCCCTCATGCGTGATCTTGCGCGCGAAATCGCGCGCTCACTGCCGGCGCGCAATCTAATGATCATCAATGGCCACGGCGGCAACAGGGGAATTCTGGAGGCCCTTATTCAGGACCTGCGTGCCGACTTCGGCCTTAATGCCTGCGTCTTTCATCCGGCTGAATTGGTGCCGGTGGATGCGAATGCGGCGGTTCCGGAAATACACGGAGGCAAAAACGAAACGTCGGTGATGTTGGCGATCGCACCGCATTTGGTTCGGCAGGTTTGCATCGCCCAGCTGAAAAATCCGCCCGATGGCGAGGCCGTCGCCATGGCTATCCTGCAGAAGGGGGTGACGTGGCCTTGGACGACCGACGATCGGCGCCTCGCCGACATCGGCGTCATCGGGGATGCGCAGGCCGCTTCGGCGGCGTTCGGGCAACGTATCATCGATCATGTCGTTGAGACCGCCGGCGGGGTTCTCAAACAACTACTGGACAATCAGCGATTGCCGGGCCACTAGATATTCCGCATGCGCGAAGCGCGGCGGACGCGATAACAACATTCTACCGGGGGGTAGGAAGAAATTGACGGACGGCACGCCGGGACAAGTCACGAGGTTTGCCTCCGGCAGGCGGCATCTGGACGCTTGGTCCGCGACGGCCGCCGATTGGGTCGGCCGTTTTGCGCCCGGCGGAGCGATTTCCCGTCGCCATATGGTGGCGCTCTGGACCGTCACCGCCGTTCATGTGGCGGCCGTGATGATCATGGCCGATACCGAGGGCGATCTTGTCGCCAAGACAGCATTCCTGCTCGCGTGGATACTGCTCAACCTGTTTTGGCTCGCACTGTTGCGGCGTCCGGTGGTGGCGGCGATCATCTCGATCGAACTTGTCATCACGCTTATTTTGCTGTCCCGATTCAAATACGACATGCTCTGGATGACCGCCGATTTCGTCGACTTGATGATCATCGACACGGACACTTCCGAATTTCTGTTGAAAGCGATTCCGTCGCTGAAGGGCTGGATTGCGTTAGGCGCCGTGGTGACGGCCGCGCTGTTGGTCGCGGCCTGGAAGCTCGATCCACTTCGCTTGCGCGTACGCAATTGCATTGTTGGTGGTTCGGCGGGCATGAGCGGGCTCGTTCTCCTGTCGCTAACCTTTCCGACCGGTCTCACCGAGGACTTCAACGGCGAACGATATATTTCAAAAATCGCGCGCACTGGCGTCGAGTCCTTGCACGAGCTCATTACGCACGGGTATTTTGAATCCGACGCCGTTGCGAGCGAAAGCCTGAAGGCGATGCCGTCCGCGGCCTGCAATCCTGCGGCCAAGCTGCCGCACATCATTCTGCTGCACGATGAATCGAACTTTGACATCACCGCGGTCGCCGGCATGAAAGTGCCGGCCGGCTATCATCGTCATTTTCAGTCACTGGATGGCAAAGCGCGCAAGCTTGTCGTTGAAGGTGCCGGTGGCCCAAGCTGGTTTACCGAATACAACGTGCTTACCGGTTTGGCGTCCCGTTCCTATGGCCGCTTCGCCACCTCGGTGACGCGGATCGCCGCCGGTCGCGTCGGCCGAGGCTTGCCGTTGTCATTGAGCCGTTGCGGCTACAAGACCTTCACGCTTTATCCGTTCTATGGCGCATTTCTCGGTTCGCGAGCCTTCCAGAAGACGGCGGGGGTCGATCGCTATCTGGACATGAGCGACCTCGGCACGCGCAATTTTGAAGCGGACAGCTTTTATTTCAACCAGGCCGCCGACATCGTCGGCCGCGAGCGCGCGAACGGCCCGCTCTTTCTGTACGTTTACACCGTTGCCAATCATTTTCCGTGGGACACGCGGCTGCGTCCCGAATTGACCCCGGATTGGCGGGACCTCGGCAATGCGCCGGAATCTGAAGAATATATCCGCCGTCAGGGGATGACGGCGCACGACTATAGCGCGTTTCTGGAGCGGCTGACGCGCGAGAATCCAGGCGAGTCATTTTTGATCGTGCGGTACGGCGATCATCTGCCGCACTTCGGACTGCGCATCATGGATTCGACCATAAGCGAAATGGAGCTTGCGCGCCGTCTCAAAGCGCAGGACCCGCGCTACTTCACGACTTATTATGCGATCGACGCCGTAAATTTCACGCCGGTCGATTTGACCTCCGCGCTCGATACGCTTGAGGCGCCGTACCTGCCGCTAATTGTCCAGGACGCGGCGGGGGTCCCGCTTGACCCAAGCTTTTCCGAACAGAAACGAATTCTGCAGCGCTGCCGCGGTCAATTCTATCGCTGCGCGGGCGGCGCGGAGGCGCGTCGGTTCAACCGGCTGCTCATCGATGCCGGCCTGGTGAAGGGGTTATAGGCGTTCGGTCTGGTGGCTGCTATTGGCAGGCGACAGGCATGTAATGGCAATACTCGCACGACAATTCTCAGTCGCCCCGATGATGGAGAGGGTGGGTTGAACGGAAATTTCTATTATTATATAATTGCTTAACGTGGGTGCACGAATTCGATGTCGTGCCGCTCGGCGTAATTTTCACTACGGAAGGGGAGTAGCCTGTACGATTGTGCTCTGAACGGTCTCCGTTCCCAAATATGCGACCAGAACGTTCGGATCGGAAAGGACAGCGTCAGGCTTGCCGTCTGCGATAGTGCGCCCGTAATCGAGCACATGAATACGGTCGGCGAGGTCTGCGATCATCTGCATATCGTGTTCGATCCAGACGATAGTCATCTTCAGTTCTTGCTTGATGCGGAGAATAAAGCGAGCGAGGTCTTCGCGTTCCTCGCGGTTGAGTCCGGCGGAAGGCTCGTCCAGCAACATCACGGTGGGCTCGAGAGCCAGCGCGCGGGCGAAGCCGACGATTTTCTGCACGCCGAACGGCAAGGCGCCGACTTGCGCGTGACGAAAGCGCTCCAGTTCGACCAGATCAATGATGCGCTCGATCTCCCCGCGGTGGGCAACTTCGGCGCGCCGCACGCTCGGCAGGAACAGCATCTCCGCCAGCGGATTTGTGCCGATGCGGGCATGGCGGCCGGTGAGGAGGTTTTCCAGCACGCTCATCTGCGGGAACAGTTCCCCGTGCTGAAAGGTGCGGGCGACTCCAAGGCGAGCGATATCGTGCGGAGCAAGGCCCGCAATATCTTTGCCGCGCAAGCGGATTGCGCCACTGCCACGATAGATGCCGCTGATGCAATTAAGCGCGCTGGTCTTGCCGGCACCGTTTGGTCCTATCAGCGCCATCAACTCGCCGGGCTCCACCGTAAACGACACGTTGTCCAGCACGGTGAGACCGCCGAAGCGCAGGCTCAGATTTTCGATCGCGAGTTCAGCCATACCACCTCCGCGATCGGCGATATTGCTTGATGTCGCGGTAGGAGCGGCGCGCGCCGTCTTCGGCACTTCCTTTGCCGAGGTAAAACTCCTGCACGTCCTTGTGGCCTTTGAGGCGCTGGCGGTCGCCATCGAGCACGATGCGGCCGTTTTCCATCACATAGGCATAGTCGGCGATTTCCAGCGCCACGGCGGCACTCTGCTCGACCAGCAAGATGGCGATACCGAGTTCGTCGCGGATCGCGCAAAGCCTGCGGACGAGGTCGCCGACCACGACCGGCGCAAGGCCAAGCGACAGTTCGTCGATCAGCAGCAGCTTCGGACGGCACATCAAGGCGCTGGCGATCGCGAGCATCTGGCGTTCGCCGCCGGAGAGCAGCCCGCCGGTACGGTCGCGCAGTTCGGCGAGGCGGGGAAAGAAATGATAGATGTGCTCTTCGTGCGGTCGCCGATCGCGCGCCTTCGTGCCGCGGGCAACCGGGGCGGCGAGGTTTTCGGCCACGGTGAGGTTGGGGAACACCTTTTCGCGCTCGGGCACCAGCACAACACCGCGCCCGGCAATTTCATGCGGCGGGCGGTTCTGCAACGCCGCACCATCAAACGTTATGCTACCTTCGGTTACGACGGCGTCGTCGAGTCCGAGGAAGCCGGAAATCGCCCGCAGCGTCGTCGACTTGCCGGCGCCGTTGGTGCCGAGCAGCGCCACGATCTGTCCTTGCGGCACGGCCAAAGTCACGCCCTGCACGGCCGTGATGACGCGCTTGTAGACCACTTCGATCTGTTCGACCTGGAGCAGGGGAGCGTTCATTTGCGCGTGCCCGCCAGCGGCTTGTATTTGAATGGCCACAGCAGAAAGTAATTCTGCAGCCGCCGCCAGATGCCGACCAGGCCCAGTGGCTCCAGGATAAGGAACAGGATCATCACTACGCCGAATGAGGCGTAGTTGACGGCGAAAATATCCCCGGCGAGCTTTTGCACATTTGGCAGCAGCTTGAGGAGGGCCTCAATTGCATAGGGAAAAACGGTTACGAAGGCGGCGCCGAGCAAGGCTCCCAGGAGAGACCCCATGCCGCCGATGATGATCATGGCGACGTACTGGATCGACAGGAACAGGTCGAAGGCTTCGATCGAGACGAAACCACGGTAGTAGGCGAACAGGCACCCTGCGACGGATGTCATCGCCGACGAGATCACGAAGGCGAGTAGCTTGTAGCCGGAGATGCTGATGCCAAGGGCTTCGGCGACCGTTTCGCGCGCATGGATGGCGCGCCAGGCGCGTCCGCTGCGGCTGCGCAGCAGATTGATGCAGATCAGCAACGTCGCAGCCGCAAATATCAGCAGAACGAAGTACCAGGCGCGGCCGTCGGTCAGCTTGAAGCCGCCGAGGCTGGGCTTCTCGATCAGGATGCCGGTCGAGAAGCCGCGCTTGGTTTCGTATTCGCCACCGAGATAGATGACGATGAAATGCAGTGCCAGCGTGCTGACGGCGAGATAGAGCCCGCGCAGACGTAGCGACGGCAGGCCAAAGACGAGGCCCAGGACAACGCCGGTCAGAGCCGAAGCTGGCAAGGTGACCCAGAAGGGTGCATGAATTTCGCGCGTCAGGATGCCTGTTGTGAAGGCGCCGGCGGCGATCAGTCCGGCGTGCCCGAGCGAGATCTGGCCGGCATATCCAGTGAGCAGCATCAGCGACAACGCGCCGATCGAGGCCAGAAATACCTGGCAGGCGAGATCGAGCAAGAAGGGCGTTGCGACGAAAGGCAATGTCACCAGTATGGCGACCAATGCGGCAAGGCCGATGCGCTCGGCGCGCGTCTGCAGCAGCGCAAGGTCCTGCGCATAATCGGTACGGAAATAGCCGCTGGCGCGCGGTGTCGGCCTAAACACGGTCAAGTTCCTCGCGCGTACCGAACAGGCCCCAGGGCCGCACGAACAGCATGGCGACCAGCACCAGGAAGGGCACCACGTCCGACAAGAGCGGGTCGACGTAATAGATAAGCAGCACCTCGGCGCCGGCGACGATCAGCGCGCCGATCAATGCGCCGCCCAGGCTGTCGAGCCCGCCAACCAACGCAGCCGGGAAGGCTTTGAGCGCGATCACCGGCATGCTGCCGGTCACGCCGGAATCCAGCGCCATCAAAATACCGGCAAGCGCGCCCGTCAGCGTCGACAGGCTCCAGGCCAAGGCATAGACGCCATGGAGATTAATGCCGCGCTGCGCGGCGAGCAGCGGATTTTGCCCGGCGGCGCGCATGCGCATGCCCCAACGGCCGAAGCGCAGGAAGCCGAACAGCGCGCCGTAAGCGGCAAGGTTGGTGAGCACCAGCACCAGCGACCACAGGGAGATGTGCCCGTCGCCGGGCAGGGTGAAGGTCGGGTTGGAGATACCCAGTGCCTGCGCCGGGTACTGCTGCTGCGACGACCAGACCAGGACGACAACGCCGCGGACCAGAATGCCGAGCGCGACCGTGGTGAGAATGGCGGCCAGCACCATCTCGCCAGTCATCTTGCGCATCAGAAAGATATAGACCAGCGCGCCGGTAACGAGGCTCAAGATCACGGCAGCGCAGAGCGCCATGACGGGATGGCCGGCAAACAAAGAGGAGCAGGCCAGCACCAGATAGGCGCCGAACATCATCAGTTCGCCGTGCGCGAGATTGAGCACGCGGCTGACGCGATAGATCAAGACGTAACCGCAGGCGATCAGGGCGTAGATCGAGGCGAGGACGACGATGTTGATGAGGAGTTGCAAAGAGAGGGCTTCCGAATGGCGCTAAAAATCGGATAAATTTGAAGCGGCGGCGGATTGAACCCTCCCCCTTTAGGGGGAGGGAAAGTTAGTGATGCGCTGCGGCGTTCTTCACTTCACGTCGTATGACTTCCAATCCTGAACCCGGGAAATCTTGTCGCCCGACCAGGTGTAAACCCGGTAGTAAAGCTTGGTGCGGAAGTGGTTGTCCTTGGTCCATTCGATCGGCCCGCCGCGCAGACCCTTGGTGTCAACCTTGAGGTTCTCCATCGAAGCCTTCAGCTTGGCCGGATCCGCCGGCCAACCCGCGCCTTTGAGCGCGGCTTCGATCGCCATGCCGGCGATCCAGCCTTCGGCCATGGTGGCGGCTGGATATTTCGAGCCGGCCTTTTTGGCGGCTTCTTCGATTTCCTTGTGGATCGGCAAGGCTTCCTGGAAAAGCGCGTTCGAGTTGACGACAAAGAATTTGCCGTCCTTGAGCCGCGACAATTCGCTTTCCGCTTCGAGATGGCCCCAAGCGACGTAATCGTCCTGCCAGCCGAGTTTGCGCAGGGCTTCCAGCGTGCGCACCTGCGTCACCCACGGTGCCCACGAATAGACCCAATTAGGGCCCGCGTCCTTGAGCTTGGTGGCGAACGATGTGTAGTCAGCCGTCGGCGGCGGGATCACTTCCTTGTCGACCGGGGTCATGCCCATCTCTTTCGACAGATTTTCGGCATAGTCGATCTCGCCCCGCGACAACGGGATAGCCATCGCCGAGAAGCCGATCTTCACCGGGCCTTTCGCGCGCGCCTTGATGAAGTCGAGCGTCGCCTGACTGTCGTAGTTCGCGGCAAAGCCGGTGGTGCAGAACTGCAACGGTTCGGCCGGCGGATAGACGCTCTTCGGGCAGACCGAGCTTGCAAACAGCAACGGCACACCGGCGGCCTGGGTCTCCGCGATGACCGGTGCGTAGGTCGAGGACAGGCTGGCGTTGAGGATCAGCACCGCCTTGTCCTGCGTGATCAGCTTCTTGGTGTTGGCCGCCGCCTTTGACGGCTGCGCGCCGTCGTCTTCGAGAATGAGCTGGATCTTCTTGCCGTTGACGCCGCCGGCCGCGTTGACGCGGTCGATGTAGAGGCCGAGGGCATCGACCGCGGGCGCATAGGTGCTGGAGGGCGGGCCGGTGAGCGCACCGGTCAGGCCGACTACATAGGCATCCTGAGCGGACGCCGGAATCGTCAAGGCGCAAATCGCTATTGCGCCGAGCAGGGTCCTCTTGAGCATTTTCATTCCTCCCGTTTTCGTCTTGTTGAGCTTTTTCATTGCCGCATTATCCCGCCAGAACGCCGCCGACGCCGGCGGCGATCAGGCGTTCGTCGCTGTCGTCATACATTCCCTCGATCAGCACCTTGAAGCGCTCGTACATCAGCTTGCGCTTGACCTTGCGGGTCGGGGTCACCGGCTCGCCTTCTTCTTCCGGATCGAGCGCCTTGGGCAGAATGCGGAAAGATTTGATCTGCTCGACCCGCGCCAGCGATGCATTGGCCTTGTCGATTTCGATCTCGATCAGCCGCGCGATACGCGGGTGCGCCGTCAGGCTGGTGAAGCCCGTATAGGCGACGTCGTTGGCGCGCGCCCAGTCGGCGACGGTGTCGAAGTCGATCTCGATAATCGCAGTAAGATATTTTCGGCCGTGTCCGAAGACCACTGCTTCCGCCACATAGGGGCTGGCGCGCAGGGTATTCTCGATGAAGGAGGGCGAAATGGTCTTGCCGCCGGCGGTGACCATGAAATCGCGCGCGCGATCGATCAGCCGCAAGGCGCCGCCGCGCCATTCGCCGACATCGCCGGTGCGCAGCCAGCCGTCGGCGCCCTTGACCTCCCGCGTCGCCTCGTCGTTGCGCCAATAGCCGTCGAACAGGTCGGGACTGCGCACCAGTACCTCACCGTCTTCGGCGAGCCGGACGTCGATGCCATCGATCGCCGTGCCGACATTGCCGGGCCGCGGGAAGGGACCGCGCTGACCGGCGATGATGCCGCCAGCTTCCTCGGTCTGGCCGTACATCTCGACGACATTGACGCCGTAGACATGCCAAAGCGCCATGGTTTCGGCCGGCAGCGAAGCGCCGCCGCTCACCACCAGTTCCAGCCGGTCGAAGCCGAGCTTGTTGAGGATCGGCTTGAACACCGCCAATCGAACAAGCCGATAGATCGCGTCCTGCACGATATTGGAGCCGCCATTCCAGCGTCGGGTGGCATAGGGGCGGGCAAAGCGCATGGCGGAGTCATGGGCGGCGCGCTTGATCCGGCTCGAATTGAGAATGCCGACCAGTACGTGTGAGGCAAATTTTTGCAGATAGCGCGGCACCATGAACAGCACGGTCGGCGCCACTTCGAACAAGGTGACGGCAAAATCCTCGGGGTCCTCGCCGAAATGCGGCACAAGCTGCGAAATCAGCGGCAGCGTGATGGCGACGTCGCGGCCGAGCACGTGGCACATTGGCAGGAACACCACGGTCCGGTGCGGCTTCTCGCGAAGGGTCGGATAGTGCGAAACCACGGTGTCGGTCGCGGCGAGATGTTTGCCGTGGCTGACCAGCGCGCCTTTCGGGTGGCCGGTGGTGCCGGAGGTGTAGACGATGAAAGCGGGATCATCGGCTGAAACCAATGCAACCTGCGCTTCGAGCCAGCCGAGATCGGCTTTTGCCACGGCGTCGAGAAGTTCACCAAACCGGCGCAATTTCGGGTGTTCGTATCCAAACATGGCCGAATCGTCGAGCACCACGATCGTGCGCAGATCCGGCAACTGATCGGCGAAAGGCAAGATGCGATCGACATATTCCTGGTCTTCGGCAATGAACACGCAGGCGCCGCCATCGCGCATCTGATACTCGACCTCAGCCGCCGACGCGGTCGGATAGATGCCGTAGACGATGGCGCCGAGCGATTGGGCGGCAAGATCGCAAATCATCCATTCTTCGCAAACATCGCCCATGATGGCGACTCGTTCGCCGCGCCCGATGCCGAGCGATTGCAGGGCGCGCGCGGCGTGCGTCACCAGCGCGGCATAGTCGCGCCAGCGCCGTTCGCGATAGATACCGAAATGCTTTGAACGGAAGGCAACGGAATCCGGCGTCACGCGCGCACGCTCACACAACAAATGCGGAGCGGTGGTGCGGCGCAAGCGTTCTCGATAGACCGTGGCGGACGCGGTCATACGGCGCTCTTCTCGCGTGTTTCCTCTGATCTAATTCTATAGCTCAATCGAATTTTAAATTCCATAGCCAATCGACCGGCCGGTGCGCTCAGCGGCGGCTGGGTCGTCGCTTGGCGGGCCGTATGGCCAGGCCATCGATAACGAGGTTCGAAAATTCCGCAGCGATGGCTGGCACGCCCTTGTTTTCCTTCAAGTACCAGCTCGATGCTGCATTGCACATGCCGAGGACGGCGAGTGTGACCAACCGTGCGTCAAGGCCGGCCCGGAATTCACCGGCGGCAACTCCTTCCTCGATGACCTGTTCGAAAATGCGCTCCAGCCCGCGTGACCAGCGACCGATCCGCCGCCGGCTTTCGGCCGGCAGATGCTGGCGTTCGTTGAGGAAGACCTTGACGAAATTACCCCGATCCAGCATCGGCGAAAGATGCGAACTGATCAACAATGACAGTCTTTTTTGAGCGGACTCGGGCCGCGCGGCAATCGCCTTGCCTGTCTCGAAGAAGCCTTCCACGCCGCGCAGGCAAACCAATTCCAGCGCTGCTTCCTTGGAGGAGAAATAATAGTACAGACTTGCCTGGCGGATGCCGAGCACGTCGGCGATGTCCTGGGTCGTCGCGCCATGGAAACCGCGTTCGGCAAAGACCATGGCCGTGGCTTCAATAATCTGGGGTGCGCGGCGGCGCGGGCTGGCGCTGCGGCGGGAAGTTGGGAGAGTGGCGACTGTCATGCCGATCACTTCGCTCCTGCAGCAAATTACCGGGAAGCCGGCTAAAAAGCTTCCGGCCGTTCTTTTGGCCATTGTGTTCTGCCACGATACCAATCTAAATTCTATCTATCGACCTATAGAATAAGTCGCCCGAGGGAGAATTCGCCATGGCTACGTCGACGAAAGGCCGCCCCCCATTCCGCGCCGATCATGTTGGCAGCCTGTTGCGCCCGCCGGCTTTGCGTCAGGCGTTTCGCCGCCACGCCACCAAGGAAATCGGCGACGCCGAATTCGACAAACTGCAGGATCAATGCATCCGTGATGTGGTCGCCCTGCAAGCCGAAGTTGGCTTGCAAGTGGTCACCGACGGAGAATTCCGCCGCGGCTCGTACTGGGGTCGCTTCGTCGAGCGGGTCGAGGGGTTTGAGATAAAGACCGCCTCATTCAAATTTCGCAACGATCAGGGCCACGAAGTCGAATTTACCGCGCCTTATGCGAACGCCGCGATCAAGCGCAAGCAGCCGCTGGCGCTCGACGAATATCAATTCCTGCACAGTGTCACCAAATTAACCGGCAAGATCACGCTGCCGGCGCCGTCGACCATGCATTTCTACCGCTGCAACGACTATGCCGACACCGCCGTCTATCCAGACGTTAAAGAGTTTTTTGCCGACCTCGCCAATGTCTTCAAACAGGAGATCGACGAACTTGCGAAGGCGGGCTGCCGCTATATCCAACTCGACGAAGTCGCTGTCGCTCTGCTGTGTGACCCTGGAATCCGACAGCAAATCGCCGCCTCGGGCAGCGATCCCGATAAACTGGTCGACCTCTATATTGACAGTATCAACGAAGCCGTTGCCGGCGCGCCGGCAGACGTGATCTTCGGCGTCCACATGTGCCGCGGCAATTTCAAAGGGCATTACCTTGGGGCTGGCGGCTATGAATCGGTCGCCGAGCGGTTTTTCGCCAACACCAAGGTCAATCACTTCCTGCTTGAGTACGATACCGCCCGCGCCGGCGACTTCGCGCCACTGCGCTTTGTGCCGAAGGATCGCGGCGTCGTCCTCGGTCTTGTCAGCTCGAAAACGCCGGTGCTGGAGAGCCTCGATCTATTGAAGCGCCGGACTGAGGAAGCGACGCACTATATCGACCTCGATCGGTTGGCGATCAGCCCGCAATGCGGCTTCGCCAGTACTGTCGCGGGTAATCCTCTCACCGAAGCGGACGAGCGGGCAAAGCTTGCGCTTGTGGTCGAGGCGGCTGACGCGATTTGGGGTTGATCAATAAGCGTGCACCTGCTGCGTCGGTATGGGCCGGATTCCGGTCGGTAATCCCGCCTCACAATTAATCATCTGTCGCGCCTGACCCGCGCCATGGCGAGTTGATCCGTGGAATTTCTGCTGATGGCACAGAGCGGACATAGCGAATATTGCGTTTTTTGATTTTGGCACCGACCCGGTCGCCGGCGCCGGGTTTCCAAATGTAAATGGGTGCACTCGCCATCTTGTCGTACTGTGGTCGTACCGCAGCCGTTGCGCACGAGCCCGGCACTGAGCACCGCGTCTAAACCCCGGTAACCTCCGCCTTGTTTGATGCCGTGCGGAGCCGTATAGGCCTTAAAGTCGTCCTTGCGATTGCATCGTGTCTGGACTTCCAACGCACGACTTGGAATGCAAATACACTAAATGCTTGAGATTAATAGACAATTCTCTGTCGCCCCGATGATGGACAGGGTAGGCTGAACAGGAATATCAATGATTTTCTATGTACTTAGCTTGGCGGCGTGAAGCCGATGTTGTACCGCTCGGCGTACTCTTGCCGGCGACCTGAAATGACGAGCGCGAACAATAGGCCACCCCCAAATCCAGAGTGCATCGGACCGATCCGCGATAAATTTGGTGAAGGCGTTGTCGTGGCGGCATCGGATGCCGAACCATTTTCGACAGCGGGTGTAGGCAGCTCCGTCCTGCCGTACTTGCGATTAATTTAAAATGTGCGCCTGAAAGCTTATTGATCGATTAGGTTGTTGGGTTTGGCAAATTGCTGTAGTGCGGCGAAATCCTCGATGATGAATTGCGGTCCAGAAGTAATAACACCGTGCTTCGATAGCTGCGCCAAGTTGCGCGAAAAATTTTCCGGCGTCATGCCAAGCCTTGAGGCTAGTGTGCGCTTGTCGATGTCGAGCGCAATCCGTCCTTTTCTTCCCTGGTGCGCGTCCTCCTGCAAGATCCAGTTTGCCAGCCGTTCGGTACTGTTGCGCAACTTCTCGTTCTTGAGCGAGCGCACGAGACAGCGATAACGGGCGGCAAGTTCGTTCACCAGAGCGCGGGCGAATGCGGCATCGCGGTCGAACACGTCGCGCACCGCTTGTGCCGGGATCATGAGAATCTGCGCCGGCGTCAGGCTGCGGGCGGATTTGAGATAAACTTCGTCGCGGATGACCGCGGCCAGGATGAAGGTCGTCACGGGCTGCAGAATGTCGAGGACGGTCTCGTGTCCGTCGTGGTTTGCGAACAACTCGACCGTGCCTTCGACCACGATATGCAGGAAGTCGGGCAAGTCGCCCTCGCGGATCAGCGTAACGCCCTGCGGGAACCGTTGCAGGAGCGCCGTGTTCATCAATTCGTCGAAATGCTTTTCGCTGACGCTTAGGAACAGCGGTAGTGAGCGGACGAGGTGATGTTCGGCCTGGCGCATCGCTTAACTCCAATAAGGGCAGAATACCTATAGCTTAGACTGAATGCGTGGGTAATTGAATTGATAATTATCAAGCCATAGTAATGCAAAAAGCAATACTTGCATTATTATTTATCAATACTTATGCATTTTTGCATAATCAATAAAATGGCAGTATAGCAGCAGAAAATTGATCAACCTCAAAGCTTAGATACCGCCGCCGCGCTTTGGTCCCTGCAGCGTCGTCATCGGACGAAAAAGGGGGGCTGATCTATGCATGACCAACCGGTAGCTAGCGTCGAGGGCCAAGGCCGCGCGCTTTGGATGTCAACCATTGCCTTCACCGTCTGCTTCGCGGTGTGGACCCTCTTCGCGATCATCGGCATCCAGATCAAAAAAGATCTGGGCCTGAACGAAACGCAGTTTGGGCTGCTGGTCGGCACCCCCATCCTCACCGGTTCGCTGGTCCGGATCTTCCTTGGTATCTGGACCGACCAATATGGCGGCCGCCGCGTCTACACGGTGGTTATGCTGGCGGCGGCGCTTGCGACCTTCCTTTTGACCTATGCGCACACCTACACCCAGTTCCTGATCGCCGCGCTCGGCGTCGGCATCGCCGGCGGCTCTTTCGCAGTCGGCATCGCCTACGTCTCGCGTTGGTATCCGCCGGAAAAGCAGGGCACCGCGCTGGGCATTTTCGGCGCCGGCAATGTCGGCGCGGCGGTGACCAAGTTCTGCGCGCCCTTCGTCATGGTGGCTTATGGTTGGCAGGCTACCGCGCAGGTCTGGGCGATCGGCATCGCGCTGATGGGGCTCGTCTTCTGGTTCACCACGAAGGAAGACCCTGTCGAGATGGCGCGCCGCGCCAAAGGGGCCCGTCCGCTCAGCGGCTGGCTTGAGCTTGAATCGCTCAAGAATGTCCAGGTCTGGCGCTTCTCGCTGTATTACTTCTTCGCTTTCGGCGCTTTCGTTGCGCTGTCATTATGGCTGCCGCGCTATTTGATCGGCGTCTATGGGCTCGACATCACGACTGCCGGCATGATCGGCGCGGCCTATTCGATCCCGGGCAGCCTGTTCCGCGCCTATGGCGGTCATTTGTCGGACAAATATGGCGCCCGCCGCATCATGTACTGGATGTTCGGCGTCTCGGTGCTGATCACCTTCATCCTGGCCTATCCGCCGACCACCTACACGGTCGAGGGCATCAAGGGGCCGATCACCTTCCATATGGCGACCGGCGTCGTCACCTTCACAGCGTTGATGTTCGTGCTCGGATTCTTCATGAGTCTCGGCAAGGCGGCCGTCTACAAGCACATCCCGGTCTATTACCCGAAGAACGTCGGCGCGGTTGGCGGCCTGGTCGGCATGATCGGCGGTCTCGGTGGCTTCGTGCTGCCGATCACCTTCGGCGTACTCAACGATCTTACCGGCATCTGGACCAGCTGCTTCATGCTGCTGTTCCTGGTCGCCGCCGTCTCGTTGGCCTGGATGCACATCGCCATCCGCCGCATGGAGCGCGAAGCCTTCGAGCCGACATTGCGTAAGCTGCCGCAGTTCCCAGAAATGCAGCCAATCCACGAGGAGAAGCACGTCGGTGCGCTGTCAGGTCACACCCTGGAGGAATGGAAGCCGGAGGATCCGGCTTTCTGGAAGGAGAAGGGGAGTGCCATCGCGCGCCGCAATCTGTGGATCTCGATCCCTTGTTTGCTGCTTGCCTTCGCGGTCTGGATGGTGTGGTCGGTGGTCGTCGCCAAGCTGCCGGCGGTCGGATTTAAGTTCTCGACCGACCAATTGTTCTGGCTCGCCGCCATGCCGGGTCTGTCCGGTGCTACCTTGCGCATTTTCTATTCCTTCATGCCGCCGATCTTCGGCGGCCGGCTGTGGACGTCGATCTCGACCTGGTCGCTGATGATCCCGGCGGTCGGCATCGGGCTCGTGGTGCAGAGCCCGGACACGCCTTACATCTTCTTCCTGGCGCTTTCGCTGCTATGCGGTTTCGGCGGTGGCAACTTCGCCTCGTCGATGGCGAATATCAGCTTCTTCTTCCGCAAGGCGGAGAAGGGCAACGCGCTGGCGCTCAATGCCGGTCTCGGCAATCTCGGCGTCAGCGTCGTGCAATTCGTCATCCCGCTGGTCATCACCACCGGCGTGTTCGGCTGGCTCGGCGGCGAGCCGCAGGTTGCCACCGGCGCCACCAAGCTCTGGCTGCAGAACGCCGGCTTCATCTGGGTGCCGTTCATCGCCATCTCGGCCACCGCGGCCTGGTTCGGCATGAACGACATCGCCGATATGAAGGCGTCGTTCGCCGATCAGGCGGTGATCTTCAAGCGCAAGCATAACTGGCTGATGTGCTGGCTCTATACCGGCACCTTCGGCTCTTTCATCGGCTATTCGGCGGGTTTCCCGCTCTTGGCCAAGACCATGTTCCCGCAGGTCGACTCGCTGAAGTTCATCTTCCTCGGACCGCTGGTCGGCGCGCTGTCGCGCTCGGCGACCGGCTGGCTGTCGGATCGCTACGGCGGCGGCCGCGTCACCTTCTGGGTCTTCACCCTGATGATCGTAGCGGTCGGCGGCGTGCTGTACTTCCTCGGCATCAAGGATCAGCCGCACGCGTTCTGGGGCTTCTTTGCGATGTTCATGCTGTTGTTCTTCGCCGCCGGCGTCGGCAATGCATCGACCTTCCAGATGATCCCGGCGATCATGCGCGCCGAACTCATCCGGCTAGAGCCGGGCATGAGCATCGACGTCCGCCAGAAGCAAGCCGAAATGGAATCGGCGGCGATCATCGGCTTCACCTCCGCGGTCGCGGCCTACGGAGCCTTCTTCATCCCGAAAAGCTACGGCACCTCGATCTCGCTGACTGGCGGACCGGAGATGGCGTTGTGGGGCTTCATGGGTTTCTACGTCACCTGCGTCGCCATCACCTGGTGGTTCTACACCCGGCGCGGCGGCTTGCTGCGCGACATCGAGCGTGGCGGTTCGCTGCCGCCTACCGCCATGCAACCGGCCGAATAAGGGAAGAATAACATGAGTCACTTTCTCGACCGCTTGACGTTCTTCAGCCGCGGCAACGACACGTTCTCGGACGGTCATGGCATAACCACCAGCGAGGACCGGCGCTGGGAGGACGGCTACCGCAAGCGCTGGCAGCACGACAAGATCGTACGCTCGACGCACGGCGTGAACTGCACCGGGTCGTGTTCTTGGAAAATCTACGTCAAGGGCGGCATCGTCACCTGGGAAACGCAGCAGACCGATTATCCGCGCACGCGGCCCGATCTGCCGAACCATGAGCCGCGCGGCTGTGCGCGCGGCGCGAGCTATAGCTGGTATCTCTATTCCGGCAATCGCGTGAAGTATCCGCTGGTGCGGTCGCGGCTGCTCAAGCTGTGGCGCGAAGCGCGCGTGCTGATGACGCCGGTCGCGGCTTGGAAGTCGATCGTCGAAAATCCGGCCAAGCGCGCCGCTTACGTCGAGAAGCGCGGCCTCGGCGGTTTCGTCCGCTCGACCTGGGACGAGGTCAATGAGCTAATCGCTGCGGCAAATGCCTATACCGCCAAGACTTACGGCCCGGACCGCATCTTCGGCTTCTCGCCGATCCCGGCGATGTCGATGGTCAGCTACGCCGCCGGTTCCCGCTATCTGTCGCTGCTCGGCGGCGTCTGCATGTCGTTCTACGATTGGTATTGCGATCTACCGCCGGCGTCGCCGCAGACCTGGGGCGAGCAGACCGACGTGCCGGAGTCGGCCGACTGGTACAATTCTGGATTCCTGATCCTGTGGGGCTCGAATGTGCCGCAGACGCGCACGCCCGATGCGCACTTCTACACCGAAGCCCGCTATCGCGGCGCCAAGAGCGTCGTCATCTGCCCGGACTATTCAGAAGCGTCGAAATTCGCCGATCTGTGGATGTCACCGAAACAGGGCACCGACGCGGCGCTCGGCATGGCCATGGGCCACGTTATCCTGCGCGAATTCCATATCGACCGGCAGGCGAAATATTTCCAGGATTACGCCCGGCAGTACACCGACATGCCGATGCTGGTGCGGCTGGTGAAGCAGGGCGGCCACTATGTGCCGGAGCGCTTCCTGCGCGCCTCTGACTTCATCAAGGGCTGTGGCGAAGACAACAATCCGGAATGGAAGACGGTTGCCTATGACGAGACCACCGGCGCCGTCGTCGTGCCGAAAGGCTCGGTCGGCTTCCGCTGGGGTGAGAAGGGCAAGTGGAACCTGCAGGAGCAGGCGTCCGACGGCAAGGACACCAAGCTCCGCCTGTCGCTGAAGGACGTGAAGGACGGCGTCGCCGCCGTCGGCTTCCCCTATTTCGGCAATCGCGAGCACGACCACTTCCAGGGCACCGATCACCCGAGCGTGCTGGTGCGCAATGTGCCGACCAAGACGCTGCAACTGGTCGAAGGCGAGACGATTGTCGCCTCGGTCTATGACCTGTTCGTCGCCAATTACGGCGTCGACTGCGGCCTCGGCGGCGAGCATCTCGCCAAGAACTACGACGACATGCAGCCTTATACGCCGGCCTGGGCGGAAAAGATCACCGGCGTGCCGCGCGATCAGATCATCACCACGGCGCGCGAATTCGCACTGAACGCCGAGAAGACCAAAGGGCGCTCAATGGTCATCATCGGCGCGGCGATGAACCATTGGTACCACGCCGACATGAACTACCGCGGCGTCATCAACATGCTGGTGATGTGCGGCTGCGTTGGCCAGTCGGGCGGCGGCTGGTCACACTATGTCGGCCAGGAAAAGCTGCGCCCGCAATCAGGCTGGCTGCCGCTCGCCTTCGGTCTCGATTGGGGCCGCCCGCCGCGCCAGATGAATTCGACGTCGGCGTTCTATGCGCATACCGATCAGTGGCGTTACGAGACGCTCAACGTTTCGGAAATTCTGTCGCCGACCGCGCCGGCCGGTCCGTGGGATGGTGCGCTGATCGATTACAACGTGCGGGCCGAGCGCATGGGCTGGCTGCCGTCAGCGCCGCAATTGCAGACCAATCCGTTGGAGGTCTCAAAACAGGCCGCCGCCGCCGGCATGGAAGCCAAGGATTACGTCGCAGCGAATCTCAAGTCCGGCAAGCTCAAGCTGTCCTGCGACGATCCCGACAATCCGGCCAACTGGCCGCGCAACATGTTCATCTGGCGCTCGAACCTCCTGGGCGCCTCCGGCAAGGGCCACGAATATTTCCTCAAGCATCTGCTCGGCACCCAGCATGGCGTGATGGGCAAGGATCTTGGCCAGGACGGCAAGAAGAAGCCGTCCGACGTCGTCTGGCACGACAAGGCGCCAGAAGGAAAGCTCGACCTCTTGGTCACGCTCGACTTCCGCATGTCGACCACCTGCATGTATTCGGACATCGTTCTGCCGACCGCGAGCTGGTACGAGAAGAACGATCTCAATACCTCTGACATGCATCCGTTTATCCATCCACTGACCGCGGCGGTGGACCCGGTGTGGGAAGCGCGCAGCGACTGGGATATCTACAAGGGCATCGCCAAGGCATTCTCGGCGGTCGCGCCGGAAGTGCTCGGCGTCGAAAAGGACGTCGTGCTGACGCCGATCATGCACGACTCCCCCGGCGAAATTGCGCAGCCCTTCGACGTCAAGGACTGGAAGAAGGGCGAGATCGATCCGATCCCCGGCAAGACCATGCCGGCGGTCACGGTGGTCGATCGCGACTATCCCGGCCTCTACAAGCGTTTCACGTCGCTCGGACCGCTGATGGCCAAGCTCGGCAATGGCGGCAAGGGCATGGCCTGGAACACCGAACATGAGGTCGACTTCCTCAAGAGCCTTAACGGCGTGGTGCTGGAGGAGGGGGCGACCAAGGGCTTTGCCCGCATCGATAGCGATATCGACGCCTGCGAGGTCATTCTCAGCCTGGCGCCGGAAACCAATGGCGAGGTCGCGGTCAAGGCCTGGGCTTCGCTCGGCGGCTTCACCGGCCTCGATCACAAGCACCTCGCGATCCCTAAGGAAGACGAGAAGATCCGCTTCCGTGATGTCGTGGCGCAGCCGCGCAAGATCATTTCGTCGCCAATCTGGTCCGGCCTGGAGTCGGAGAAGGTCTGTTACAACGCCGGCTACACCAACGTGCATGAGCTGATCCCGTGGCGCACCCTGACCGGCCGTCAGCAGCTCTATCAGGATCATCTGTGGATGCGCGCCTTCGGCGAAGGCTTCTGCGTCTATCGCCCGCCGATCGACACCAAGTCGGTCAACCCGGTGATCGACCGCAAGCCGAACGGCAATGACGCGGTCGTGCTCAACTTCATCACGCCGCATCAGAAGTGGGGCATCCACTCCACCTATACCGACAACCTGCTGATGCTTACCCTGTCGCGCGGCGGGCCTTGCGTGTGGATCAGCGAGACCGACGCCAAGAAGGCCGGCATCGTCGACAATGACTGGATCGAGGCGTTCAACACCAACGGCGCGCTGGTGGCGCGCGCGGTGGTCTCGCAACGGGTCAAGCAGGGCATGTGCATGATGTATCACGCGCAGGAAAAGATTGTGAATGTGCCCGGTTCCGAACAGACCGGTCACCGCGGCGGCATTCACAATTCGGTAACGCGTGCGGTGGTGAAGCCGACCCACATGATCGGCGGCTATGCCCAGCAGTCCTACGGCTTCAATTATTACGGCACGATCGGCACCAACCGCGACGAATTCGTCATCGTCCGCAAAATGTCGAAAGTCGACTGGCTCGATACCCCGACTGCCGATCAACCCACCGCTCTGGCCGTCGCGCCCAACTTGGAGGCCGCAGAATGAAGATCCGTGCGCAGATTGCCATGGTGCTGAATCTCGATAAGTGCATCGGCTGTCACACCTGTTCCGTCACCTGCAAGAACGTCTGGACCAGCCGCGAAGGCATGGAATACGCCTGGTTCAACAACGTCGAAACCAAGCCCGGCATCGGCTATCCGAAGGATTGGGAAAACCAGAAGCGCTGGAACGGCGGCTGGCGGCGCAAGAAGAACGGCAAGATCGAGCCGCGCATCGGTTCGAAATGGCGCGTGCTCGCCAACATCTTTGCCAATCCAGACCTGCCGGAGATCGACGATTACTACGAGCCCTTCACCTTCGATTACGAACATTTGCAGAAGTCGCCGGAAATGCCGGCGATGCCGACGGCGCGGCCGCGTTCGCTGATCTCCGGCGAACGCATGGAGAAGATCGAGTGGGGTCCGAACTGGGAGGAAATCCTTGGCGGCGAATTCGCCAAGCGCTCTAAGGACTACAATTTCGAAGGCGTGCAGAAGGAAATGTACGGCCAGTTCGAAAACACCTTCATGATGTATCTGCCGCGGTTGTGCGAGCACTGCCTCAACCCGACCTGCGTCGCCGCCTGTCCGTCGGGCGCGATCTACAAGCGCGAGGAGGACGGCATCGTCCTGATCGATCAGGACAAGTGCCGCGGCTGGCGCATGTGCGTGTCCGGCTGCCCGTACAAGAAGATCTATTACAACTGGTCGAGCGGCAAATCCGAGAAGTGCATCTTCTGCTATCCGCGCATCGAGGCCGGCCAGCCGACTGTGTGTTCGGAAACCTGCGTCGGCCGTATCCGGTATCTCGGCGTCGTGCTCTATGACGCCGACCGCATTGAGGAAGCCGCCAGCACGCCGAACGAGCAGGACCTGTACGAAGCCCAGCTCGGCGTCTTTCTCAATCCGCACGATCCGAAAGTGATCGAGCAGGCGCGGGCCGACGGCATTTCGGAGAATTGGCTGGAAGGCGCGCGCCGGTCGCCGGTCTACAAGATGGCGATGGAATGGAAGGTCGCGTTTCCGCTGCATCCGGAATACCGCACGCTGCCGATGGTCTGGTACGTGCCGCCGCTGTCGCCGATTCAATCGGCGGCCGCTGCCGGCAAGATCGGCCATGATGGCGAGATGCCGGACGTGCGTTCCTTGCGCATCCCGCTCAAATATCTCGCCAACCTGCTGACCGCCGGCAAGGAAGAGCCGGTGGCGCTCGGCCTGGAGCGCATGCTCGCCATGCGCGCTTATATGCGGGCGAAAACGGTCGACGGCCTGATCGACGAGAACATCGCCAAGCGCGTCGGCCTGACCGGGGCGGCGATCGAGGACATGTACAAGTATATGGCAATCGCCAATTACGAGGATCGCTTCGTCATCCCAACGTCGCATCGCGAAACCACCGAAGATGCGCTCGAACTGCGCGGCTCCTGCGGCTTCTCGTTCGGCAATGGCTGCGCCACCGGCGCGACCGAGACCAACCTGTTCGGCTCGCCGAAGCGCGCCAAGAACCCGATGGAGGTCGTGTAATGGCCAAGACCTTTAAGGCGCTCTCGGCGCTGTTGAGCTATCCGACCGTGGAGTTGCAGCAGGCGACCGGCGAGTTGCGCGCCGTCATTGAGACCGAAGCGCTGGTGCCGGCGGCGATCCGCCGGCAGCTCGACGTGCTGATGACCGACATCGCCGACGGCGAGATTTACGATCTGCAGGAACGCTACGGCCTGCTATTCGACCGCACCCGCTCGCTGTCACTGCATCTGTTCGAGCACGTCCACGGCGAAAGCCGCGATCGCGGCCAGGCAATGGTCGATCTGTTGGCGATGTACGAGGACAAGGGTTTGGCGGCGGTCAAGAACGAACTGCCGGATTATCTGCCGCTGTTTCTCGAGTTTCTTGCCACGCTGCCGCAGGCCGAGGCCTGCGACCTGCTGGGCCAGCCGGCGCATATCCTCGGCGCGCTCGCCGAACGGTTGCGCAAGCGCGGCTCGCCTTACGAGGCGGTGCTGCGCGCGCTGGTCGCGCTGTCATCGGTCAAGCCGACAGGCGAGGAAGTCTCCGCGCTGCTGGCCTTGCCCGATCCCGATCCGCTCGACCTCGCCGCGCTCGATGCCGCCTGGGAAGACGAGGCGGTCCAGTTCGGCCCCGGCGCTTCCGACAGTTGCAAAGACGGGCTGATGGCCCATGTCCGCGGCGCGCTACGTCCCGCGCCCGGCATGCCGGCGTCCCGTCCCATCCCGCCGCGTCATTGAGGGCCTCATCATGCGCGATCTCATCACCTACATCGTGTTCGGCTGGTATCCCTATCTCTGCCTGACCGTCTTCCTGCTCGGCAGTTGGGTCCGCTTCGACCGCGAGCAATACACCTGGCGTAGCGGATCGAGCCAGCTTCTGCGCCGCCGGCAACTGACCTGGGGCTCCAATCTGTTCCATGTCGGCATCCTGATCATCTTCCTCGGCCACTTCGTCGGCCTGCTGACGCCGATCGCGGTGTTCGACACGCTCGGCATCTCGCACACCTTCAAGCAGTGGCTCGCCATCATCGCCGGCGGCGTCGCCGGGGTGATGTGCTTCGTCGGCATCACGCTTCTGGTGCATCGCCGGCTGTTCGACGCGCGCATCCGCACCACGTCGTCGTTCGGCGACATCGCCATCCTGCTGTTGCTCTACGCCCAACTTGTCTTGGGGCTCGGCACCATTTTCGTTTCGCTCCAGCATCTCGATGGCTATGAAATGGTGAAGTTCATGACGTGGGCGCAGGGCATTCTGACGTTGCAGCCGGGCGTCTCGGCGCTGATCGCCGATGTGCATCCGATCTTCAAAGCGCATCTGTTCCTCGGCATGACGATCTTTCTCGTGTTTCCGTTCACACGCCTCGTCCACGTCTGGAGCGCGCCGGTCTGGTATCTCGGCCGTCGCGGCTATCAGATCGTGCGCAGCCAGGGCCGCCTCAGCGCTTCCGCTACGTCGAGCCAGCGTCGCGGCGCGGCGCGCACCATTTCCGCGGAGTATCCCCGATGAGCTGTTCGGTCCATGCACAACTGCCCACCGGACGTCCGGTCAATGTCATCGTCAATGGCGTATCGATCGCCCGCGACGAGATCGTCCGCGAGATGCAGCATCATCCGGCCGGCAAGCCGATCGCGGCCTGGCAACAGGCGGCGCGCGCGCTGGTCATCCGCGAACTGCTGATGCAGGAGGCGCGTCGCCTCGATATCGAGCCGCAGCCGCTCACCGAAGACGGCCGCCGCGAAACCGACGAGGAAGCAATCATGCGCGGCCTGATCGACCGCGAAGTCGTGGTGCCGCAAGCTGATGAGGAAACCTGTCGGCGCTATTACGAGAGACATACGTCGCAGTTTCGCTCGCCCGACATCTACGAAGCTGCGCATATCCTGTTCGCGGTCCGGCCCGCCGACAAGGACGCCTATGCGGCGGCGCGCGCCGAAGCCGAGGGCGTGTTGGCGGCGTTGATCGAACGGCCGGAGTCGTTTGCAACCATGGCGGAGGCCTATTCGGCCTGTTCGTCGGCGGCGCACGGCGGTAATCTCGGCCAGATCACCACGGGGCAGACCACGCCGGAATTCGAACAGGCGCTGGTCGCGTTGGCGCCCGGTGAGTTGTGCGCCACGCCGGTGGCGACGCGCTACGGCTTTCACATTATCCGGCTCGACCGCAAACACCAGGGCCAGTTGCTGCCTTACGAACTGGTCGCCGGACGCATTGCGGACTACCTGAATGAAAGCGTTCGGCGGCGCGCCGACGCGCAATACATCGCGCGGCTGATTTCGGCGGCGAAGATCGAGGGCATCGACCTTGCCGATGCCGACGCGCATCGTGTGCATTAGCGCATGATCCCGAAAAGTGGGAACTGGTTTTCGGATCAGATCATGCGCAAACAGAATATGAGCGAAGCGGAGTAAGAGAATGCTGCTGGGCGATCTGTTGGCCTCACTGAGCGACGAAACCGCCGCCACCGAGGCCATTCTCAGCGTCAACGATCTGTCGATGCTGGCGGCGATGCAGCAACAGGCCGAAGCCGACGGTCTCGACCTGCCGGCCTATGTCGCCGGCACGGTGCGGCGTTACGCCTTGGAAGCCAGCGATGAGGAATGGATCACCTTGATGGGGCTTTTGAACCGCTCGCCCGATCCCGGCGCGGTTTGCCTGAAGCGCGCCTTCGAGCACGCGCTGCACGGCTAATGCAACAGGGCAGACAAGACGCGGCATCATCATGAATGCAGTCCCCCGCTTGAAGCCCTACGCCGGTCCGATACTGTTGTCTTACGGCTTCCGGCCGTTCTTTCTGCTCGGCGCGATCTATGCCGGTCTCGCGGTGCTGGCCTGGCTGCCGATCTTCCAAGGCGAACTGCAATTGCGCACCGCCTTCGGCGCGATCGATTGGCACGTGCACGAGATGCTGTACGGCTATCTGCCGGCGGTTGTGACCGGCTTTCTGCTCACTGCCATTCCGAACTGGACCGGACGCCTGCCGATTCAAGGAGCGCCGCTGCTGGTGCTGGTCGTGCTGTGGCTGGCCGGCCGCGTCGCTGTCACGCTTTCCGCCGAGATCGGCTGGCTGACAGCCGCGGTCATCGACGCCGGATTTCTGACTTTGTTGATTGGGGCGATCGGCCGCGAGATTATCGCCGGCAAGAACTGGCGCAACCTGCGTGTCGTCGCCGTGGTCGCGCTGCTGCTTGTCGGCAACATCGCCTTCCACATTGAATCCCATTTTAGCGGCAACGCCGACTACGGCATCCGCATCGGCATCGCTGCCATGGTGCTGCTAATCTCGGTGATCGGCGGCCGCGTCGTGCCGAGCTTCACGCGCAACTGGCTGGTGCGCGAAAATCCCGGCCGGCTGCCGGCGCCGATGGGGAATATCGACCTGAGCGTGATCGCGTTCAGCGCTGCCGCGTTGGCACTATGGGTCTTCCGGCCCGTGGGGCCGGACACCGCCGCCGCGCTCGGCGCCGCCGGTTTGGCGCAACTATTGCGGCTGGCGCGCTGGGCCGGCGACCGCACCGTTCGCGACCGTCTCGTTCTCATCCTGCATGTTGGCTACGCCTTCGTGCCACTTGGCTTTCTGCTGTCCAGCGCGGCTGCGTTCGGCCTCATTCTTCCAAGCGCGGCCGTCCATGCCTGGACTGTTGGCGCCGCCGGCACAATGACATTGGCGGTGATGACGCGCGCCAGCCTCGGCCACACCGGTCACGCGCTAGTCGCGTCCGCTATGACGCAAGTGCTCTATGCTGCTGTCGTTATCGCCGCGCTTTCGCGCATCAGCGCTTCGCTATTTCCGGACTGGAGTGGAGTGCTGTTGCACCTCACTGTGCTCGCGTGGTGCGTTGCATTTTTCGGCTTTTCTCTGTCGTTCGGTCCACTGCTCATAGGGACGAAGCGGCGCGCCGCCATTGTCCATTGATCGACTATGTTGCGCAAGGAGATATGAATGTCCGCTCTGCCCCTGTCGAATATACTGGCCGTCGTTTATACAGACGGGCTCGCCGCCGACAAGTTTATCGCCGCTTGGGGGTACGCGCTGCGCGGCGCCGGATTGAGTGTTGCCGGCCTCGTGCAGCTCAATACCTTCGAGCGCAATCCTGGCAAATGCGACATGGCGGTCGAGGAGCTTTTTTCTGGAACCGTGCTGCAACTATCGGAAGATCGCGGCAAGGAGGCTCAAGGTTGCCGCCTGGATCGGCGCGTATTAACCGAAGCTGCCGGTCTACTGCTGTCGGCGCTCGAAGAAATGCCCGACATCCTGGTTCTGAACAAGTTCGGCAAGGTCGAAGCGGAAGGCGATGGCCTGCGCGAAGCGCTTGCCAAGGCTGTCGAACTTGAAGTACCGATCGTCGTCGGCGTTCCGTTCCGCAATCTCGATCAGTGGCGCATCTTTGCCGGCGATATGGCGGAGGAATGCTCGATCGATTCGATGTACCTACAGCGCTGGCTGTTAACGCATGACCTTTTACCGGGCTATCAGAGACTGATTGGGGATATCGCGGTCAGCAGGCTGGCGGCTCACTAGATCGCACTGGGTAGGCCATGAGTCTCGATAAGCTTTTCGATCGCAATGTCGCCTGGGCGCAGGCTAAGACCCGCGACGATCCCAACTTCTTCTCGCGCATGGCTGGTCAACAATTGCCCCGCCTGATGTGGATCGGTTGCTCGGATAGCCGCGTGACAGCCAACGATGTGCTTGGTCTCGATCCCGGCGAGGTCTTCGTTCAGCGTAACATCGCCAATGTCGTGCACACCAGTGACATGAACCTGCTGGCGGTGATGGAATACGCCATCGAAATCCTCAAGATCGAGCACCTGATTGTCTGCGGCCACTATGGCTGCGGCGGTATACAGCGCGCTTTAGGAGGCGATCGTTCAGCCTTGGTCGATCATTGGCTGCAACCGATTGTCATGCTGTATCGTAAGCATCGCGCACTGTTCGATGCGATTGGCGACGTCGAGGCGCGCGTCAACCGTATGTGTGAGTTGAATATCGAAATGCAAGTTCGTCGGGTGGCATCAATTCCGATTGTGGAGAACGCGTGGAACCGCGGCCAGAAACTGCAATTGCACGGCTGGATTTACGGTGTCGACGATGGACTGTTGCGCGATCTTGGGCCGACCATCGCCTCGGCGGCAGAGCGTGACGCTTTGATCAGCATTGACGACCGCGTGCGCCAGCCGGTCGAGCCGACCAGCGGCGTGCGCCGACATGCCTTAGAGGCATTCGGGGCCAATCTCGACGAACCTATCGACCGACCACAATAGATGATCGCCGGGAACGTGGGCCTCAAGTGAGAACCCATAGAACAAATTAGCCTGATCGACTTGCCGATGCTCCATCATGATCTTTAGTCCCGGCTGTTGCAGCAACTGAATCAGTAAACGTCAAGGCGTGCGCAGTGCAGTGCTGGTCTTTCCCGCCGATCAACCGCGGATGGTTGGTCTGAGCACGGAACATGGTTTTGAAGTAGCCGTGTCTTCGGTAAATATGGAACTCATCAGCGCGACGATGGATTGTGCGGGACAAGGCTGCGTTAACGATTTGGGTCTCCGGCGGAATCAACCCCATCAAGGTCGATACACGGTACCGGTCGCCAGCGTCCTGCAGTTAATGAGGGGACCATCCCAGTCGCCGGCGACGGGTTTGCAAGTGTATATGCATGCACTTGTCAACTTGTCGTAGCGCGGTCGTGCCGCCGACGTTTCGCGCAAGTGCGGCTACAAGCGCCGCGTCGAACGTCGAAGCGGCAATATTCTCCTTGTTTGATGCTGTGCGGAGCACGCATAGGTCTAAAAGTCGTCATTGCGATTGGAAGATGTCTTGTGCTTTATGGTACGACATGCAATTCAAAAAGCCTCGTAAAGAGTTGATATGAATAGGCAATTCTCAATCGCCCCGATGATGGAGGGGGCGGTCGATCGGGGAATATTTATTGTTTTCTATATACTTAGGACGGGTATGAGAATTCGATGTTGTACCGCTCGGCGTACCGATTTTCGCCTTGGTACGGAGGAATTGCGAAAACGAAGGATACGCAGCGAATAGCGTTGATGTTTACTTCGCCGCCAGTTGCTGGCGCCGTTTCGGCAATTGCAGCCGTTCCCGCCGCCGCCAAGTATCTCGATAAATATATGCCAGGCTCCGATCGTTTGGGCGCAGTATTGCGAGGCTCGGTGGAACAAGTTATGGCGCGATGTCTGGTCGGACGGGGGCACGGGACAATGGTGGCGGTTGATCGGGCGGTGAGCATCGAGGATTTGCGCCGCCTCGCATTGCGGCGCTTGCCGCACTTTGTCAGCGGCTATCTCGAAGGCGGCGCCGGCGATGGCGGTGGGATTCGGCGAAACGTCGATGCGTTCCGCAAATATCAATTTATCCCTCGCGGCCTAGCCGACGTCACGCCGGTGGACACCGGCGTCGAACTGTTCGGAAGAAAATATGCCAGCCTGTTCGGCATCTCGGCGGTCGGCATTGCCGGCATTTACCGCCGCCATGCGGACGAGTTGCTGGCGCAAGCCGCGCGCGACGCCAACATTCCCTTCATTTTGTCGGGCGCCTCGCATGCGACGATAGAGACGATCGGGCGCATTGCGCCGGACCACGCTTGGTATCAGCTCTACGGCGCGCATACGCCGCAAGTGACGGAGGCAATGCTGACACGGGCACGCGACGCCGGCGTCAAGGTGCTGGTGTACACCGTCGACTATCCCTTGGCGCCACGATCAGAAGTGTCCGCGCGCACCGGCGTGTCGATGGCGACCGGCCCGACGCTGCGCACATTTCCCAGACTGTTTCTCAACGCTCTGCGGCATCCGTCCTGGACCGCCGAATACTTGCGCGGCGGCGGCCTGCCGAAACTGGAAAGCTGGACCGCCTATGCGCCGGCCGGCAGCAACGCCAGCCAGGTGGCGGCGTATTACGTCAAACATTGGAATAACGCGCAGACCTGGCGCGACCTCGATAAAATCCGTTCGCTCTGGAAGGACAAGCTCGTCATCAAGGGCCTGGTCCATGCCGGCGACGCCGCGCGCGCGTTCGAAGCCGGCGCCGATGCCGTGACGATCTCCAATCACGGCGGCAATAAGCTCGATTGCATGCAGGGCGCGCTGGATTCGCTGGCGCAGGTGAGGGCGTCGGTTGGCCGTGATGCTCGGCTGTTCTTTGATGGCGGCATCAGGCGCGGCAGCGATCTGGTCGTCGCCAAGGCGCTCGGTGCCGATTTCTGCTTTACCGGTCGCGCCACGATCTATGGTGTGACGGCAGGCGGCTTGCGCGGCGCGCGGCGCGCCATCGAAATCCTGCAGTCAGATCTTGCTTACACGATGGCAATGATTGGATGCCGAACGGTGCCCGACATCACGCACGACTATTTAGGCCCCGCGCAGCTTTAATCGCTGACCGGCTGCGCCGATTCCCGGATACTCAGCGTGATCGGAATCTTCAGGCGCCGGAATGTGGCGTGCGGACTGGCGATGCGGTCGATCAGTACGCTCCAGGAGTTTGCCGCCAGTTCGTCGCGGCGTTGCGCCACCGCCGTCAAATAGGGCTGGAACACCGTCATCCATTCGGAATGTTCGAAGGCGACGAGCGAGATGTCTTTTGGCAGCGCGATGTTGAGTGCGTGTATGGCCTTGATTGCGCCGAGGGTCGAAAAGAATGTGGTCGCGAATATCGCCGTTGGCCGGGTCGGCAGCCGGAATTCCCGTTCAATCGCAACACGGCACGCATCGACGCTGCGGCCGCCGATGACCAGACGTTCGCGTCCCGCGAATCCGTTTTCCTTGAGCGCCTTGCGATAGCCTTGAACGCGGTCGCGCAGGTGGATGTGGCTGTCGTCCGAGGTAAGGCAGGCGATATCGCGATGGCCGAGCTTGATCAGGTGCGACGTGCCTTCGTAGCCGGCGGCGACATTGTCGGACGACACAGTATCGAAGCGTTTGTGGCCCGAGGCGCGATCGACGAGAACGGCCGGCGGCAGGGTGACCGGAAAGCCGGGCGCCGCGCCAAAATCGTCGCGGGCCGCGGCGATCAGCAGACCATCGACGCGCCGAGCGATCAGCGACTGAATGCGCCGCGATTCGATGTCCGGATTGTCGCCGCTCGAAACGACGAGGATTTCATAGCCGGCCTTTGCGGCCTGCGCTTCCCAATGCATGACCAGGCCGGAGAAGAACTCGTTCGACAGATCGGGCACCACGACGCCGATGGTCCGCGTGTGGCCGCGCCGCAGGCTCGACGCCATGTGATTGGACTTGTAGCCGAGCGCCTCGGCCGCCTTCATGACCGAGAGGCGGCTGTCGGAGCGGACGCCGCGCACGCCGATCAGCACATTGGAAACGGTGCCGGGCGAGACGCCGGCGCGCCGTGCCACGTCGCGGATGGTCGGCGACGAACGGCCTGCTGGTGGTTTCCGGCGCTTTCCTCCCATCGCGTTCCTTGCTGCCGAATGACCGGGTCGCAATTGCTGCTATGCACAAATGTCCAGAACAGACGGCAGCGGCGCGTTTTCAGGCTGCGACGCAATTTCACTTGCATTCATCGGCTAGTTCGTAAATCGTTTTACCACGGGCGGGAAACCCCGGCAATGTGGACGGCAAGATCCACCCTGGAATTCTGTGTCGGGAAGAAACGAGGACGGCTTAGTGACGATCATCTGCCTGAGTACCGGCGCGGCGTGGCTGTGCCGCCGTTCGCTACATGCCCAGTTGCGCGCATGGTAGACGTCACGCCCATGGCGCCTCCTAAGGCGGAAGGCGACGCGAGCGCGCCGCTGCTTGAGCTGCGCGGCATCTGCAAGACATTCCCCGGCGTGCGCGCGCTCGATGACGTATCGTTTCCGATCTGGCCCGGCGAAATTCATATGCTGTGCGGCGAGAACGGCGCCGGAAAATCTTCGCTGATGAAGGTGCTGTGCGGCGCTTACGTTGCCGACGAAGGCGACCTGTTTCATCGCGGCGAGAAGGTCGAGATCAAGTCGACGCTGGATGCGCGCAAGTTCGGCATTGCCGTTATCTTCCAGGAATTCTCGCTGGTACCGTATTTGAGCGTCGCGCAGAACATCTATCTCGGCCGCGAATTCCCCGGAAAAATCCCCGGCACGATCGATCGCCAGAAGATCAGGAGCGAAGCCCAGCGCGTGCTTGGCATGATCGGCTCCGATATCGACATCGACGCGCCGGTCCATACTCTCGGCGTGGCGCAGCAGCAGATCGTCGAAATCGCGAAGGCACTGTCGCAGAATGCCCGCATCCTGGTGATGGACGAGCCGACATCGGCCTTGTCCGACACCGAGACGGAGCATCTGTTCGGCATGATGCGCCGGCTGAAAGCCGCCGGCGTCGCGATCGTCTATATTTCGCACCGCATGGCCGAAGTGTTCCTCCTCGGCGACCGCATCACCATTCTGCGCGACGGCAAGAAGGTCGCCACCTTGCTGCCGGACGAAACGTCGCCAGGCGACCTCGTGCAGAAAATGGTCGGCCGCAAGGTCGACGCCATTCATCGCCGCGGCGCCAACATCAAGGCCGGCGAGGATACGCTCGACGTCAAAGGGCTGACGGGACCGAGCGGCATATCCGATATTCATCTCAACGTGCGCGCCGGCGAAATCGTCGGCCTATGCGGCCTGGTCGGTTCGGGCCGCACCGAGGTGGCGCGCGCCATTTTCGGCGCCGATAGGGTGACCGGCGGCGAGGTGACCTTTTTTGGCAAGCGCTTCACCGGCGGGCCGGACGAGGCCACCCGCAGGGGCGTCGCCCTGATCCCGGAAAGCCGCAAGGCGCAAGGCCTGGCGCTGATCCGCTCGGTTGGCGACAACATCGTCGTGGCTGCGCTCGACAGACTGTTTCCCTCGCATCTGTTTCACCCGGCGAAGGCCGGCAAAGTCGCGCAGGCGATGATCAAGAAGCTGCGAATTTCGACGCCGTCGGCGCGGCGCGCCGTTCAGGTTCTGTCGGGCGGCAACCAGCAGAAGGTCGTCATCGGCAAGTGGCTCACCGCCGATGCGCGGCTTTTCATCTTCGACGAACCGACGCGCGGCATCGACGTCGGCGCCAAGGCGGAAATTTTCGCGCTGATGTATGACCTTGTCGAAAACGGTGCGGCCATTCTGATGATCAGTTCCGAACTCAGCGAGATCGTTAATGTCTGCGATCGCGCCTATGTCATGCGCGAGGGCATCATTGCCGGCGAATTGTCGCGCGAGCGGCTGAACGAAGAAAATATCCTGCAGCTAGGGATGCACCATGAGTGAACGCGGTCTGGCGCAAAGCATGTCGGTGCTCGGACGTGTTCCGGGCGTCGCTTTCGTGCTGGTGGCATTGGTCGCGGTCTTCGCCAGCATGAGCCCCGGCTTTTCGACCGCGCCGAATTTGACTAATATCCTCTTGCAGTCGTCGATCCTGTTGCTGCTGGCCTTGCCGATGACCTTCATCATCATGACCGAGGGTCTTGATCTGTCGATCGGCGCGGTGTTGACGCTGGGTTCGGTGGCGCTGGCCGCGGTCGCCCTTGCGACCGGATCGCTCACCGTGGGATTCATCGCCGCCCTCGCCATCGGTCTCACCTTCGGCCTGCTGAACGGCTGGCTGATCGCCTGGCTCGATATCCCGCCCTTTGTCACGACGCTCGGCACATTGGGTATCGCGCAGGGCCTGTGCCTCGTCATCACCGACGGCACAAGCATCGTCGGCCTGCCGAGCGGGTTGCAGTTTTTCTATTCCGGCTATTTCCTCGGCATTCCGTTTCCGCTGGTCATCGCCGCGATCGCATACGCCGTCATGCACGGCATCCTCTACCATACGCGCCTCGGCACTTATGTGCCGGCGCTTGGCGGCAACCGCGAGGCGCTGCGGCACGCCGGCGTCAACGACCGCGTGGTGCTCGCCGTGATCTACGGGATTGGCGGCTTGATGGCGGGCATCGCCGCCTTGCTGCTGACCTCACGCATCAGTTCGGCGCATCCGACCGCCGCCATCGGCATGGAGTTCGACGCCATTGCCGCCGTCGCGGTGGGCGGCACGCAATTCGAACGCGGCGAGGGCTGGCTGCTGGGCACGCTGCTCGGCGTCATCACCATCGGTGTCCTGCGCAATGGGCTCAATCTGCTGGCGATGCCGTCGTCGATTCAGGTCATCTGCGTCGGACTGCTGGTGATCGTGGCGCTTTTCTTCGATGGCATGCGGAAGGCACACGAATGAGCCAGATTGAAGCTGCCGCTCCAAAATTCAAGCTGACGGTGTCGCGAGACGTCACCGATGTCGCCTATCGATTACTGGCCGTCGCTCTGATCTGCATTGCGTTGTCGCTGGTCAGCGATGCGTTCCTGACGGCCAACAACCTGCTGAACGTGTTGCGGCAGGCGAGCCTGGTTTTCTTTATGGCATCGGGTCTGACTTTGGTCATTCTGACCGGCAAGATCGACCTGTCGATCGGCGCGACCGTCGGCCTCAGCGCCTGCGTCGCGGCAACCATGATCAAATCGACAGGCTCGTCCTGGCTTGGCGCCGCCGCGGCCATCGGCGTTGGCAGCATCGTCGGCCTGGGCAACGGGCTGATGGTGACCAAATTGCGCATCCCGTCCTTCATCGCCACCTATGGCATGCTCTGGGTCGCGCAGGGCGCGACTTACTATTACATGAGCGGCCAATCGGTTTACGGCTTTCCGGCCGGATTCCGGGCGCTCGGCAGCGGCTATCTGCTCGGCATTCCGATTCCGATTTATCTGATGGTCGCGTTTCTGGCGATTGGATATTTCTTCACCAAGCGCACAACCTATGGCCAGCAGATTTATGCCATCGGCGCCAACACGGTCGCGGCGCGGCTGTCCGGCATCCCGGTCAACAGCCGTCTCAACCTGGTTTTCGTGCTTTCCGGCGCCATGGCCGGGCTGGCATCGCTGATCTATCTGGCGCGCCTGAACTCGGCGGAAGGCGACATCGGCGAAACGCTGACGCTGCCGACCATCGCCGCGGTGGTGATCGGCGGCACGTCGCTGTTCGGCGGCGTCGGCTCGCTGTTCGGCACCTTCATCGGCGGATTGATCCTGACGCTGATTCTTAACGGCATGAATTTGCTCAATCTCAACGCCAACTGGCAGCCGTTGGTGACGGGCCTGATCGTGCTGCTCGCTGTGTGGCTGGACATGAAGACGCGGTCCAAAACTGACAGCAACTAAGACAACCAAAACTGAACGATACAAATGGGAGTGAAACATGAAAAATGCAGTCGTATTGATCTCGATACTGACCGTTGCAGGCTTTGCCGGCCCGGCAACCGCCGCCGACGAGACAATTGCCGTCTTCACCAAGAACCAGACCAATCCATTCTTTGAGTCGGTTCGCGTAGGCACGGCCAACGCCGCGAAAGCCGTCGGCGTAAAGCTCATTCAATATGTGCCGATCAAGCCCGACAGCATCCCAGAACAGACGAGCCAGGTTGAAGACGCCATCGTCAAGAAGCCGAATGCGCTGCTGTTCATCCCGGTCGACTACAAGGCCATGGTGCCGGCCATCGAGAAGGCGAACGCCGCTGGCATCCCGGTGACCGGCCTGACCGACAGGCTGGCCGGCGGACAAGTGGTGTCGTTCATCGGCGCCGAGGATTACCGCCTCGGTTTTGAGACCGGGCAAAGCCTGCTCAAGGCGATGGGCGGCAAGGGCAACGTCGTCGCTCTGGAAGGCGTCAAGGGCTCGATCAGCAACACCGACCGCATGAAGGGCTTCAACGACGCGCTGAAGGATTTCCCGAACGTCAAGCTGCTGACCACCCAGCCGGCGAACTATCAGCGTCTGCAGGCGCTCCAGGTCATGGAGAACATCATGCAGACCCATCCGCAGATCGACGGCGTCTACACCGCCAATGACGCGATGGCGACCGGCGCGGTAGAGGCGATGGCCGCCGCCAACCGCAAGGCTTTCGTTGTCGGCATCAACGGCAGCCAGGAAGCGATCGATCTGATCAAGGCCGGCAAGATGCATGCGACAGGTTCGTCCGATCCGTTCATGCAGGGCTGCCTCGGCCTTCTGACCACCGTGCGCGCGTTGCGCAAGATGCCGGTGCAGAAGGAACTGATGGTGACGCCGGTGATCATCGATAGCAGCAACCTGAAGCAGTACGACGTGCCGGTGACGTCGCGCGTGTGCCCGAAGATCGAAGACGTCGCGGCGAAGTAACGCGGCTCGCGACGGACAAAATCATGGCGGCGGTGCTCACCGGTCGGGAAAGCACCGCCGCAATGTTTGAGGGTGCAGCGTGAGCGTCGGCGTTCCAGATCGCCTGATTGTCGGGGTCGGTAGCGCAGGCGCCGTGCTGGCGTCCCGGCTATCGGAGAATTCGAAGACGCGCGTCCTCCTCGTCGAGGCGGGGCCCGACGCGCCGCCGGATGCCGTTCCCGAAGAGCTTGCCGATACATTTCACAGCTCCACACTCAACCCCGGTTATTTCTGGCCCGCGCTGCGGGTGAGGCGATCGATGCCTCGATCATGCCAAACGTGCCGAGCGCCAAAACCAACCTCACCGCCATCATGATCGCGGAACGTGCCGCCGACCTGATTTCGACAGACGCGGGCTAAGGGATTTCGACAATGTCCAAGAGAATAGCAGTCCTCGGCAGCGGCGCGAATGGCGCGTCTATCGGCGCCGATCTTACGCGCGCCGGCGCCGATGTCGTGCTGATCGACCAATGGCCGGAACACGTCGCGGCCATGCGCCAGAACGGCATCCGTATCGACATGCCCGGGGAGACGCAAACGACCGCGGTTCGCGCCTATAATCTTTGCGACGTCTGCACTTTTACCCAACCTTTTGACGTCGTTCTGCTGCTGATGAAGGCCTACGATACGCGGTGGGCCTGCCAATTAATCGAGCCATATCTGAAGGCAAGCGGTCTTGTCGCCGGTGTGCAGAATGGTATGACCACCGATGTTATCGCCGACGTCGTCGGGCCGCAGCGCACGATGGGTTGCGTGATCGAAATTTCGTCGACCATGTTCGACCCCGGTGTCGTGCAGCGTGACTCACCGCCGTCGCGGTCCTGGTTCGCCGTCGGCGGTATTGACAAGCGCGTCGTGGGCCGCGAGGCGGAGGTCGGTGATTTGCTGAAGCACGCCGGCACGGTTGAATATGTCAGCGACATTCGCGCCAGCAAATGGATGAAGCTGGTGAGCAATTGCACCACTTTGGTGACGACCGCGATCCTTGGCCAGTCGATCCATAGCGCGGCGACGACACCGGCCATGTGTGAAATCATGCTTATGTCCGGCCAGGAGGCGTTCGACACGGGTAAGGCCCTGGGCCATCCGGCGGTGCCTATTTTTGGGATGAAACCTGACGACATTCGCCAGTCCAACCGGCTGGTGGAAACGCTGCTCGACACTTTGGTCAAGGGCTTCACCATCGAGAGTACGCTGACGACTGTGTTGCAGGATTGGATGAAGGGTCGCCGCAGCGAGGTCGACAACCTCAATGGTCAAGTCGTCGATGAAGCCATGCGGCTGGGCCTTTCGCTGCCGGTCAATTCCGCGATCGTCGAACTGGCGCACCGGATAGAGCAGGGTCTCCTGAAGCCGGGGCCGGAAAATCTTGGTTTGCTGCACGAGTTGATAAAGACGAGAAAGCGCCAGTGACACCGCGGCGGTCTCGTATGCACCGCCCGAGTGCCTTATTGCGCTTTGATCTCAATGAAGACTTACGTTTTCATTGAAGAGCGGGCATTGTTCTTCTGCGCGCCACCTGCGCGTCAGCGCAATTGTCCGCTATTGGCACCGGCCTTACGCGCGGTGAATACCTTTTTAGCCGTGGCACTATTCCCAAGGCGCGCCTTGACGAGGCACGCACGGCTTTCAATGTGGCTTCCAACGCGTTGAAGTCGCGTACCGCTGAACGCTCTGTCATTCAGCAGCAAGTCACCGAGGGTGGCGTTCTGGCGCCAGCGAGGAACTCCAGCGTTCATTATAGGGACTTTCCGGGTGCCGGGAGTCTTGGACGCATCCGGCTTCCGACAAGCGATCTCTGATGCGAGAGCGGCCGCAAAAAAATAAGCTTCATTCATCGTCCGTCCAGGCGCCGAATTGTAGCGGTATCCGGGTTTTAGAAATCCGAATATCAAAGTGGACGTGCTGGGCTTCATTACACGTCAGCCCCGCCGGCTTCGCGTTTTAGGGGTAGTCGGCCTGTTTTGCTCCACCGAAAGCAAAAGCTTTGATAGCAGAGCAGTGAGCTGCGCGTGTTCGGCTTTGTTGATGCCGCCAAGCGATTCCGCCAGCGCCTCGAAATGCAGCTTGATGGCGCGATCGGCCAATGCTCGGCCCTTAGGCGTAAGACGCACGATGGTGCCGCGCCGATCGTTCCGATCGGGCAGGCGCTTGACCAGGCCCGCGGCTTCGACGCGGTCGATCCGATTGGTGATTGCGCCGGAGGACAACAGCGACTCGCGATAGAGCGCGGTCGGATTCATTTCAAACGGCGCGCCGGCGCGCCTCAACGTCACGATGACGCTGAAGGATTCAAAGGTGAGGCCGATCGGCGCCAGCCAGCGCTCGGCGTCGCTGACAAGGCTTGTTGAGAGACGCCAGATGCGGCCGAAGATGGCGAACGGCCATGACTCGAGATCGGGGCGTTCGCGGTGCCAGGCATGAACAAACGGCTCGATCGAGTCCGCAGCAGGCGCAGCAGCCGGGGACGCCCTGTTCGAGGCCCTGCCGCTTTTGCCGCGGGCGGCTAACTGTCTTGACATTAAGATACTCGATGTCATGATAGTTTCTATCAGGCTGAGCGGCTGGACGCGAGCGGAATTCTTCCCGGTGTCAACGCCGGCAATACCGGGAGCCCTTCGTGCAAAAGACATTTGTTCGCGGCACTTGGCAACAGAAGCGCGCGTTTTCCCCGGCGGTCATTATTACCGGCGCCGCCAGGACGATCTACGTCGCTGGCCATACCGGCCAGAAGGCGGAAGACGGTTCGCCGATCGCTGATTTCGCCGCGCAGTGCCGCCGAACTTTCCGCAACATCGAAGTGACATTGGCCGAAGCGGGTGCGAAATTGTCCGACTTGGTCACGATGACCGTGTTTCTCACCGACGTGCGCCACACCACGGCGATGACTGAAATTCGCGACGAGATCTTCGGCAAGGATTTTCCGGCCAGCGCAGCTCTCACCGTCACCGGCTTTGCCCAGCCGGAAATCCTGATTGAGATCCAGGGCATCGCGGTCATCCCATGACACGCAGCCGATCACCCCATTTCCGATGTGAGCCAGGCTGATGGACATCGTCGTCGCGAACTTGACCCAGGTCTTCGGCGCCGCTTCCCGTCCAGTGGTCGCGCTCGACCGCGTAACGCATACTTTTCCCTCGCAACGCTTCACCTGCATTCTCGGGCCAAGCGGCTGTGGCAAAAGCACCTTGGCGCAGATCGTTGGCGGCATTGAGCCGTTTACCAGCGGTTCCGTGACCATTGGCGGGAAGGGCAGTGCCGCGCAGCCGCTCGGTACCCATTCGGTCATGGTCTGGCAGCACCTCAATCTCTTTCCCTGGCGCACGGTGATCGACAACGTTGCCTTCGGGCTTGAGATGCAGGGCGTGCCGACGGCCGAGCGACACCAGCGCGCCGACGCTCTTCTGACTTCAGTTGGCTTGCGCGGTTTCGAGCAGCATCGGCCACCGCAATTGTCCGGCGGAATGCGGCAGCGTGTTGCTCTGGCACGCGCGCTGATCATGGAACGACCGATCATGCTGATGGATGAGCCCTTTGCGGCGCTCGACGCCCAGACCAAGATCGTGATGCAGGAAGAATTGGTTCGCATCTACGAGCGCTCGAAGATGACCATACTTTTCGTGACGCATGCCATTGACGAAGCGATCTTGCTCGGCGACGAGGTCGTGGTAATGACGGCGCGGCCTGGGCGCATCAAGGAGGTCATCCCGGTCAACCTTCCGCGGCCGAGGTCGCAGGAAATGATCAACACGCCTGAATTCGGCAGGCTCTACGACCGCGCCCTGCATCTCATTCGCGAGGAAGTCCTCCTGAGCATGCGCCAGCAACAAGAAGCGACGGCGGGATCGACATGAACGCCGGAGCGCAGCGCCAGAGCAGGACAAAGGCGGTGATTTACTGGGCCGCGCCCTATCTGGTGATCGCTGCCGTGCTGGTGGCCTGGGAACTCGCGGTGCGCCTCAATGGCATCGCGCCGATCTTCCTGCCGGCGCCAAGTGTCATCCTGAAATATTTATTCGCCATGACGGTTGATGGCTCTATGCCTTATCACCTGTCGGTCACGTTTCTTCGCATCCTTGTCGGCTTTAGTGTCGCGGCAATTGCCGGCGTTCTGGTTGGCATTGCCATGGGCATGTCGCCTTTGACCGCCCGCATCTTTGAGCCGTGGATCGGCGCCTTGTATCCGCTGCCGAAGATCTCGCTGATCCCGCTGCTGATCATCTGGCTCGGTACCGGCGAATCCTACAAGATCGTTATCAGCGCGGTGACTGCGTTCTTTCCGGTCGTCATTAGTACATTTGCGGCGATCCGGCAGGTCGACACAGGCCTGATGAAAGCCGCTAAGGATCTCGGCGCCAATACGCGCCAGATTCAATACAACGTTGTGATTCCCGCGGCGCTGCCCGGCATTTTCTCCGGCCTGCAGCTTGGCATGGGTGTGACCATGATTATGATCGTGGCGGCCGAAATGATCGGCGGCACCAGCGACAGCGGCATGGGCTATCTGCTCATTCACGCCGGACAGGTACTGGAGACTGAAAAGGTATTCGCCGGGTTGATCGTGCTAGCCATTTTCGGCGCCGTGATTACCAGCGCGCAGAAGCGCATCGACCATCTTATCGCTCCCTGGGCGCATCGGGAGCACTGAAACGCCGGTTATTGTTTTTCATGGAGAAGCAAAATGAAGTTCGTTCGTTCGCTTGCAACCCTCGCCATTATGGCGTCGGCACTCGCCATCTCGCCCGCCAGCGCCGCGGACCTGATCCGGGTCGGTGAGGGGCCTTTCATCACCGGTGGCGGCTTCTTTATCGCCAAGGAGAAAGGCTATTTCGACAAAGTCGGCATCACCGTCGAGACCAAGTCCTTCATTGACGGCGCGCTAGCGGTGCCGTCGCTGATCTCGGGTGAACTCGACATCTCCTTCATGACGGCCAATGCCGGCCTGTTCAACAGCATCTCCAAGGGCGCGCCGTTGGTGTTCGTTCTTGACCGCGGCAACAACAAGAAGGGCCGCGGCTATACTGTGATAAATGTGACGCAGGATATGTATGACGGGGGCGTCAAGTCGCTCGCGGACTTCGCCAAGCTCAAGGGCAAGCGCGTCGGTCTGTCAGCGACCGGCAGTATCAACCAGTATCTCTTTGCGCGAGCTTTGCAGAATGCCGGGCTTGATCCGCGCAAAGACGTGCAGTGGGTCACCAATGTGCCGCAGCCGGACCTGATGAAGATGCTCGGCCAGAAACAGGTCGACGCTACCGATCTGGCCTATCAGTTTGGCTATTTCGCGCAGAACAACAAATGGGGCCCGATCGTCGCCGTTGACGACCAGATCGACCCGGATGGCGCGGTCGGCCTCTATGCCGCGCGTACGGATTTCATCAAGAGCAAGCGCGATGTATTGGTGCGCTTCGCCATGGCTTACCTACAGGGTGTCAAGGAATTCAACGCCGCCGCCGCCGACCCGGCGAAATATCCGGAGATCGTCGATATTCTTGCCCGCAGCACCGCCCTGCAGAAGCCTGAACTGGTGCGGGCCATTGCGCCGAACTGGTCGTCGTCGAACGAAGACGGCATCCCGAACGTCAAATCGGTGATGGCAATGCAGGATTACTGGTCGAGCTATTTCACCTATGTCGAAAATCCGGTGGCGGAAGACAAGCTGTTCGACCTGAGCATTGCCAAAGAGGCTAAGGCCCGGCTTGATAAGGAAAAACCGTTCGGCAAATAATGGGTGGGGAAATAGCTGCCTGTCGGTTCTGGTCGCAATCTCGGCGCCGACCGCGCTGGCGGTCCGCGTTGCGGAAGCGGCGGGCATTACATTGATTGCAGTCGCGCGCAGCGTCGGCTTTGAAATCGTCACGCATGGCGGCCGCATCAAGGCAGACAGGAGCGTGCATATCCTCGCCTGACAGGCTGGTCTATATGGCGAACCATATCGGCAAGTTCTTCGCAAGCCAGGGATCGGCTATGGCGATTCCGGGTACCGCCGCGCACATCAGGAAATTCTGGGATCCTCGCATGCGCCATGCCATCTACGAGCATCTGGACGGCGGAGGGAGCGGGCTGGATCCGGCGGTCTTCGAGGCCGTCAGTCGCCTTAAGCGGGCGGAAGCGAAAGCCTGAGCGGCTTACTCGGCCGCAGCAAGGGCCCGGCGCCCTTCGATTGTGCCGTTGTATTTAATGTCTGTTCTGCCAGAGTGCGACATTCCGCGCGCTGGGCAGACCTTCCATGATGCTTTTTACGACCGCTGAGGCAGCCGAGTATCTCCGGCTGAAAGAGCGAAAAGTCTATGAACTGGTGGCAGAAGGCGCCATCCCATGCACGAAGGTTACCGGGAAATGGCTGTTTCCTAAAGACGAATTGGATCGCTGGCTGTTGACGCTTATTGCTCAGCTGTCGAATGTATTGCGCCGGTCCGTCGGCCCGGCATTTTGGGCGATCAAGAGCGTTCTTTAGCAGAGCGCCTGTTTGCCGATGAGATCGGCACCGACTCGTTTGTCGTCGGCGATAGTCTTGAAAGCCGCACAGCATCCCGGACGCGGGAAGCGCATTCGTTGTGACCCGCCGCCTGCTGATCGTGCTGATGAACACCGATCCGCGTAATCCGGAAGAGCTCGGTGCACCGTTCTATTATGCCGCGGTCGCCGCCGCGATGGACCACACTGTCGACGTTTTATGCACGGCGACGGCCGGCAAGCTCATACTCCAGGGTGTCGCGCAAGCTATTCACGTCAAGCCTGGCGATCCGATGACCGTCTATGACTGGATCAAGGAGGCGCACGGCCAGGGCGCGACGTTTTGGGCTTGTCCGGCTAATCTCGATTTGTTTGACAAGACCGAAGCCGATTTCATCCCCGAATGCAAAGGTGTTATGGGTGCTGCCGCCATGATTCAGGACGTCATGGACGGCGAATGCCGCGTCCTCACTTTTTAAAGGCATCTTGGAAGGCTTGGCCGTGGCAAAGGTTCAGGACTACGAATTTCCCGAGCACCTGTTCTACGATGTCGAAAACCAGATCTGGTATGAGCCATTGCCGGACGGCACATTGCGCAACGGATTCACGCCGTGGGCCGTCTCGCTGATGGGCGATGTGCTGGTGTTCACACCCAAGCGGCTTGGCCACGATTTCGAGAAGGAGCGCTGGTTTGCCATGGTCGAGGGTGGCAAATGGGTGGGCGCCGCGCGCGCGGCATTCGACGGCACGATGCTTGCGCAAAACGATGCGCTGGTCGACAAGCCGGGACTGCTGAACGACGACCCTTTCGGACAAGGCTGGATGTGCATTGTGCGGCCGGCGAATGATGACTGGCGTGCGGGACTGGTGACCGGCGCCGACATCGGGCCAGCAATGCAGCACTGGGTCGCCGGCGGGTCATACAAAGACCGCGCGGGCTAGCTGGCACAAAGCGACATTCGAGGAGCCTTGCTGCCGGCAATCTTTCGCGCCTTGTTTGCTGATTGCGATTGAATATGGTTGTTTGATCCATCATTCTCAGCGCACGCCGAACAAGTCAATAAATGCCTGATATAAATAGACAATTCTCTATCGCCCCGATGATGGAGAGGGCGGCCAAAGCGAGATTTCGTATATTTTCTATGCACTTAACGTGTGTGCGTGAATGCTATGTTGTACCGCTCGGCGTACTTTCTGCATTGCCACATGGGTGCAACGCTGTCGGCTCCCGAGGCATTCAAACTTAGCAATCTAGGCTCAATCGCTTGGGTTCATACGGCTGCGGAAGCATAGTGCGAAAAGGGCGATGCTGCCGATGCCACAGCATGCGGCAGCGTGACCTCATAGAAAAAAACCGTCGGCGCAAACGAGGCTTTCCGCGCTAGCGGCCGCGCCAGACCGGCTTGCGCTTCTCGCGGAATGCAAGAGGGCCCTCGATCGCGTCCTCGCTGCGGTAGACACGTTCGAACAGCCGGTCGGCGGCGACGACAGCGTCGCTGGCGCCGACCTCGGTGACCATCGCCATCATCTCCTTGGTGGTTTCCATGAAGATCGGCGCGCCGGCTAGGATGTCGTCGGCAAGGGCGCGGGCCTTTGCCATGAGCTGGTCGGGAGCCACCACATGGTTGACGAAGCCGATGTCGTAGGCGCGCTGCGCCGAAATCGGATTTCCCGTCATCAGCAATTCTGTCATGATCCGCTGCGGTATCATATGAATGAGCGGCGCCGCCCATGGCACGCCGCGGCCGACCCGCGCCTCGGTAATAGCGAATGTCGCGGTGTCGCTGGCGACACACAGGTCGCACATTTGGGCGAGGCGCCAGCCGCCGGCATAAGCAAAGCCGTTGACCGCGGCGATGACCGGTTTTCGAACCTTCACATTCTGCCCGAGGACAGGCAGAAAATTCGGCGGCGGCACGCCGAGCTTGGTATCGGCGAACTCGACCAGATCGATACCGGCGCAAAACGCCTTGTCGCCGGCACCGGTGAGGATCGCGACCCGAAGCCCGTCATCGGCTTCGAAGTCGCGCCATGCCTGCCACAGGCCTTCCCGCATCGCGGCGTTCAGCGCGTTGCGTTTCTCGACGCGATTGAGGGTGATGACGACAACCTGGCCGTCGGTTTCGTAAAGCACTTCATTGGCCATGGTCGTTCTCTCCCTCAATGCGCGTCAGGCGTCGAGCCAGATGCTTTCCATCTGCATGTTGGCGTAGATGTCCGGCATCGCCGTCCAGCCCTTCATTTTCGTCGAATAGGCCGCGCCGTAGCCGACCCATGCCAGGTTCATGTGATAGAAGGTCTTCAGGAAGGTGAGCTGGAACTGACGGATCAGCGCCTTGCGCTTCTGCGGATCGGCTTCGCGGGATTGAGCGCGGAAGATGTCGTCGATCGCGTCATCCTTCCAGCTTCCGTAGTTGCGGCCGCCGAAGCTGGTATAGCCCTCGCCGAGAATCTGGTCGGGTAGCGAACCGCTCAGGCCGATCGAGTGGATGAGGAGCTGAAACTCGCCTTTGTTCTCCAGCGCGAAGAATGCGCCGGCGTCGCGGATATCGACGGTCACGTCGAGGCCGATGGTCTTGAGCTGTGCTGCGACGTTGATCGAGGCATCACGGAAGGCCGGGACGTCGCCGCGGGCGGGCATGACGATCTTGAAGCCCTTCGGCACGCCGGCCTCTTCCAGCAGCGCCATAGCCTTAGCGCGGTTGGCCGCGACATTGCCGCCGACACCCGGCAAGGTGTCGTAGCCGCCGAACTGCGTGATCTCTTCCGTGGTGAGCGCATAGGGGCTTCCCGGAGGCATCAGTCCGACGCTGTGGTAGGAGGCGCCGGCCAGCGGACCGACGGTCTTGATGAAGGCGTCGCGGTCGATCGCCAGCGATAGCGCCTGGCGGACCCTGATGTCGTCGAATGGCTTCACCTTGATATTGGGAATCAGGTTGATCGATGTCGGCGTCGGCCGGCGCAACTCCGTAAGGTTCGGCTGCTTGCGCAGATTGGCGAGGACCGATTCATTGGGGAAGAAAAAGCAGGCATCGATGCGCCCGCCCTGCAACGCCACGCCGCGCTCGATCTCGCCCTTTATCGGGAAGAACTGGATCTTGTCGAGATAGGCGGGGGCGCCGAAATATTTGTCAAAGCGCTCAAGCTCGTAGATCTGCCCATCCACGGCCTGGATGAGACGGAACGGGCCGGTGCCGACGATCTGCCGCTTCATGCCCTGGCCTTGTGTGTCGAGCGGCTCGACCACCTTCTTCGGATAGATCACGTTGAAGGGATTACTGACGAGCGATGGAAAATCCGCCTGCGGTTCGGTGAGCCGGATGACAACGGTGCGGTCATCGGCGGCGGTGATGCTGGCGACATTGCCGAGCATGCCCTTGCGCACGCTGACGATGCCCGCGGGCGGCTTGCGGATGCGCTCCAGGCTGTAGACGACGTCCTCGGCTGTCAGCGTCATGCCGTTGTGGAAAGTGACGCCGGCGCGCATCTTGAACGTCACCACCTTGGAGTCGGCGGAGACCTCGTAGCTTTCGGCGAGATCGGGCAGCAGCTTGTTGTAGTCCTTCGGATCGATGCGCAGCAGCGTCGAGTAGCAGGGCGCGCCGATGAACTGGGTGAGATAGGTCACCGCCTGATGCAGATCGAAATCCGGCGGATCGCCGCCATTGCTGACGCGCAGCGTGCCGCCGCGCTTTGGCGTCTGCGCCAGACTCATATGCGGCAGGGCGATGGCGGCGGCGAGCGCAGTGCCGCCGGTCAGCAGGGCCTTGCGCCGGGTCATGCGGGCGGCGGAGGAGGGAGAAACCGTTTTCATATTCATGGTCCTTTATTGGGCCGAAAAATTCTATGTGCCGAGATGTCCGACGATCGAAATCGAACAGACGTTCTGGTGCGGGAATCCGCCAAGGTTGTGAGTCAGTCCGATACGGGGAAGGTCGCTGCGCTGCCGCTCGCCGGCGCGTCCGAGCATCTGCAAGTACATTTCGTAGATCATGCGCAGGCCCGATGCGCCGATCGGGTGACCGAAGCATTTCAGGCCGCCGTCGATCTGGCAGGGAATGGTGCCGGCGGCGTCGTAGAAGCCATCGAGGACGTCGCGGATGGCGCCGCCCTCCGGCGATATGTGAAGGTCTTCCATGGTCACAAGTTCGGTGACGGAGAAGCAATCATGCACTTCGATCAGGCCAATTTCATCGCGCGGCTTCTGAATGCCGGCTTCGTGGTAGGCGCGGGTCGCCGCGATGCGCGTGGTGGCGAAATAGCTGCCGTCCCATGAATTGTGCTGCGCTTCCTGGCCGTTCGATACGGCCAGTTGAATGGCCTTGACGGAAATCAGATCGTGTTTGCCGAGGCCGCGGGCGATGTCCGGCGTGGTGACGATGGCGCAGGCGGCGCCGTCGCTGACGCCGCAGCAGTCGTAAAGGCCGAGCGGCTCTGCGATCATCGGTGCCTTCAGCACGGTATCGATGGTGATGCGATTACGCAGGTGCGCCTTTGGATTGCGGGCGCCGTTGTCGTGGCTCTTGACCGAAATATGCGCCATCGACTGCTTAAGGTCGGCCGCGGTGATGTCATGCTTGGCGCGGTAAGCGGCGGCCAGTTGAGCGAAGCTGCCCGGCGCCGACAGGTTCGGCCACGTCATGTTGTTCAGCGTGCCGCGGCCGCGCTGCGGCAGGCCGCCATAGCCGGTGTCCTTCAGCTTTTCGACGCCGAGTGCGAGCGCGATGTCCGCCGCGCCCGAGGCGACGGCATAGACCGCGCCGCGAAACGCCTCGGTGCCGCTGGCGCAGAAATTCTCGACACGCGTGACCGGAATGTAGGGGAGCCGCAACGCGGTCGCCAATGGCACCGCCGATTTTCCGACATGCTGCTCTTCAATGGCGGTCGCCAGCCAGGCGGCGTCGATCTGCCTGGTTTCGATGCCGGCATCGGCGATGGCCTCGCTATAGGCCTCGACCATCAGATCGCTGGCTTCCATGTCCCAGCGCTCGCCGAACTTCGAGCAGCCCATTCCGACGATGGCGACCTTGTCGCGGATTCCTTGTGGCATCTCATTTACTCTCTGCGTTTGACGGAGCAGCTTTCCAGAAATAGCGGCGGAAGCCGCGCTGGGCGTCGATGTCCTTGATGCGGAACGTCATCTGCATCGCCGTGCCGACGGTGAGGGCGTCCGGCTCGACATCGGTGAAGTCCATCATCCAGCGGCCGCCGCCGTCGAACTGGATCATGCCGTAGCAGGCCGGTGGATCCGGCGAGTAGGTCAGGCGGTCGGCGGTGTACGAATTGATGCGGCCGATCGTGTCGGCGAAGGGATGCGGCTGCTGCGTGTCGACGGCATTGCAGTTCGGATTGACGCAGATGCGGCTTTTGGGGAATTGAAGCGTGCCGCAGGTTTCGCATTTGCCGCCGATGAAGGCGGTGACGGTCTCATGGTTGCGCCACAGCGCCGACAGCGGCGTCAGTTTGTCGGTCTCGGCGCGCATGCCACGCTCGATTTCGATGTTATCGTTGAAGGCGAGGAATTTGGTGTAGTTCGTTTCTTCGCGGCGGCGCGTCAAATGGCCGCTGACGCCGAGGCGTCCGGCGATGGCGGGCATGGCCGCCATAACCTCGAAAAGCAGAACATCGGCGCCCTGGCCGAAGCCGACGGCAAGAATGCGCTCGCCGGGCTTGGCGCGCTCCAGCGCCGAGACCAGCATCAACAGTGCATGCGCCGCGCCAGTGTCGCCGCAGCCGGCGTGTAGGTTGTCGGCAACGGCCGCGTCCGCGATGCCCGCCGCCTTGGCGACAGCATTGGCGACCCGCGGCAAGGCGGTCGGCAAACAGAAATGGGAAACGTCGGCAGGCGTCAACCCTGCGCTTGCGAGGCAGCGCGTTATCAAGGGCGGGATGATCGCCATATAGCCGGTGTCGCGCACCCAGCGCTCTTCCCACGAATAATCGTACTCCGACTCGATCGTGCGGTAGTGATCGACGAAATCCGCCGTTTGGGTCGCGCTGGCGACCAGCCGCGCAAGCGGATTGCCTTCACCAACCAATATGGCGGCGGCGGCATCGCCGGAAATCATCTCGGCCGGGCTGGCCGCCCTGGCGCTGCGGTTCTCGGTCGCCACGACAAGGGTCTGGCCGGCGTTGTTCAGCGCGTTGCTCAATGCGGAGGTGCCGGCGCGTTGGCTGCCACCGATGTCGAGCGCCTGCGCGCCAGGCGGAAGCGTCAAGGCCTCGCCGACAATGCCGGCATTCAGGCGGTCGAGAAACGGCAACGTGGTGGAAGCGATATACAGAGCAGTGACGGCGGTGCGATCGTGCGCAGCAAGCGCGTCGCGGCCGGCGGCGACCGCCATCGTGACGGAGTCCTCATCCCAATTGCAGATCGCGCGTTCGCCCTTGGCCTGGCCTTTCAACGAGGGATTGATCCAGCTGTTCGCTTCCGCGATGACGCGCCGCGCCAGGCGAAGCCGCGGAATGTAAGCGCCGCATGCGAGAATGCCGAATGTCATTCAACCGACTCCGCTCGCCAGCAAGTGATGTGCATGTTTGAAAAGATAATTTGAAACGTGCGCGTCGACATGCTTTGTTTTGCGCAAGCGCCGTCGGTGCGATCGTTCAGTGTTTCTACAAGCGAGGTCGGACGTGAAAGCAGTTGTCGTGAGCGCGCATGGTGGACCTGAAGGGCTTTCGCTGCAGGATATCGAACGGCCGGAGCCGCGCGGCCGTCAGGTGCTCGTGCGTGTTCGCGCATGCGGCGTGTGCCGTCGCGATATCCTAATCCGACGCAGCCCGGCGCAACGCAGCTTCGCATCACCGCTTGTGCTCGGTCATGAAATCGCTGGTGAAGTTGCCGCGCTCGGACCGGACGCGCGCGGCTTCGCGATCGGCGATCGCGTCTGTTCCACGCAGCGTGAATATGTTTGCGGTTGCTGTTCGATGTGCCGGACCGATCGTGAAACGTTGTGCGCCGATTTGCGATTTCTGGGCCAGGACGCAATGGGCGGATATGCCGAATATGTCGTGATCGGCGATGACAATCTTGCGAAGCTGTCGGACGTAATCGATTTCCCAACGGGAGCGATCGTCGCCTGTGCGGTGGGGACGTCGTACAATGCGGTGTGCGACACCGGTCAGGTGAAGCAGGCCGAGCGCGTGCTGGTAACGGGCGCCGGCGGGCTTGGCATGCATGCGGTTCAAATCGCGCGGGCGGCTGGCGCCTTTGTGATTGCGTCGACGCGGTCGCCCGGCAAGGAACCGGCGCTGACCGAAGCCGGCGCGCACAAAGTGGTGGTTGCGCCGGACGGGCGCTTTGCCGGAGGCGTGCGCGATGCGTCGGGTGGGCGCGGTGTCGACGTCGCGATTGATACGGTCGGCGGCGCGGTGTTTCATGAGATCCGGCGCTCAATGGTGCCAGGCGGCCGTATCGTGCTGGTGGGAGAAGTGACCGGGAAGCCGGTCGATATCGACATCGCAACGATCTACCGGCGTGGCCTGCAGATCCGCAGCGCGGTGAGTACGTCGCGCCGCCAGCTCGAAATGGTGTTGCGGATGGTGGCCGCCGGCTCTGTGAAGCCGATGGTCGATCGCACGATGCCGCTGGAGCAGGCCGCTGAAGCCCATCGCCTAGTGGAAGACAATGCGGTGGTCGGGCGGATCGTGCTGCTGCCATAGCGATCACCCCGGCCGCCGTTGCAGTTCAACGGTGGCGGTGGCGTCGCGTGCGACAACGCGTTCGTCGGGACCTGTGACAGACAGCATGCAATGCGCCAGGCCGCGCCCGTCCTGGATCGAGGTACCGGTGACCTTGCCGCGCAGCGTGATGGTGTCGTTGGCATAGACCATCGCGCGCTGGCGATAGCTCAGCTTCCGGACGAATCCGTCCGGGCCGCTCCATTGCATAACCTGCCGCGCCAGCAGCGCGCCGAGCATCTGCCCATCCATGAACGGCCCTGGCATGCCGAGGCCGGCCACGAAAGCGGCGTCGTAGTGGTAGCGGTGGAAATCCCAGGTGGCGCCGGCATACATCACCAGCGACGTCAGCGTGACCGCGAAATCGATCGGCGGCAATGTCTCACCGATCGTCACTTCCTCGAAATATTTTGTGCGGGACGCGGTCATGGTGAGTAAATGTTGGTTTCGCGATTGATCGCGAGCAGTTCATTGCGCTGATTGACGTAACGCGCTTCCGACACGACGAATACAAGTGCGCCGAATTTGCGGGTCTCGCGTTCGTATATATCGAGAATCTTCCAGGTCACCGTGATGCGGTCGTCGGGCCGTGTCGGTTGATGAAATTCATATTCATTGCCGCCGCGGATAAAGCGCGTGTTGGGCAACGGCAGCGTCCAGTGGTGTCCGATATAGCCGTTCTCGTCGAGCGGCTGCTGGATGATCTGATTGGTCTCGCACACCAAGGTTGGCGGTGCGACGATACCGCCGTGCACGGTCTTCGCAGCGGCTTCCGGGTCGCGATAGAGCGGGCTGTCGTCGCCGAGCGCGAGCGCGAAATATCGGATGGCGCTGCGCCCGAGCTCCTCCGGGGCGGTGTAGCTGACCTGGCGGCCGATACAGGCTTTCACCTCGGCGGTGATGCGTCCGCTCATTCGCTCCTCGCTAACGCTATGGCTTCGACCGAGATCAGCGCACCTGGTCGGGACAGTCTGTCGCTGATTACGCCGGTTGCGGCCGGGTAGGGCGTCGCGAACACCGCTTTCCGGACCTCGGCGGTGTGCCGGTAATCGGCGAGTGCTTCGGGCGTGATGAACTCCGTGGTCTTGACCACGGCATCGAGATTGCTGCCGGCATTCTTAAGCGCTGCGGCAATTTGCACATAGGCGTCGCGGCATTGCTCGACAATGCCGCCGGCCGCCGGATCGCCGAACGCCGCGGCGATGACGACCGGCGGCGGGCGGTTTGCGGTGGATGCGATGCCTTCGATCTCGATCAGGGCTTCGCTGCGCAGCAGGCTCTTGATCACGACGGTGCTGACGACCGGCGCCGCGTCGCCGAAGGCTGAGCGGCGTAGCGCATCGAGCTTGGGCAGATCGGCAATCGCCGCCGGAGTTATATATTGCGTCATGCGGGTGACGTTCTCGAGGCCGAGGCTATCGGCCGCCAGCGTCTTTGCCATTTTGTCGTAGATCAGGCCGGCCTGGGCGACGAGATCGCCGGTCACAACCATCGTCTTGCGTGGCGGGTCGAAGCGCGCGGCGGTGCTGCCGGACAGCCAGACCTGGCCCGCGGCGGCAATGCCGAGCGAAAACGTGAAGCGTCGGTAGTCGAAGAACGGGTAATCCGTCGGCTCCAGGGCCCGGCGCGTCATTGGCTATATGCCCTTCCAGGTGGGCTTGCGCTTTTCCGCATAGGCCTTCAGGGCTTCGGCGTGATCGGCGGAGGCGCGGACGACGCGTTGCGCGCGTTCTGTGAAGCGCACCGCCGTGTCGAGATCCTGGTACATCGATTCCGCCAGCGACAGCTTGAAGGCCTGTACCGTGAGCGGCGGGCAGTTTTCGATGATCTCGAGCGCCAGCGTCCGGCAATGCGAGATCAACTGGTCCGGCTCGACGACTTCGCTGACAAAGCCGATTTTGAGCGCGCCCTGCGCGTCGATGGTGCGGCCGGTGACGCCCCACTCGTAGGCTTTGGCGTAGCCGATGATCTGCGGCATCAAGGCCAGGCTGGCGTCGTCGGGCACGATGCCGCGGCGCACAAACACCCAGCCGAAGCGCGATGCGGACGAGGCGATTCGCACGTCGCAGCCTGCGGCGATGCCGATGCCGGAGCCGATCGCCGGGCCGTTCACCGCGGCGATGGCCGGCTTGGACATGCGGCGCAGTCCGGTGACGACGCGGCGGATGTCAGCTTCCTGCGGATAAAGCTCTTCGCGCAAGGTCGGGTCCGGTGGCTCCAGCGATTTGCCCTCGGCGGTCATGCGCTTGATGTTGCCGCCGGAGCAGAAAATCCGCCCCGAGCCGGTGATGATCATCACCCGCGCTTTCGGATCTTTTTCGATCCGGTCGAACTCGCGGATCATCTCCTGATTCATTTCCCAGTTGACCGCGTTTTTCGCGCGAGGATCGTTGATGGTGACGAGGACGATGCCGTCGTCGCCCTGGTCAGAAGTAATGAACTGGTAGGTCATGTCGATTGTCTCCCCGGAATCCATCAAGATCGGTACGCATGAGTTCGGACAGGACGCGGCGATGATGGCCGGCGTCGCCATAGGCGGCCTGGGCCGCGATCGCGCGGTGATAGTAGAGCTCCAGCGGATAGTCGCGGTAATAGGCGATGGCGCCGTGGATCTGGTGTGCGATGCGCGTCGCCGCCGGCATCGCGTCGCTGCACTTCGCCTTGGCCATCGACACTTCGCGGCTGCCGGCTAAACCTTCTCCGAGCGACGCCGCCGCCTGCCAGACCAGCAGGCGGCTGACCTGCAGATCGCGATAGATTTCCGCGCAGTGATGGTGCACGCCTTGAAACCGGCCGATCGGCCCGCCGAATTGCTCGCGTGTCTTGGCATAGGTGACGGTGAGGTCGAGCGATGCCTGGCCGATGCCGACCAGTTCGGCCGATTTGAAGGCCGCGCCGCGCAACTGCAGCCGCGCAATGGCGGCCCAGGCGTTGCCGTCGTCGCCAACCAGCGCGTCGGAATCGACCATTACGTTGTCGAATGTTGCTTGCCACAGAGACTCGCCGCCGGAAGCGGGCATGCGGCGCAATGTCAGGCCTGGCGCATTCTGCGGCACGATGAGGAGCGTCACGTCCTCGGCTTCGTCACCGGTGCGTCCGGCGACGATGATTACCTCGGCGGTCGAGGCGTCGCGCACGAACAGCTTGGTGCCGTTGATAGTGAAGCCGTTGCCGGCCTTCGTGATCGTCGTTCGGATCTCCTGCGGACGCAGGCCGCCGGATGCTTCGAGGATCGCGGTCGTCAGGATGGCGTCACCGGAAGCAATACGGGGCAGGTAGGTCTCGCGCTGGATCGGCGATCCGGCGTCGAGCAACAGCAGGCCGGCCTCGATCACCGTCGAGAACAGCGGGTTCGGGATCGCACCCTGGCCGAGCGCTTCCACCACCAGGGCCAGTTCAACGGCGCTTGCTTCAGAGCCACCATATTGCTCGGGGAACAGCGCACCGGCCCAGCCCATCTCGGCGATCTGCTTCCAAACCGAAGCATCGAAGCCGGCGTCGGTCTCTTCCAGCTCGCGGATGCGCGCCGGCGTCATGACATTGGCCGCGAAGGTGACGGCCGTCTCATGCAGCATCTGCTGGTCGCTATCGAGTGAGATATCCATGTTGTATTCCGCTTATCGAGGCAGGCCGAGGCCGCGCGTTGCGACCACGTTGCGGGTGATGTCGAAGCCGCCAGCGGCAAACTGGAAGTACAAATGATCGCGGTATTCGACCTCGACCTCGCCGGCCAGTGCGACGGCCGGCGACCCAGCGCGCAGCGGCGCGAACTGGCCGAGCAGTTCCAGGCCGGCGGCGTCGAATTTGCGCGAGGTCTCGCGCTTTACCAGCAGGGCGACCGAGCTTTCGTGTTGCGGTCGCAGACCTTTGGCGCTGAGCGAGGCCAGCCAATAGCTCGCGAGCTTCGCGGTTTCAGCTTCGATTGCCAGCCGAACCAGTTCGTCGCGCACGACAGGATCGTCGAGCAGAGGCGCGGCTCCTTCGCGCGGCTGCGCGCACCAGGCCAGCAGGCGATCAAGCTGATAATTGACGAGCCCGGCGCTGGCGAGGGCACCGCGCTCATAGTCGATCGCCCCCATGACGACTTTCCAGCCCTGGTCGCGGGCGCCGACCATCATCGACTTGTGAACGCGGACATTGTCGAAGTGCACGGCGTGGTGGGTCCAGCCCGCCAATGTCGGGTACTCGCTGACGGTGACGCCGGGCAGGGTCATGTCGACGATAAACATGGTCAGGCCATGATGCTTCGTCGATGTCGCGTCGGTGCGCGTGGCGACCCAGCCATAGTCGGCCATATGTGCGTCGCTAGAGAACGCCTTCTGGCCGGTAATGACGAAATAGTCGCCGTCTTCCACCGCCTTTGTCTTCAGATTGGCGAGATCGGAGCCGGCTTCCGGTTCGGAATAGCCGACGAACCAAGACAGTTCACCGCGCACCATCTTCGGCAGGAACTCGGCCTTCTGCGCATCCGAGCCGAAGGCAATGACGGCATTCGGGATGTAGGTTACAGAGCGGTCGATGCCTGGCGCGCGGTGATACTCCATCTCGTCCCAGAGGATCGTCTGATAGATCCGGTTGCGGCCGCCACCGCCATATTCCTTCGGCCAGCCCATGCCGATATAGCCGGCGGCGCCAAGCTTGCGGCGGAACGCCTTGGTGAAATCGGCGGTCCACATGCCTTGCTCGGTCGGGTCGCGATGCGCCAGCCAGATGTTTGGAGTCAGCTCGCGGCGCAGGAAGTCCTGCACCTCAAGGCGGAACGCCTGTTCTTCGGCCGTCAGTTTAAAGTCCATGCCTGCTCGCTGTGGTCACGCCAGGACGCCGTCGGCTTCGAGGCGGGCATAGGTTGCCGCGTCAATGCCGATCAGCTCCGTCAACGTCTGGTGGGTGTGCTCGCCGACAAGCGGCGCGTGCTGATAATTGATGCCAAGGCTGTCCATTCGCCAGGGAATGCCCAGTTGGCACCTCTTGCCGACCACGGGGTGATCGGTGGTGATGACGAGGCCGCGTTCATTGAGCTGTGCGTCGTCGAGCAATTCGTCGATGCGCAGCACCGGCCCCGCCGCCACGCTGGCCGCTTGCAGCGCATCGGTCGCGGCGTGAACCTGCTGGCCGCGCGTCCAGCCTTCGACCGCCAGATCGAGCGCGGCGACATTCTTCTGCCGCGCATCGGCGGTCTTGAAGCGGGCGTCGGCGGCCCATTCCGGCCGCTGCGCCACGCCGCACAGCGCCATCCATTCTTCGTCGCTGGCGACGCTCAGGGCCAGCCAGGTGTCATCGTCCTTGCAACGATAGATACCGTGCGGCGCCTTCATGCTGTCGCGGCTGCCGACGCGTTCCGGCTCGACGCCGTTGAGCGTGTAGTCGATCACCGCCTCGGGAATGAGCGTCATCATCGCCTCATACATCGCCAGGTCGATGAACTGGCCTTCGCCGGTACGGTTGCGATGATGGAGGGCGGCGAGAATGGCGAAGTTCGAGTAGGTGCCGCTCAACGGATCGGGTATCACGCCGCCGAGGATACGGGGGTGGCCGCCATCGTAGCCGGTGACGTCGGCGACGCCGCTGAACAGGTTGACCGCGCTGTGCAGTCCACGGGAATTGCGCATCGGCCCGGTACGGCCGAATGCGCCGTTCGACGCCATGATCACGGTGGGATGCAGCTTGACGATCGACTCGTATCCGAGACCGAGCTTTTCCAGGACTCCGGTGGAGAAATTATCGACCACGACATCAACTTTGCCGGCCAGCTGGCGCACGATGTCCCGCCCCGCCGCCGTGGTCATGTCGACCGCGCAACTCTTCTTGCCGGCGTTGAGGAAGTTGAAATAACCGCTGGCGTTGAAATCGCGGTCGTGTCCCTCGGCGAAAGGCGGCGCCGTGCGCGCCGTCGAACGCTTCCGGGATTCGACCACGATGACTTCGGCGCCGAGCCAGGCCAGCCAGAGCGTGCAGAAAGGCATGGCGATAAATTGTCCGAGGTCCATGACCCGGATGCCTTCGAGCGGGAGCGGCTTTGCCGTTTTCATTACGATGTGGCTCCGGCAAGCTGGCCCAGCAGCATCTCGTTGTGTTCGCCGAGCCGCGGCGCCGGACGGCGGAGTTGCCAGGGCGATTTGCGCAGCGCGAAGGGCGCGCCCGGCATCCGCGCGCGTTTGCCGCCAATGTCGACATCGACCAGGCTTCGCCGCTCGCGGACCTGTTCACAATCGGCGACCTTGCGAATTGAATAGAACGGAAACATCGGCAACTGCATCTCTTCCGCAATGGCGTGCAACTCGTCGCCGGTCAGCTTCATGGTCCATTCGATGATCTTCAGCCGCAGCGCGACCCAGTTGACCGTGCGCGCCGCGCCCGTCGCGTAATCCTTGGACAGCGCCCAGTCCGGCTTGCCCATGGCCTCGACCAGCCGCTCCCAATGAATGTCCATCGGCGCGGCGACGGTGACGTAGCCGTCCTTGCACGGCACATAGAAATTCGGCATTCGACCGATGGTCATTGGATTGAGCAGGCGGTTGTAGCGTTCGCCGGTGAACGAAGCCGTAGTGATGTCCCGGATCTGCATGGCGGCAAGCGCGGCCTGCTGGCTCACCTCGACGTGGCAGCCTTCACCGGTCCGGCTGCGGCCGAAGACCGCGGTTAGGGTCGCCGTGGCGGCCACGAGACCGGCGATTGTTTCGTTGACGTTGGCGGCGGGATGTAGCGGCGGCTCGCGTTCGAGATCGTCGGAAGCGTCAGGCATGCCAGGCGTGCTGTAGGCCATGCCGCTCATTGCATAAGTGATCAGTTCGTCGCCTTTGCGGTTCGCCCAGGGCCCGGTCGAGCCAAACGGCGAGATCGTCGTGATGATCAGATTCGGATAGCGTTCGCGCAGTGATAAGGGACCAATGTCGGCGGCCCGCAACGTTTCCGAGGATAGATTGGAAATGAAGATGTCGGCGTTCGACAGCAGGTGGTCGAGCGCAATGCGGCCGGCGGTCGTCTTGAGGTCCAGCGTGACGCCGTATTTGTTCAGGTTGAGATAGAGAAAGAGTCCGCTGGCCTCCGGGTCGGGCCGGCCATCCGGAAAGGGACCGCGCCGGCGCGTGGAATCGCCGGCCGCGGTCTCGACTTTGACGACCTCCGCGCCGAAGTCGCCGAGCATCTTGGCGGCATAAGGTCCCGATGTGCCGTCGCCAAGCTCGACGACGGATAGACCCGCCAACGGTCCGGCTGGGGTCGTTGCGGCCGCGCGTGTCATGGCTACCGGCTCCGCATCGAGCCAAGCCGCTCGATAACCTGTTCGGCCTCGACGACCATCGACATCAAGATGTCCTTGGCCGGGCGCTTGCCCTTGAGCATGCCGGAAATCTGGCCGGCCGGGTTGTTGATCAGTTCGGCGCGGTTCGCGGCATCGGCGGCGGCAATGAAGTCGTCCATCAGCACGCCCTGCAGCGGCATCGGCAGGGCCTTCAGCCCCGATTCATCCCAGGCCTTGATGACTTCGTTCTTGTAGTCGCGCGCCGTCTTGCCGGTATAGGCGCGGGTGATGATGAAATCTTCCGACGAGCCGCGGATGATTTCTTCCTGATGCACCGGAAACAGGTTCGATTCCTCGGCGAGCAGGAAGGCGGTGCCGATCCAGACGCCGACGGCGCCGAGCGCGAGGCCGGCAACCAGGGTGCGGCCGTCAGCGATGGCGCCGGCGGCGATCACCGGCAGCGGGTTGATCGCGTCGGCGACCGTCGGGATCAAGGCGAAGTTGGCGATCGTGCCGGTGTGGCCGCCGGCTTCGTAACCTTGCGCGATCACGTAATCCACACCGGCCTTCTTCTGGCGTTCGGCGTTGCGCACATTGCCGACCAGGCCCATGACTTTCATGCCGACTTGATGCGCCATCGGCACGACCCAACTCGGGTCGCCCAGGCCGGCGGCGAACACCGCGATTTTTTCCTCGATGCAGACGTCGACCTGCCGGCGGATGAATTCACCCGACATGGCCGCCTTGTTGTCGGACAGCGGCTGTAGACCGAATTTCTTGTGCAGCTCCTTGACGAAGGCGACATGCTGCGGAAAGTCGCGTTCGATCCGCGCGCGCATTTCGGCGCGGTCCGGCACGCCTTCCGCCATGCTGGCCGGCAGCAGCAGATCGACGCCGAACGGCTTGTCGGTGAGATTGCGCACCGCGCGGATACGGCGCCGCACCTCGTTGTGGTCAAGCCATGAGCAGCCGAGGATGCCCATGCCGCCAGCGTCGCTCACCGCCGCGACCAGTTCCGGCGGCGTCGCGCGGCCCTTCACGCCCATGCCGGCGAGGAAAATCGGATACTCAATGTTCAGCTCGTCGCAGAGACTGGTGTGCAGAACGCTTTTTGCCATGACGGATCGCCCTTTGATGCAGTTTTCTTTTGTTAGCCTGGATAGTCGCGCTGTAGCTTCGGATCGAGGATGTCGCGGATGGCGTCGCCGAGCAGGTTGGAGGCCAACACGGCGAGGCAGATCGCAAGGCCTGGAAAAATCACGATCCATGGCGCGACGAGAGCCAGCGACGTCGCCGAACCCGACATCATCAGGCCCCACGAGGAGTCCGGCTCCTGGATGCCGGCGCCGAGATAATCGAGGGCAGCTTCCTGGACGACGGCGAGACCGAGATAGGCGGTTGCAATCACCAGCAGCGGCGCGAAGGTATTGGGTACGATGTGCCGGAGAATGATGCGCAGGTCGGTGCAGCCGACGGCGCGCGCGGCTTCGACGAAGGCGGTGTTCTTCAGCAAAAGGGTGCTGGCGCGGGCGATGCGGGCGCCGCGCGGCACGATCGGCATCGCCAGTGCGATGATGACGTTCTGCAGCGATGAGCCAAGCACGGTGGCCATAGCCAGCGCCAGCAACAGCATCGGAAACGCCAGCATGGCGTCCATCAGCCGCTGCGCGACGGAGTCGGTCCAGCCGCCGATATAGCCGGCAACGATGCCGACGGTGGCGCCGACGGTCACGCCGAGCAGGCTGGCACCGACTCCGACCGCCAGCGAGATCCGGGCGCCATAGATGAGGCGCGAGAGAATGTCGCGGCCGAAGGCATCTGTGCCGAGCCAGTAGGTCGCCCCCGGCGGCTGGAACAAGGCCCCGGAATCGCCCACCGTCGGATCGAACGGCGCGATCAGCGGCGCGGCGACCGCGGCAATGGTCATGATCGCCAGGACAACGAAGCCGAACGTGCCAAGCGGATGGCGCCGCATATTGCGCACCAGCCGGCGGCCGAGCGTCTTGCGTTTCGGCGACGCGGCGGGCGGCAAGGTCACGGCGGGCATTTGCGGATCGGCGAGGGCGATCATGTTCACGCTCCCTGCAGCCGCGTGCGCGGATCGAGCCAGCCATACAGGAGATCGATCGCCAGATTGCCCAACACGACGATGCTGGCGAGGATCAGGACAATGCCTTGGGCGGCGGGATAGTCGCGGGCGAGGATCGAGGTGACGACATATTGTCCGAGGCCGGGAACGCTGAAAACGGTCTCGGTGATGATCAGGCCGCCGAAGAGCGCGGCGAATTCAAAGCCGACAAGGGTGACGACCGGCAGCAGCCCGTTGCGCAGACCGTGGTGGAACACGACCGTCCATTCCGACAGGCCCTTGGCCCGGGCGGTGCGGATGTAATCTTCGCCGAGCACTTCCAGCATGATCGAGCGCGTCATGCGGGCGATTAGCGCCAACTGGCGAAGGCCGACGGCGACCGCCGGCCAGATTAATTGCGACATACTCTTGAGCGGGCTGATCCAGAACGGCTCCCAGAACAACGGAGCGCTCCAGTTGAAGTATTTCACCAGCCCCAGGATCAGCAGCAGACCGACCCAGAACGACGGCGCGGCCAGGCCGGCGATACTGAAGGCCTGGATCGCGCGGTCGAGCCCGGTGCCCATGAAGCGCGCGGCGATCACGCCAATCGGCACGCCGATGCCGACGGCGAGAACCATGGCCATGATGACGATTTGCAGAGTGTAGGGAAAGCGGCGGGCAACGTCGTTGATCACCGGATTGCCGGTGCGTAGCGAGGTGCCTAAGTCGAGCCTGGCGACGTCGCCCGCCCAGTCCGCGAACTGGATCGGGATCGCCCGGTCCAGTCCGAGTTTCTTGCGCACCTGAGCGAGTTCCTCATCGGACACCACGCCGGCACCGGCGCCGGTCATCATGACTGCCGCGTCGCCCGGGATCACCCGCATCACCAGGAAGACGATCGCTGCCACCGCGAAGAGGGTGACGAAGCCGGTCATCAGGCGCTGGGCGATATAGGCAAGCATACTATATACCGAACTCCCGGCAGATCAGCTGTCGAGCCACACGGTGTCCATCTGCATGTTGGCGTAGAGATCGGGCATGGCATTCCAGCCCTTCACCGACTTTGAATGTGCCGCGCCGTAGCCGACCCAGGCCAGGTTGATCTGGAAGTAGGTCTTGAGAAACGCGATTTGGAAGTCGTGGATTAGCTTCTTGCGCTTATCCGGATCCGGCTCGGCCGACTGCGCCCGGAAGCGATCGTCGATCGAGTCGTCCTTCCATTGTCCGTAATTGCGGCCGCCGAAGCTGGTGTAGCCTTCGCCGAGGATCTGATCGGGAAGCGAGCCGCTGAGCGCGACGGAATGTGCGATCAACTGGAAATCGCCCTTGTTCTCCGCCGCGTAGAACGCGCCGGCGTCGCGAATGTCGACGCTGGCGTCGAGGCCGATGGTCTTGAGCTGTGCCGCGATGTTGATCGACGAGTCGCGGAAGGCGGGGACATCGCCGCGTGCGATCATCACCACCTTGAAGCCCTTGGGCACGCCGGCCTGCTCCAGCAGCGTCATCGCCTTCTGTCGGTTGGCAGCGACATTGCCGCCCATGCCGGGCAGGGTGTCGTAGCCGCCGAACTGTTTGACCTCGGTGTCGGACAGACTGTACGGGCTGCCCGGCAGCATCAGGCCCTTGCTGTGGAAGGCCGCGCCGGCCAGCGGACCGACGGTCTTGATGAAGGCATCGCGGTCGATCGCCAGCGAAATGGCTTCGCGGACGCGCGGATCGTCGAACGGCTTCATCTTCACGTTCGGAATGAGGTTGATGAAGGTCGGCGTCGGACGGCGCAATTCAGTGATGTCCGGCACCTTGCGCAAGGTCGACAGCACCGACTCGTTTGGGAAGAAGAAGCAGGCGTCGATGCGCTTGCCCTGCAATGCGGCGCTGCGCTCGATCTCGCCCTTGATCGGGAAGAACTGCAGCTTGTCGAGATAGGCGGCCTTGCCGAAATACTTGTCGAACCGCTCCATTTCGTAGATCTGGCCGTCGACCGCTTGGGTCAGCTTGAACGGCCCGGTGCCGACGATCTGGCGCTTCATGCCCTGACCCTGGGCATCGAGCGGCTCCGCGACTTTCTTGCAGAGGATCACGTTGTAGGGATTGCTGACCAGGAAGGGGAAGTCGAGCTGCGCTTGCGCTAGGGTGATGACGACGGTGAGGTCGCCGACGGCTTTCACATTGGTGATGTTGCCAAGCAGGCCTTTGCGCGGGCTGACCAGCCCGGCCGGCGGCTTGCGGATACGGTCCAGGCTGTAGACGACGTCCTCGGCCGTCAGCGTCATGCCGTTGTGGAAAAGAACGCCGCTGCGCAGCTTGAAGGTGACTGTCTTGCCGTCGGCTGAGACGTCGTATTTCTCGGCAAGGTCGGGGACCAGCTTGTTGTAGTCGCTCGGGTCGATGCGCAGCAGCGTCGAGTAGCAGGGCGCGCCGACAAATTGCGTCAGGTAGGTCGCCGATTGATGAAGATCGAAATCCGGTGGATCGCCGCCGTTGCTGATCCGCAGCGTGCCGCCGCGTTTCGGCGTCTGCGCCAGGGCCATCGACGGCGCGGAGAGAGATAGAGCAAGCGCGCTTGCTCCGGTCGCGAGCATTGTTCGCCGGGTCACGGCGCGGGTCTTGAAGGCGTCACGCGGGTACATTGTCAGTCCTCCAGCGTTGAAAAGGCCTCGTTACTGCTCGTGCTGTTCTCGTTGACGTTTCTTTTTGGACAGCGGCTTCTGCGATGCGCCCGGCTGACGCTGCAGCCCGCGCAGAAAATAGTTGACCATCTCTTCGACGATCGTGTCCGGCGAGAACGCGCCGGTTGGGCGATACCATTTGGGTATCCAGTTAATCGCCCCGAGGATCGCGAAACCGGTCAGCTTGACGTTGACGGGGTCGAATTCGCCGGCGCGAATGCCGTCCTCGATCATGCCGCGGGCGCCGCGCTCCAGTTCGTCGCGCTTCTTGACGTAGGTCTTGCGCTGGTCGGGGCGGAAATTATCCAGATCGGTCTGCAGGATGCCGCCAAAGCCGTCGTCGAGAATGCCACGGATATGGCCGGTCAGCAGGATGCGCAGGCTCTCGGAAGGGGTGCGGCCTTTTGCCGTTGCTTCCTCCAGTGCGCGCAGACTGATCTCCATGCTGCGCATATGACACTGGTAGAGAATGTCCTGCTTGTCTTTGAAGTAATAATAAAGGTTGCCCTTGGTCATGCCGAGTTCGTCGGCCACGTCCTGAATCGTCAATGACGACAGGCGCGAATTGCGCAGCACGTTCGCGACGCTGCGCAGGATCACTTCCCGGCGCTGACCTTTCAATCCCGACACGCCGTTCCAGCGAATGTTGCGCTTCGGCGCGGACGCGCCTCTTTTTGTCGCAGCGTTTGCCAGGTTTCGCGCCATCACTGAATTTAAACCGCTGTTAAAAATCTTTGACTGTCTGTTCAAATTTTTACATGATCGGTGCCGACGCTGTCAATGACGCTTGTGAAATTGGCAACTTGGTGATCTGGTAATCGCATGAGCATGAGCGGAACGGCCGCATCGGCGACGACGGGTTCTCGTGCAGGCGCGCTCGCGTCGGGGCGGGCAGTGACGCCGTCTTCGCCGTTGCTCGAAGTCAAGGGTCTTAAGACGCAATTCCGGACCGATGACGGCGTCGTGTGTGCGGTCGATGATGTCGGCTTCCACATACGCGCCGGCGAAACGCTTGGTGTGGTTGGCGAATCCGGCAGCGGCAAGAGCGTCACCGCGCTCAGCATCATGCGGCTGATCCGCGAGCCGCCTGGCCGCATTGTCGCGGGCGAGGTCTGGTATAACGGCCGCGATCTGCAGACGCTCTCCAACGCCGAGATGATGAAAATCCGCGGCAAGGAGATCGCAATGATCTTCCAGGAGCCGATGTCGTCGCTCAATCCGGTGTTCACGGTCGGTCAGCAGATCGCCGAATCCGTCAGGCTGCATGAGGGCCTTAGCGCCGGCGATGCCATGGACAAGGCCGTCGAGATGCTGCGCGTCGTGCGAATTCCGTCGCCGGAGCGCCGCGTGCGCGAATATCCGCACCAGATGTCCGGCGGCATGCGCCAGCGCGTGATGATCGCGATGGCGTTGTCGTGCAATCCCAAGTTGCTGATAGCCGACGAACCGACCACCGCCCTCGACGTCACCATCCAAGCGCAAATCCTCGACCTGCTGAACGAGTTGAAGTCGAAATTCGGCATGGCCATCATGCTGATCACCCACGACATGGGCGTTATCGCCGAGACCGCGCAGCGCGTCGTCGTGATGTACGGCGCCAAGGTCGTGGAGGAGGCGCCGGTGATGGAGTTATTCGCCGATCCGCTGCATCCTTATACGCAAGGCCTGTTGCGCTCGATCCCGCGCATCGATCTGGTCGGCGAAAAACGGCGCCGGCTGGAACAGATCCCCGGCACGGTGCCGATCCTGCGCGGCGATCTCAAGCCTTGCTGCCGCTTCGCACCGCGGTGCCGCTTTGCGCAACCGTCGCACTTCGATATGACGCCGCCGCTCAAGGAGGTGCGCCCGGGCCGCAAGGTCGCGTGTTTCCTGCATGAGTGACGCCGCTGTCAGCACGGGGCCGCTGCTGCGGGTCCGCAACCTCAAGAAGCATTTCAGCGCGAAGCTGAGCATGTTTTCGCGCGAGAAGGCGAAAGTGCGCGCGGTCGACGACGTCAGTTTCGAAATTCAGCCCGGCGAGACCCTCGGCCTGGTCGGCGAGTCCGGATGTGGCAAGTCGACCACCGGCCGCGCCGTGCTGCGCCTGATCGAGCCGAGTTCAGGCGAGGTGCAGTTCCAGGGCAGGGACATCCTGGCACTCGACAAGACGTCGCTACGGAATATCCGCAAAGAGATGCAGATCATCTTCCAGGACCCGTATTCATCGCTCGATCCGCGCATGACGGTTGGCGCGACTATCCGGGAAGTCCTCACCGTTCACAACGTGGGCCGCACGCGCAAGGAACGCGACGAAAGAGTCGCCGATCTGCTGCACACCGTCGGCCTGTCAGGCGATCATCTGCGCCGCTTTCCGCATGAGTTTTCTGGCGGCCAGCGTCAGCGCATCGGCATCGCCCGCGCCCTGGCGGTTAATCCGAAGCTGATCATTTGCGACGAGCCAGTCTCCGCGCTCGATGTGTCGGTACAGGCGCAGGTCGTGAACCTGCTGCAGGATCTGCAGGCGCAATACGGTCTGACCTATTTGTTCATCGCCCACGACCTGTCCGTAGTTGAGCACATCTCGACACGTGTCGCGGTCATGTATCTCGGCAAGATCGTCGAGGTCGCGACAGCCAAGGATCTCTACACCAACCCACGTCACCCTTACTCGGAAGCCTTGCTGTCGGCCGTGCCGATCGCAGATCCAACGAAGAAGCGTGATCGGAGCGTGATTCAAGGCGATGTGCCCAGTCCGATCAATCCGCCGTCGGGCTGCCGTTTTCATACGCGCTGTCCGTTACGTATGCCGTCATGCGCCGTCAATCATCAGGTTTTGACGGAGGTAGCGCCGGGTCATCTGGTGGCGTGCCAAGTTCGTACTGGGCTGGCTGGTGAGCCTGATATCGGGTAGCGTCTTGGGCAAATGGATGCAATGTCACGCGCTCGGCAGCTAACGTAAATGCCTGATATCAATAGACAATTCTCTATCGCCCCGATGATGGAGAGGTCGGGCAGAGCGGGAATAGCTATTATTTTCTAGGTACTTATCGAGGGTGCAGGAATCCCATGTTGTACCGCTCGGCGTACTTTCACACTCGTCGAAGAGTCTTCGGCCTTGGCGTCTCGATCAGAATTACTGGGCGCGAGGGAACTTGTGCAACGCCACTTTCGCAACTTCCAAGTGTTGATCGCTGGTGCCCGAGCCTACACCAATGCCGCCGATAACCTGACCCTCGGTCATGATCGGCAGGCCACCCTTGAGATTGACCATGTCGCAGTCGGTGACCACTGCCAGCTTCGGTTCGACCGAGGGATTGAGCCCGCCGGCAGGCTTGCCGGTCGTCGCCGGCGTCATTGCCTTGCGCTGCGACGAGCGGATGCTGAGTATCCGCGCGCCATCCATACGCGTGAAGGCGACTAAATTGCAGCCCTCATCGACAATGGCAATGCACTGCGGCACGCCCATTGCTGACCTGATAATCGGAATCTTAAGGCCGTTGCCGATAGGGATCCCACTCTGGTGCTATTTTACATCCTGCTTTCATAATGAGAACCTGAAAAGCTTCGGACGATTTGAGAACCATCCGAATGGATCAGACTCCTAGGACCGAGGTGGCCGCTTGGAATTTCGCCAGATCCGATATGCGTTATCGGTTGCTAAAGAGCGCAGTTTCACCAAAGCGGCGAAACGGCTGAATATCTCGCAATCGGCGGTCAGCGAGCAGGTGCGTTTGCTTGAGGAAGAGATCGGCTTTCCGTTGTTCCGGCGGGCGTCGCGCGGCATCGAGGTGACCGAACGCGGCCGCACCTTTCTCTACGAAGCCGAACGCGTGGTCGGCGATCTACTGAGCCTCTCCGATACCGCGCGACGACTGAAGGGGACACTGTCCGACACGTTGACCATCGGCATGGGCTCCGGCATGGCGCAGATTTTCATGCCGCGGTTGTTCCGCAACCTGAACGAGACTTTGCCCGGGGTGCGGTTGGAAGTCCTGACTGCGCCGACCAAGAATATCTTCAACGAATTGCACGAGGAACGCATCGACGCCGGCCTTGCCATTGAGTCCGATCCCGACTGGGTGCCGACTGGCCTGATCGTCGAACGGCTGACAGCGGCAGAGATGGCGCTGATCGTGCATCCGAAACATCCGTTGGCGCGGGCGCGTCAGCCTGTCGACGTCGGGCGCTTGTTGGCGGAGCCGATCATCATGAGCGAACTGACCATCGGCTACGGCCAAGTGGTGATGTCGCTGTTCACCGATCTCGGGATCCGGCCAAACATTCTGGCGATCGCCGACAATATCGAGACCATGAAGGTGATCGTGCAGTCTGGCAAAGGCATCGCCATCGTACCGCGCGCCAGCGCCGGGAATGAGATCGAACTCGGCGCCCTCAAGGCCTTGTCGATCGCACCGGCGCGTAGCGTCGCGCTCAGTCTGTTTCGCCGCCGGCAACCTTTGTCGCGCCGCAAGGAGAGCTTTCTTGCTGCATTGCGGGATGCACTGAAGGACTAAAGCGCGTCGTCACGGCAATCGCGCGCATCGTTACCGGGGCGCGTGCGGCCCTTCATGTCTTTGTCGTTGCTCGATGATTGCCGACGTCGCCGATCCGGCATCGTCGGGATAAACCTGCGATTATTGCGGGCAGGGCGCGGCGAGGGATCTATCGGAAAATCCGATGGATGTATCTCTAATCGGTTTTTGACTTGCTGGTCGCGCCGTCACCATACTTTGATTATGATGGTAGCATTAGGCACTGGACGCTTTCGGATCGGTATCGACACCGGCGGTACCTTCACCGATATCGTTTCGGTCGATTCCGAGACCGGCGCCATGCGCGTCACCAAGGTTTCTTCGACGCCGTCCAATCCAGCCATCGGTCTGGTGCGCGGCGTTAACGCCATCCTCGCCGCCGCCGGCGCCGGCCCGGCCGACGTGCTCGGGCTGGCCCACGGCACAACGGTCGCCACCAACGCGCTGCTGCAAGGCGAGATCCGTTCGCTCGGCCTGATCGTCACCGAGGGCTTTCGCCATATCCTGGAGATCGCCCGCCAGTCGGTGCCCGAAGGCTATGGCAATTCCTATTTCTGGGTGAAGCCGGACCGGCTGGTGCCGCTGCAATTTGTGCGCGAGGCCGGCGGCCGATTGAATTTCAAGGGCGAGGAATTGCGGCCGCTCGACGAAGCGAGCGTGCGCGCGGCGGCGCAGCATTTTCGCCGTCACGGTATCGAGGCGATCGGCATCTGTTTGCTGCATTCCTACGCCAATGATGCACATGAGCGCCGGGTCGCTGAAATCGTGGCCGAGGAATATCCCGGGGCCGTGCTGTCTTTGTCCTGCGCCGTTCTGCCCGAATACCGCGAATACGAGCGCGCGGTGACGACGCTGGTCGATGCTTTCGTCAAGCCGTATCTCGATCGCTATCTCAAGCGCGTGCACGACGAGCTCGGGCCGTTGCGCGAAAGGCCGTTCCTGGTCATGCAGTCGAGCGGCGGTGTCGCGAGCGCGGAGCAGATTTTGCGCAAGCCGATCACGACCGCGCTCTCCGGGCCGGCGGCCGGCGCGCTAGGCAGCGCGGTGATCGCGGAAGTCGCCGGTTTCCCCGATCTGGTGACGCTCGATGCCGGCGGCACCTCGACCGATTTCTGCCTGATCGAGGCTGCCCGCCCGCACCTTACCAATGGCGGTTCGGTCGGGCAGTTTCCCGTCCGCATCCCGATGATCGACATCGCCACCATCGGCATCGGCGGCGGCTCGATCGCCTGGATCAGCCGCGAAGGCCATCTCAAGGTCGGCCCGCGCAGCGCCGGCGCCGTGCCGGGACCGATGTGCTATCCGAACGGCGGCGACGAGCCGGCCATCACCGACGCCAACCTCGTGCTCGGCCGCATTCCGCCGGCGTTGATCGGCGGCGGCATCGCGCTCAATGTCGAACGGTCGCGTGCCGGCATTGCGGCGCTGGCGAAGCGTTTGCCTGGCAATCTCTCCGCGGAAGCGCTTGCCCACGGCATCATCGAGATCGCCAACTGGGCGCAGGCCAACGCCATCCGCCAGATGACCATCCAGCGCGGCATCGACCCACGCGGTTTCGCACTGCTGTCGTTTGGTGGCGCGGGGCCCGCGCAATCGCCGGCGGTGATGGAATTGCTCGGCATGAAGGCCTGCATCGTGCCGCCCAATCCCGGCAACCTGTCGGCGTTCGGCTTGCTGGCGGTCGATTGGCGCACCGATCACATCGTCACCAAGGTGATGCATGAGGACAGCGTCGATCTCGCCGCCATCGCAGCCAATTATGCGACGCTCGAGCGCGAGGCGACCGATCAGCTCACACGCGACGGCATCGAGCCGTCGCGGATCCGTGTCGTGCGTGAAGCCGATATCCGCTACGCCGGCCAATCGATGGAAGTGCGGGTGCCGGCGCCGGGCGGCGCCGTGGATGCCACCTTCCTGGCGCAATTGATCGAGGCCTTCAACGCCGCGCATCTGCGGACCTTCGGCTACAACTACGCCGGCCAGCAGAAGATCGAATTGGTGAATTTCTGCGTCTCCGGCTTCGGCGTCATCGAACGCCCCAGCATGCCCAAGTTGGCGCAGGTCACGGCAAAACCCGCGCCCAAGGGCAGGCGGCCGGTCTATTTCGGCACGGCTTTTCAGGACACGCCGATCTTCGACCGCGCCACCATGCCCGCCGGTTTCCGCCTGGAAGGCCCGGCGGTGGTGGAGGAATTCGGCTCGACCACGGTCGTGTTTCCCGGCCAGCAGCTCGAGGTCGATCCGCACGGCATTCTCATTGTCCGTAGCTCGTCGGGAGCGGCAGCATGAACGTCCGTCCGTCACCGGCTGCGACCAAGCCCTGGCCGACGGCGCCGAAACGCGGCACGACGCATGTCGATCCGATCGTGCTCCAGATCGTGGAAGGCACGCTTAATTCCATCGAGGCCGAGATCGAATTCGCCATCGAGCGCACCGCGCGCTCGCCGATGATCCGCGAGGCGCATGATTACCGCGTCGGCTTGTTCGACAAATATTGCCGCAAACTGACCGGGCGCTCCTACTCGGCCATGCCGAACGCGGTGGTGCGCGATTTCCCGCCGCACACCATGAAGCCCGGCGACGTGTTCCTGATGAACGACACGTATCTCACCGAGGGCTCCATCGGCCATCTGCCCGATCTGTGCTCGACGGTGCCGGTTTTCCATAGCGGTGAAGTGGTCGCCTACATCCAGGCCTTCGGCCATCACGATGACGTCGGCGGCCGCGTGCCGGGCTCGATGCCGGGCACCGCGGTCACCGTGTTCGAGGAAGGCCTCGCCATCCCGCCGGTCAAGCTCTACAGCGAAGGCGTGCGCAACGACGCCGTGATGACCATCCTGCGCCGCAATACGCGCGTGCCGGAGATGCTCTCCGCCGACATCGACAGCGAGGTGCAGGCCTGCGTCATGGGCGCGCGCCGCATGGCGTCGCTGTTCGAACGTTTCGGCCGCGAGCAGGTTGAGGCCTGCTTCCAGGCCATTCTCGACAAGTGCCGCGACATCTACCGCAACGAGTTGCTCGCCAAGATCGCCGACGGTGAATACGTCTGGGAAGATTATGTCGAGCATGACGGCGTCACCGACCCGAAGCTGCACAAACTCGCGTTGAAGATGATCAAGAAGGGCGGGCGCATCACGCTCGACTTCAACGGCACCGATCCGCAATCGACCGGACCGATCAACTGGCCGGCCGACTACGCCGACGGCGCCTTCCTGGTGAAATGGATCGCGCCGATTCTGCGCAATCTCGCCGACACGCCGGAGCGCGCCGCCGAAATCCACGTCAACGAGGGCGTGTGCGAGATTTTCGACATCGTCTTCCCGCCCAAGGGCACGCTGATCACGCCGGAATGGCCGGCGGCGACCAACGCGCGCTCCTTCGTGCTGCTGCGCTGCCTCGGCCTCTTGGCCGGCGTGGTGGCGCAGGCGGTCGACGGCCGTATGCCGGCCGATCAGGAAACCATCCGCTACACCGGCTTCTACGGCACCGACGAGAACGGCAAGCAATTCCTGTCACGCGAAGTGTTGGGCGGCGGCTCCGGCGGGCGCTATTACGCCGACGGCAACGACGCCATCCACATCGTGCCGGATTCGCGCAACCAGCCGGCCGAATTCACCGAGACGCGCTTTCCGCTGCTGGTCGAGAAGCTGGCTTTGCGCACCGATTCCGCCGGCGCCGGCAAACGGCGCGGCGGTCTCGGTTACGAGAAGCATTACCGCGCCCTGGTCGATTGCCGCACCATCGTCACCGCCGACCGCGTGCGCCTCGGCTGCTACGGCCTCAACGGCGGCAAGGCCGGCGCGCCGTTCTGCGTCACCGTCGATCTGGAAGGCGAGGCGCGCGATCTCGGCGGCCTGGTCGATGGCGAGCCCGTGCTCAAGGGCCAGATCGTGCGTGTGGTTACCACTGGCGGCGGCGGCTGGGGCGATCCGCTCGAGCGTGAGGTCGAACTGGTGCGCAAAGATGTGACCGAAGGCCGCGTCTCGCTTGCCAGCGCGCGCGACGACTACGGCATCGTGCTGACCGAAGATGCCGACGGCTATGCGGTCGATGACGTTGCGACGGAAAAGCTGCGCGCTGCGCTGCGGGCCAAGCGCACCGGACCGCTGCCGATGATCGACCGCGGCGAAGGTTTCGAGAAGATGCTGCGCGGCGAATGCAAGCCGCGGATGAAATAGCGTCAGGAGCACAAACGGATGGCTATCGAGGTCGCGAAGGTCGAGTTGAAGACGGTACAGGATGCCAGCGGCGTCGAGGAGCGCATCAAGGCCGGCCAGTTCGCCGCCGATGAGATCATCGCCGTTGTCGGCAAGACAGAAGGCAACGGCGGCGTCAACGACTTCACCCGCATCCTCGCCGATCAGGCCTTCCGCAAGGTGCTGCTCAAGTACGGCAAGCGTAGCGAGGACGAAATCGGCAAGATTCCGATGGTCTGGTCCGGTGGCTGCGACGGCGTGATCACGCCGCACGCCACTTTATTTGCGCGCAACGGCAAGACCGGCCCGGCCTCGAAGTCGCGGCTCGCCATCGGCACCGCCATGAGCGCCGAGTTGCTGCCGGAAGACATCGGCCGTCCGGCCATGGTCGAGAAGGTGGCAGCGGCGGTGAAGGCGGCGATGAAGGATGCCGGCATCGACGATCCGAAGGACGTTCACTACGTGCAGACCAAGACACCGCTTTTGACCATCGACGCGGTGCTCGATGCCGAAAGCCGCGGCCAGCACGTCGCCTGCGAGGTGCACGAGTCGATGGGCGTGTCGAACGGCACCACGGCCCTCGGCATCGCGGTCGCGCTCGGCGAGATCAGGATGCCGCGGGCCGAAGAGATCTGCAAAAATCTCGACCTCTACTCCTCGGTCGCCTCCTGCTCATCGGGTGTCGAGTTGACCCAGGCGCAGATCGTGCTGCTCGGCAACAAGGCCGGCGCCGGCGGTCGCTACCGCATCGGCCATGCCATTATGCGCGACGCGCTCGATACCGACGGAATATACGATTCCATCCGCAGCGCCGGGCTCGAACTTCCCGACCGGCCGCGCGCCGAGGATCTCGGCGGCAAGCTCGTCAATTGCTTCATGAAGTGCGAGGCCGACCGCACCGGCAAGTTGCGCGGCCGCCGCCAGATCATGCTCGACGATTCCGATGTGTCCTGGCACCGCCACATCAAAGCCGCTGTCGGCGGTGTCGCGGCGACGGCGATCGGCGATGCGGCGGTATTCGTGTCGGTCGACGCCATGCATCAGGGGCCGCAGGGCGGCGGGCCCTGCATCGCCATCATTGATGCGGGTGAATGAATTCAGAGGCAGTGACGCGGCACGACGTTTGCTTATAACAGGCAGCAACAACGGAGACGCAGCAATGAAAAAGTTCGGATCGACGGTATGGCACATGGTTGCTGGCTTGACCTTGGCTTCGGCCTTGGCATTGCCGGCGGCGGCGCAGGACAAAGTGAAGGTCGGCGTTTTCCCGGTGGCATCGACGCTGCCCTATTTCGTGGCGATCGAGCGCGGCTTCTTCAAGGAAGCGAACATCGAAGTCGAGACCACGCGCCTGATCGGCGGGCCGCCGAATGTCGCGGCGATGATCACCAACCAGATCGACGCCGCAGCCGTTTTGGTGACGATCGAAGGCATGAACGCCAATCTCAAGAAGCCTGGCGTGGCGATGTATATTTCGCTCAACAGTCAGAACAAGACATACCAGATGGAGCAGTTCGTGGTCCGCAAGGGCTTTGAAGCCAAGTCGCTAAAGGATTTGAAGGGCGCCAAGATCATGTCGGCGCCGGGGCCGGCGAACGTGACAATGGCGAAAGCCGCGCTGGCGGCCGCGGGCCTTAAGGAAGGCGACTACACCATCGACCAGCTCGACATGGGCCAGCACGTTAACGCCATGACCGCTGGCACTTTCGACGCCGGCTATACGCTGGAGCCGAATGCCTCGACCATGCGCAAGATGGGTGTCGCCACCACGCTGGAGGCCGGCGTGATCGCCCATTACGTGCTCGGCAATCCCGAGGCCGACGCTTATGTCGGCGGCTGTGCGCTCACTTCCGAATTCATCAAGACCAGGCCTGACGTGGCCAAGCGCTTCACCGCAGCCTGGGCCAAGGCGGTCGACTTCATCACAAAGAACCCGCAGCAAGCGCGTCAGTATCTCTTGAAAAATACGTTCACGCCGCCCGATGTGGTCGATACCGTCCCGATGATCAAGTACGTGATGGCTAAGGACCTGACCGCTAAGGACAAGGATCTTTACCAGAAGTTTATCGACTTTTCGGTGACCACCGGCACTTTGCCGGAAAAGGTCGACGTCACCAAGTATCTGCAGGCGTTCTGAGCAAAGATCGGCGATCCAATGGACGGGCGGGCAACTACATTGCGAAAGATGCCCGCCGGTCCGATGGACGGAGCACCGGCGGCCGAGCGCGCCCACGTCACTATTCGCGGGCTGAGCAAGCGCTTCGGCAATGCCGTCATCTACGACAAGTTCGATTTCGACATTCCCCGCGGCAAGCTCATTTCGGTGTTCGGTCCGAACGGCTGCGGCAAGAGCACGCTGATCAACATGATCGCCGGGCTGATCCCGATCAACGAAGGAGAAATCCTGTTCGACGGCAAGCGGCTCAACGAGATCAAGTTCGGCTACGTGTTCCAAAACTATCGCGAGGCGCTGTTCCCGTGGCTGCGGGCGATCGACAATATCGAGTACCCGCTCAAGGTCATGAAAGTTCCAAGCGCGGAGCGCCAAGCGCGTTCCGAAAAGCTGATTGCCCATCTCGGCGTCAAGATCGACCTCAAGCGCTACCCCTACGAAATGTCCGGCGGCCAGCAGCAGCTCGTCTCGATCATGCGCGCGCTGATCGTTGAGCCGGAAATCCTGTTTCTCGACGAGCCGTTCTCCGCGCTAGACTATGAGATGACCTTGTTCATGCGCGAGCAGCTCCAGCGCGTGTTCCAGGAAACCGGCACCACGACGGTGCTGGTGTCGCACGACCTCGAAGAGGCGGTCTATCTCGCCGATCGGATCCTTCTGCTGTCGCGTCATCCGGCTTTGGTCGCCGATTTCGTGCACTTCGACGACGCGCGGCCGCGCACCGATGAGACCCTCTCGGGGGCCGAATTCATCCGTGTCAAGGCGCACTGCCTCGAAGTGTTCCAGCGCGAGGTGCGCAAGGGATGAAGCGCCTTGACCAACTCCTGCCGATCGTAGGCGTCATCGGCCTGATCGTTGTCTGGTATGTAGCGGTATGGTGCGAGGTCGTCGACCCGGTGCTGCTGCCGTCCCCGACCCAGACCTTCTGGGCCCTGTGGAAGGGCATGACCGGCGGCGTGCTCGGGTTCGATTTCTTCATGACCGTGCGGCGCACCATCATATCGACATTGATTGCGGCCGCCATCGCCCTCCCGCTCGGCATCTTTCTCGGTTCGTCGGAACGGCTGTACCGCTCGGTCGAGTTCGTCATCGACTTCTTTCGCTCGACTCCTGCCTCGGCGATGTTTCCGCTGTTCTTGGTGCTGTTCGGGGTCGGCGACAAGACTAAGATTTCGGTCGCGGCGTTCGGAGCGATGCTGGTGATCCTATTCAACGTTGCCTACGGCGTCATGAACGCACGCAAGACCCGGCTGCTGGCGGCGAAAGTGATGGGAGCCTCGCGATTGCGGGTGTTGACCGACGTGATGCTGCTCGAATCGCTGCCGCAGACCTTCATCGGCCTGCGCAACGGCGTGTCGCTGGCGCTGGTGATCATCGTCGTCGCCGAAATGTTCATCGGCTCGACCGACGGCCTCGGCCATCGCGTCTTCGAGGCGCAACAATTGTTCGAGATGCCGGACATGTACGCGGCGATCTTCGCCGCCGGCGCCCTCGGCTATGGGCTCAATCTGCTGTTCCTGCTGGTCGAGCGGCGGTTTGTGCATTGGTCGGGGAAGTAATCGCCATGGAAGGCGCCCATTATGTCCAATGATCTAATACGCAAGTCTGCCTCCGAATTGGCAGCGCTGATCAAATCCCGCGCGCTAAGCCCGGTCGAACTGCTCGACGCCAGCCTGGCGACGATCGCACGAGTGAACCCGAAATTGAACGCCATCGTGACGCTTGCTACCGACCAAGCGCGGGACGCCGCGCGGGAAGCCGAGGCTGCGGTGATGCGCGGGGACGCTGTGGGAGCGCTACATGGCCTGCCGATTGGGGTGAAGGACGTGACCCGCACCGGCGGCATCCGCACCACCTTCGGCTCACCACTGTTCAAGGACTTCGTGCCGAATGAAGACGCCGAAGCGGTGCGCCGGCTAAAGGCGGCCGGCGCGATCGTTCTGGCCAAGACCAACACACCGGAATTCGCCTGCGGTGCGAACACGGTCAACCTGGTGTTCGGCGCGACCCGAAATCCGTGGAATTCGGCGCTGAGCCCGGCCGGTTCGTCAGGCGGCTCGGCGGTGGCGGTGGCGACCGGGATGGTGCCGCTGGCGCAGGGCACCGATTTCGGCTGCTCAATTCGGATCCCGGCGGCGTTCTGCGGCATTGTTGGCATTCGGCCAACGCCGGGTCTAACGCCGAATTACCCGATGCCGCTCGCCTGGGATCCGGGCCAAGTGCATGGGCCGCTGGCGCGTAGCGCGGAGGACGCCGCGCTGATGCTGGACGCAATGATCGGTTTTAGTCGGCTATCGCCGATCTCGGTGGCGCCGCCTTGGGCCAGCGCGCAGGTTGAGGTCGCGCGCACCCACGATGCGATGGGCTTGCGCGTCGCCTATGCGCCGGACATCGCCGGCATTGGCGTCGACGCTGAGATCGACAACATTTGCCGCGCGACGGCGATGCGCTTGCGCGATGCCGGAGCAACCGTTGACGAGATTCAATTTGATGTTTCGGACGGCCGCGACCCGTATCAGGCTTGGCGCGGCGCCTGGATGGTAGCGCAGCAGTTTGAAAACGTAGCGCGGCTTAACGAGTTCGGCGAGAACTTGATGGGCAACGTCAAGCGCGGCCTTACTGTCACGACGCTTGATCTGGCGAAAGCCGAACAGACCAGACAAATCGTATTTCATCGGTTTCGAACGCTGTTCGAGCGCTACGATCTGTTGCTGACGCCGGCCGCACCAATCCGGCCCTTTCTGGTTGAACAAAATTTCCCGACAGAGATCAACGGCCGCAAGTTCGAGAATTATGTCGACTGGATTGCGCCGGCGTTCCTGGTGACGTTGGTAAGCCTGCCGGCCGGCAGCGTCCCCGCCGGAATGACCAGCGATGGTCTCCCGGTCGGATTGCAGATCGTAGCGCCGCGCTTCGAAGAGCCGCGCATTCTCTCGCTCGCTAAGATCGTCCAGCAGATGAATCCGATCGGCTGGCCGCCGGAGGGGTGACGCTACCTCATCCGAGATCGGGATCAAATCTATGGCGCCGTCGTTACTCGACGGATTTGCGCCATGGGTATCCACGATAGTCCTATCGCGCTAGCCTCGCCTTGACAGAATGGCTTCGCCCCGCGGCTGATCGGCCAGATCCGACGCGAGTATCTAGACCATTTTATCGTCTTGGGCGAGGTGCATCTACGCCGCATCCTGCGGGCCTATGCTATCTATTACAATAAGATCAAGACGCATTGGTCATTGGAAAAAGATGCGCCGGTCTCTCGGCCGGCTCAGCGAGTTTAAACCATAAGTTCACGCCCGAAGCCCTCATTGAATCGTGATGTGCCGACTTTTAATGACGGCGGCCCACAGTGCGGTTTCCTTGCGAATGCGCTCGCTAAACTGCTGCGGCGGCTCGATCGCCACGCTCAGTCCCTGCGCAAGCAATTTTTTGCGCAAGCCAAGCTCTTCCAGGATGTCGCGGGTTACCGAGAAAATCGCGTCGCGCACGTCATTCGGGATCGCGCGCGGCGCCAGCATCCCGTACCACGACGTGACGTCGATGCCGGCGACGCCGCTTTCTTCCAGCGTGGGCACCTGCGGCACCAGCGGGCTGCGCTGCGCGGTCGTCATCGCCAGCGGCACGACGAGGTTGCCTTTGATGGCCGCCAGAGCGGCCGGGAGGTTTGTTGCCAGGACATCGATATGGTCGCCCAGTACGTCGCCAAGCGCCTGCGACGAACCGCGGTAGGGCACGTGCAGAATTTCGACGCCCGCTTTCTCCTTGAAAAGCTCCATGGCCAAATGAAGCTGGCTGCCGACGCCGGGAGAACCATAGCTCAGCTTGGCAGTCCTGGCTTTTTCGATGAGTTGCTTGATCGAGGTGACGCCGAGCTTCGGCGAAACGACCATGACATTCGGCGCGCTTGCCAGCAGCGTGATGGGTGCGAAATCGCGTTCGACGTCGAACGTTAAATTCGGCATTAATGTCGGGTTGATCGTGAGATTGCCGGCAGGGATGAGCAATAAAGTCGTGCCGTCGGGTGCGGCCTTGCGGACGATCTCGATGCCGATATTGCCGGCGCCGCCAGTCTTGTTCTCGACAATTGCCGTCTGGCCGGAGCGTGCCGAATATTCCTGCGCGAGCAGGCGGCCGAGAACGTCAACCGGGCCGCCGGCGCTGAAGGGAACGATCAACGTCAGCGGCTTCTGGGGAAACGCGGCGGGCAGGGCCGGGCCGCCGGCGGCCATGGCCGGAAAGGCCGCGGCCGAGGCGAGCAAGGTCAAAGTCGAACGGCGGGTCAAATTCTTCATTGCAGAGTCCATGCGGCTTTTCTTACACTCACAGTTTTCCAGCGGCTTTCAGATCGGACAATTGGATGCGGGCCTGTTGCGCCAGATAGCGGCGCAGACGGATGACGCCGGCGTCGTGCTGGTACAGCATTTCATATTTTTCCAGGCCGGGCTTCAGGCCGTTGAGCATCTCGCGGTCCTGCTCGAGCACGTGCCAGTGGCGCTTTTCGAGATTGGTCTTGTAGAGGAAGCGCCAGGTATCGCGGATCCAGCCGGATACTTTGCGCGTGCGCCAAAAGAAGACGCACATTCGGTCCTCGTCGATCGGCGTACCGAATCCGGTGATCCCAAAGTTGCCGCCCGGGCCGCCGGAAGGCGGGTAGGGGATTTCGAGCCGGACATAGAGCGCGCGGTCATCGACAAGTTCGCTCCAGTCGAAATTGACGTCGCGCTGGCCGATTTTCTCGAAGAAGAAGCCGTGCGGGGTGTCGCGCGTGGCGAAATGCGCCTGCGTGTCGCCCTGATACATGGTGTGGGAGTTGGCGTGCAGAAAGGTGCCGTGCATGGGATCCATGAGATTGTCGAAGGCATAGCGCCACGGCATTTCCCAGTCGGCGTAGCAAAGGAAACTCGAATATTCGGGCGAGCTGATTTCCGGCGGCGGGACGAATGACGGCGCTTCCTCATGCAGTACGTCACCGAACCAGACAAAGATCGCGCCGGAGATTTCCTGCGACGGATAGGTCTTTACCGCCTTCTTGCCTTCGAGCGGGCAGCCGGGCTGGCCCGGCACGCTCAGCACCTTGCCGTCCGGACCGACCTCGACGCCGTGATAATTGCAGCGCAGGCGGTCGCCCTCGTTGATGCCGCGCGAAAGCGGCACCGCGCGATGCGGGCAGCGGTCGACCTGAACATGAATGACGCCTTTTGAATCGCGCCACAGCACCAGCGGTTCGCCGAGCCGGGTGATGCCGAGCGGCTTGCCACCGGCCTCGACGAAACGCGACGGCAGGATCGGCCACCAGCGGTTTCGTAGGCCGGTACGCAAATATGTCTGGACCTGTTGATCGGTCGGGGCATCGGTCGGGGCTGCGACGCGAAGCTGTTCGACGGCTGCTGTGGACATGATCAAGCTCCCAGTTCGTGCATCAACGCGGCGAAGTTTTCTTTCGTCCAGTCGGATCCGTCGCGCGTGCGCACCCGCGTCTTGTTGAGACCGACGACGACTTCATCAAGCTCAATCGCGCCTTTTGCGAACACGCTCTCGATCGCATTGGCGAGCTCCTGCTCCCAGGCCGTCACTTCCTGCGTCCTGGTCTGGACCGGATTGAGATAAGGATAGGCATATTGGCTCATGGGGGTCCTCTCCGTTTCCTTCACTCTATTCAGCGGGCCGCGGCGCGTCTCATGCGTCATCGGCCTTCCTCAAATGTCCAAAACCAGACGCGGTCCGCGCGCGCGTGACACGCAGGTCATCATGGTCTGATTGGCGGCGCGTTCGGAGGTCGATAAAATACTGTCGCGATGATCGACTTCGCCCGAGATCACGCGCGTTTCGCAGGTGCCGCAAATCCCTTGCTCGCACGAGCGCGGCACCTCGATGCCAGCTTCGCTCAGCACGGTCATAATGGATTTCTCCGGCGGCACCGTCAGCGTCAGTCCGGAGCGCTGGCAGACCACTTCAAATCTGCCGCTGGTCTCATCGGCCGGGCGGCTGCGCGGCGTGAACCATTCGAAATGAATGCTGTCTTGCGGCCACGCGGCCGTGGCTTCTTCCACGGCGGTCATCAGGCTCTCGGGCCCGCAGCAATAGACAACAGTGTCCGGCTGCACGGTGCTGAGGCGCTGCGCGGCATCGAGACGCGTGCCGGCCTCTGACGAGTGCAGCGATATCTCGCCGCCGAGATTCTTGATTTCCGCCAGGAACGGCGCGTCTTCGTTGCGCCGGTTGCAATAGAGCAGCGTCCAGAGCCGGCCCTTGGCGCTCGCCTCGCGCATCATCGGGATCAACGGCGTGATGCCGATGCCGCCGGCGATGAAAATGTAGCGCCCGGCATCGACGAGGGGGAAATTATTACGTGGCGCACTGACGGTCAGGAGTTCGCCGGGCCGCAGCTTGCGATGGATGAAGCTCGACGACAGCCCGCCGGAGACGGCGCGAATGCCGAGCCGGTAGTGCGACGTGTCGTCGGGGTCGCCGCACAGCGAATATTGCCGCAGCGTGCCGTCGGGCAGTTTGAGATCGATATGCGCGCCCGGCGCGAACGGCGGCAGGGCGCTGCCGTCCGGCGCGGCCAGCTCCAGCGACAGCACGCTGGGCGCTTCCCAGACCAGCGCGCGCAGACGCACTTCGAAAGTCTGCTCGCGCGCAGCCGGCGAGGATGGCTTGGTCAATTCTACTACGTCGGCCATCGGGTCATACTCACAATGCGCTCTTTGCCCAAGGGTGGGGCGCCTGGCTCAGGTCGCAGTAAAGCGACTTCTGCGCCATCCAGGCGCGGATGCCGTCGCGTCCCTTTTCGCGGCCCAGGCCGCTGTCCTTGGTGCCGCCGAACGGCGTGGCAATCGAAAACTGTTTATAAGTGTTGATCCACACTGTGCCGGTATCGAGCGCGCGGGCCACTCGCCAGGCCTTCGGAAAGTCGCTGGTATAGATGCCGCTCGCTAGGCCATAGCTGTTGTCGTTGCTCTGGCGAATCAAGTCGTCTTCGTTGTCGAACGGCAGCACGGCGAGCACCGGGCCGAACACTTCGTCGCGGCAAAGCCGGCTGGTATTGTCGAGATCGGCGACAATGGTTGGACGATAATAGGTGCCGTCGGCATAGGCGGCGCCGGCCGGGCGCTCGCCGCCGGTCAGGATTCTTCCTCCGTCGGCGCGGGCGCGCGCGACATGGCCTTCGACCTCGTCGCGGTGCTTCGGCCGGATCAGCGGCGCGACCTGCGTCGTCGCTTCGAACGGATGGCCGACGCGCAGCCTTTCGGTCGCCGCGACCAGCTTGGCGACGAAGGTGTCGTAAATGCTGCGTTCGACGAACAGTCGCGAACCGGCGATGCAGGACTGGCCGGTCGAGGAGAACACGCCGAACATCACGCCGGCCACGGCAATGTCGAGGTCGGCGTCGGCGAAGACGATGGTCGGCGATTTGCCGCCGAGTTCGAGCGACACCGGCATCAGCTTGTCGGCCGCCTTGCGGGCGATGTCGCGGCCGGTTTCGGTGCCGCCGGTGAACGACACCTTGCGGATGGCCGGATGGGTCACCAGCCGGTCGCCAACGATCGAACCGGTGCCGGGCAAAGTCGAGAACAGCCCGGCGGGCAGGCCCGCTTCCTCGATCACTCGCGCCAGTTCAAGGCACACGAGCGGGCTCCATGACGACGGCTTCAGCAGCACGGCATTGCCGGCGGCCAGCGCCGGCGCAACTTTCTGCGCGTCGGACGCGATCGGCGAATTCCACGGCGTGATGCCGGCGGTGACGCCCAGCGGCTCGTACACCGACATGGTCAGATAATTGCCGCGCGACGGCGTCAGCGTGTCTTCCAAGGTTTCGAGCACTGCCGCCATATAGCGGAAGGTGCCCGACGCGCTCATCGCCAGCGCGCGTGTTTCGGTCAAGGTCTTGCCGGTGTCCCGCGTCTGCACATGCGAGATGCGATCGGCATGGCGCGCGATGCCTTCGGAGATGCGATAGAGGAAAGTCGCGCGCTCGTGCGGCAGAAGCTTGCGCCATTTCGGATCGTTGGCGGCATCCTGGCCGCGTTCGATGGCGAGATCGACGTCCTCCTGCGACGCACCCGGCAGCACGGCATTGAGCGAGCCATCGGCCGGAAAGTGCGAGGCAATCTCGGCGCCGCGGCCGCGACGCCATTCGCCGCCGATGTAAATCTTGTCCTGCGTGGTGACGGTTTGATCCATGAGCTGCTCCTAGATGACCATCGGCCCGGCGCGATTGATGAGATCGCGCGCGACGCTGTAGCCAGCCATCAGCGAGGTCTTCGGATTCGAGGGCGAGGGGCGGCCTTCCAGCCGCACGGTAAAGTCGCCGCAGCCCGAGCGTACGGCGACTTCATGCACATTGCGGCTGATGCCCGGATCGGCGATTAGGCGCACCTGGGTGGCGTCGAGACCGAGACCGGCCAGCGCCAAGGTGGCCGCGACATTGGCGTTGAACGGATATTCGCTCGCCGCCTGGCGCGCGCTGCCCTCGAAGAAGATCGCCGGCGCGGCAAGCGTATCGAGCGCCAGAAGCTTTTCCGCGGGCGAGCCCTTCCAGGCCTTGGGCGGCTTGCGGCCGGAATAGACGACCGATTCAAGCCCGGAAAGTCTTGCAGCGGCCAGCGCATCGACGCCGCCGACGGCGCCCGGCGGCAGGACCAGCTTTGAGCCGCCGCGCCTGGCGGCGTTGGTCAACTGCATGCGCAGATTGTCATCGGCCAGCGCGCCGATCGAGATGACGACGAAGTCGCAGCCGGCTTCAAGGATCGCCGCGCCGTAGTCGCGCACCGCGCTGTGCGAAGCGCATTCCGCGACGGTATCGAGTCTGTCGGCGAGCAGGCCGGCGATGTCGCCGTGAACGCTGCTCGTATCGGCAAGCCTGCCGCCGAGACGATCGAGTAGTGACTGGGCCTTGTCCATCGAACGTTCCGACGCTAGCACCGACACCTGTGCCAGCGGCGCGGACAGATTGTCGGCGAGCGTCGAGAGCACGAGCTCGGCGATGCCGCCGCAACCGATGATGCCAAGGCGGCGCAGGCTCATGTCGGCTTCCCCGCGGCGCCCGCCGGCGGGCCGGCAAAGCTCTGGCTGAACGGGCCGATGGCGACCATGTCGATTTCAATCAGGCGCGGACCGGGCGCGGCCAGCGCGCGCTCGAACGCCGCGCCGAAATCGGCAATGGCAGAGACGCGCTCGTGCGGCAGGCCGACCGCGGCGCAGATCAGTGAGAAATCCGGCGTCAGAATGCTGGAATAGACATGGCGGCCGCCATATTGCGCGTCCTGGATGTTGCGGATGACACCGTAGCCCTTGTCGTTCATAAGCACGAAAACCATATCGGCCTGCGCTTCGACCGCGGTCGCCAGTTCGCCGATCATCAGTTGCGAGCCGCCGTCGCCAAGCAGAGTGACGGTCTTGGCCTTGATGCCGGCCAGCGCTGCGCCTATGCCCATCGCGATGCCTTGGCCGATGCCGCCGCCGAGCGCATGCACGCCGAGATGCGGCGCCGCGAGCCGGACGAAGCGGTTGCCGAAGGTGCTGTTGGAGATGGTCACGTCGCGCACCCAGGGGTGGCCGCCGTTCTGTACGCGCTCGCTCAAGGTCTGCGCCAGCGCGCGATAGGGCCCGAGACCCGCCAGCAGCGCCGCTTCGGCGCGTTCGCGCGCCGGGCCGATGTCGTTGAGATACGATGCATCGGTGTCGAGTTTGGCCGGCAGACGTTCGAGCAGCCCTTCGAGCGCGAGGTGCGCGTCGCCGGCAATGAATTGCGTCACCGGATAATTGCGCGCCGCTTGCGCCACACAGGCGTCGATCTGAACGATCGGCGGCAGCGGCATGCGGTTGTTCTGCGTCTCGTTTCCGCGCAGGCGCGAACCGACGACGATCAAGAGGTCGGTGCGCGCATAGATCTCCATTGCCTCGCGCGTCATGTTGAAGGCGCCGAGGCTGCGCGGATGACCTTCCGGCACGATGGCGCGGCCATTGGTGCTGGTGACGACGCCGACACCGCGATTGACCAGAGCGGTGGCGGCCTCTGCCGCACCGCGCGCGCCGCCGCCGAGCCACAGCATCGGCCGCTTGGCGCGCCGCACCAGGGCGGCGAGCGCGTCCAGCTCAGTGGCGTCGGGAACCTTGCGCGCAACCGGCGGCAGGCCGGCGAGAGTCCGTATCCGAACATTGATGCGCTGGATATCGACCGGGATTTCAAGCGTGACGGGGCCAGCCGGCGCGGCGAGCGCATCTTGCGCGGCGGCAATCAGCGTATCGACCGCGGCGGCGGGTTCCCACACGCGCAGATAGGATTTGCTGATCGCCTTTAGCATATCGGGCTGGCGCGGAACGTCGTGAATCGCGCCGCGGTCGCGGTCGACGAATTCGCGATCGACTTGTGTGGTGATGTGCAACACCGGCGATCCGGCGGTGAGCGCTTCGACTTGCGAACCGGCGGCATTGCCGGCGGCGGTGCCGGTCGAGGTGATGACGACGCCGAGCGAACGCGACACACGCGCATAAGCGTCCGCCATGTTCATCGCGCCGGCTTCGCCGCGCGCCGGAATAAACTTGATACGGCCGTGACGGGCGATGGCGTCGAGGATCGGCATGTTGTGGATCGAGATCACGCCGAACACCGTGGTGACGCCGATATCGGCGAGCGCGCGCGCGATGGCGTCGCCGACCGGCTCGGTCTGCGCGGCCTGTGTCTGGGTGAGGGGACGTTCGGCACTAACGACGGAGAGGGACATTGTCTGATCGTCCAAGTTCTAGATGAAACGCGATACGCCGCCGGAAACTTCGAGGCTGGCGCCGGTGATGTAGCTCGCTGCGGGTGAGCCGAGAAAGACGATGGCGCGCGCCGGTTCGTCCGGGACGCCGAGGCGTTGCAGCGGAATGTGCTTGTCGCGCGCCAGCGCGTCGAACCACTGCTCGCGCGTCTGCGCCTTGTCGGTACGCGCCTCGAAGCGGCGCTGCCATTGGCCGGAATCAACGAGGCCAAGCAGGATCGAGTTGACGCGGATATGCGGCGCGAATTCCGCCGCGAGCGACTTCAGCAGGTTTTGGACGCCGGCCCGCGCCGCCGAGGTTGCGACCATGTGCGGCTCGGGCTGCAACGACAGCAGCGAATTGACCGCGACGATTGCCGGCTTCGGGGCGCCGTCGAGCAGCGGCCGGAACGTGCGGATCGGCAACACCTGGCTGAAGAACTTCAACTCCAGTTCCTCGCGCCATTGCGCGTCGGTGGTATTGGCAAAGGTCGAGACGCGGCCCTGACCGGCATTGTTCACCAGAAGATCGACGCGGCCGCCGCTCCAGCCGGTGACCTTGCGCGCGAAGGCGTTTACTGCGTCCGCGTCCAGCACGTCGCACGTCTCGGCAAGCAAGGCATCCGGTTTCGCGGCCAGAGATTTCGCTGCGGCGCTCAACCGTTCGGGGTTGCGGCCGCAGATGGCGACGCGCGCGCCTTCGGCGAGCAGCAGCCGGGCGGTGGCAAGCCCGATGCCGGAACTGCCTCCCGTGACGACCGCGACTTTATTGGCAAGTCCAAGATCCACTGCCGTTTCCTCAGCCGATGACGCGTGACGTGGCATTGCGTTTGGGTTCGGCGGCCGATTGGTCCGAGCCCGCACCGGATTTTGTAGGGCCCAGCCAGCCGAGACGTTGCGAAATTTCTATGGCCGCGGCCTGTACGCTTTGTGCGATCCGACTCCGGCGCTCGGCGCCGGCGAAATCGGCGGCATGCCCGCTGACATTGAGCGCGGCGATCGGCGTGCCGGTGGCATCGAAGATGGCCGCGGCGACCGAACTGATGCCCGCTTCGTAATTGCCGTCGCTCCATGCCAGACCGCAGGCGCGATCGGCGTCGAGCTGGGCGTGCATTTGCGCCGGCGTGACCGCCGTATGCGGTGTCACCGCCTTGAGAACAGCGCCGGCATAAAGCCGGTCGACGCGATCCGGCGGCATATTGGCGAGAATGATGCGGCCCATATTGGCGGCATGCGCGGGCAGGCGGCTGCCGATGCGAATATTGCTGGCGAAGGTATGGTTCGGCACGCGGCGAACCAAGTAAACCACCTCGAGCCCATCAAGCACGCCGAGATGGGCTGACAGGCTCAAGGTTTCGGCGAGCCGCGTCAGCACCGGCACCGACGTCTGCACCAGGTCTTCCGAAAAGAATGCCTGCGCGGTCAGACCGATAAGGCCGACGCCGATGCGCCAGCCCTGATTTTCGCCGCGCGGCTCGATGAAGCGTTCGGCTTCCAGCGTGCGCAGCAGGCGCAGCAGCGTTGTGCGATTGATGCCGAGTTCGCGCGCCGTGCGCGAAATGTTGGTGACGCTGTCACCTTCGGCAATGTGCCGCAGCAGGCGCGTCGCGCGCTGGACCGGCGGCGAAAGGTAGAGATCGTCTGCCGGTTCCGCGTCGGGTCCTGATGGTCGTTGATCAGCCATGGCTGGCCTCGATCAATTGCGCGAGAAGCCGCGCCACCCCCGCCGGATCTTCCTGCGGCAGGGCGTGTCCGGCGCCGGGCACTTCGAAATAGTTGGCGGGATTGGCGAGCACAGTAAATGCAAGATGGGCATTGGCTGGCGGCGTCACGACGTCTTCGGCGCCGACCGCGATCAGTGTGGGGGCGAGGATGTGGCGGAGATCGGCGGCCAAATCGCCGGCGCCAAGGGCGCGCACAGCCTGTGCATAGCCGGCCTTGTTCACCGCGGCCATCGCCGCGCGCACCTGCGCGAGCACCTCCGGCTTGTTCTCGGCATCGTGGAGCAGACGCGCGGCGCGCTTTTCGGATAAGGCCTGCGGCCCAAGGCTTTCGATTTCGTCGATGCGCGCCTGAACCGCCGGCGGCAAGGGCATGCCCGGCGCGACGCGATAGCCGAGCGCCGGTGAAAGCAGCGCCAGCTTCGTCACACGGCCCGGTTCCTGCGCCGCGAAGCTCGCGGCAAACAGCGCGCCCAGCGAATGACCGACGAGGACAACCTCCGTCAAGCCAAGTGCGTCGAGAAACCGCTTCAGTGCCATCGCGTAGTCGCGCGGCGTGGGAGAGTCCATCGTCAGTGGCGCCGATGCGGCGTAGCCCGGCGCGTTCCACGCCACGATTGTTGACGACGGCGGCAGCGCCGCCATCAGCGGTTCGAAACTGCCCGCATTGCTGCCGATGCCATGCAGCAGCACTAAAGGCAACGACTGGCCGTTGCCCCCCCGGCGCAAAAAGCTGATGCCGGCGGCGGTGCCTTGCGTGGGGCGCACAATGTCGGCCGCGACGGTCATGGCGACCTCTGCGCGCCGACCGCGCGCGGCAGATAATGCAGGATGCGGTTCTCGACGCTGGTCACGGCCCAATACATGATGACGCCGATGACGGTGAGCAGACCGATGGCGTCGAACACCATTGACGTATTGGCTTGGCCCTGGCCGAAACTGATGAGGTAGCCGAGGCCGATCTCGCCGCCGACCAGTTCGCCGACGGTGATGCCGATGACCGCCAGCGTCGCGCCGATGCGAAGGCCGGCGAGCAAATTGGGCATCGAATAGGGCAGCATGACCTTGAGGAAGATCTTGGTCTTGCTCATGTTGTAGGCGCGCGCCAGATTGATCAGGTCGCGGTCCATGATGCGCATGGCCTGCAGCACGTTGACCAGGATCGGGAAGAAGACGACCAGAACGGTGACGATCAGCTTGGGCCAGGCGTTGTAGCCGAACCACAAAATGAACAGCGGCGCGAAGGCCACCTTGGGTGCGATCTGCAAGGCCAGGATGTAAGGTGAAAGAACCTTCTCCCAGGTCGGCAGCAGGCCGAGTGCATAGCCCGCCACCGCGCCGAGCAGGCCGCCCAGCACGAAGCCGAGAATCGACATCGACGCCGTGGAAATGAAATGCCGCAACAGGTTCTCCTGGAACCACATGCGGATCATTTCATTCCACAGGTCCGAAACACGCGGGATGATGTATTTCGGTACGCCGAACATCGGCGGCAGATATTGCCAGGCGAGGAGAACCAGCACCGCGAGCGCAAGGCTCGCGGCCGGCGCCGAGGTGCCGCTCTGCCACACCGCCCGCGCCGAGAAGACGCGGAGCGGCAGGCGGGTTCTTGTCGTGGTGTCTGCCTCGTTTGACATCGCGGCTTTCGTGCCCGTTGTTGCCAGCGCTTAGCTCACGAACTGGTTGGTGTAGAGATCGTCCACCGGAACAGCCGACTGGATGATCTTGTTCGAGACGTAGAAGTCCTGAACCGTCTTGATCCGCTTGGGATCGAAGGTGCCGAGCGCGGAGGCCGGCGTCGTGGCGTACACGTCCTTCACATAACGATTGAGAATGGTCTCGATCGTCTTTTCCTTGCCGGTGTGCTGCGGCACGGCGGCCACATAATCCTTCACCGCCGCGGCCGGGTCCTGCATGCTGTCGCGCACGGCCTGCATCACCGCCTTGACGAAGCCGCCGACAGCTGCCGGGCGCTTCTTGATGACGTCGTCGGAGGCAAGGATGGCCTGCGCCATCGCCGGAAAGGTCTTCTCGATCGGGAAATAATCGAGCGCGACGCCGCCTTCTTCGATCGCAACGGCCCATTCAGGAACCGCCATGATGCCGTCGAGCGACTTCGCGATCATGAGCTGCGTCACGCCGGCCGGACCGACGGCCTGGATCTCGAGATCGTCACGCTTGAGGCCGCCGGCGGCGAGGACCGCGAGCAGGGCGTAGTAGCCGGTGTCCTGATAGCCGATGACGCCGAGCTTGCGGCCTTTAAGACCGGCGAAGTCCTTAACGCCGAGATCCTTGCGGGTGACGAGGGTGAACAGAGGATGCGAACCGAGCTGGGCGACGGCGCGCACAGGCAGACCGTTCGGACGCACGATCATTGAGGTTTCGCCGAGACCACCGCCGATATCGACATTGCCGGCGCCGACCTGCTGCGCGACATCGGCGCCGCCCTTGCCGGTCTGGAACGTCACTTCGACGTTGTTCTTCGCGTAATAGCCGCGCTTGAGCGCAAGCTGGAACGGCAGGAAGGCCGGCAGGAAGCTGGGTGCCGGAAACAGATAGGTGACTTTCTCCACCGCCGCGAAGCTCGGGCGGATGGCCGCGGTCGCAATCAGTCCGCCGAGGGCGGTGCGTCGAGTTATCTTCATGTCAGTCTCCCCTTTTTTGCAGCAAGGCCAGGACTGCGGTCATGCATCCAGCCGGTTGTCGATATGCAGTGCGTGGAACAAGTGCTTGACGATTTCGGTGGCGCGCGGCATGGCCAGCCGGGCGATCGGGTTGTCGCGGTCGGGCAGGCCGACTTCGATCTCGTCGACGATGCGGCCGGGGCCGTCGCTCATCACCAGAATGCGGTCGGACATCGCCACCGCTTCCGACAGATCGTGGGTAATCAGAAGCGTGGTTAGCCCGGCGACGGCAATTGTGCCAGCGAAGCTCTTCTGCAGGATGAGTTTAGTCTGGGCATCGAGTGCCGAGAACGGCTCATCGAGCAGCACAACGTCCGGATCGATCGCGAGCGTACGGGCGAGGGCCGCGCGCTGACGCTGGCCGCCTGAAATCTGATAGGGATAACGATCGGCGAATTCCGTGATGCGGCAGCGCTTGAGCTCCTGCAGGGCGCGCTCGCGGCGCGCACCGGCTTCCATGTTGCGCGCCTCAAGGCCGAACTCGACATTATGCAGCACGGTGCGCCACGGTAGCAGCAGGTCCTTCTGCAACATGAAGCCGACGCTCGAATTCGGCCCCACGACCTCGACGCCGTGCAGTGAGACGGTGCCTTCGCTCGGGCGATCGAGCCCGGCGATCATGTTCAAGAGTGTGCTCTTGCCGCAGCCGGACGGGCCGACGATCGAGACGAATTCGGATTCGTTGACTTCAAACGACAGGTCGCGGACGGCGGTGAAGGGCGGCGCTCCCGCTGTGCGCCCGGGAAAGCGGCGGGCGACGTCCAGAAAGCGCAGTACGTTGCTTTTGGCTGAGGGCACCGGCGGGTCCTGTTCATATAAGAACATAATGTTCGCTTAATCGACAGTTCACACCTGAACAAGGGTGAGAGTCAACGGGTTCGATGAACTATTTTTTCGCAGCCTTTGCCACAATTTGCGCCAAACGCGCCTATTTTATTGACTATTATTGTGCGCCGCACTCTCTAAACCACAGGAAATTTCAGCGGGCCACTTTTTCTGCTTTCGGCCAAATGTTTCGTATGCTATATGAAGTTTTGTAGATAAAACATTGTTCTTGGTGTAGGCGAAAATGGCCAAGCGGAGCAGCGAGTTATCTGACGGCGCACCTTCGATGTCCGCTTCCAAGGAAGGGGACTTGTCGGAGCGATATGTCGTCCCGGCGCTGACGCGCGGACTGAATATCCTGCAGGATTTGTCGGGCGACCGGCGCAAGCAGACCTTGTCGGAAGTGGCGGCCACGCTTGGCGTGACGCGCTCATCGGCTTACCGGCTTCTCTTCACCCTCAGTCATCTTGGCTTTGTCGTTTTCGAAAGCGAGACCAAGACCTATTCGCTGGGGCCCCAGGTTTTGCAACTGGGCTATGGCTATCTCGCGTCGCGCGATCTCGTCGAAGTGGCGATGCCGCATCTCGTGCGTCTGCGTGACCGCACCGGCTGGTCGGCGCATCTCGGCGAGTTGCACGGCCGCGACGTCGTCTATCTCGCACGCGTGGCGACGCGCCGCTCTATCGCCTCTACGGTGCATGTCGGCACGCGGTTGCCTGCCCGCTCGACCACGATGGGGCGGGTGCTGCTGTCGGGCCTTTCGGCGGCGCAAGTGCACGACCTGTACCGTGACGAGCCGGGCATCGGCGGCGGCGAAAAGTCGCCAGCCGTCTTCGCCGCATTCATTGACCAGCTTGCCGCCGACGCCGCGGCCGGCGTGGTGGTGCAGAATTCCGGTTATGAGCCGGGCGTGGCTAGCATTGCTGCGCCGATCCGCGACATAACCGGTCACGTCGTCGCCGCCGTCAATATTTCTGCGGTCGCGTTGCTGACAAATGACACCGAGCTGAACGGCCCGCTGAAGGCCGAGGTGTTCGCCGTTGCAGACGCCATTTCCCGCGATCTGGGTCATCAGGCCAGGTCCGATACGGACGGAAGCGAAACGCCGCCCGCAAGACGATCGACTCAATAACAAATACAACCACGACATAAGGAGCACAGACATGGACGACCTTACCCGCCAGAAACATTCCTGGGACCGCCCGGAAGGCGCCAGCTTCGAAGACTGGATGAAGAGCCGCGTCGCGCGCGTTTCCGAACGTCCTTATGACTGGAACGCGCTCAAGTTCCAGGCAGACTTCGATCCGAAATATCGCCGCGCGCAAAAGCGTTTCATCGGCACCGGCGGTACCGGCGTCGCCAAGGACACCAATGTGATCCCGGCCGAGCACTTCACGCTGTCGAACATGATCATCCCGGCCGGCGGCGAGGGGCCGATGCACCTTCACACCGATGCCGAGGAGGTGTTCTTCGTGCTGCGCGGCAAGATCAAGGTGATGGTGGAGAAGGACGGCGAATATTTCGAAACCATTCTCAACGAGCGCGATTGCGTCTCGGTGCCGCCCGGCGTCTATCGCGGCGAGATAAATATCGGCGAGGAAGATGCGATCATGATGGTGATGATCGGCTCGCCGAAGCCGATCACACCGACTTATCCGCCAGATCATCCGCTGGCCAAGGTCAAGCGCTGATCGGTTCAAGGGATGTCCCGGCATCGCGCCGGGGCGTCCGCTATCATCGGATCAACGGGCGGCGGCCGGTAGCAGCGCGCCAGCCGAGTGAGGGAGAGGTTCTGTCATGGCACTGACTGGCATCGATGCAGTCGTTTTCGGCGTCGCCGATATGGCCGAGTCAAAGCGTTTTCTGGACGACTGGGGCGTGTCGCAGGTCTCCGCGACCGCGGACAAACTGGTCTATCGCACGCTTGACGGCGCGGAAGTGATCGTGCGTCCCAAGGACGCCGCCGATCTTCCCAAGGCGATCGAAATCGGCAACACGGTCCGCGAGGTGATCTGGGGCGCCGCCAGCCAGGCCGAGCTCGATAAAACTCTGGAGAACCTCAAGTCCGTTCCCGGCTTTCAAACTGGCACCGACGGCCTGCCGCGGGTCACTGATCCCAACGGGATGAGCCTTGCCTTTCGTGTCACCAAGCGCACGCCGGTCGTCGTCAAGCCGACGCAGGTGAATGCGCCGGGCGCGCATAACCGTGTCAACACGCGCTCGCCTATCCATACCCAGGCGCACCCGATCAACATCGGCCACGTCGTTCTGTTCGCCAATGACTTCGCCGCGATGCGCGCCTTCTACACCGAGAAGCTCGGCTTCTCGATCAGCGACGAATATCCCGGCCACGGCGTGTTCATGCGCTGCCAGCGCGTGGGTGATCACCACAACACATTCGTGCTCAACCGCCCGGGCAAGCCCGGCATCAATCACGTTGCCTTCACCGTCACCGACATTCACGAAGTGATCGGCGGCGGCCTGGCCATGAGCCGCAAGGGCTGGAAGACGGAAATCGGCCCCGGCCGGCATCCGATCTCATCGGCCTATTTCTGGTACTTCGAAAATCCGCTTGCCGCGCCGCTCGAATATTACGCCGACGAGGATTACTGCACCGAAGACTGGAAGCCGAGCACGTTCGAGCGCAAGCCCGAACTGTTCGCCGAATGGGCGATTGCCGGCGGCATCGACGGAAACACGCGCCGCCAGGCGCAGGGCATCGACAAGAGCGGGCGCGGCCATGCGTGACGCCGCGCGCGGTTTTCGAACCGGCCATGGGCCAGCCAATGTCGCCTGACCTGCGCCGCATCGTGATCGTCGAAGCGCACCGGCGCCGCTCCGGCCGCTGTCCGTTGCGGGTGCATTCGCTCGGCACCGGCGAGACTTTCGACATCAAACCGGCGGCGGACGGATTTTATGACGTCGCCTCCGGTGCGACCGTTCGTATCAACGGCACGCAGATCGTTCTGGCCGACGGACGCGGACCGATTGATCTCGCGCTGGTCGGCGATGTCGGCTTCGATGGCTTCGAACATGCCGGTCGGGAGCCGTTTTTCGGCCGCGCCGGCGGCGGCGCCTCGGTGACGCTCTATGACCGTCATCGCAACGACTATTACCAATATGCCATCGCCTCCGAGACCGACCATGTCTGACGCAGTCATCGCCAAGCGCTTTGCCGGCAAGCGCATCGTCATCACCGGGGCAGGGCGCGGCCTGGGCTTTGCATTCGCGCAACGGCTTGGCCGGGAAGGCGCCAGTGTCGTCATCGCCGAGATAGACGCGACGCTCGGCGCCGACGCCGAGATGAAATTGAAGGCCGAAGGCATCGACGCCCGCTTCGTGCAAACCGACATCGCGTCGGAAGCCTCCGTCGCCGCCATGGCGAAGGAAGCGGCGAAAGGCTGCGACGGAGTTTTCGGTCTGGTCGCCAATGCAGGCTGGGCCAACAATGTCGGCGGCAAGGCCTACGACGAGATTACGCCCGATGTCTGGGATCGCATGATGGCGATCAACGTGCGCGGCACCTGGCTCACCGTCCGCGCCATCGGGCCGTTGATGCGCGACGGCGGCGCCATCGTCACCGTGTCGTCGGATGCGATCTATTGGGGCCCGCCGAAACTGCTGCATTACGTCACCAGCAAGTCGGCGCTGGTCGGCATGACGCGTTCGCTGGCGCGCGAGCTCGGCGAGCGCATGATCCGGGTCAACTGTCTGCTGCCGGGATTGACCGCGGTCGAGGCGACCAAGGATATACCGCAGACGCGCTGGGACGACTACGCCGCGCGGACGATCCTCAAACGCACGCAGCAGGCCGACGACCTCGACGGCGCGGTGGCGTTCCTTCTGTCGGACGACGCAAAGTTCATCACCGGGCAAACCTTGGCCGTTGACGGCGGCTTCTCGCTTCACTGATATTCGAGGGCGAAGTACATGAAGATTGGCATTAACGGCGGCGGCATTGGCGGCATGGCGGCGGCGATCGCGCTGCGTCAGGCCGGGCACGATGTCGAGGTCTATGAACAGGCAACGTCCTATGGCCGGGTCGGCGCCGATATCAATCTCACGCCCAACGCGGCGCGTGCTCTCGCGAGTCTCGGTGTGCTGGATGCGCTGAAGGAGACGGCGGCGCAGCCGACCCACCGCATCAGCCGGATGTGGGACACCGGCGAGGAAACCTCGCGCCTTCCCATGGGCGAAGAGGCCGAGAAGAAATACGGCGCGCCGCAGCTGACCATTCACCGTGCGGATCTCCTGAACGCTTTGCGCATGAAGCTACCGGAGAACATTGTTCTGCTTGGTCATCGCATCGAGTCGATCGACACGACCGGCGCCAATCCGGTCGTTCGTTTTGCCGACGGCACGTCGCGCGGGGTCGATGCGTTGGTCGGCGCCGACGGCATTCATTCGCCGACGCGCACCGCCTTGTTCGGTCCGGAAAGCCCGCAGTTCACCGGGCTGGTGTCGTACCGTTCGGTGGTCGATCGTTCCAAGCTGAACATCCCGAATCTGGACGCCTTCACCAAATGGTGGGGCCCGACGCCGGACCTGCAGATCGTCACGTTCCCGCTCAATCGCGGCCGCGAGATCTTCGTCTTTGCCACCACGGCGCAGGACGACTGGCGTCACGAGTCCTGGACGATGCCGGGCGACGTCAACGAATTGCGCAAGGCCTATGCCGGTTTCCATGCAGAGGCGCGCGCGCTGCTCGACGCCTGCGAGACGGTGACGAAGTCGGCGCTCTATGTGCGCGATCCGCTGCCGCGCTGGTCGGTCGGCCGGGTAACGCTGCTTGGCGATGCCTGCCACCCGATGGTGCCATTCATGGCGCAGGGCGCCTGCATGGCCATCGAGGATGCCGTCGTGCTAGGTCGCGCGCTCAAAGGAGTTGATGTCGCCGGCGTAGCTTCAGCTTTCCTGAATTATGAAAATGCCCGCAAGGATCGGACGGCGCGTGTGCAGATTGGCTCACGCGGCAACGAATGGCTCAAGCAAGGCGGCAATGCCGATTGGGTTTATGGCTATGTCGCTAGCGCAGCGGCATTGACCGGCCCCGCGTGATTAGCCGGCTTCGAAGCGGGTTAGCTCGCACATCCTTCTAATATCTCGCAATGTTGCGAAATGTCTTGCCGGCCACGTCTTCGATGGTCGTACTGCCAACGTTTCGAGCAAGTGCGGCTACAAGCGCCGCGTCGAACGTCGAGGCGGCAATCTGCGCCTTGTCTGATGCGGTGTGGAGCCGTATAGGCCTTAATGTGGTCTGTGCGATCGCGTGGTGCCTGGTGCTCCATGGCACGACATGGAATCCGAACAATCTCGTAAATGTCTGAAATAAATAGACAATTCGCTATTGCACCCATGATGGAGAGGGGCTTTTAAGCGGATTTGTTATTCTAATTGAGGTACTTAGCCGTGGTGGCCGAACGCCGTGTTGTACCGCTCGGCGTACTTTACAAGGTCCAGGCTACTATACTTGGACCCAAAGAATCTTCAGCTTGAGCGAGATCAATGCCGGCAGGGGCGCGTTGCGTTTTATATTTGTTCCCGAGAGAGAGCCCGGATGGCGACCAAGAATTATGTTCTCTGGTTTTCCGACATTCGCGCCGGCGATGTGCCGCGGGTCGGCGGCAAGAACGCGTCGTTGGGCGAGTTGTATTCGACCCTTTCCCAGCAGGGTGTGCGTGTTCCCAACGGCTTTGCTCTGACCGCGGATGCCTACAGAGACGCGCTAACATCCGCCGGCGCGTGGGAGCGGTTGCACCAGCTTCTCGATACCCTGGATAGGCACGACGTTGAGGCATTGGCGAATGTAGCCGCCGAAGCGCGCGAAATTGTTTACCAGGCGACCGCGACCGGCCCGCTCCGGGAGCAAATCGACCGCGCCTATCAGAAACTCGAAGCGGAATATGGCGCGAATGTCGCCGTCGCGGTCAGAAGCTCGGCCACCGCGGAAGACCTGCCAACGGCCAGCTTTGCCGGTCAGCACGAAAGCTTTCTCAACGTCAGTGGCTCCGATGGCTTGTTTGAAGCCTGCCGCCGCTGCTTTGCATCGATCTTCACGGATCGGGCGATCTCCTATCGTCGTGACAATGGCTTCGATCATTTTAAGGTCGCGCTGTCGGTCGGCGTGATGAAAATGGTGCGGTCGGACCGCGCGGCCAGCGGCGTAATGTTCACGCTCGACACCGAATCCGGCTTTCTCGATGTCGTGTTCGTGACCGGCGTCTATGGGCTCGGTGAAAATATCGTGCAAGGAACCGTCGATCCGGACGAGTTCTACGTGCACAAGCCGACCTTCCGAACAGGACATCGGACGGTGCTGAGCCGGTCGCTCGGGCGCAAGCAGATGCGCATGATTTATGCTGACGGCGGCGGCATTCGCAACGTGCCGGTTTCCGAGGTGGAGCGCGAACGTTACTGCGTCACCGACGCCGAAGTGCTTGAGCTGGCCGACGAAGCCATCAAGATCGAAGAGCATTACTCGAAGAATGCCGGCCATCCAATGCCGATGGATATTGAATGGGCCAAGGACGCCGACGATGGGATGCTCTACATCATCCAGGCCCGGCCGGAGACGGTGGTTTCGCAACGCATGCCGACAGGGTTTGAGACCTATACCCTCGGCGCATCGAGCACGGTGCTCGTGACGGGCCGCGCCGTTGGCGAGAAGATCGCCGCCGGGCCGGTCCGCGTCGTTGCCGGCGCCCATCATCTAGCGGGCTTCAAGCCAGGCGAGGTTCTGGTCGCCGAATCGACCACGCCGGATTGGGAGCCGGTGATGAAGATTGCCGCCGGCATCGTGACCGAACGCGGCGGGCGAACTTGCCATGCGGCGATCGTCGCGCGAGAACTCGGTATCCCCGCCGTGGTCGGTGCGCAGGGGGCAATGAACGCGCTCAACACCGGTGCGTCGGTCACCGTCTGCTGCGCCGAAGGCGAGATCGGCCGCGTCTATGAGGGCGCGCTACCGATCAAGACGACGCATGTCGAGCTCAGTGAGGTTAAGCGTCCGCGCACCAAGATCATGTTGAACCTGGGCAATCCGGAACTGGCCTTCAAGAGCGCAATGCTTCCCAACGACGGGGTGGGCTTGGCGCGGATGGAGTTCATCATCAGTGAACACATCAAAGTGCATCCGATGGCGTTGGTCAGTCCTGAGAAAATCGTCTCGGCGGAGGCGCGTCTCGCAATCGAACGACTTGTCCGCAATTACGCGAGCCCGGCCGACTACTTCGTAGAGAAGCTTGCCGAAGGCGTCGGCATGATCGGTGCGGCATTTTATCCAAAGCCAGTGATTGTCAGACTTTCCGACTTCAAGACCAATGAATATGCACGGCTTCTGGGCGGTGAGGGCTTTGAGCCCAAAGAAGAAAACCCGATGCTCGGGTTTCGCGGCGCCGCCCGCTACGCCCATCCGGCCTATGCCGCCGGCTTCGCGCTGGAATGTGCCGCGCTGCGGCGCGTGCGCGAGGACATAGGCCTGACCAATGTCTGCGTGATGGTGCCGTTCTGCCGGCGCGTGGAGGAAGCACAACGGGTCCTCGATGCGATGGCTGGCCATGGTCTCAAACGCGGCGACAATGGGCTTGAGGTGTATGTGATGTGCGAGATTCCCAACAATGTCATTCAAATCGACGCGTTTGCCAAACTGTTCGACGGGTTCTCGATCGGCTCCAACGACCTAACGCAGCTCACGCTCGGCGTCGATCGGGATTCCGAGATCGTCGCCTTTGATTTCGACGAGCGCGACCCCGGCATGCTGGAGATGTTCAGGCTGGCGATCGTCGGCGCCAAGCGCAACGGGCGCCATGTCGGCATTTGCGGCGAGGCGCCAGCCAACTATCCGGAAATTGCCAGCTACCTTGCCCAACTCGGCATCGATTCCATCAGCGTCAATCCATCGAGCATCTTGCGGACGATGCAGGTAGTCAGTGATGCCGAAAGCAGGCTTTAGACGCAGGCGCGTATATAGGGGCGGTTTACTTCCCACAATTCGTCGAGAAGTTTGACCGCCGCCGATGCGGAGTTCACCACTGGATCGATGAGCAGTGCCTGCAAGGCCAGTTCCTTGGAGCCATGCACGGCGGCCGCTACGGCCAGTTGCTGGACATTGGCTTGCATAGTCATCAACTTCGCGATCGGATCGGGCAGGGCCCCGAGCGAAATCGGGTGAACGCCGGCGGCATCGACCATCACCGGAACTTCCACGGCCAGCTCAGCCGGCATGTTGGGAATGGTGCCCTGATTATATACGATGCCGGATTCAAGAAACCGTTTCTGGTTATGGGTGATCCCGGCGATGACGGCAGCGCCACGCTCGCCCGACGGCTCGAGCCAATAGTTCGGAATGGACGCGGTTCCGGAGAGCGCGCCGTCCACTATCTTTGCGAATTCGGCACGCCAGCGCTCATCGCCGCAAAAGTCGTAACCGTCTTCACCGGCTTCCCATCCATAGGAGAGATACTCACCGAGATGTCCGTCGCCACAGGTCAGCCAATAGCCGAAGGCACGGAATAACTGTCGCGTGAACGGGGAGAAAGTGGGGTCATAATCCCTCTCCGCCGCGCGCAGTCTTGGATAGAGGTCTTCTCCGGTTTGGCTGTGACGAATATGCAGCACGCACTGAAAGTGATTGAGCCCGGCGCCCCAGACATCCACCTGCTCAGCCGGCATGCCCATGATATTCGCCACATGGTCGCGGCTGCCATAAATGCCGTGGCACAGACCGATGCTGCGAATCTTGCTGTAGCGGCCGAGCGCCATGACGATCCGGCTCTCGGGATTCGAGAAATTGAGGAACAGCGCGTTCGGGCAGAGTTCCTCCATGTCTCGAATGAAATCGAAGATCAACGGGAGGGTGCGCAGTGTGAAGAACAGCCCGCCTGGGCCACCGTTCTCGCCGAGTGTGTGACGAATGCCGTATTTGCGCGGCACGTCGAAATCCAGCTTCCATAGCCGGTTGCGGTCAATCGCCGCGGCATTGACGACGAAGCCGGCGCCGTCGAACGCGGCGCGGCGATCGGTCGTCTGCTCGATGAAAAGACCTGCGCCTTTCCGGTCATTGAGGAGTGTGGCGAGCGCAGTCATCTTGTCGAGGGTATCGGGGTTGCGCCCGACCAGGGTGAGTGTACTGCCGCGCAACTCGTTGCTGCTGAAGACATCGCGCAGCATGCTGAGGCCGAACGACATGCTGGTTGCGCCGATGAAGACGATTTTGGTCTTGTTGCTCACCCGGCGTTCCTTTCAGTTGGGAAGTATTGCGTAAGAACCTATTCGGCTCGAACCAGCTACTGCGATTGGCGTCCGAAAAAGTCGATTGTTTGTATCGCCATCGGCGCGTCGCAAGGCGAAAGAATTTATAGAATTACAATACCCGTCGCGGTGCCCAATTCATTGACTTGTCTCAATATTAAGGCGGCCGAACGGGCAGGTTTATTGACAATGATGTCGATTGGCAAAATCAGGCGCGGGGAGTGCATAGCGATGCGAAACAACTTCTACTGCCGGCCCTGCTGAATGCGGTAATTGCTGGCTGGAAATCAGCGGCAATAAGTTTTAAAGAGCATAGAGCGGACCGGGCATGATCGTGTCATGGCGCAGGCTATTCGTGAGAAGACCTCAATAATGCAGCAACGCCGCTTCAATATTGCACCCATGATGGACTGGACCGACCGGCACTGCCGGTTCTTCCATCGCCTGCTGACGCGCCGGGCGCTGCTCTATACCGAGATGCTGACCACAGGCGCGATCCTGCATGGCGACCGCGACAGGCTGCTCGGTTTCGATCCATCCGAACATCCGGTGGCGCTGCAGCTGGGCGGCAGCGATGCGGCGGCGCTGGCCGAATGTGCCCGCATCGGCGAAGGCTTCGGCTACGACGAGATCAATCTCAATGTCGGCTGTCCGTCCGACCGCGTGCAGGAAGGCCGCTTCGGCGCCTGCCTGATGCTGGAGCCGGCTTTGGTCGGCGATTGCGTCGCCGCCATGAAAGCGGCGGTCCAAATTCCGGTCACCGTCAAATGCCGCATCGGCGTTGATGAGCAGGAGCCCGAGCAGGCGCTGTTCGCGTTCACCGACACCGTGAAATCCGCCGGCGCCGATGCCTTGATCGTGCATGCGCGCAAGGCCTGGCTCAAGGGCCTGTCGCCGCGCGAAAACCGCGACGTGCCGCCGCTCGATTATGCGCTCGTGCACCGGCTCAAAGCCGCGCATCCAAATCTTCCCATCGTCCTCAATGGTGGCATTGCCAGCATCGAACAGGCGCAAAGCGAGATCGGCAATCTCGACGGCGTGATGATGGGCCGCGCCGCCTATCAGGAACCGTGGCGACTCCTGTCCGTCGATGCCGCCTTCTATGGCGAGGCGCCGCCCGTCGCTACGGCCAAGCAAGCCGCGCTCGCGCTCATTCCCTATATCGAACGTGAAACGGCCAAAGGCGTACGGCTGAATTCGATCACCCGCCATGTCCTCGGCCTGTTCCGCGCCATTCCCGGCGCGCGCGCCTATCGGCGTCACCTCTCGGTCGAGACGGTCAGACCGGGAGCTGCGGCATCTGTGCTGGCCGATGCGCTGGCGCTGGTGCTGGATACGCCCGCCGATATGGCGCACATCGCCGCCTGAGTCGGCGAAAGAGTCTTTGGCGCGCAAGAGCCTTATTGCAACAGCCTCATTGCAACAGCCAAATTGCAAGAGCTTTATTGATTGCCCAGCGCGCCGCCGATGAGCGTGAACGGACTGGCAATCGCACTGCCGAACGACGAAAAGATGAAGGTGCCGGCCTGGCCGAAGTCGCCGCCCGCGTGTCGTCGCTCCATTCCGCCGAGCCGCGAATAGAGCGTGGCGTAGGTGACATAGCCGTCGTGATTGAGCTGATCCGGCGATGTCAGGTTCGATATGTCGATGATCCTGATGTGCGCCGCGCGCGCGGCATCCTGCACGCCGGGATTGTCGACGTCGAGCGCCCCCAGCCGTATACGATCGCCGGCAACGCTGCCGGCAAGGGCGAGGGCCTTGTCGTCGCGCGATACAAGAACGGTCATCGGCGGTGTGAGCGGGCCGATCACGCGCGTCTGGGCGCTGAATACGTCAAGATCGATATCCGGCGCAGCCAGGATCACCTTGAGACCGGCGATCGTCGCGCTCCTGCCGGTCATGCGCAACTGGCGCAAGGCCTCGACGGTCAGCCAGGCGCCCATGCTGTGCCCCAGGAGTGTCACGTCGCCGGGCTTGCGGTCGCGCGTCAACTGCGTCAGCAGTTGCGCCAGCGCATCGCGCGAATAGGTAGCGGCTTCCTTGTCGCCGACATAGCCCACCAGCTTGTCGTCCGCGGGCCAGGCGAACAGGATCGGAATGCCGTCGATGTCGGCGTCCGATGCCATCTGCGCCAGGCGGAAAACGGATTCCTGGAAATTGACATTATACCCATGGATAAAGACGCCGGCCTTGCGTCCGTCGCGACCGGGTGCGCGCGCCGATACCTTAAGGGCGAATTCGGCGCGCGACAGAATGCGCTGTTGCACGGTGACGAAATCGCTCGCGGGATCGGGCGTGCCGGCCGGCCATTCTATAACACCGGGCTTGTGGCGCGGCGGAATGGCGATGGTGAACTCGGCATAGTTCAGCGTAGGGGCGCGGCCGGTGGTGTAGACAATGGCGCTGTCCGGCTGACGTACGCGGGTCGTCGCCACATAGACAGTGACGAGTTTGGCGCCGGGCGTTATCACCTCGGTCGGAATGAGGACGCTCGGCCCCGGACGGGCGCAACCGGCCAGGCCAGACGAGACGGCGAGGATCAGAAGCCAGGGCCAGCGCGAATTCCAGGTCCGCGTCAAACCGATTTCGCCGGCGGTTTTAGGGGCGATGGATCGGTTGGCGTTGACCATTATCGATATGAAGTTCCGGTATTGTCGTGCATACGGGGAGGTGCGGACTCTCGAAATTGAGACGATGTGAATCGACGGAGGCCGCCTGAACAAGCCTTACCACTTCTGCCGCCGAAAGCTTGGATAATATTCGCCGACCGCCGACCGGCAGGTGTGGCCCCAGCAATCGAGAGTGGCGATCGATATACGGGCGCAAGGAATGGCAGAGTATGAGTGAGAGAGGTAAAAGGCCGCCGGGTGGCGCCACCGGAGCTGCATTTATACTGGTGGTGGTGCCAGCGACGGCGCTTGCGCTCGCGGCGGTCTGGTACCAGGTCAAGCCGCCTTATGGCTGGTTCTGGATGGCCGCGATCGCGATTGTGGCCATTGGCCTTATTGGCGTCGGCCGGCGCCGGAGGATTGCCGGCTGGGGCGGGCTGGCGATCGCGTGCCTCGTCGGCGTGGCTTGGTGGATGTCGATCGCACCGTCGAACGATCGGGACTGGGCCCCGGACGTCGCCCATGGCGTGACCGCCGACATTGCCGGGGCGGATGTCGTCCTGCACAACGTGCGGAATTTCGACTGGCGAAGCGATACGGATTTCACGCCGCGTTGGGAGACGCGCCGCTATTCGCTCGACCGGCTCACATCGGTCGACCTGGTGAGTTCGGTCTGGGGCAGTCCGGCCATCGCCCACACCCTTATCAGCTTCGGCTTCGCCGATGGCGGTCACGTCGTGTTCTCGGCCGAAGTCCGGCGCGAGCGCGGCGAGGAATTCTCCGAGGTTGGCGGCTTCTTCAAGCAGTTTGAACTGGTGATGATCGCCGCAGAGGAGAAGGACATCGTCCGTCTGCGCACCAATATACGGCGCGAGGACGTGACTTTGCTGCCGCTGAAATTGACCGGCGCGCAGGCGCGGGCGCTGTTTCTCGGCTTTGCCGGCCGCGCCAACGATCTGGCCAGAACCGCGCAGTTCTATCAGACCGTGACCTCCAACTGCACGACGGTGATCTTCGAACTGGCGCGCCACATCGATCGTCGCGTGCCGCTGGACTGGCGTATTCTGTTGTCCGGCTATCTGCCGGGTTATCTGTACGAGCTGGGCATCATTCGCACCGACATTCCTCTCGATCAGGTCTTGCAACAGGCCGCCATCAGCCGGCGGGCGCAGGACGCGCCGGCGGCCGCGGACTATTCGCAGGTCATCAGGGCCGGCAACTAGTCTCTCCGGTCATGGCTGATGCGCCGGCGCCGATGCTGGACAGCCCGCCCGATTTGTTCCACATCCGCGGGCATGATTATGGGATATCCGATCTCCGAAATCGTCTGGCTCGTGCTGCTGATCCTGGCCGGCGGCGCGGTCACCGGCGTTCTCGCCGGCCTGTTCGGCATTGGCGGCGGCGGCATCATCGTGCCGGTGCTGTACGAGGTTTTCGGCGTCCTGCATGTCAGCGACGATGTGCGCATGCAGCTGTGCATCGGCACCTCGCTCGCCATCATCGTGCCGACCTCGGTCAGTTCGTATCTCAATCACAAGAAGAAGGGCGCGCCGGTGCCCGGCGTGATCCGCGCCTGGCTGGTGCCGGCAACCGCCGGCGTCGTCGTCGGCGCCGTCGCCGCCGCTTTCGCGCCGGGCGCCGTGTTCAAGATCGCCTTCGTCTTTTTCACCACATTCATCAGCGCCAAGATGCTGTTTGCTGGCGACCGCTGGAATCTCAGCGACAAATTGCCCGGCCGCGCCCTGCTGTCGTTCTACGGTTTCGTCCTCGGCCTGGTGTCATCGCTGATCGGCGTCAGCGGCGGCTCGGTGTCGAACCTGATGCTGACCATGTACGGCCAGCCGATGCAGCGCGCGGTGGCGACTTCCGCCGGCATCGGCGTGCCGATCACCATTGTCGGCGCGCTCGGCTATGTCATCGCCGGCTGGCCGCATATGGCGCAGTTGCCGCCATTTTCCTTAGGCTTCATCTCGGTGATCGGCTTTGTCCTGATGGCGCCGGTGTCGAGCTATGCGACCACCTATGGCGTGCGCCTCGCCCATTGGCTGCCGAAGCGCCAGCTGGAAATCGCCTTCGGCATTTTCCTGATGCTGGTGTCGCTGCGCTTTATCTTCAGCTTGATCTGAAGTTGACGCGCTAGAGCGTTTTCGAGCGAAGTGGGCACCGGTTCGCGTGAAGAAAACGCGACAGAGCAAAAGACTAGAGCCTCGGCTTTGATTCCATCAAAGCCGGAAAGGCTCTAGGCGGCGTTGCGCACGCCGGACAGGAAGGCTTCGACCTCGATCCGCAACTGTGACGAACTGCGCGCAACCTCCGTTGCCGAGGCAAGCAATTCGTTGGCGACGTGGCCGGTCTGCATCGCCGCCTGCTGCACTTCCGCGATATTTTGCGTCACGTCGTCGGTGCCGGCCGCGGCTTCGCCGATCTTGTCGGCGATCTCCTGGGTCGCGGCTTGTTGCCGGCTGATGGCTTGCGCGACAGCCTTGGAAATCGTGTCAACTTCGAGAATGGCGGCATCCATGTTGCGGATCGCGGCCACGGTTTCGCGGGTGGCGCCCTGGATCTGCGCGATTTGCGAATTGATCTGATCCGTTGCCTTCGCGGTTTGCCCGGCGAGCAACTTGACCTCGGCGGCGACCACCGAGAAGCCGCGGCCGGCTTCGCCCGCGCGCGCCGCCTCGATGGTGGCATTGAGCGCCAGAAGGTTGGTCTGCTGCGCGACGTTGCTGATCAGCTTGACGACCTCGCCGATCTGATCGGCGGCGGCAATCAGCGCCGTGATGGTGGTGTCGGTGTGGCGCGAATAATCGACCGCGTTGCGGGTGATGCGGGAGGACATCGCCACCTGTTCGCCGATATTCAGCGCCGAACGCGCCAGTTCTCCGGTCGCGGCCGCGACGATCTGGGCGCTCTCCGACGCCTGCCAGGCCGCTGTGGTGACCCTGTACGACTGTTGATTGGTCAGTTCGGCGCTGACAGACAGCGAGCGTGAGGTCGCTTCCAGTTCGGTGGACGAGGACTCAAAAGATTCGGCGACGCCGGCGACCTTGTGCTCGAAGGCGCTGGCGAGGGCTTCGAGCGCCGCCGCGCGGCTTTCCTTGGCGGCACGTTCGGCGTCGCGAATGGCGGTCAACTCCTTGGTCTGGATCAGGTTGGATTTGAATGAATCGATGGCCCGCGCGACGTCGCCGATTTCGTCGCCACGCTCTGTCTCGGCAACGGGGATATCGAGCCGGCCTGCCGCCAGTTGACGCACAGCGTCGTTGATCCGCGCCAGCGGCGCGGTCACCCGCTTGACGATCAGGAGAAAACAGGCCCCTGTCACGGCGAGCGCGATTGCGATGCCGGCGACTCTGAGAATGAGATCGAGAAACGCTTTTGACTCCATCTGTCCGGCGTGCAACTCGCCGGCTTTAGCCGTCGCGTCGAGTATGCCGAGGAAAGAGTCGATATAGCCGTTGGTTTGCGAGATCCATTGCGTATACGGTAACGGAAGGCCATTTTTGTCGTCGGCAAGCCTGCGCATGCGGTCCACGAGCGGCTGGAAAGTATGATGATAGTTTTGGTCGGATTCCGCTATGGCCGTTTTGATTTTCGAGTCGTCCTTTTCCAATGCAGCAAGTTGCGAAACCTGTTGCAAACCCATCTCAATCTTGGCGCGGCCGCGTTCGATCGCCTGATTGTCTTCGGGCGAGAGATTTTCGTTGGTTATAATTGCCGCGGTAATGAGCGCCCGTTCGGCCCCGGCGAATTCGCGCATTCTCCAGCTGATGTTCTTGATGAGGGAGTAGCGGGTCAGGATAGGGTCGCTCTGAACTTCGATAAAAGACACGGCCGTCCATAATTTCTGCGTGGCTTTGATCAGCGCGGTCATGACCGTGTTGAACTCTGCGAGCACGACCGGTTCGCGTTGCGCCGATGGCGCGGCGATCATCGCACGTGCCTTGGTGCGGACTGCGTTCGCGGTCCGGTGCGCGATTTGCAGTTCGCCGAAAGCGGCATCTTTGTTCGGAAAGTTGAAGGTGGAAAGGATATTCAGGCCGTTGGCCAGTTCATCGTCAGCCGTTTTGCGAAAGTCATCGGCGCGCTGGAATGAATCGGTGGCGACAAATGTAGGCGATTTGAATGCGCCGTTGATTAGCGGTTGCTCGCGCTGCAGGAAATAGATGGCGCTGACCAGGTGATTGCCGGCGAGGTCGGCCGACCGCAAGGACCTGGCATACTGAAACTGCTCCCAGGTCCTGATGCCGTCGTGCGTGAATTCGGCGACTAGGATCGCCGCCACGCAACCGGTGGCGAACAGCAGCGAGAATTTCAGTGTCTTAAACCGGGACAAGACGGACGGAAATGCCGAGTTCTTGAGAAAAGACAATCGCATTGGTCTTGCCCTGGGCCGCAACCATGGAGCGGTAACCTTCGGCTGCTTTGGTTAATAAAGCCAAAGTTCCGATGTTAATCCATTTTGCCAATGTCGATGATAGAGCCTTCGATCGCGCGCCGCGATTGTTACGGGCTGCCCCGCATGCGCAATTTGTCGCCGCGCACTTCCCAGCTGTCGAGCCGGTTGAGGAAGCTCATGCCGAGGAGGTTGGTCTTGAGCTGCCCGCTCTGCGCCACCAAGGCCGGCACCGCGCGTTCGATGACGCCGCCGATGACAAGGCGGTCGAGTGTCACCGGCGCCGCATGGGTGCGTCCGTTGGCGGTGTCGACATTGACCGTATAGGTCAGGACCTCGATCGGCAGGCCGGCGGCCTTGGCGGCGGCTTGCGTCAGCACCACGGCGCTGGCGCCGGTGTCGAGCACCATTGGCACCCGCGCGCCATTGATATGCGCGATCAGCGCGAAGTCGCCGCCGTGGCCGCGCACGACTTCGGCGTTCTGGCCGCGGCTGGCGACATGCCCGGGAATGAGTTCGGCGATGACGCGGTCGGCGGCGTCGCGCAGCTCGAAACGGTAGGAGTAGCCGACAACCAGCAACAGGCCGATCACCACCCAGAACAGCATCGCCTCGAAAGCTTTCGACAATCTGTCGCGGAACACGACCAGCACCAGAGCGCCGGCGCACACCGCCAGCACGGTCTTGATCGCGATCGAGCCGATGTCGTGGCGCAAAAGCGTGGCGATGGCGTCCTGGTCGTTGGTGGCGATCAGCGCCGCCAGCGACAGCGCGACGCCGAGGACGAAGACCCAGGTCAGGCGGCGGGTCATTGCGTCATTCCGCGGCTTTGGCAGGATGGGAGAGGCCGGCGGCGCTCATGCGCGCCGGCAGTTCGGCCATGACCGCGGCGCGCCGCGCGGGCGTCAACGTGCTCCAGCCGGCGACCTCGTCGATCGTGCGGCCGCAGCCCAGGCACAGACTGGTGCGGGCGTCGATCGAGCAGATATTGATGCAAGGTGACTGGATCATGACGGTTTCAACGACGCCGATTCAAGGCCCGAACATAGGTCGCGCGGCGGCGAACGCAATCGTGGAGTTTCAGGTGCCAGCGCGGAACAGCGGCCGGCGGCTGAGGCGGCGGCGTTCCTCGCTGGAAAGGATCGGTTCGCCCGGCGGCGTGATCGGCGGCGCGTGCTCGGTCATCGGCGCCATCGCCGCGACGACGCGCTCCGGCGGGAAGGTGACGATGACCTCGGTGCCGATGCGCAGCTTCGACTTCAACGTGAAGGTGCCGCCGTGCAGATCGACCAGGCTCTTGGCGATCGGCAACCCTAAGCCCGCGCCTTGCTCGGCCGACTTGATCGAGTTCGAGCCCTGGCCGAACGAGGCCAGCACTACCGGAATTTCCTCTTCCGGAATGCCGGCGCCGGTGTCCTTGACGCTCATGTATTGCCCGCCGGACGCGGTCCAGCCGACTTTGAGCCAGATCTCGCCGCCCTGCGGCGTGAACTTGATCGAGTTCGACAAAAGATTGAGCGCGATCTGGCGGATGGCGCGTTCGTCCGCCCATAACCGCGGCAGATCCTGCTCATAGACCTCGTGCATGGTGATGCCGCGGCTGGTGGCGCGCAGCATCAAGAGGTGATGGCAATCCTCGGCGATGCCGGTCAGCGACACCGACTCTTCGTTGAGTTCGTAGCGGCCGGCCTCGATGCGCGACAGGTCGAGAATTTCGTTGATCAGGCCGAGCAGATGCACGCCGGACGTATGAATGTCGCCGGAATATTCCTTGTAGGCCGCGATCTGGTGTTCGCCGAACACTTCGGTCTTCATCACTTCGGAGAAACCGAGAATGGCGTTGAGCGGCGTGCGCAGTTCGTGGCTCATCTGCGCCAGAAAGCGCGACTTGGAAATATTGGCGGCCTCGGCGCGCTGGCGCGCCTCGTCCGAAATCATCTTGGCCTGTTCGAGTTCGCCGATCAGCGCGTCCTTTTCCGCGCGCGCTTCCAACGTCGCCAAAGTCGTCGAATAGAGCCGGTAGGCGAGCACGGCGAAATAGCCCTGCGCCGACACCGCCATGATGGCGAGGATGTAGGCGCGCAAGTTGCCCTGCAGCGCGAAGTCGAGCGCGATGGCCGCGGTCACCGGGAAGGTCGCGGCGAAAGCGGCGATCGGCAGGCTCGAGGCCAACATGCTCGACACCGCCACGACCAGCAGCATCACGAACAGCATGAAGGTGTTGGAGCTCTCGTCGGTGCCGACCGGATGAATCAGGATGAACATCCAGGCCAGGCCGTAGAACAGGTCGAGCAGGATGAAGCGCAGACGCCACGCCTTGGCCGATATCGCCGACATCGGCTGGGCGAGAAACTGCCGGCACTTGGTGATGATGACGGCATGAATGACCAGCACCGAGGCGGTCCAGGCGCCGGCCGCGACCGCATCGGTCCACAGGCTCGACAGGAAGCCGATGGTGGCGACCAGCAGCAGGATCACCAGCGACGCGGACAGCCGGTTCTGCGCGTATTGCCGCAGCAGTTCGTAATCGAAATGCGGGCGGGTGCCTGAGCTTGAGGTCAGCCGGTCGCGCGCGTCGCGCACATGTTGCGCGGCCAGGCGCCGCTTCACCGGCGAGGTTTCCGGCGGCAGGGCGGAGAGGTCGGGTTGCTCGCCTGGGATCATGAAAGGGATACGCCGTTACGCATGGAACCAGCCGGCAAAGTCGCGCAAATTCCTTAAGGCCTTGCTTAAGTTGACCGGCCCTGAAGGGCGGTATTCCATCGCGGTTAACACCTATTAACCATCCGCATGATCCCGAAAAGTGGGGACCGGTTTTCGGAAAAGATCATGCGGCAGGAAAAAAGGCTTCTTTGACAGGGAATTTGGACTGTGTTCGGTTGCTGGCATCTAAAACGGCCGGGGAGGCGAAATTATGAAGCTGTACGACACCAGAACCGCGCCCAATCCGCGCCGCACCCGCATTTTCCTCGCCGAGAAGGGCATCACCGTGCCGACCGAGCAGGTCGACATGACGACCTTCCAGCACCGCACGCCGGAATACACCGCGCTCAACCCGTTCCAGCGCATGCCGGCGCTGGTCCTCGACGACGGCACGGTCATTACCGAGTCGATGGCGATCTGCCGCTATTTCGAGGTGCTGCAACCGCAGCCGGCTTTGTTCGGCGAGGGCGCCAAGGAAATCGCGCTGGTCGAGATGTGGAACAGGCGCTGCGAGATCAATTTCTTCGCCAATGTGGCGGCGGTGTTTCGCCATCTGCATCCGGCGATGAAGGAGTACGAAATTCCGCAGGTGCCGGCCTATGCCGAGGCGATGCGGCCGAAGGCGATCTGGTTTCTCGAACTCATCGACAAGGAATTGGCCACGCGCGAATTCATCGCCGGCGACAAATATTCGGTCGCCGACATCACGACCTTGTGCGCCGTCGACTTCATGAAGCCGGCGCGCCTGGTCATGCCGGACAACCTTGCCAATGTGAAACGCTGGCATGCCGCGGTGTCGGCGCGGCCGAGCAGCAAGGCTTGAAGCGTTGTCGATCCGAATTCAAAATTCCGCTCACCCCCGCGCAGGCGGGGGTCCAGTCTCTTCTTAAAAAACTGGATGCCCGCCTTCGCGGGCATGAGCGTAGGTTGACGCAACAGCCGAGGAATTTCATAGAATGCACCTCACCATCGTCGGCTGCGGCGACGCCTTCGGCTCCGGCGGCCGTTACAACACCTGCTTCATGCTGGAGACCGCGAAGGCGACTTTGCTGGTCGATTGCGGCGCCTCGTCGATGACCGCGCTGAACGCACAAAAGATCGACACCAACCGCATCGACGGCGTCGTGCTGTCGCATCTGCACGGCGATCATTTCGGCGGCCTGCCGTTTTTCCTGCTGCATGCGCAGTTCCTCGCGAAGCGCGAAAAGCCGCTGACGATCGCCGGTCCTCCCGGCACGCGGGCGCGCGTCGATACGCTGCTGGAAGCCTGCTTTCCCAAGTCAAAGACCGGCATCAAATGGCGCTTTGCCTGGGACGTGGAGGAGATCGCCGTCGGCGTCGAAACCGACGTGCTTGGCCACAGCCTGCGCACCGCCGAGGTGATCCACCAGTCCGGCGCGCCATCGACGGCGCTGCGCATCGGTGACGGCAATAAGGTGTTCGCCTATTCCGGCGACACCGAATGGACCGACGCGCTGCTCCCCATTGCCCGCGACGCCGACCTGTTCATCTGCGAATGCTACGCCTATGCCGGCTCGAAAATGACCGGCCATATGAGCTGGGAAATCCTTAAAGCCAGGCTCGGCGAATTGCGCGCGAAGCGGACAATGATCACGCACATGAACGACACCATGCTGGCCAAGATCGATGACGCGAAAGCGGCGGGGGTGCTGGTGGCGGAAGACGGGCTGGCGCTTGCCATCTGAAGCAGGGTGGCGGCTCGCGCCCTCCCTGTTTGTTGACCGTGCCGGCTCCCTTTTGCGCGACGCCGGCTCCGTAAGCCATTGTCATGGCAATAGAAAATAGACGACGCGGCAACTAAGGAATTAATTCATATAATCTCTTGACTGTTCATCGCTCTAGGATTAAATGCGCCGTATCCCGTCCCATCTACGAGGGGCGTTTGATCAGCGTCGTCAGATGCTGGGGCGGGGAGCGGTGGCTGGTGGGGGTGTCGGAGATTCGGCGCAACAAACCCATCAGCAGGTCCAAGCCGCTTGGTCCCGACTGCGCGTGCACGCAGTCACTGGGGCAGCCGTGCCGTGGCCAAAGAGGCGGAACGCGGCTTTGACGTACAAAGGGCTCGATACCAGAGTTCGGCGGCGTTAAGGCTGAGGAAAGTCTCCGAAGCCCGCCCACGAAACCCCGAAGCGGTGGCTAGGTGCACCTTTCGTAAGAGAGGGCGCCTGAAATCGTCCGGCCACCGGGGGTCAAGCGGAGCAAACCTATAAACACCGCGCGCGGAGCGCCGGGCAACCGGCAACTTCGTGGTGACTGACCTGTGTACTACTCACTCACATCGTGCACAGGGCTATGGGGTTGTTGTGACCCCGGCGTTCCGCGCGCCCTCGCGGCGCATGTCGGGTTTACCCGATATGCGCGATCGAAAAAGTCGAGGGCGCAAGACGGAAGGCACTTTCAAGCGCCGGCCTGCCCGGGGCCGATAAAGAATACGGGCGATGACGCACGTCTGCTTCTTTCTTATCCCTCCCCTGAAAGGGGAGGGATAAAACGGGCTACTTCCTGTCCAACAACGCCATCAGGCTGGACGTATCCCAGCGCTTGCCGCCCATGGTCTGCACCTGCGCGTAGAACTGATCGACCAAAGCGGTCACCGGCAGATTGGCGCCGTTCTTGCGCGCTTCGCCGAGACAAATGCTCAGGTCCTTGCGCATCCAGTCGACCGCGAAGCCGTGATCGAACTTGCCGGCGACCATGGTCTTGTAGCGGTTTTCCATCTGCCAGGATTGCGCCGCGCCCTTCGAGATGGTGGCGATCAGCTTCTCGATGTCGAGGCCGGCCTTCTGCGCGAAGTGCAGACCTTCCGACAATCCCTGTACGAGACCGGCGATGCAGATCTGGTTGACCATCTTGGCGAGCTGGCCGGAGCCGGGCGCGCCCATCAGATTGCAGGCGCGGGCGTACGAGTCGATGACCGGCTTGGCCTTGTCGAACACGGCGGCGTCGCCGCCGCACATCACGGTCAAGACGCCGTTCTCGGCGCCGGCTTGTCCGCCCGACACCGGACCGTCGATGAAGCCGAAGCCGCCTTTGGTCGCCGCGGCGTAGAGTTCGCGGGCGATCTCGGCGGAAGCGGTCGTGTGGTCGACGAAGATCGTGCCCTTGCCCATGCCGGCAAAGCCGCCGTTCGGTCCGAGCGTGACTTCGCGCAGGTCGTTGTCGTTGCCGACGCAACACATGACGAAGTCCTGGCCTGTGGCGGCTTCCTTCGGCGTCTTGGCCGCCTTGCCGCCAAACTGGGCGACCCATTTCTCGGCCTTGGCGAAGGTGCGGTTATAGACGGTCACCTCGTGGCCGCCTTTGGTCTTGAGATGGCCGGCCATCGGGTAGCCCATGACGCCCAAGCCAAGAAATGCAACCTTTGCCATCGTCCGTCTCCCTGGAAATTCCGGCCCGATACGGCCGTTCTGTTCGAATTCTGGCCGCAATAGGTCATTGCCGGGGCATCGCCGTCAACCACCCCCTGGCCGGATTGACCCGCTCAGGCGCATGCCTATGGTGGCGCCCGGTGGGCTTAAAGGATGACGGTCATGGCGGTTTCTAAGGAACAGGTTCTCGGCGCGCTGGCCAAGGTCGCCGCGCCCAATGGCCAGCCTCTCACCGAGGCCGGGGTCCTGTCCGACGTCGTCGTCAGCGATGGCAAGGTGTTCTTTTCGGTCACGGTCGATGCCGCCACGGTCAAGGCCTGGGAGCCGGTGCGCAATGCGGCCGAGGCGGCGGTGAAGGCCGTTCCGGGTGTGGTGTCGGCGCTTGTCGCCCTGACGGCTGAGCGGGCGGCGGGCGCATCGCGCGGGCCGCAGCCCTCGCATGGCGCGGCCAACCGCGCGGCCGGCACCCCGGCGCGTCCGGCGGCCGGTGGCCATGCCGGCCATAATCACGGGCCGCAAGGACACACGCACGCGCATCCGACCGACAAGGTGCTGCCGGGCATTCCCGGCATCGAGGCGGTCATCGCCGTCGCCTCCGGTAAAGGCGGCGTCGGCAAATCGACCACGGCGGTTAATCTGGCGCTCGGCCTGCGCGATCAGGGCCTGAAGGTCGGCATGCTCGACGCCGATATTTACGGGCCGTCCTTGCCGAAACTTTTCGCCATCAAGGAAAAGCCGGAAACCGTCGGCGGCACGCGGTTGAAGCCGATCGAACGCTACGGCTTGAAGATCATGTCGATCGGATTCCTGATCGACGAAGAGACGCCGATGATCTGGCGCGGGCCGATGGTGATCTCGGCGATCACGCAGATGCTGCGCGAAGTCGAATGGGGCAAGCTCGACATCCTGGTCGTCGACATGCCGCCCGGCACGGGCGACGCGCAGTTGACGATGGCGCAGCAGGTGCCGCTGAAAGGCGTGGTGATTGTCTCGACGCCGCAGGATTTGGCGCTGCTCGATGCGCGGCGTGGCGTCGCCATGTTCAAGCGCGTCAACGTGCCGGTGCTCGGCGTGGTCGAGAACATGAGCTATTTTCTGTGCCCGGAATGCGGCACCCGCTCGGACATTTTCGCGCATGGCGGCGCGCGCCACGAGGCGGAACGTCTCGGCGTTCCCTTCCTCGGCGAGGTCCCGCTGCACATGACCATCCGTGAAAAGTCGGATGCCGGCCTGCCGGTGGTCGCGACGGAACCGGACGGCCCGCACGCCAAAATCTATCGCGACATCGCCGCAAAGGTGCTGGCCGAAATCAGGGGCGGCGCATCGGCGGGCCGCGCCGCGCCGAAGATCGTGATCGAGGCGTAAGGCATTCGTTCGCGGCGAACTTTCCATCAGTTAGTTTGATGATCGCGCGGGTGCGTGCGCGCCTCGCATGCAAGCAATGCAGCCTTGGCGCTGGTCACCGCCGCGCCTGACGTGCTTTGCACGGGCTGGTTTCGTCGGTTCTCGACGAAAGCACTCACCTGCAAAATCCTGCAAAATCTGGAGTGACACTGAAATGAAGCGCCGGCAATTTATTGGTGCGGCAGGCCTTGGTCTGGCCGCCGCGACGATCGCCAAACCTGCAATCGCGCAATCGAGCCCCGAAATAAAGTGGCGTCTGACCTCGAGCTTCCCGAAGTCGCTCGACACCATCTATGGCGCTTGCGAGGTTTTCTCCAAGGCTGTCGCCGAGGCGACCGACGGCAAGTTCCAGATCCAGACCTTCGCCGCCGGCGAAATCGTTCCCGGCTTGCAGGCCGCCGACGCGGTGCAGAACGGTACCGTCGAAATGGCGCACACCGCATCCTACTATTATGTCGGCAAGGACCCGACCTTTGCCATGTTCACGGCGCAGCCCTTCGGCCTGAACGCGCGCATGCAACTGGCATGGATGGAATTCGGCGGCGCGCAGCAGCTCGCCGACGAATTCTTCAAGAAGTATAACTTCATGTCGATCCCGTGCGGCAACACCGGAACGCAGATGGGCGGCTGGTTCCGCAAGGAAATCACGACCGTCGACGACATCAAGGGCCTGAAATTCCGTATCGCCGGTTTCGCCGGACAGATCCTGTCCAAGTTGGGCGCCGTGCCGCAGCAGGTTGCCGGCGGCGACATCTATCCGTCGCTGGAAAAGGGCACCATCGACGCGGCCGAGTGGGTTGGTCCGTACGACGACGAGAAGCTCGGCTTCTACAAGGTCGCCAAGTTCTACTACTATCCGGGCTGGTGGGAAGGCGGCGCCATGCTGCACAACTTCATCAATCTCGATAAGTGGAATGCGCTGCCGAAGAGCTACCAGGCCATCGTCAAGGCCGCCTCGGCGCAGGCGCATAACTGGATGCTGGCCAAATACGACGCCGGCAACCCGGCCGCGCTCAAGCGTCTCATCGCCGGCGGCGCGCAGTTGCGGCCGTTCCCGCAGCCGGTCATGGAAGCAAGCTACAAGGCGACCACCGACACCTACGCCGAAGTCAGCGCCAAGAACGCCGATTTCAAGAAGGTGCATGACAGCATGGTCGCATTCCGCGGCGACGAATATCTGTGGTGGCAGGTGGCCGAACTCGGCTTCGACTCCTTCATGGTACGCCAGCGTTCGCGCGGCTAAGCCCGCTCGCCTTTAGAACCTGAAAGTTGAGCCCGTCCGGAGCGCTTCCGGGCGGGCTTTTTCATGGATTTGTCGGCGAGGTGCTTATTCCCGCGGCAAAAAATGCCTCTTACAACTTTCGTCGAAGCGTTGCACACTGGATTTAGGGGGCAGGGTCCGTCATGGTCTTTGCCAAGTGCCCGCGTGGGAATCACGGGTGCGCGGCCGGTGCAAAGGGGCACCTGCTAAAAACATCACATGGGAGGATATCGGAATGAAACGTCGTCAATTTATCAAGGCCGCCGGCCTCGGGGTTGCCGCGTCGGCGGTTGCCGCGCCGGCGATTGCGCAGTCGTCGCCGGAGATCAAATGGCGCATGACCTGCAGCTGGCCGAAGTCGCTGGAAACGCTTTACGGCGCCGCGGAGACGATGGCGAAAGCGGTGGGCGAAGCGACCGACGGCAAATTCCAGATCCAGGTCTTTGCCGCCGGCGAAATCGTGCCGGCTTTGCAGGTCGTTGACGCGGTGCAAAACGGTACCGTCGAGTGCGGCCACACCGCCTCGTACTACTATTTCGGCAAGGACCCCACCTTCGCCTTCGGCACGTCGGTCGGATTCGGCCCGAGCGCCCGCTTGAACCAAGGCTGGTGGACGCACGGCGGCGGCTCCGAAGTGCTCAACGAATTCTACAAGAAGTACAACGCCACCGCGATCCTCGCCGGCAATACCGGCTGTCAGATGGGCGGCTGGTTCCGCAAAGAGATCAATACGCTCGACGACCTCAAGGGCCTCAAATTCAGGATAGGCGGTTTCACCGGCCGCGTCCTGCAGCGGCTCGGCGTGGTGCCGCAGCAGATCGGCGCGCCGGATATCTATCCGGCTCTCGAAAAAGGCACCATCGACGCGGCCGAATGGGTCGGCCCTTACGACGATGAAAAACTCGGCTTCTACAAGGTCGCGCCGCACTATTACTATCCGGGATGGTGGGAAGGCGGCTCGATGCTGCTCGCCTTCTTCAACCTGGATAAATACAACGCGCTGCCGAAGCACTATCAGGCGATCCTTCAACAGGCGGGCGCGTATGCCAACACGTCGTGCATGGCGAAGTACGACCAGTTGAATCCGCCGGCGCTGCGCCGCTTGCTCGCCAACGGCGTGAAGCTGCACGCCTTCTCGCCGGCGATCATGGAGGCCTGCTACAAGGAAACCATGGCGCTGCATGGCGAAATCGCGAAGGAAAACGCCACCTTCAAGAAGGTCAACGACTCGATGATGGACTTCACCAAGAACGGTTACCAGTGGCATCAGGTCGCCGAACTCGGCTACGATAGCTACATGGTTCGTCAGATGCGCGGCTGATCTCTGAGCCGAAATAAAAAACCCCGGAGCCTCAGGCTCCGGGGTTATTTTTTTGGCCGACGCCGGCGCTATCTTTTTACCGGCCCGATCAGTTCTTGGACGGCCCGAAGTCGAGCGCCGGCAATTCGATCTGCGGAATATCTATCTTGACCGTACTTGGATCGACGTCGCTCTTTTTGTCGAGGAAGTAGGTCACCGACTGCGGCCAGAAAATCAGAATGACCACCAGGATGACTTGCAGGAACACCCACGGAATAGCGCCCCAATATATATCTGACGTTTTGATCGATTTGGGTGCGATGCCCCGCAGATAAAACAGCGCGAAACCGAACGGTGGATGCATGAAGCTGGTCTGAATGTTGGCGCAGATCAAAACGCCGAACCAGATCAGATCGATCCCGAGTTTGTCGGCGGCCGGCGCCAGCAGCGGAATGAGAATGAAGGCGATCTCGAAGAAGTCGAGAAAGAACGCCACCACAAAGATGAAAATGTTGACGAAGATGAGGAAGCCGACCTGTCCGCCGGGCAGGGCCGTCAACAAGTGCTCGATCCATTCCTTGCCGCCGACGCCCTGGAAGACGAGGCTGAACACGCGCGCGCCGATCAGGATGAAAACCACCATCGCCGTGAGGCGCATCGTGGTGGCCATGCCCTGATAGAGCAGCTTCCAGCTCAACGTGCCATAGAAGGCGGCCAGCGCGATCGCGCCGACCACGCCCATCGCGCCCGCTTCGGACGGCGTGGCGAGACCCATGAAGATCGTACCGAGCACAAGGAAGATCAGCCCGAGCGACGGGATCATCCCGCGCAGGCATTTCTTCCAGAGCTGCCAGCCGCGCAGCGTGCGTGCTTCAAGCGGCAGCGCCGGGACGTCGTTCGGCCATATGACGCTGACGATGAACACCCAGATACAGAATAGCGCGACCTGAATGACGCTGGGCCCGATGGCGCCGGCATACATGTCGCCGACCGAGCGGCCGAGTTGGTCGGCCAGAACGACCAGAACCAGCGACGGCGGGATGAGCTGGGTTATGGTGCCGGACGCGGCGATGACACCCATCGTATGGCGCGTCGAATAGCCGTACTTGAGCATCGGCGTCATCGAAATCACGCCCATGGCGATAACGGAAGCCGCGACCGTGCCGGTGATCGCCCCGAGAATGGCGCCGACGAAAATCACCGCGTAGGACATGCCGCCGCGAACCGGTCCGAACAATTGCCCGATCGAATCGAGCAGATCTTCGGCGAGCCCGCATCGTTCAAGGATGGCGCCCATGAGAGTGAAGAACGGAATCGCCAGCAAGAGGTCGTTCGAGACGATACCGAACAACTGATAGGTTAGGTTGCCAAGGAACTGAGGTCCAATCAGCCCAAGTTCAATGCCGATGAACCCGAAGAACAATCCGGTCGCCGCGAGCGAGAACGCGGCCGGATAGCCGATGAGCATGAATAGGATCATTCCCCCAAACATCAGGGGCGCCATGTTGTCGCGGATAATGCTCATTGGAGGGGCTTTTCGTATTTGAATTCGATATCGATGACGTGCTCGAGCGCGGCGACGCGCTTGATGATTTCTGAAATGCCCTGCAGCGCCATCAAGGCGAACCCAAGCGGCAGCAAGAGCTTGACCGGCCAGCGGATCAGGCCGCCGGCGTTCGACGACTGCTCATTGCCAAGCCACGATTCCACAAACCACGGCCACGTAAAATAAGTCAGGATCACGCAGATCGGCAGCAGGAATAGGATGCCGCCGATAATGTCGATCCAGATCTGCGTGCGCTCGGACACCATGCCGTAGACGAGATCGACGCGGACATGCTCGTTCATTTTGAGCGTATAAGGCGCGCCGAGCAACACCATGCCGGCGAACATGTACCATTGGATTTCAAGCCAGCCATTCGAGCTTTCGCTGAACAGATAGCGGCTGGAAGCGTTGCCGGCGCTGATGAGACAGGCGAGCAGCACCAGAACATTGGCCACGACGGCGAATTGGGAATTGAACCAGTCGACAGCGCGACTGAAAGATAGCAACCCTTTCACGTCCCCTCCCGGAGCTCCGGTATACCGGCTTTAAGATTTTTGTCGTCCCCACAGGTCCACTTAAACGAATATGGCCGCAATACGTCAATGGCCAAGTCATAGTATTTTAGCGGAACGCCGGCCTTTCAGCGAGATTGAACGCGCGATATCCGCCCGATTGGGCGATCCAACCGGCGGCGGCCGGGTACCGGGAAACCGAAAGTAAACGAAGCGTAAACTTCAGATTAACCACGTCAGGCCTAGAATTCTAATCACCGGTAGCGCGAGGCCGGAACGCTCTCAGGCGGTCAATCCGCCGGAAATGGCGAACGCGCGCAAGGTGAAACATGCGGCATCTGACAATCGTCGAGCGATTGATGGCGGCCGTTTTGTTGCCTCTCGGCGCGGTCGTGGCGCTGCCGATGCTGGCGTCGTTTGCTGGCGCGGGCGATGCTTTCGTCAATCAAATCGTTACCGTCGTCGGCACTGCAGGTTTTGCAGTGCTGGCGATGCGCGCACTGGCGCAATCGATCGCGCGGCCGATTGCCGAGGTAGCCGCAACGATCGACGCCATCGCCTATGACGAAATGGCGCAGGCCGCGCAGGCGCAGGCGCAGCCGAGCCGCGGGGAACTTGCGCAACTTCAGGCCGCCACCGAGCGCCTGGCCGGGATTCTGGGTGAGCGGCAGCGCCGCGAACTTGTCCACAACGATCTCGACCGCAGCTGGCAGGCGGCGCGCCGGCACCATTTGTCGAGCCTGGCGCATCAGGTCGAGCAGGCCACTGAGATCGGCATTCAGCCGATCGTCAACGGCGCCGCCGTGCTGCAATTCAAAGCCGAGGATATGGTGGCGGCGCTCGATGCGGTCCGCGCGGCTTTCGACGAGACCGCCGCCGCCGCCGAAAGCTCGCGCACGTCGAACCAGGCCGCCGGCCAGTTGTCCGATCAGGTGATGCAGGCGATCGATGACATCTCGGCCCAGGTCACGCGTGGCAGCAGCCTCGGCCGCGAAGCGGTGGCACGCGCCAATGCGTCGCGCAGCACCATTGATGCACTGGCCAGGGCCGCCGATCAGATCGGCGACATCGTCGGCGTCATCAATCAGATCGCGGCGCAAACCAATCTGCTGGCGCTGAACGCCACCATCGAAGCGGCCCGTGCCGGAGAGGCCGGGCGCGGCTTCTCGGTGGTCGCCGGCGAGGTCAAAACGCTGGCGACGCGCACCGCGGCATCGACCCAGCGCATCGGCGTCAAGGTCGCGGAGATCCAGTCGGTGACGCGCGAGGCCGTCGCCGCGCTGTCCGGCATCGCCGAAGCCATCGATCAACTGTCCGGCGTCACCCAATCGGTATCGGCGGCGATCGCACAGCAACGCGCCGCGACCGCCGATCTCAGTTACAATGCACGCGAGAATAGCGCCGCTGTCACCGACGTTGCCGGACGCATGGTGGGCATCGCCGGCATGGTCGAGCGCTCGCGCGCGGCCGCCCAAAATGTGTCCACGATCGCCATCGATATGCAGGCGACGTCGCTGAATTTGTGCGGCGAAATACCGGAAATCGTCCGCAACGCTGTCACCGCCGACCTGCGCGAAACCCCGCGTTACGAGGTCGATCTGCGCGCGCGGCTCGACTTTAACGGATCGGTCAGCGAAGTCGCGGTGCGGGATATCAGCGAAGGCGGCGCCCGCATCGGCGCGATGCGCGCGTTACCCGCCGGCGCCGAGATTGCTTTGACACTTCCGGGCATGAAGCCGATCGACGGAAAAATCATACGCGCCGACGCCGACAATTGTGGCATCAGTTTTGCGCCGTCACGATTGCGCGCGGAGGAACTGCGCGACCTCGTCACCATGAAAACCCAGGCGGCCTAGAGCGTTTTCGAGCGAAGTGGAAGCCGGTTCGCGTGAAGAAAACGCGTCAAAACAAAAAACGAGAGCCGCGGCTTTGACTCTATCAAAGCCGGAAAGGCTCTAGCTTTTGCGCCGCCTGTCAGCCGCCGGTTACGCTCATGTGGCGCGACAATGCAGGGCGATGCTGACGGCGGTCGATCACGAAATCGTGGCCTTTCGGCTTGCGGCTGATCGCGTCGTCGATCGCGGCGTGAACCAGATCGTCGCTTTCCGACGCACGCAGCGGCGCGCGCAGGTCGGCGGCGTCTTCCTGCCCGAGGCACATATAAAGCGTACCCGTGCAGGTGATGCGCACGCGGTTGCAGGACTCGCAGAAATTATGGGTCATCGGCGTGATGAAGCCGAGCCGTCCGCCGGTTTCCTTGACGCGGACATAACGCGCCGGTCCGCCGGTTTGGTAATCGATATCGTCGAGCGTGTAGCGTTCGGAAAGTCTGGCCCGCACCATCGACAGCGGCAGATACTGGTCGAGACGGTCCTCGCCGATCTCGCCGAGCGGCATCACTTCGATCACGGTGAGATCCATGCCGCGGCCATGCGCCCAGTCCATCAGTCCGGCGAGTTCGTCTTCGTTGACGCCCTTGAGCGCGACCGCATTGATCTTGACCTGAAGGCCGGCTGCCTGCGCCGCATCGATGCCGGCGATCACCTTGCCGAGATCGCCCCAGCGCGTGATGGCGCGGAATTTGTCCGGATCGAGCGTATCGAGCGACACATTGATGCGTTCGACGCCATGACCTTTGAGTTCAGCGGCGTATTTTTCCAGTTGCGAGCCGTTGGTGGTGAGGGTCAATTCCTTGAGCGCGCCGCTCTTGAGGTGACGCGACAACGATGCGACCAGCGTCATGATGCCGCGGCGGACAAGAGGCTCGCCGCCGGTCAGACGCAATTTGTTGACGCCCTTCGCGATAAAGGCGCTGCACAGACGGTCGAGTTCCTCGAGGCTGAGCAGATCGGCCTTCGGCAGGAAGCTCATATGCTCTGACATGCAATAGACGCAGCGGAAATCGCAGCGGTCGGTCACCGAGACACGCAGATAGGTAATGGCGCGCGCGAACGGATCGATCAGCGCGCGCGGCTGCGGCTTGGCAATATCGATCGTGGAGGCGACGGGTATCGGTGCCATCGGTCATCCCAGGCCAGGCGGATCGCAAACGGAGCGATAGGCTCCATTTCATATAGGAAGTTTGGCCGACCTTGACCATAGCTTGCGGCAATGGGCTTGCGCGCGATAGTGCGATGCAGCGAAAGCAGCGGAAAAGTCAGGCGGTAACCGAACGAGGCCGGATTACTGGCGCGGCGGGGCCGGCCAGGGCGCCGCGGGAGCGGCTTGCTGAGCAGGCGCCGGCGCGGCGGGCGCGCGAGCCGCCGCCGGCTTGGCCGCGGGTTTCGCGGCGGGCTTGGCCGCCGGCTTCCTGGCCGCCGGTTTCGCCGCCGGCTTCGGCGCGGGCGGCGCCGGCGTCAGTTCGACCATCACCGGGTTCGGCCGCATCTGCGGCGGATTACCGGACTGCGTGATCGGCTCCATGGTTTCGGATTCCGGCTGGTAGCCGTTCAGCGTAAACGTCACGGTGAGCGGCGCTTCGACCGGCAGGGCGAGGGCGCAGGGCGTACGGCAGCTCTGACCGTTCGAGGTTTTGGCTTCGGCGCCCGGCGGTTCGGATTCGAAACGGACCGTATCGGCGTACGGTGCTGGTTTCAATGCGTCGAGACTCATCCAGTCCGGAGTCGATGAACATGCGCCCAGCGCCAGTGTGCCACCGACAATCGCGATCACTCGATACATCATTTTAACCAGGTCCATTCAAACGATGGAGGCGACAAGCCTTTGGATGGCAATATGCCTGTTGTGTAGATTACGGGCACAGTCTTGGCGAGGCAACAAGCGGCGCGCCGTTAACCTTACCGCGTTAACCATAAATGCGGCGGACGCGCTCAGTTTGAGAATGAAATACCGGCAATTTCGTCCGGCAACTGCGCGAAATGGCTAATCAAACGGTCGGGGCTGTATTCCGATACAGGCCGCTCGCTGTAACCGAAATCGACCGCGATCACCGGGATGCCGGCGGCGCGGGCAGTCAGGATATCGGTCTCGGAATCGCCGACCATGATCGACTGCCGGACGTTGCCGTCGGCGGCTGCGATCGTGCGGCGAAGAATTTCCGGGTCCGGCTTCTGGATGCCGAAAGTATCCTGGCCGCATATCGCCGCGAAGCGGTGGGTAAGTTTCAATTCGTTCAGCAGCAACATCGAGAGATGCTCAAGCTTGTTGGTGCAGACCGCCAATCGCCAGCCGCGTTCTTCCAGTATGTCGAGTGCCTCGATCAGTCCGGGGAACGGCCGCGAATGCACCGCGACGTTGTCGGCATAGTAAGCGATGAAATCGGTAAACATCCGGTCGAGGGTGCGATCGTCGACGACGCGGCCTTCGGCTTCGATGCCGCGCGCGATCATCAATCTGGCGCCGCCGCCGACGAAGTTACGCGCAATCTCGTAAGGCACCGGCGCCATGCCCTCGCGCGCCAGCACGACATTGAGCGTGGCGACCAGATCGGGCGCGGTTTCGACCAATGTGCCGTCGAGATCGAAAATGATGGTGGCGGCGGATTTGCTGGCGGATTGACGAGCGGACATGCAGCGATCGCTAACCGGCGGCTGCCGGCGGCGCAAGGCCATTTCGCGCTTCATTGACCGGCATTTTCGGCTATTCAGGCCACTGGATCGGCGCTAGACAGGCCTGCCGCCAATTCCGGAATGCAAAATCCACAATCGAATGCGAGGATTTCAGCGTTGACCCTGGATGCCGATGCTCAGAAGCGAGCCGCCGCCGCCCGCGCCGTCGACTTCGTCACGCCGGGGATGCGGCTTGGTCTGGGGACCGGGTCGACCGCAAGGCATTTCGTCGATTTGATTGGCGAGCGTGTCCGCGCCGGGCTCGACGTCGTCGCGGTGCCGACCTCGGAGGCGACCCATTCCCAGGCTTTGGCCTGTGGCATCAGGTTGACGACCCTCGACGAGACGCCCGAGCTTGATTTAACGGTGGATGGCGCCGACGAAATCGCGCCCGACATGAGCCTTATTAAAGGCGGCGGCGGCGCGTTGTTGCGCGAAAAGATTGTGGCGGCGGCGTCGGCGCGAATGCTGGTGATCGCCGACGAGAGCAAGTGGGTGGAGAGGCTTGGCCAGTTTCCGCTGCCGATCGAGGTAACCCCCTTTGGTTTTACCGCGACCCTGCGGGCGGTGGATAAGGCCATCGCCGGTATTCAGCGCAGTGGCGCGCTTAAGCTTCGGTTGGCTAAAGACGGCCATGCTTTTGTCACGGATGGGGGCCACTGGATTATCGACGCCCGGCTCGGCCGGATTGACGATCCGGCAGCCTTGGCGCATGCGCTGTCAGCTATCCCGGGGGTTATGGAGCACGGGCTGTTTGTCGGGATGGCTAAAATCGCCATTATCGGTGGACCTGCCGGCGTCAGAATCGTCGAGCGGACCTGATTTTTGAACCAAATGGAGTGACGACTATGACTTTCATGCAGACAACCCGGCGCGCCCTACAGTTGGCCCTGGTTGGCGCGGCGTTGGCGTCCTCGCTTCCGGCTCTGGCCGCGCCGCCGACTCCGGCCGCCTTGGCCACCGCGGGCGAGATCGTGAAATTGAGCGGCGCCACGTCCTTGTTTACGACCCTCATTCCCGGTGTCATTGAGCAGTCGAAAATTCTCTTTTTGCAACAGAATCCCGGGCTGGCCGGCGACCTCAACGTCATCGCCACCAAGATGCGCGCCGATCTGTCGCCGCGCCTGAGCGAACTATCCGCCGAGGTGGCGAAGATCTACGCTGAGCGCTTCACCGAGCAGGAGCTGAAAGATCTGCTCGCCTTCTATAACTCGCCCGTCGGCAAGAAATTCGTTGTCGAGCAGGGTGACGTCGTCAATTCAAGTTTGAAGTTCGCGCAGGACTGGGCCAACAAGCTGTCCGACGAAGTCACCGTCAAGATGCGCGAAGAGCTCAAGAAAAAGGGCCACGCGCTTTAGGCGATGGTTTGAGGCGCGGCCGATGGCAGACAGCGATGTCGATCTCTTCGTCATAGGAGCGGGCTCCGGTGGCGTACGGGCCGCGCGCATTGCGTCGAGCTATGGCGCGCGCGTGATGGTGGCGGAGGAGTTTCGCGTCGGCGGCACTTGCGTGATCCGCGGCTGCGTCCCCAAGAAGCTTCTCGTTTACGCTTCGCGCTTCAGCCACGAATTCGAGGACGCCGCCGGCTTCGGCTGGAGTGTGCCTGTCGCGCCGACCTTCAGTTGGCCGACCTTGATCGCCAACAAGGACCGCGAGCTTGACCGGCTGGAAGCGGCCTATGTCTCGACGCTCGAGCGTTTCAAGGTCGAGATCGTAAGGGCTCGCGCCGTCATCGAAGATGCGCATACGATCCGATTGTCCACCGGCGCGCGCGTGCGCGCCGAGACGATCCTGATCGCGACCGGCGGCTGGCCGCATATGGGGCCGAACATTCCGGGTCTCGAACATGTCATTTCATCGAACGAAGCGTTCCATCTTAACGAGTTGCCGCAGCGCATCGTCGTGCAGGGTGGCGGCTACATCGCGGTGGAGTTTGCCTGCATCTTCGCCGGCCTCGGTAGCGAGGTGACCCTGGTGTATCGCGGCGAGAACATATTGCGCGGCTTTGACGACGACATTCGCGAGCACTTGCGGTCGGAAATGCAATCGCGTGGCATCAGGATACTTTGCGGACACACCGTGGATGCGGTCGACCAGGCCGGCGATGAATATCTGACGAGGCTTTCGGACGGCACCGCGATCGCCGCCGACAAGGTGATGTTCGCCATTGGCCGCCGACCGAACATCATGGGCATCGGCTGCGAAGCGCTGAAGATCGAATGCCATGAGCACGGCGGCATCCAGGTCGACGACTATTCGCGCACTTCGGTCCCGAATATTTACGCGGTGGGCGACGTCACCAACCGCGTCAATCTGACGCCGGTGGCGATCCGCGAAGGTCATGCCTTTGCCGACACCGTCTATGGCGGCAAGCCGACCAAAGTCGACCACCAGAATGTGCCGACGGCGGTGTTCTCCGAACCCGAATTGGGCGTGATCGGGCTGACCGAGGCGCAAGCCCGCGCGCAGTACGACACCGTCGATGTGTACAAGACGAGCTTCCGGCCGATGAAGGCGACATTGTCCGGCCGCGCCACCCGGGTGTTCATGAAGCTCCTGGTCGATGTCGAATCCGGCAGAGTCGTCGGCTGCCACATAGCCGGACCGGACGCCGGTGAACTGATCCAGGTGATCGGGATTGCCGTCAGAATGGGGGCCACCAAGGCGGATTTCGACGCCACCATGGCCGTCCACCCGACCATGGCCGAGGAGCTGGTCACGATGCGGGAGCGGGCGGCGCGCTATACGCGCCAGGCCGCGGCCGAATAGGCCTTAACCTCTGGCCGTCGAAAAACTGGCATCCGACGTCGGGTTTCGTATATAACCCCCGAAACTCGTTGGAGTATTGGTGATGCCTGAGCGTTGGACGCCCGATAGTTGGCGCAAAAAGCCGGTTCTGCAGGTCCCGGAATACCCGGACCCGCAGGTGCTGGCCGATACCGAAAAGCAGCTGGCGACTTTCCCGCCGCTGGTTTTTGCAGGTGAGGCGCGCAACCTGAAGAAGGCGCTTGGCCGCGTCGCTCAGGGGGAGGCCTTCCTGTTGCAGGGCGGCGATTGCGCCGAAAGCTTTGCCGAGCACGGCGCCAACAACATCCGCGACTTCTTCCGCGTCTTTTTGCAGATGGCGATCGTCCTGACATACGCCGGCGCCTCGCCGGTGGTGAAGGTCGGCCGTATCGCCGGTCAGTTCGCCAAGCCGCGCTCGTCCGGCACCGAAAAGCGCGACGGCATCGAACTGCCGAGCTATCGCGGCGACATCATCAACGACATCGCCTTCACCAAGGAAGCGCGCGTTCCCGATCCGCGCCGCCAGGTCGAGGCCTATCGTCAGTCGGCGGCGACGTTGAATCTTTTGCGCGCTTTCGCCAAAGGCGGCTACGCAAGCGTCGAGAACGTGCATCAGTGGATGCTGCAATCGGTGAGCGACAGTCCGCAGTCTAAGGCGTACTCGGATCTCGCCGATCGCGTCTCCGGCGCGCTCGATTTCATGCGCGCCTGCGGCCTGACCTTCGCGGTCGACTCGACCCTCGGCACCACCGATTTCTACACCAGTCACGAGGCGTTGCTGCTCGGCTACGAACAGGCATTCACCCGCATCGATTCGACGACCGGCGACTGGTACGCCACATCCGGCCACATGATCTGGATCGGCGACCGTACTCGTCAGCACGATCACGCCCATATCGAATGGGCGCGCGGCATCAAAAACCCGATCGGTTTGAAGTGCGGCCCGTCGCTCAAGGCGGATGACCTGCTGCGTCTCGTCGACATTCTCAATCCCGACAACGAGCCGGGCCGTCTGACCTTGATCGGCCGCTTCGGCGCCGACAAGGTCGGCGATCACCTTCCCGCGCTGGTGCGTGCGCTCAAGCGCGAGGGCAGGGTGGTGCTCTGGTCGTGCGATCCGATGCACGGCAACACCATCACCTCGGCGTCCGGCTACAAGACGCGGCCGTTCGATCTGATCCTGAAAGAGGTGCGCGCTTTCTTCGATGTGCACGCGGCGGAGGGCACTCATGCCGGCGGCGTGCACCTGGAGATGACCGGGCAGAACGTCACCGAATGCACCGGCGGTGCGCGCGCGATTTCAGATGCCGATCTCAACGACCGCTATCACACGGTCTGCGATCCGCGTCTCAACGCCGAGCAGGCGATCGATATGGCATTCCTGCTGTCCGATCTGTTGCGCAAGGAACGGTCCGCCAGGCCGATCCAGGCGGCGTCGGGTCTGTAATTGCAGCCAAGTCAGCGTGCGGCCAGGTCTGCGGAGCCTTTTCGCCCCGCAGACGAGCCTTGCGCGGGTGCCCATTGCCGGCTGTGTTGGCGAGGCGGTAGAGAATCCTTATGAACAACCGTCCCGCCGACAAACTGGCGATTTGCTGCGCGCAGCTCAACTCGACGGTCGGCGACATCGCCGGCAATGCCGAGAAGGTGCGCCGCGCCCGCGACGTCGCCGCGCAACAGGGCGCCGATCTCGTGGTGTTCCCCGAACTGTTCATCGCCGGCTATCCGCCGGAAGACCTCGTGCTCAAGCCGGCCTTCCAGGCCGCCTGCCGCGCCGAAATCGAAAAGCTCGCCCGCGAAACCGCCTCCGGCGGCCCGGCGCTTCTGGTCGGCACGCCCTGGGTCGACGGCGGCAAGCTCTATAACGCGGTGGCGCTGCTCGATGGCGGCGCAATCGCCGCGCTGCGCTTCAAGGTCGATCTGCCGAACTACGGCGTATTCGACGAAAAGCGCGTTTTCGCCGCTGGTCCCATGCCGGGCCCGGTCAATTTCCGCGGCGTGCGGCTTGGTGTGCCGATTTGCGAGGACATCTGGGGCGACGAAATCGTCGAGTGCCTTGCCGAGACCGGCGCGGAAATCCTCGTCGTGCCGAACGGCTCGCCGTACTGGCGGCAGAAGGGCGACGTCCGGCTCAACATCGCGGTCGCGCGCGTCACCGAGCAGGGACTGCCGACGATTTACGTCAACCAGATCGGCGGTCAGGACGAGTTGATTTTCGACGGTGTCTCGTTCGGTCTGCATGCCGATTGCTCGTTGGCGTTCCAGCTTGGCGCCTTTGAAGAAACCATCGTCACCACGCAATGGGCGCGCCGCGGCGGCACGTGGACTTGCGAAAACGGTCCGATGGTGCCCGCCGTTGAAGCCGAACGGGCCGATTATGCGGCTTGCGTCTTGGGCCTGCGCGACTACGTCAACAAGAACGGATTTCCCGGCGTCGTCATCGGCCTGTCGGGCGGCATCGATTCCGCGCTGGTCGCGGCGATGGCCGTCGACGCGCTCGGTCCGAGCCGCGTGCGCTGCGTCATGATGCCGTACAAATACACCGCGCAGGAATCGCTCGACGACGCGGCTCTATGCGCCAAGGCGCTTGGCGTCGCCTACGAGATCATTCCGATCGCATCGGCGGTCGAAGGCCTTGAACAGGCGCTGGCTCCGGCCTTTACCGGCAGACCGCGCGACGTCACGGAAGAAAACCTGCAGTCGCGCGCGCGCGGCACCATTCTCATGGCGATTTCCAACAAGTTCAATCTGATGGTGGTGACCACCGGCAACAAGTCGGAAATGTCGGTCGGCTATGCCACGCTCTATGGCGACATGAACGGCGGCTTCAATCCGATCAAGGATCTCTACAAGCTCGAAGTCTTCCGCCTGTCGCGCCTGCGCAACGAATGGAAGCCGGGCGATGCGCTGGGGCCGAACGGCGTCGTCATCCCGGAGAACATCATCACCCGGCCACCGACGGCGGAATTGCGCGAAAACCAGAAGGACGAGGATTCGCTGCCGCCTTACAGCATTCTCGATCCGATCCTCGAGCGTCTGGTCGAGCGCGAGGAACCGGTCTCGATCATCATCGCCGCCGGCTTCGAGCGCGACACCGTGATGCGGATCGAGCGTCTGCTCAACATCGCCGAATACAAAAGGCGGCAGGCGGCGCCGGGTGTGAAGGTGACGTTGAAGAATTTCGGCCGCGACCGCCGTTATCCGATCACCAATCGCTTCCGCGATCCCGGCACCCCGCTGCCGGCGCCCGACACTTCGCTCGTCACGGGGCAGCCGGTGAAAACCGAAGCGTTCGATTTTTAACGCGCATGATCCCGAAAAGTGGGAACCGGTTTTTGGACAAAATCATGCGCTGAGTATAAGCGCTACCTTGCCGGCAAGAAGGTCGGCCCGACCGTGCGCACGTCGCGCTTGGCGTCGGTGGCTGGCGGCGCTTGCGCGGCCGGCTGGCCTTGCTGAACCGGCGCCGGCGCATTCGTTGGCGCGCGCGCGCGGATCGGTTTGCCGTCGGCGCCGATGCGCGGTTGCGATAGCTGCTTGGCGTTCTGTTCCGTCACCACCACGTCGCCGGGCGCGACGGTATCGTCGCCGCCGAGCGATTTGAGCGCATTGGCCCAGCTTTCGCCGGGCTTGCGGCAGCCGCAGGCCGGAGTCAGCGCCTTGCGATAGGCGAAGGCGTTGGGCAGTTCGGTATAGGGCCGGCCGCTGAGTGACACGGCCTGCGACACTTCCTCGCCGGGATTATGATAGGCGTAGAGCGCCACTTCCGCCGCCGGGCACATGCGCTGGCAGGCCTGCTCGTCGTCGCGAAAACGCTCCTGCGTCGTCGCGAATGAAATCGGGAAATAATAGCCGTCGCAGGACCGCACACAGATGGTGCGGAATGTGCTGCCCATCGGCCCGGCCGGCGTCGAGAAAATTCCGCTGTTGTTGTTGCCGCCAAACAGGCGGTCGAAGAAGCCACCTTGCTGGCCCTGCAAGGCGGCCGAACGGTATTGCGCGCCGCAATTGTTTTCGCCGAGCGAGATCAGCACGGACTGGCGTTGCGCGGCGCGTTCGGCAGTGCCGCCATTGAGCTGCTCGAACTCGATCTGCATGCGCTCGAGCGTCGAACGCTGCTGGTCGATCTGCCGGTTGATCGAAGTGCATTGCGGCGGTGGTTGGCTGAAGATCGAGAAGAAGCCGGAGTTTTCGCAATTGCTGCGGCGACCTTGTTCGACGATCCGGTCGACTTCGTTCTGCTGGCGGTTGAGCGCATCCTCGGCCCGCCTGATGCGGTCGGCGCGCGCCGGGTCGCCATTGCCGCGGTCGATCGAGGCCAGTTGCGCCTCCAGCCGCTGGCAGGTCGGGCTGGCCGACGGCGCCTGCGCCCAAGCGGCGCCGGCGGCCGTGAGCGCGATCAAGGTCGCGGCGGTCAAGGGAATCGTCGAAAATCTCATGGCGCGCATTCTAGGTCCAAAATAACGGTCTTGCGAGACTGTCAGTGCGCCCGCGCATGCTCCGACCGCAGGTTCCAGAGCACGCCGGCTATAATGATCAGGGCGCCGATCAGGACGAAAATATCGAGGCTTTCGCCGTAGAACGCCCAGCCGACCACCGCGATCAACGGAATACGCATGAAATCCAGCGGTACGACCAAGGTGGCATCGCCCGCGCGGAAGGCATTACTAAGGCAGTAATGCGACGTCAGCCCGGCGACGCCGACGCCGATGGCGGGCAGAATGTGGCTGATGTGCATATGAACGAATTTGCTCGGATCGCTGCCGATCAGCGACAGCGGAAACTGGATGACCGCCATCCAGAAAATGATGGCAAAGGTGGTTTCGGTCGATGTCAGCTTCTTTGTGGTGATCATGGTAATGGCGTAGCCGAAGGCTGCCAGCAGCACGAGCACCGCGCCTGGATTGAAGTCGGCAATGCCCGGACGCAGGATGACCAGAACGCCGATCAGCCCGAACACGACAACGCCGAACCGGCTTGGCGTCATCTTTTCGGCCAGGAGCCAGACCGCCAATAGCGCGGTCCAGGCCGGCATCGTGAATTCAAGCGCGAATACCATGGCAAGCGGCAGCATGGTGAGGCTGAGCGCCCAGGCGAATTGGGATGCGTAATGCACGGTATTGCGGAACACGTGCAGGCTCATGCGATGCGGCCGCGTCAGCAGGCGCAGTTCCGGGCGCAGCGCCAACAGGACGAGCAAGACCAGAAGTGCGACGCCGCTGCGAATGGCGAGAATCTCGAAGATGCTCATGCCGCCGCGCGACAATTCGCGGATCGACACTGCCATCACCGAGAACGACAACAGGGCGCCGACCATCCAGAAGACGACGCGGGCAAGCTTGGATGTGGTCACGGGGCTTTTCGCAAATTTTTTGCAGGGTGGCGGGCGTCGTGCCGGCCCGGTCTAGCAGGCCGGCAACCTCGCGTCACTCGGCATCCGGCTGGTTCTCGGGCCGTGCCTTGTCGAAGGCCGGGAGCTTCAGGCAGGCGGCATCGACAGCGACGATTTTTGGAAATTTGTCGAGTGGGACCTTCAGCCGGCGGGCATTGTAGACCTGCGGCACCAGACAGATATCGGCGAGGGTGACATGCGCGCCGCAGGCATAGGGCCCGGGCGTCATCATGGCTTCGAGCGCGGTGAAGCCCTCGATCACCCAGTGATGATACCAGGCGTCGATCTCCGGCTGCTCATGCTTGAGCGTGCGTTTGAGATATTGCAGCGCAATGAGATTGTTGAGGGGGTGAATGTCGCAAGCGATGAGCTGCGCGATGGCGCGCACTTTGGCGCGCGCCAGGGCGTCCGCCGGCAGCAGCGGGCGTTCGGGATTGATCTCGTCGAGATATTCAATGATGGCGAGGGATTGCGTGAGGACTTCGCCGCTCGACAGCTTCAGCGCGGGAACCCGCATCTGCGGATTGACCGCCTTGAATTCCGGCGCGCGCTGATGGCCGCCGTCCTTGGTGAGATGGATGGAGACCATCTCGTAGGGCAGGCCCTTGAGATTGAGTGCGATCCGCACGCGGTAGGCTGCGGACGAACGGAAATAGGAATAGAGCTTCACAAGATTACCCCGGCTAGCGCGCATGATCCCGAAAAGTGGGAACCGGTTTTCGGATCAGATCATGCGCAAACATAAAAACACGCGACGTCGGCAGCTAACGATCAGGGTAAGCTATCCGGGATTGCCGCTTTTGGCGATATCGCTGGCGATCTGCGCGGCATGGTCGATCAGCTTGTTGAGCGCGCGGCCCAACGCGGCGCGGTCGGCCGGCTCCACGGTTTCCATCAATTGCTGGGCGAATTCGAGCGCGCTGGGCGCAAGATCGCTGTAGATATCGCGCCCGGCAGGCGTCAGCGACAGGAATGCCTCGCGCAAATCGTCGCGATTGGCGCGCCGGACCACGAGCTTGCGCCGTTCCAGCATGGCAACCGCGCGCGACACCTTGGTCTTGTGCATATGGCTGTGGATGCCGATCGCCTTGGCGGTCATCATGCCGAATTGGCCCAATGTCACCAGCACGCGCCATTCCGGCACGCCGATGCTGTAGCGCTCGGCGTAAATCCGTGACAGCGCGGTCGATACGATGTTGGCGCAGATATTGAGCCGGTAAGGCAGGAATTCTTCCAGCTTGAGCGCCGCATCGGCAGTGCCCGGGTGGGCGGGCATTGCTGGAGCGGTTGTGTCGGTCATCGCTGGGTTGCCGCGTTCTCCCGCGTGGGGCAGGCCATGCATGGCGGCTGCCGTCGCGCGTAGAAGTAACTTTGGACGAAACTCCGTTCAGGTGCAACTATAGTTTGGAAGCCTTCTAAGGTTATAAAGGGGGCCCCAATTGGCGGAAATTGGTACAGAAATCGGGGCATAGGGGGCGGCGGCGGCACTTGAGCATTGACCATGGTTTCAATGGCAACTAATTTGTTCAAATAAGTCTAATCAGCGGGAGGTTTGCGCCATGGCGTCCGAATACATGTCGGGCTTCGGCAACAGTTTTGAGACCGAGGCGTTGCCCGGGGCGCTGCCGGTCGGTCGCAACTCGCCGCAGAAATGCGATTACGGCCTCTATGCCGAGCAATTGTCCGGCTCGGCCTTCACCGCGCCGCAGGCGTCCAACGAACGCTCCTGGCTCTATCGCATCCGGCCGACGGTACGGCACTTCGGCCGCTTCCAGCGCGTCGATCAAGGCCACATCCGCACAGCGCCGGTACGTGAAGACGGCAAAGTGCCGATCGGGCCGATGCGCTGGGCGCCGGTGCCGATGCCGCGGGACGAAGTGACGTTCGTCACCGGCCTGCGCACCATCACCACCGCAGGCGATGCCGAATCACATGCCGGCATGGCCAGCCATTTGTTGTTCATCACCGCGTCGATGACGCGCGAGCACATCTGCAATTCCGATGGCGAATTCCTCATCGTCGCGCAGCAGGGAAAAATCCGTTTCCGCACCGAGTTCGGCGTCATCGATATTGAGCCCGGCGAGATCTGCATTATCCCGCGTGGCGTCATCTTTCGCGTTGAGCTGATCGACGGACCGGCGCGCGCCTATGTCTGCGAAAACTATGGTGGCGGTTTCACGCTGCCGGACCGCGGGCCGATCGGCGCCAATTGTCTGGCCAATCCGCGCGATTTCCTGACGCCAGTCGCGGCCTACGAGGATGTTGAGGGGCCGCACACTTTGTTCGTGAAGTGGGGCGGCGAACTGCACAAGACGGAGGTGACACAGTCGCCGCTCGACGTCGTCGCCTGGCACGGCAATTACTATCCATACAAGTATGATTTGCGGCGCTATTCGCCGGTCGGCGCCATTTCGTTCGACCATCCCGATCCGTCGATCTTCACCGTGCTGACCTCGCCGTCGGAAACGCCCGGCACCGCCAATATCGACTTCGTGATCTTCCCGGAGCGCTGGATGGTGGCCGAGAACACCTTCCGACCGCCGTGGTATCACCGCAACATCATGTCGGAGTTCATGGGGCTGGTGTACGGCGTCTATGACGCCAAGCCGGAGGGCTTCGTGCCGGGCGGCTTCAGCCTGCACAATCAGATGCTGCCGCACGGGCCCGACAGCGACGCCTTCGAACATGCCAGTAATGTCGAGTTGAAGCCGGTCAAGCTGACCAACACGCTCGCCTTCATGTTCGAAACGCGCTACCGACAGCGCGTCACCCAGTATGCGGGCTCGCTCGATACCTTGCAGGACAATTACGCGGACTGCTGGAGCGGGCTGAACAAGCATTTCGATCCGAACCGGCGCGAGCCGAAATGATGGGCGCAACGTCGACGCCGTTGCGCGTATCTTTTTCTGGAATTGCGCGCGGCGGATGGCGGGTCACGCAATCCGTGCCGGTCAGCGGGGAGGGACTGCCTGACGCGTCGTATGTGGCAATCTCGGAAGGTCAGGCTGCGCCTGCAGGGGGCGCTCTATGGACCCTGAGCGGCGTCACCAGCAATCTGCGCTACACCACGACCGACGAGAAATCCCGGCTGGCGTCGATGTCGGCGCCGCTTGGGCGCGCGGAGGCGACGCGGGCGGCGCTTATTCCGATTCGGAAAAGCCCCGCCTGGTGGGAACTGGCACAGGACGAGCGTCGGAAAGTCTTTGAGGAGCGCTCCCGCCATATCGCGATTGGCATGGATTATCTGCCGGCGGTTGCGCGCCGGCTGCACCATTGCCGCGACGCCGGCGAGCCATTCGATTTTCTGACTTGGTTTGAATTTCCGGCCGCCGCGGAGGCCGATTTCAATCGCATGGTCGAGCAGCTGCGCGCGACCGAAGAATGGCGTTACGTGGTACGAGAGATTGACATCCGGCTGACCAGTTCGGCGAGTGAAGGAACACCATCATGAAACTAGCCTCGCTCAAAGGCGGCCGCGACGGCCGCCTGGTCGTCGTGTCGAAGGATCTGACGCACTGCATTGGCGTCGGCGGCGTGGCGCCGACCATGCAGGCGGCGCTCGACAATTGGGAGGTGCTGGCGCCGGCGCTCGCCGCCGTTGCCGCCGGTTTGGAACGAGGCGAGGGTGACGTGCAGGCCTTCGATCCGCGTGAGTGCGCCGCGCCGCTGCCGCGTGCTTTTCAGTGGCTCGACGGCTCGGCCTACGTCAATCATGTCGCGCTGGTGCGCAAAGCCCGCGGCGTCGACATGCCGGCCTCGTTCTGGACCGATCCGCTGATGTATCAGGGCGGCTCCGACGTCATGCTCGGGCCTTGCGATTCCATTCCGCTGGCCGAGGAGGCCTGGGGCATCGATCTGGAAGCCGAGGTGGTGGTCGTCCTCGGCGACGTCCCGATGGGCGTCAGCCGCGACGCGGCGGCCAAGGCGATCAAACTCATCATGCTGGTCAACGACGTGACGTTGCGCAATCTGACCGGCCCCGAACTCGCCAAGGGCTTCGGCTTTGTGCAGTCCAAGCCGGCCTCGGCCTTTACCCCGGTCGCGGTGACGCCGGACGAACTGGGCGCGGCCTTCGATGGCGCCAAGGTCAAGCTGCCGCTCTTGTCCTTCGTCAACGGTCAGCCGTTCGGCAAACCCAATACCGGCGAGGACATGACCTTCGATTTCCCCACGCTGATCGTCCATGCCGCCAGGACCCGCGCGCTTGCCGCCGGCACGATCCTTGGCGCCGGCACGGTGTCGAACCGCGATGCCGATGGCGGCCCCGGCAAGCCGATCGCCGCCGGCGGGCTCGGTTATTCCTGCATCGCCGAGTTGCGCACCGTCGAGACGCTGCAACAGGGCAAGCCGGTGACACCGTTTCTGAAATTCGGCGACCGCGTCCGCATCGAGATGCGCGACGCGCAAGGCCAATCCATTTTCGGCGCCATCGATCAGGATGTGGTAAGCTACCAACGAAGCTGAAGAGGGTCCGGTAATGCCGTTGAAGGGTTTTGCTTCCACTGCCGATCTCGGCGAGAAGAAAGTCTCGTTCGACGCATTGGGGCCGGGGCTTTATGCCTACACCGCCGAAGGCGACCCGAACTCCGGTGTGATCGTCGGCGACGACAGCGCCATGGTGATCGACGCGCAGGCGACCCCGGCCATGGCCGAGGAACTGATCGCGCGCGTCGCCAAGGTCACCGACAAGCCGATCAAATACGTGCTGCTGACCCATTACCACGCGGTGCGCGTGCTCGGCGCCTCGGCCTTCAAGGACGCCGAAATCCTCGCTTCCGATACCGCGCGCGCCATGATCGTGGAGCGCGGGCAACAGGACATGGAATCCGAGATCGGCCGTTTTCCGCGCCTGTTCCGCGCGGTTGAAACCATACCAGGCCTGACATGGCCGACGGTCACGTTTCCGGATCAGATTTCCATCTGGCTCGGCCGCCGCGAGGTGCGCATTACGCATATCGGCCGCGGCCACACCGCCGGCGACGTCGTCGCCGCGGTGCCGGATGCCGGCGTCGTCTTCTCCGGCGATCTGGTCGAATACAAATCCGCCTGTTACTGCGGCGACGCGCATTTCACCGATTGGCCGGCGACGCTGTCGCGCCTTGCCGCGCTGAAGGCGAATGCGCTGGTGCCAGGCCGAGGCGCGGCTCTCACCACGCCGCAATTGGTCGCCGAGGGAATCGAGATGACCAGCGACTTTATCTCGACACTGTATACCTCAGTCAGCGACAGCGTCGCCAAGGGCCGTTCGCTGAAGGATGCCTTTGACTTCGCCCGGCTGGCGATGGACCCGAAATTCAAGACCTTCGCCATCTACGAGCATTGTCTGCCGTTCAACGTCGCTCGCGCCTATGACGAAGCGCGCGGCATCGAATGGCCTGTGATCTGGACCGCGCAGCGCGACCGCGAATTGTGGGCGGCGTTACAGGGCTGATCATCCGCGGTTGAGAACTGTCATGAGCGCGATGTTCGAACGAAAGTCCGTCTACCGCTACGACTACCGGCGCAGTCCAGACCAGGCTGCGCGCGCCATCGTACGCCGGCCTGTTGTCGTGGTTGGCGCCGGACCGGTCGGCCTGGCAGCGGCTATCGATCTCGGCCTGCGCGGCGTGCCGGTGGTGCTGATCGACGATGCCGACCGCATCGGCGAGGGCTCGCGCGGCATCTGCTGGTCCAAGCGCACACTTGAAATTTGCGACCGGTTCGGTGTCGGCGAAAGTCTGGTCGCGCAAGGCGTGACCTGGAAGATCGGCAAGCTCTATCGCGGTAGCGATCTCGTATTTTCGTTCGATCTGCTACCGGAAGACGGCCACAAGATGCCGGCCTTTATCAACCTTCAGCAATTCTACCTGGAAAAGGCACTTGTTGAGCGCGCGAATGAACTCGATCTTGTCGATCTGCGCTGGAAGAACCGCCTGATTGCCGTCGAGCAGCATAACGATCACGTGCTGTTGACGATCGATACGCCGGACGGCCCGTATAGCCTTGAGGCCGACTGGCTTATCGCCGCCGACGGCGCGCGCTCCAGCACGCGCGACCTATTGGGCTTGAGCTTTTCCGGCGTGACCTTCGAGGACAAATTTCTGATCGCCGATATCCGAATGGCGGCGGATCTGCCGACGGAGCGGCGGTTCTGGTTCGATCCGCCGTTCCATAGCGGTCAATCCGCGTTGATGCATCGCCAGCCCGACAATGTCTGGCGCATAGACCTGCAACTCGGGCCGGACGCGGATGTCGCCGAGGAGCAGAAGCCGGAGCGCGTCACCGCGCGGCTCAAGCGCATGCTCGGCGAGCGCCCGTTCGAACTGGAGTGGATCTCGGTCTATCGTTTCAATTGCCGCAGGCTCGACCGCTTTATCCATGGCCGCGTCGTTTTTGTCGGCGACGCCGCGCATCAGGTATCGCCGTTCGGCGCGCGTGGCGCCAATTCCGGGATACAGGATGCCGAGAACCTTGTCTGGAAACTCGCGCTTGTTATCAAGGGCGAGGCCAGCGAAGCCTTGATCGGCAGCTATGAGACCGAGCGCATCCAGGCGGCGGACGAAAATATCAGGCATTCGACCCGTTCGACCGATTTTATCGCGCCGCATTCCGCCGCCGAGCGCGCTTTGCGAAACGCGGTGCTGGCGCTGGCGCCCACGGCCGAGTTCGCGCGCCGCATGATCAATTCCGGCCGGCTGTCGGTGGCGACCGTTTACGATTCACCTTTGTCGACGGCCGATGAAAGCCCGTTCGCCGGCAGCGCGCGCCTCGGCGCGCCCTTGCCGGATTGTCCGATCCGCAATGCCGATGGCAGCGCCGGCTATTTGCTTGAAAATCTGGGCGACGACTTCACATTACTGACGTTCAAGAACGGCGCTCCGCCGCCGAGCGCGCCGGAAGGCGTCAGCCGTTTTTCGGTCGGCATCGACATTGACGATCCCGACGGGGCGGCGGCGCGTCGGCTCGACGCAACGCCGGGAGCGGTTTATCTGTTGCGGCCCGATCATCATTTGTGCGCGCGCTGGCGCAGCTACGATCGCGGCAAGGTTGCGGCCGCGCGCGACCGTGCTTTGGGAAAATCGTAATGGCCAAACTCGTCACCGCATCGCAATTCGCCGACCCGGATGCAGCCTACGTGGCATTGGTGGAAGCGCGGCGCGGTCTCGACGAGCAAGCGGCGGCGGCGCTCGACGCCCGGCTGGCGCTTATTCTCGCCAACCATATCGGCGATATCGAGGTACTGAAGGAAGCGATCGCAGTCGCCAAAGCCGCGACCTAGCCACAAGCGGAGAAGGGGCAGATGTTTAGCCACATTACGATCGGTACGGCGCATGTCCCGCGTGCCGCGCGCTTTTACGACGAAGTGCTCAAACCGCTCGGCATGCAACGGCGCAAAACATCAAAGGCCGGCATCTGCTATGCGACCGTGGATTTTAGCGGCGTGAACGAGCCATTCTGGGTGGTCCGGCCGCTCGATAACAACGCTGCCAGCGCCGGAAATGGTGTGACGGTCGCTTTCGACGCCGCCTCGCGCGCCGCGGTCGATGCGTTTCACGCCGCCGCCATCGCCGCCGGCGCCAGCGATGAAGGTGCTCCGGGCCTGCGCTTGCATTATCACCCGGATTACTATGGCGCTTATGTGCGCGATCTCGACGGCAACAAGATTTGCGCCGTGTGCCATCGTCTGCCCGATAAGGCGTAAGACATCAAGTCGTCTTGCCGTCGATTACCTGCCGCACCTTGCGCGCCAGCGCCTCGGTCGTGAAAGGCTTGGTCAAAAGATCGACATCGGTGTCGAGCCGGCCGTGGTGGATGATGGCGTTGCGGGTATAGCCGGTGGCAAACAGAACCGGCAGTTCGGGGCGCAATTTCTTGACCTCGTTGGCGAGTTCGCGGCCGTTCATGCCGCCCGGCAGAACGACGTCGGTGAACAGCAGCGCGATTTCCGGCACGGCTTTCAATAATTCCAGCGCCCGGGCGGCTGTCGCCGCATGTTCGACGCGGTAACCGATATCGCCGAGCGCATCGATGACGAAGCGGCTGACATCTTCGTCGTCCTCGACCAGCAGGATGCATTCGTTGTGCTCGCCACTGCGCGGCATGCGCGGCGTTTCGACGGTCTCCCAGGCTGGTACCGACGAAGAGTCGGCAAGGCGCGGGAAATACATCTTGATCGCGGTGCCTTGGCTGAGTTCGCTATAGATTTGGACATGGCCGCCAGACTGCTTGACGAAACCATAAACCATGCTCAGGCCGAGGCCGGAGCCGGCGCCGGCCGCTTTGGTGGTGAAGAACGGTTCGAACGCCTTCTCGCGCACGTCGGGCGGCATGCCTTCGCCGGAATCGCTGACCGCGACCAGAACGAACTGGCCCGGCTTCACCTCGGCGCCCGAGCGTAGAACATAGGCTTCGTCGAGATAGGCGTTCGACGTTTCGATAGTCAATTGACCGCCTTTCGGCATGGAATCGCGCGCATTGACCGCCAGATTGAGGATGGCGTTTTCCAACTGATTGGGATCGATCGCCGTTTTCCATAGGCCGCTCGACAGCACGGTTTCGACAACGATGGTTTCGCCAATCGAACGGTGCAGCAATTCCGACATTTCGCCGACCAGCCGGTTGATATCGACGGCCTTGACCTCTTGCGGATGCTGGCGCGAGAAGGTCAGCAGGCGCTGCACCAAAGTCGCCGCGCGCATCGACGCCTGGCGGATGGCGCCGAGTGATTTCGCCACGCGCTCGTCCGTCGATGTATTGCGCCGGTTCGCCAATTCGACATTGCCAATGATGGCGGTGAGCAGATTGTTGAAGTCGTGGGCGATGCCGCCGGTGAGGCGTCCGACCGCCTCCATTTTCTGCGCCTGGCGTAAAGCCTGCTCGGTAGATTCGCGGCGCGCCGATTCCTGGCGCAATTGCGCATAGGCATAGGACTCGCGGCGGGTGTGCCGCAGCGTCATCATGGCGAGAGCCAGCATTGTCAGTGTCGCCGGAATGCCGAAGACAAGATGCGCCGACATGTCAGAGAGCCAGTCGGCCTGAATGGTGGAAAGATTGATGCCGGCATTCACATAGACCGGTTGATCGGGGAGCTTGCGATAGGCGATGATGCGTTTGGCACCGTCGAAGGACGACGTGCCGGTCGTGACGCCGCGCTGCGGGTTATCGACGATCGCCCGCATGAAAGGCGAATTCGGCATCGATCGGGAGCCGGCGGTCGCCGCCGGGAATCGCGCCAGTGTCACGCCATCGGCGCGCGACAGACCGGCCACGGTGATGTCGGCTTCCGGGAATTCGGAATAGTAGCGCGTGAAATATTCCGGTGCGATCGATACCAAATAGACGCCGTTGAACTTGCCCGCCGTCATGCGCTTGCGGGTAATGGCGAAGAAATTGGTGTTCGCGGCGCGCGCATCGACCACGGCGCTTATAAATGTGTCGCCGCTTGCGCCGTTCTTGTGGGCGCTGAAATAGTCACGGTCGGCCAGCGCGAGATTGCGCGGCATTGGATAGACGGTGCCGGAAACCAGCGGACGTCCGGTGGCGTCGATCACCCACAGATCGCGCAATTGCGGCAGGTCGCGAGTGAAGTTCTTGATACGGGCGCTGTACTCCTGCTCCGCGCCGATGATATCGGCGTCGGTTTCGTCGTTGAAAAGCTCTTCCATATAGCGTTCGCTGATCGCGAAGGTCTCGAACACCTTGGTCGCGTGTTCCTGCATCGTGTCGACGGTGCGCTGCAACCGGTCGGTGGCGTCGGCGATATGCTGGTTGTAGGAAATCCAGGCGGCGATCGCGAAAATAGCCAGCGGCAGGGCCACCGACGCCACGATCAGCAGCCGTAGCGGCCGCTCGGCGCGGCTATCCGCAGCCGAGGCATTCTGCTTCGATCGGTCCGTTGTTTCGGGCATGTGGCGGGAAGACCGACAATCTGTTGGCCTCATTCGTACCGGGCTGCGGCGGCAAACTCAATCGCGCTGGCACCACATACGCAAAACGCCCGGCGGGGCCGGGCGTTTCGTCGAGAATGGAACTTTTTGGCTGTGCGCGGGCGTCAGCGCGAGCAGACGATGGCGACCAGGTCGTCGCATTTGGCGCCCTTGCAGCCGCCGGCACTGCCGGTCGGGATAGCGCCGGTGATCTCGTCACGGTCGACTTTGCTGAAGGATGCGGCCTCGGCGAATTCGCGGGTCTTGCAATAGGCGTTGGCGGCGGCCGCGCCGCATTTGGCGCCGGAGGCCAGGCAGCGGTCGATGCCGTAGCTGTCGGCGTCATTGGTGATGATGAACACGCGCCGTTCCGCCTGCGCGGCATTGACCAGGCAAAGGCAAAGGACGGCGCTGAGACTGACCAGAATTGTCCGCATGAGAATCGTCCGTTTGTTGGGGGCGCCTACCGCGGCACCGATGGCGACAATGCGAGTGAAATCGTTAAGACACGCTTAACCGCTGTGGCGGCGGCCGCTTCCGACGGAAAAGCCGGGAATATTCCGAGGGTTACGCGGCTTGTCCGAGGTCTTGACGGGGGCAGGGCAAAACAGCAATGTGCTCAACATGACCGGCCCGACCCCCATCTGCGGCCTTTGCCGCCAGATTATTAGCTAGCGCGCCAACGCTGGCTGAGGCCGTCTTTTCTCGAATCGAGATACAAAGGGACGCCCGGCCGGCGGGAACGCCGTATTTGGTGACCCCGAATGACCTCGTCCTTGCAATTGCGGCTTTACGATACGCTGACGCGCGACAAGCGGGTGTTCGTCCCGATCGACCCGGCGCGCGTGCGCATGTATGTCTGCGGGCCGACGGTTTATGACTTCGCGCATATTGGTAATGCACGTCCCGTGATCGTCTTCGACGTCCTGTACCGGTTGCTGCGCCATATCTACGGCGAGACGCACGTCACTTACGTCCGCAACATCACCGACGTCGACGACAAGATCAACGCGCGGGCCGCGCGCGACTTTCCCGGCCTGCCGCTGAACGAGGCGATCCGCAAGGTCACGGAAAAAACCGAAGCGCAATTCCATGCCGACGTCGATGCGCTCGGGGCCTTGCGCCCGACCGTCGAGCCGCGCGCCACCGACTTCGTGCTGCCGCGCGCCGACGGCAAGGCCGACATGGTGAGCCTGATCAAACAACTGATTGCGCGCGGTCATGCCTATGAAGCCGGCGGTGAAGTCTTGTTCGACACCACCTCGATGCCGGACTACGGCGCATTGTCCGGCCGCAATCTCGAGGATCAACTGGCCGGCGCCCGCATCGCCGTCGAGGCGCACAAGAAGCATCCGAACGACTTTGTGCTTTGGAAGCAATCTTCCGCAGACGAGCCCGGCTGGGACAGTCCGTGGGGCCGGGGGCGTCCCGGCTGGCACATCGAATGCTCGGCGATGAGCGCGGCTTATCTGGGCGAGGTGTTCGACATTCACGGCGGCGGTCTCGATCTTATTTTCCCGCACCATGAGAATGAAATCGCGCAGTCGCGATGCGCCCACGGCACGCCGGTGATGGCGAACTTCTGGATGCACAACGGCTTTCTTCAGGTCGAAGGCGAGAAGATGTCGAAGAGCCTCGGCAACTTCTTGACCATCCACGATCTGCTCGACAAATGGCCGGGCGAAGTGCTGCGCTTCAACATGCTGCGTACGCACTATCGCCAGCCGATCGACTGGACGGTGAAAGGGCTGGAAGAAAGCTGGAAGACGCTCGATGACTGGTATTGGGTTGTCGGCGATCTCAAGGGCGACCGGATATCGAACGCGGTTCTGGCCGCTCTCTGCGACGATCTCAACACGCATCAGGTTATCACCGTGCTGCACGGTCTGCGCAACAAGGCGCAGGGCGGCGATGAGAATGCGCGCAATGAACTGGCCTGGTCGTTGCGCATGCTTGGCTTCCTGCGCGAAAGTGCGGCGCAATGGGCGGCACGCCGGCAATCGAATGCCGATGTCGATGCCGGCAAGGTGCAGTCGCTGATCGACGCGCGCACCGCAGCGCGCGCCGCCAGGGACTTCAAGGAATCCGATCGGCTGCGCGACGAACTCGCGGCCATGGGCGTCGTGCTGAAGGATTCCAAGGAAGGCACAACGTGGGAGCTCGCGCGCTGATGGCGATCGCGCATCCCAAACTGGCGCTGCGGCCATTCCTGCCGGTGGATGCGCCGGTGCTGGCGGAGATCTTCCGCGAGAGCGTCACCGAATTGACGGCCGACGATTACAGCGAGGCGCAGCAGCAGGCGTGGCTCGCCGCGCTCGACGACCTTGAGACTTTCGCCAAGAGGCTCGGCAGCCAGCTGACCCTGATTGCCACCCTCCAGGGCTCACCGGTGGGCTTTGCGTCGCTGGCGACGGGCGGCAAGATCGATCTTCTTTACGTGCATCCGGTCGCGGCCGGGCAGGGCGTCGGCAATATGCTCGCCGACGCGCTGGAGAAATTGTCGGCCGGACGCGGCGCGCAGAAGCTCATTGTCGATGCCAGCGATACGGCCCGCGGCTTCTTCGAGAAGCGCGGCTATGTCGCGCAGCAGCGCAACTCGATCTCGGCCGGCGACGAATGGCTGGCTAACACCACGATGCATAAGCAACTCGCGGCCAAACCGGAGGCGTCATGAACAAACCACCCGAAACACCATTCCCGCGCCATTGGCGGTATTACATTGTCCTGAAATACGCGGTGATGGCCGCCGCTGCCTTGCTGGCGCTTTACGTCGTCATGAGTCTGGCTTAAAGGTTTAAAATGGCCCGCGAACGCCTCTATCTGTTCGACACAACGCTGCGCGACGGTGCGCAGACCAATGGCGTCGACTTCACGCTCGCCGACAAGCTGGCAATCGCCGGCATGCTTGACGAACTCGGCATCGATTATGTCGAAGGCGGTTACCCGGGCGCCAATCCGACTGACACCGAATTCTTCGCCGCCGATCACGGCCTCAAGGCCAAATTCACGGCTTTCGGCATGACGCGGCGGCCGGGCCGCTCGCTGTCGAACGACCCGGGCGTGGCAGCCTTGCTGGAGGCGAAGGCCGATGCGATCTGCTTCGTTGCCAAGAGCTGGGACTATCATGTCCGCGTCGCGTTGGAGACAACCGAAGACGAGAACATCGCCTCGATCCGCGACAGCGTCCGCGCCGCCAAAGCCAAAGGCCGCGAAGTGCTGCTCGATTGCGAACATTTCTTCGACGGCTACAAGGCCAATCCGACCTTTGCGCTGGCCTGCGCCAAGGCCGCCTATGACGAGGGCGCGCGCTGGGTGGTGCTGTGCGATACCAATGGCGGCACGCTGCCGCATGAGGTGGAAAAAATCGTCGGCGATGTGGTGAAAATCATCCCCGGCGATCACGTCGGCATTCACGCGCATAACGATACGGAGCAGGCGGTGGCCAATTCGTTTGCCGCCGTGCGCGCCGGCGCGCGCCAGATTCAGGGCACGCTCAATGGGCTCGGCGAGCGCTGCGGCAATGCCAATCTGGTGTCGATCATTCCGACACTGAAACTCAAACCGGAATACGCCGGCGCGTTCGACATCGGCGTTAGCGACGCGCAGCTGAAAAAGCTGGCGCTGGTCTCGCACGCGCTCGACGAACGGCTGAACCGTCCGTCAAACCGCTATTCGCCCTATGTCGGCGAAAACGCCTTCGGCACCAAGGCTGGCATCCACGCGTCGGCGATTGCCAAGGAGCCGGCGACCTACGAACACGTCGCGCCGGAGTCGGTCGGCAATAAACGCAAGGTGCTGGTTTCCGAGCAGGCCGGAAAATCGAATGTGCTGGCCGAACTGGAGCGCATCGGCATCAAGGCCGACAAGGACGATCCGCGCATCGGCCGGCTTCTGGAGATCGTCAAGGAGCGCGAGGCCATCGGCTATGCCTATGAGGCGGCCGACGCATCGTTCGACCTTCTGGCGCGGCGGACGCTCGGCACCGTGCCGAACTATTTCGACGTCAATCAGTTCGATGTCAGTGTCGAACAGCGCATCAATGCCGTTGGTGAACGGGTCACCGTCACCATGGCGGTGGTCAAGGTCAAGGTTGGCGACGATAACATGATCTCGGCGGCCGAAGGCAATGGCCCGGTCAATGCGCTGGATCACGCTTTGCGCAAGGATCTCGGCAAGTACCAGAAATATATAGCGGGCCTTTCGCTGACCGATTATCGCGTGCGCATTCTCAATGGCGGCACCGAGGCGGTGACGCGCGTTCTGATCGAAAGCGAGGACGAGCACGGCGACCACTGGACCACGATCGGCGTATCGCCGAACATCATCGATGCGTCGTTTCAGGCCTTGATGGACTCGATCGTCTACAAATTGATCAAGTCCGGCGCACCGGCCTGAGGTAGATCATGATCGATCACGTCTCCATCGGGGTGCGCGATCTTGATGCGGCGACAAGGTTCTATGAACTAGTTCTCGGCGCGCTCGGCCTGACGAAACTGGAAAGCCGGCCGGCGACGGTCGGCTTCGGCAAGACCTATCCCGAATTCTGGATCAATCTGCGCACCGAGATGACCGCGCTTTTGCCGACGAACGGTGCGCATGTTTGCTTTCGTACGCGTGCGCAGGAGCAGGTAGATGCCTTTCATGCCGCCGCCCTGCAGGCTGGTGGCGCAAGCGACGGCGCGCCGGGCTTGCGGCCGCATGACGGCGAGGGCGGTTATTACGCCGCCTTCATTCGCGATGCCGACGGCAATCGCGTTGAGGCGGTCTGCTTTACGAGCGATAAATAATCAGGGCTTGTCAGAGCCGATCTACGACCGCCGCCGGGATGCCTTTGGCGGTCTCCGGAACCGCTGCCGCTGCTTTCTGAAGCATGGGCAGAATGTCCTCGACCTTGTCGGCGACCAGCATCTCGAATTCCAAACCCGGCCGGATGAACTCCAGCGCCTTCATGTGGTCGAGCAGCGCGCAGAGCGGCTGCCAGAACCCCTCGATGTTGGCGATCATGATCGGCTTCTTGTGGCGGCCGAGTTGCGCCCAGGTGAGTTGCTCGACCAGCTCCTCGAGCGTGCCGACGCCGCCGGGCATGGCGACAAAGGCGTCGGCCATCTCGAACATCTTGCGCTTGCGTTCGTGCATGTCGGCGGTAACGATCAGGCCTTCGCCGTTGAAGCCGGCGCGCTCCTTGTTCAGCAGGAACTGCGGAATGATGCCGGTGACCGATCCGCCATTGCGCCGGACCGCGTCGGCGACGGCGCCCATCATGCCCATGTCGCCGCCGCCATACACGAGGCCGATACCGGCTTTGGCCATGGCTGTGCCGAGCGCCGTCGCCGCATCGACGAAGGCCGGGTCGGTACCGCCGCCGGAGCCGCAATAGACGCAGATTTTTTTGATTTTCGGGATTGTTTCGGGGCGATTCATGGTCTGGATGTGCAATGCGACCGTTCAATCGTCAAGATGCGGCCGAAAACCTTCTTTTCCCTTGCGATTTGACCGCTCAAGGGTGAACAGCGGCCAGAATCCGCCTATATGAGGGGCCGTGACGGCCCGTTTGGCCGCCTTCTTGCCGGAAGTTGAATGACCGACCACCACGCCCATCACGCTGCGCCGAAAAGCGTCTCCGCCGACAGCGGTTCGCTTCTCGGCACAATCGTCCATCTGTGGCCCTACATCTGGCCGAGCGAACGCGCCGACCTGAAGGCGCGCATCGTCGGCGCCATGGTGCTGCTGCTCGCCGCCAAGCTGACCACCATGGTGGTGCCGTTCACCTTCAAATGGGCGACCGATGCGCTGGCCGGCGCCGGCAGTGCGCCGGTCGCCGGGTCGGACTGGCTCGTGTGGGTCGTCGCGGCGCCGGTCGCGCTCACCATCGCCTATGGCGGTACGCGCATTCTGATGGCAGTGCTGACGCAAATTCGCGACGGCATGTTCGCCAAGGTGGCGATGCACGCGGTGCGGCGGCTGGCGTTTCGCACTTTCATTCACATGCACGAACTGTCGTTGCGTTTTCATCTCGAACGCAAGACCGGCGGGCTGACGCGCGTTCTCGAGCGCGGCCGCAACGCCATCGAGACCATCGTGCGCATGGTCATCCTGCAACTGGCGCCGACCATCATCGAACTGTCGATGATCGTCGTCGTGCTGATGTGGCAGTTTGACTGGCGCTATGTCGCGGTCATTCTGGTCACGGTCGCGCTTTATCTCGTCTATACCTATTACGCGACCGAGTGGCGCATCGGCATCCGTCGCAAGATGAACGACAGCGACACCGACGCCAACGTCAAGGCAATCGACTCGCTGCTCAATTACGAGACGGTGAAGTATTTCAGCGCCGAGGAGCGCGAGGCCGAACGCTACGACCGCGCCATGGCGCGTTACGAGAAGGCCTCGACCAGTGCCTACACATCGCTCGCCGTGCTCAATGCCGGGCAGGCGGTCATCTTCACCTGCGGCCTGGCGGCGGCGATGGTGTTGTGCGCCTTCGAAATCCGCGACGGCAGCAAAACGGTCGGCGATTTCGTCCTGATCAACGCGATGATGATTCAGCTGTACCAGCCGCTCAATTTCATGGGCATGGTCTATCGCGAGATCAAGCAGGCGATCATCGACATCGAGTTGATGTTCTCGATACTGAATCGCGATCCGGAGATCAAGGACGAGCCGAACGCGCCGGCGCTCGAGGTGACGGGCGGTGTCGTCCGCTTCGAGAACGTGCAGTTCGCCTATGAGCCGGCGCGGCGTATTCTTAAGGGTATCACTTTCGAGGTGCCGGCCGGCAAGACGGTCGCCGTGGTCGGGCCATCGGGCGCCGGCAAGTCGACGATTTCGCGGCTGCTGTTCCGCTTCTACGATCTGTTCGGCGGCCGCATCACCATCGACGGGCAGGATATCGCCAAGGTGACGCAGAAATCGCTGCGCCAGGTCATCGGCATGGTGCCGCAGGATACCGTGCTGTTCAACGACACCATCCGTTACAATATCCGCTACGGCCGCTGGGAAGCCAGCGATGCCGAGGTGGAAGAAGCGGCGCGGCTGGCGCAAATCGATGGCTTTATCCGGCTGGCGCCGAAGGGCTACGACGCCGAGGTCGGCGAGCGCGGGTTGAAACTGTCCGGCGGCGAGAAACAGCGCGTCGCCATCGCGCGCACGATATTGAAGGCGCCTCCGATCCTGGTGCTGGACGAAGCAACCTCGGCGCTCGACAGCCACACCGAGCGTGAAATCCAGGACGCGCTCGAGCGCGTGTCGAAAGGCCGCACCACTTTGGTGATCGCGCACCGGCTGTCGACCATTGTCGGCGCCGACGAGATCATCGTGCTCGACCAGGGCGAGATCGTCGAGCGCGGCCGGCACGCGGTTCTGCTCGCCAAAAACGGACTCTATGCCAGCATGTGGAACCGCCAGCGGGAGGCCGAGGAGGCGCGCGAAAAACTTGCCCGTGTCGCCGAGGACGAGGCCATGCCTAATCGCAATCCGCCGCCGGTTGCGGATATGATTGCTCCGAGCGATTCGTCGGTCCTCGCCGCGCCCGCCGACGCGGCGGAATAGGAAGCTGAAAATGTCGATCTATGACTCGATCCGCAAGCAACTGGTGCCGATCACGCCGGAAGGTTATCCGTTCATCGGCGCCTTCGCCTTTGCCAGCCTGGTCCTGTTCTGGATCTGGGCGCCCTTGGGGTGGATCGGCACGGTCCTGACCCTGTGGTGCGTCTATTTCTTTCGCGATCCGCCGCGGGTGACGCCGGTGCGCGAAGGGCTGGTGGTATCGCCGGCTGACGGCCGCGTCAGCATGATCACCACCATGGCGCCGCCGCACGAACTCGGCATGGGTGTCGCGCCGATGCTGCGCATTTCCATATTTATGAGCGTGTTCGACTGTCATGTGAACCGCAGCCCGGTGACCGGCCGGGTCGAGAAAATCCTCTACCAGCCGGGCAAGTTCTTCAACGCCGATCTCGACAAGGCCTCGCTCGACAACGAGCGCAACTCGCTGGTCATTTCGGCCGCCGGCACCCGCATCGCCGTCGTCCAGATCGCCGGGCTGATCGCGCGCCGCATCATCTGCTACGTGCGCGAAACCCAGCCGGTCGGTGCCGGCGAGCGCTTCGGCATGATCCGTTTTGGCTCGCGGCTCGATGTCTATCTGCCGGAAGGGACCGTGCCTCTGGTCGCGGTCGGCCAGACTGCGCTGTCCGGCGAGACGGTGCTCGCCGACCTACGCGCACATGACGAAGGCCGCGCGTTCCGCGCAGGCTAATTTGCCGCGCCGAATTCGTTAACGGCGCCCGGGAACTTCGGCAGACCGGCATAGCGCTGAGGGCGGCGAATGGCTATATTGCGGCCATGGTCTTTCAACCCATCGATCCGACGCAGTCGCCCCGCCGCCGCCGTTTCAAGGCGATCCCGGTCCGTACTCTGCTGCCCAACCTCATTACGCTCCTGGCGCTGTGCGCCGGCCTGACCGCAATCCGGCTGGCGATCGAGGGCAAGCTCGAACTGGCGCTCGGCGCCATCGTCTTTGCCGCCGTGCTCGACGGCATAGACGGGCGCGTCGCGCGGATGCTCAAGGGCACCTCCCGCTTCGGTGCCGAACTCGACAGTCTCGCGGACTTCGTCAATTTCGGCGTCGCGCCCGGACTGATCCTGTATTTCTGGGGCCTGCATGAATTGAAGTCCGCCGGCTGGATAGCGGCCCTGGTGTTTGCGATCTGCGCGGCGCTGCGCCTGGCGCGCTTCAACGCGATGATCGACGATCCCGACAAGCCGGCCTGGTCGGGCAATTTCTTCACCGGCATTCCGGCGCCGGCCGGCGCGCTGACGGTGTTGTTGCCGATCTATCTTTACTTTCTCGGCGTCCCCAACAGTCTTTTCACGATCTGGCTGACACTGTTCTACACGCTGGGCATCGCGCTTCTGATGGTGTCGCGGCTGCCGGTTCACTCGGGCAAGCGCGTCGGCAAGCGCGTGCCGCCGGAAATGGTGCTGCCGGTTTTCGTCGTCGTCGTTCTCGCTTTCGCGCTACTAATCAGCTATCCGTGGGAAGTGCTGACGGTGAGCGCAATTGTCTATCTCGTCTGCCTGCCGCTCGGCTGGCTGTCCTTCCGCGATTATGTGCGCAAGGATGCGCTGGCGGCCAGTGCGTCGGGTTCGGACTCATCGGCGTCCGTCGGCGCGACAGCGCCGGAGGCTGGCTTGGCACCGCCAACGGGCGATGATGCGGCGCCGGATCGCCCGACGCGCCTGAACTGACCGATTTCAAGCTCGCATAGAAAACATCGCCATCATGCCACGCGCCACCAGCGTCATCGCCGCCTCGCATCGTCATGACAGGCCGGTGGCCGATACCGTGATTCTGGATTACGCAACGCGCAGCGCCGGCGAGGGCGCGGTGACGAGCGTCATGGGCCGCATAATCGAGGTCGACTTGCATGGCAGCGTGCGCCTGCGCACCGACGATCTGCTGGTGCTTGACGACGGCGCCTTGGTCGAAGTGGTGGCCGCGCCGGAGCCGCTGATCGAAGCGCGCGCCGCCGATGTCGCGGTATTAGCGCGTCTGGCCTGGCATCTCGGCGATCGGCATATCGCCGTACAGCTTTTACCGAATCGCATCCGCGCGCGGCGCGATGAAGCGGTCGAGACGCTGCTGGCGGCGCTTGGCGCCAAAGTCACGCTGATCGATGCACCGTTCGAGCCGGAAGGCGGCGCCTATGCGCCTGCGCCGCTGCCAGTTCATGATCATGTGCACGATGCGCATTGCGGTCATGACCACGGCCACGACCATGCGCATGACCACGGCCACGATCACCACCATGATCACGCGCATTCACACCACGGCCACAAGCACGATTGAGGGTTACACCTTGTTGCGGAACCCCCGCGTACCGAACGGATATCCCGGCATGATATCGTAAGGATGCGCCCAGCCGGGCAAAGCCTGCATGCGCTTGAGCCAGGCGCCGATCGCCGGATGCTCCTTGGCGATATCGAAGCCGAATTCTTCCGCCGGGTAATACAGATAGGCCGTCATTGAAATGTCGGCGATGGTCGGCCGGTCGGCGACGAGGAACTGCGATTTTTCCAGCCGCTTGTTGACGATGCCGAGATTGCCCTGCGCGCGGGCCTTCAGAAAGCCGATCACCGCTGGATCACCCGGCGGCTTGGCGAAATTCATCAGAAAGCGCATCGGCCCAAGAAAACCGTTGACCTTCTGATTGTCGAAAATGATCCAGCGCAGCGACTCCAGTTCCTCGTCCTCGCTCTGCGGCAGGAACTTGCCGGACTTGCGCGCCAGATAGGTCAGTATCACCCCAGATTGGGTCAGCTTTTTTTTGCCATCGACCAGCACCGGCACTTCGCCCATTTCATTGACGCCGTCGCGATAGTCCGGCGTGCGCTGAACGCCCGTGCCGAAAAAATCGATCCATATCGGCTCCCATTTGGCGCCGATCAGATTGAGCATCAGCGCGGCGCGATAGGCGTTGCCGGACTGGGCGAAGCAATAGAGCTGATAATCGGACATCGGATGCACCTTTATGTCGCCGGTGTTGAGAGGGGCGGCTAACGCGCGAGCGTCAGCGCCGTGCCGAAACTGGATTTTCCTTCGAAGCGGTCGCCCGCATAACTGAACTGGGCGAGTTCGTTGTTGTTGTCGTCGCTGATCGTCAGCGCGGTCTGCCGCAGCGACCAGCGGCGGCTGGTGAAGAAGCGTTCCGGGCAGCCGCCTTCGGGCGAAACCATGCCTTCGGTCGCGCCTGGCCTGGCGGTGAAACTCAGGCCGCAAGCGGGCGCATTCGGCGCCGCCAGCATCCAGCGGCCTGGCATGGCCAACTCGGCCGGGGCGGGCGTGCTGTCCGACAGCGACGCGCCGCCGGCACAGCCGGCGAGCGTCGCGGCAATCAGCATGGGCCCCGCTACTCGCCAGCGGCTCATACCGGGTCCGCCTTTACTTCATCGTCGGGATCGAGAACTCGGCGCCTTCCTTGGTGCCGCTCGGCCAGCGCTGGGTAATGGTCTTGGTCTTGGTATAGAAGCGCACCGAATCCGGGCCGTGCTGGTTGAGATCGCCGAAGCCGGAGCGCTTCCAGCCGCCGAAGGTGTGATAGGCGAGCGGCACGGGGATCGGGAAGTTGACGCCGACCATGCCGACCTGCACGCGGTTGACGAAATCGCGCGCGGTGTCGCCGTCGCGGGTGTAGATGGCGACGCCGTTGCCATAGTCATGTTCGTTTGGCAGGCGCAGCGCCTCTTCATAGTTCTTCGCCCGCACGACGGACAGAACCGGCCCGAAGATTTCTTCCCTGTAGATTTTCATGTCCGACGTGACGTTATCGAACAGACAGCCGCCCATGAAGAAACCTTTTTCATAACCCTGCATCTTGAAGCCGCGGCCGTCGACCGCGAGCGTCGCGCCTTCCTTGACGCCGGTATCGACATAATCCCTGATCCGATTGAGCGCCGCCTTGGTGACGACCGGGCCGTAATCGGCCTGCGCATCGGTCGACAGACCGATCTTCAGGCTTTCGACACGGGGGATCAGCTTTTCCATCAGGAGATCGGCGGTCTTCTTGCCAACCGGCACGGCGACCGAAATCGCCATGCAGCGTTCGCCGGCCGAGCCGTAGCCGGCGCCGATCAAGGCATCGACCGCCTGGTCGATGTCGGCATCCGGCATGACAATCATGTGGTTCTTGGCGCCGCCGAAACATTGCGCGCGTTTGCCGTGCGCGGCCGCGGTCGCATAGATGTATTGCGCAATGTCGGAGGAGCCGACGAAGCCGACCGCCTGGATGCGGCGGTCGGTGAGCAGGGTGTCGACCGCTTCCTTGTCGCCATTGACGACGTTGAGAATGCCCGGGGGCAAACCGGCTTCAAGAAACAATTCGGCGATGCGCATTGGCACGGATGGATCGCGCTCGGACGGCTTGAGGACGAAGGCATTGCCGCAAGCGATCGCCGGCGCGCATTTCCATAACGGGATCATCGCCGGGAAATTGAACGGCGTGATGCCGGCGACGACGCCGAGCGGTTGGCGCACCGAATAAAGATCGATGCCAGGGCCGGCGCCTTCGGTGTATTCGCCCTTGAGCAGATGCGGAATGCCGCAGGCGAATTCGACCACTTCAAGGCCGCGCTGAATATCGCCGCGCGCATCCGGTACGGTCTTACCGTGCTCGGACGACAATAGCTTGGCGAGCGCGTCGTATTCCTTGTTCACCAGTTCAAGGAATTTGAACATGACGCGGGCGCGCCGCTGCGGGTTTGTCGCGGCCCAGGCCGGCTGCGCGGCTTCGGCATTGGCGATGGCCGCCTCGACCTCGGACTTGCTGGCGAGCGCGACCTTGGCCTGCACATCACCGGTATTGGGATCAAAGACGTCGCCGGTGCGCCCGGAGGCTCCCTTGACCGTCTTGCCGCCGATGAAATGGCCAATATCGCGCATGGGTCGCTCTCCTCAGGTTAATTCTTCTTTAAGGCACCAGGCCCGTTCGCCGGCGGCCTTGATACCCTTTCGCAAGGGTTTTTACAGCATCTGTCTGCCGGATCACAGGTTTGTCGGCGGCGGGCGGGCAGATTCATTTCGCCGGCCGGTAGCCTTTACGGCCTCTTAACAGCGTCGGTCTAGGGTCTCGATGCGGAGCCAGTTTTCACAGCTCCGGTGTCGGTTTGCGTCGGTGGGGTAGCGTTATGGATTTAGCGACAAGTCTTGGTCTGGCCGCCGGCGTTGGCGTTATCACCGTCGTCATCCTGATGGGCGGCGATCTGCACATGTTCGTCAACGAGCATGCGGCGATCCTGATTTTCGGCGGATGTTTCGCCGCCACCCTGATCCGCTTTCCCTTCGCCGCGATCATGCATGGCATGCCGCTCGGCATGAAATTCGCCTTCACCATGCGCCGCACGTCGCAGCGCGAACTGGTCGACGAAATCGCCGGCATCGCCGAAGTCGCCCGAAAATCCGGCCCGGTCGGTCTGGAAAAAGTCGAGATCGACGATCCATTCCTGGCCAAGGGCATCCGCTTTGTCGCCGACGGCTACGACACCAACTTCATCCGCGACAATCTCGAACGCGACCGCGACAACTTCCTCACCCATCTCGACGAGGGCCAGAAGATCTACCGCGCCATCGGCGATTGCGCTCCGGCCTTCGGCATGATCGGCACGCTGATCGGCATGGTGCAGATGTTTTCCAACATGTCGGACCCGTCCAAGCTCGGCCCCTTCATGGCCGGTGCTCTGCTGGCGACGTTCTACGGCGCGACGATTGCCAACATGTTCTGTCTGCCGATCGCCGACAAGCTGCATGGCAAACTCGTCGAAGAAGAAGTCAATCGTTCATTGATCATCGACGGCATCCTGATGATCCGCGAAGCGAAAAGCCCGACGATGGTGCGCGAGATGCTGCTGGCCTATCTGCCGGAGAAGCATCGCCACGCCGCCGACGAATCCGAAGCCGCGCCTGCTGCGGCCTGACGGGTAAACGGGAATGGCCAAGAAAAATCGCGGACACGCAGGCGGCCACGGCTGGTTCGTCACTTTCGCCGATTTGATGGCGCTGCTGGTCGCGTTTTTCGTGATGCTGGTGGCGTTCTCGACCCAGGACGCGGCCAAGCTGCAGGTCGTCGCCGGCTCGATGCGCGATGCCTTTGGCGTTCAGGACAAGGTGCGCTATTCAGGCGTCATCGAGGTCATGGGCCTGCCGACCCGGCCGAAACTCAAGAACGTCGCCAATATCGATCCGAAGGATGCCTCGGCGACGCCGGCGCCGGACGACAACGACCGCAACCGCAGCTATGGCGCGCGCTTCAAGGAAGACCGTAAATTCGCGCTGGCGTCGGCGTCGCTGCGCCAAGCCTTGCAGAACATGCCGGAAATTTCCGAAGCCTCCAAACACATCATGCTGGAGGAGACCAAGCAGGGCCTCAATATCGAGATCGTCGATCAGGACGGCCGCTCGATGTTCGCCGACGGCGCCAAGGAGCCTTACGAGCGCACGCGACAGATGATCCAGAAGCTGGCGCCATCGCTCAAGGCCATGCCGTTCCGCATTTCCATCTCCGGCCACACCGCGACCAGCAAGATTCCGCCGAAGCCCGGTTATGGTCCGTGGGAATTGTCGGCCGACCGTGCCAATGCGGTGCGACAGATTCTCGCCGCCGAAGGAGTACCGGCGGGCAATTTCTACATGGTCGCCGGCAAAGCCGACAATGAGCCGTTGTTCCCGGATAATCCGTCGATGTCGCCGAACCGCCGGGTGACCATTACCCTGATGCGGGAAGAGCCGCCGATTCCGGTCGATTTGAGCCCTTAAATACCGGCCTTGAGAGTTCCGCGCGGTTGATTTTCATCAACAGGCATTGGCCGAACACCGGTATTCTCTCGCCTGTCTCGATGTTATAAGCGCGGCCTTCCGGTCCCGGTAGTAGGGCCCTCGCACGACTTCATGAGAGATAGCGTGAACGAAACGGCAGTCCGGGCCGAGCCACCCAATGCGAGCCATGGCCAGGTCGCGCCACCGAGCTTCGTCGCGCTTGCCGTCGGCAGCGTCGGCGTCGTCTATGGGGATATCGGCACCAGCCCGCTTTATGCGTTTCGCGAAGCCGTGCTGGCGGCCAGCAGCGACCGCGGCGTCACCAGCGACATCGTGCTCGGCGTTTTGTCGCTCATCGTCTGGGCGCTGATCGTCACCGTGACGCTGAAGTACGTGCTGCTGCTGTTGCGGGCCGACAATAACGGCGAGGGCGGTACGCTGTCGCTGATGGCGCTGGCAACCCGCGCGGCCGGCCGCCGTACGCCGGTAATGCTGCTGCTCGGCGTGATTGGCGCCTCGATGTTTCTTGGCGACTCGGTCATCACGCCGGCGATTTCGGTGCTGTCGGCGGTCGAAGGCCTCAAGCTCGCCAATCCGGCCTTCGCCGAATATGTCGCGCCGCTCGCCGTCATCATCCTGATCGGCTTGTTCGCGGCGCAAAGCAGTGGCACGGCCAAGGTGGCGGCGTTGTTCGGGCCGGTCATGCTGGTCTGGTTCGTGGCCATCGCCATTGCCGGCGGCCTGCATATCGCCGACGACCCGCATGTGCTGCTGGCGCTCAATCCGTTTTATGGCGTTTCGTTCCTGCTCAGTCACGGCCAGGTTGGCTTGATCACTTTGGGCGCGGTGTTTCTCGTCGTCACCGGCGGCGAGGCGCTTTACGCCGATCTCGGCCATTTCGGGCGCAGACCGATTCAATTCGCCTGGCTCGGTCTGGTGCTGCCGGCCTTGCTGATCAATTATTTCGGGCAGGGCGCCAAGGTGCTGGCCGATCCCGGGGCGATCGAAAATCCGTTCTACCGCCTGGTGCCGGAAGGCTTCCTGGTGCCGATGATCCTGATGGCGACCGCGGCGACGGTGATCGCGAGTCAAGCCGTGATTACCGGCGCCTATTCGCTGGTGCATCAGGCCATCCAGCTCGGTCTCCTGCCGCGGCTTGCGATCCTCCACACGTCGGCGTCGCATGTCGGGCAGATCTATATCCCACGCGTCACCATCGCGCTGCTGATCGGTGTGCTGCTGCTGGTCGGGCTGTTCCGGACTTCGGGTGCATTGGCGTCGGCCTACGGCATCGCGGTGGCAACCACCATGGTGATGGATACCTTGCTTGCCTTCTTCGTGGTCTGGCATCTGTGGAAATGGAAACTGTGGCAAGCGCTGCTGCTGATTGTTCCTTTCGTCGTCATCGACGTCACGTTCTTTTCCGCCAATATGCTGAAATTATTTGAGGGCGCGTGGGCGCCCCTGTTGTTCGGCGTTACCATGGTGATGCTGATTCTGACCTGGCGGCGCGGCTCGGGAATTCTCATCAGCAAAACGCGGCGTACCGAAGTGCCGATCGATACTTTGTTCCGGAGCCTTGAGAAGAAGCCGCCGCATATCGTGCCGGGCACGGCGGTGTTCCTGACCAGCGATCCGGAATTCGCGCCGACGGCGATGCTGCACAATCTCAAGCACAACAAGGTACTGCACACGCACAATGTCATTCTCACGATCGTCACCGCCGACACGCCGCGCGTGCCGGACGACGAGCGCGTGCAGTACACACCGTTGTCCGAACACTTCGCCCGCGTGACGTTGAAGTTCGGCTATATGGATGAGCCGAACGTGCCCAAGGCTTTGGCGATCGCGCGCAAGCATGGCTGGCAGTTCGATATCATGTCGACGTCGTTTTTCCTGTCGCGCCGCACGTTGCGGCCGTCGTCGCAGTCCGGCATGCCTGGTTGGCAGGACCATCTGTTCATCGCGCTGGCGCGTTCCGCGTCCGATGCAACCGACTTCTTCCAGATTCCGACCGGGCGGGTGGTGGAAGTGGGTACGCAGGTCACGGTCTGAGCGGCAAAGAACTCAGGCCCGCCCTTGGTGATGTTTTGATAAATCGCAACGAAAAAGATGTTAATTTCAAGCTTGTGGCGGCACGTATTCCAGCGGGTCTGGTTCCGCTATAAGCCTCGTGCGCGGCTCCAAACCGCGACGTCGCGAAGAAGGTCTGAAAAAATGTCTCAACAAGGGATCGCAAACGGCGACCGGCACGCCGCCGCCGATAGTGCGGAGCCTGTGCACAAAGCGAGCTTCTGGGCGCTGACGGTCGGCAGCATCGGCGTCGTCTATGGCGATATCGGCACCAGCCCGCTTTACGCATTTCGCGAGTCGGTGGCGGCAGCCGCGGGACATGGCAATCCTGTCACCGCGCCGATCATCCTCGGCATTCTCTCATTGATCATTTGGGGGCTGTTTCTGGTGGTGACGGTTAAATACGTCATCATCCTGTTGCGCGCCGATAACCATGGTGAGGGCGGCACTTTGGCCTTGATGGCGCTGGCATCTCGCGCGCTCGGTCGCAGCAATGGCCTGATCATCCTGCTCGGCATTATCAGTGGTGCTTTGTTCTACGGCGACGCCATCATCACGCCGGCTTTGTCCGTCCTGTCGGCGGTCGAGGGTATGAAGATCGTGACACCGGCATTTGAACCCTATGTCGTTCCGATCACCGTGATTATTCTGCTCGTCTTGTTCGCCGTCCAATCGCGTGGCACGGCGCGCGTCGCGGCATTCTTTGGGCCGGTCATGATGGTCTGGTTCATTGCTTTGGCGATCGGCGGGCTTTGGCACATTGGACAGAATTGGTCGGTACTGCTGGCGTTCAATCCCTATTATGCGGTCAATTTTCTGCTGCACCATGGCCTGATCGGCTTCTATACGCTCGGCGCCGTATTCCTGGTCATGACCGGGGCAGAAGCGCTCTATGCCGATCTCGGCCATTTTGGCCGCGGACCGATCCGTATTGCCTGGTTTGCCGTCGTGCTGCCCGCGTTGGTCGTTAATTACCTCGGGCAGGGCGCGCTGGTGCTGGCCAACCCGAAAGCAATTGAAAACCCGTTCTTTCTGCTGTTTCCGGATTGGGCGTTGTTACCGATGGTGATCCTGGCGACCGCGGCGACCGTGATCGCCAGCCAGGCGGTCATCACCGGTGCCTATTCGCTGACGCGGCAAGCGATCCAACTCGGCTTGTTGCCGCGTCTGGAAATCCGCCACACCTCGGAAGCGCTGTTTGGACAAATCTATATGCCGCGCGTCAATATGCTGATTCTTGTCGGCGTGCTGTTGCTGGTGGCGCTGTTCCGGTCTTCGAGTTCGCTGGCGTCGGCCTACGGCATTGCCGTTACCGGCACGATGGTGGTCACGGCATTGATGTCGATCGTCGTCATCAGGCACGTCTGGCGCTGGCCGCTCATCGGCGCACTGGCGCTGATCCTGCCGTTTTTGTTCATCGACTTGACGTTCCTGGCAGCCAACCTGCTCAAGATCGCTGAAGGCGGCTGGATGCCGCTGGCGCTGGGGGCCGTCGTCATGGTCCTGATGTACACATGGCGTCGCGGCAGCCGCCTGCTGGTGATGAAGACACGCAAGCTGGAAATCCCGCTCGACACATTGGTTGCCAGCCTGGAGAAAAAGCCGCCGATCCGCGTGCCGGGCACGGCCGTTTTCCTGACCGGCGATCCCGGCTTTGCGCCGACCGCGCTGATGCACAGCCTCAAGCACTACAAAGTGCTGCATGAGAAGAATGTCATCCTGACGGTCGAAACGGCCGATACGCCGCGCGTCAATCCGGCCGAACGGGTGCGCATCGAGCCGGTCGGCGAGACGTTCCTGCGCGTCGTTCTGCGTTTCGGCTTCATGGAACAGCCGAACGTGCCGAAGGCCCTGGCGATCGCGCGCCGTTCCGGCTGGACCTTCGACATCATGTCGACGTCGTTCTTCCTGTCGCGGCGTCTGCTCAAGCCGGCGGCCAAATCCGGCATGCCGCGCTGGCAGGATCGGCTATTTATCAGCCTGACGCGCAGCGCCAACGATGCCACCGACTATTTCCAAATTCCAACCGGGCGGGTGGTGGAAGTGGGTACGCAGGTGACCGTCTGAAACAGCGGTGGAAAAAGGCGCGTGCGCGGAGTGCGAAATCCGGCTAGAAATCGGGCCTGTTTTTGTAGTGGGGTAGCGGTACCTTTCAAGGTCCGCCCGATGGAGTTCCGCCATGGCCGATGAAATGCCGCGTGCCGACGAAGTGACCAACCTGACGCCGGACGAGGTGGCGGCGGGCTTGCGCGCGGGGCGCATGCTGCTGGTCGATGTGCGCGAACTCAATGAGACGGCAGTGGAGGCCTATCCCGACGCTGTGATCGTGCCGCTGTCGGCGTTTGATCCGGCCGCCATTCCTGATCCGCAGGGCAAGCAGGTGGTGTTCGCCTGCCGCTCCGGCCGGCGCTCGATTACCGCCTCGGTCGCGGCCCAGGACGCCGGCTATCCCTATAGTGCGCATATGGCGGGCGGGATCATCGCCTGGAAGGCCGCCGGGCTGCCGACCAAAAGCTGAGCCTTACGCCTCGGCCTGACGCTGCGCTTCATGACGGCGTTTCATGTCCTCGGGCCGCCAACGGCGGTGCTGCCAGAGCCATTGCTCGGGATGCTCGCGAATCCAGCCCTCGATCACATTGATGATGATCTGGGTGGTGGCGGCGACGTCGATCTTGCCCTGCGCGTCGCGCGCCGGCTGAATTTCCTCGGTCAGTTCGACACGGAAGCGGTGGCCCGGGAGGCGCACGATGCGGGCGCCATGGATCGGGCAGTCGAAATGCTGGGCGAGGCGCGCCAGCAGCGGATTGGCCATGGTGCGCTGGCCGAAGAAGGTCACCTCGACGCCGCGGACGAAATACTGATCGACCAGCATGCCGACATGCAGGCCGCGCTTGAGCGCGTCGGCGATTTTCATCGGCGCGTCGAGCCCGGTGGCGATCAACGTGCCCATGCTGGCGCTGCGGGTCTGGCGCAACCAGCGTTCGACCGCGGCGATGTTGGGGCGGCGGTACAAAACCGCGCTGTCGAGCTTATGCGTCGCAGCGCAGATCGCCGGCAATTCCCAGTTCGCAAGATGCGCGGCGAAGATCAACGCCGGCTTGCCGTCATTGGCGAGGCGATCGAACCGTTCGGTATCGACCTGCCGAAACTCGACGCGGCTCGGCTTTTCCGGATGCGCGGGGTCGTAGTCCCATAGCCGGTCGAGCTGGGCGAATTCGGCGCCGACGCGGCCTAGATTGTCCCAGGAGCCGCGCAGGATAGTGTCGATCTCGGCGGCGGATTTCTCCGGGAAGGCCAAGGTCAGTTGGTCCCGGGCGATACGGTTTTCCTTGAACAGCGGGCCGAGGCTGCGCGCCAAAAAGCCGCCGAAGTTGGCCATCGTGTCGAGATTGACGAGCCGCATCAGCCCGAGCAGGCCAACCGCAAGGTTGCCGGCGACGGCGCCGCCGCTGTTCTTCATGGTGTAACGCAAGCGGCGTTTGATCCAGGTCAGCATCAGAAATTGACAATCACTTTGCCGAACACCTGACGGCCTTCCAGCCGCTCGAGGCCGCGTTCGAAATCGCCGAGCGCGAATTCGCCGTCGATGATCGGCGCCATGCCGGCGGCCATCTTGGAAAGGCAATCTCGGATGTTGCGCATATTGCAGCCGAAGGACGCGAGAATTTTATACTGCTGTTGGAACAGCTGCATGAGATTGATGGTGACGGTCGGTCCCGCCGTCGAGCCGCAGGTCACCAGCCGTCCGCCGCGCTTGAGGCAGAACAGCGAGGCGTTGAAGCCTTCACCGCCGACATGCTCGAACACGACGTCGACGCCCTTCTTCTTGGTGATCTTGCGCACCACACCTTCGAAGCGTTCGGTTTTGTAATTGATGACGTGATCGGCGCCGAGCGCCTTGGCCTTCTCGGCCTTCGCGTCGTCGCCGACGGTGGTGATGACGGTGCAGCCGAGAGCCTTGGCCATCTTGATGGCGACCGACCCGATACCTGACCCTCCGGCATGAATCAGGATGGTTTCGCCGGGCTTCAACTTGGCATTGTCGAACAGCATGTGCTCGGTGGTGCCGAAGGCGATCGGCGCGCAGGCCGCGTCGCGCAGCGACACGCCCGCCGGCACTGGAATAACGAGGCGGGCCGGCAAGTTGATGAGATCGCGGGCAAAGCCGTCGAGATGAAAACCCATGATGCCGGCGACGTTTTCACACAGATTGTCGCGGCCCTCGCGGCACGCCTCGCAGTGCCCGCAGGTCATCGCGCCATACATCACCACTTTGTCGCCGGATTTGAAGTCTTTGACGCCCTCGCCGACAGCGGCAATCTCGGCCGAGGCTTCGGCGCCGACGACCAGCGGCAGCTTGCGCTTGGCGAAGGCCATGCCGCGAAAGCCCCAGACGTCCAGATGATTGAGCGCGACCGTCTTGATGCGGACCTGCACTTCGCCCGCGGCGGGCGGCGGGGGCGGCGGCACCTCGACGAGTTCGAGCTTGCGGTCGCCGATGAGTTGGAGTGCGCGCATGGGTTCTCTTTGGCCGTCCGGCGGCGATTAAGGCAGGTTAGGGCTGCTTTGCTTTGCGCATGATCTTATCCGAAAACCGGTTCCCACTTTTCGCGATCATGCGGGCTCCAGCCCCATCACCAGCGACACGTTTTGCCCGCCAAAACCGAATGAGTTGGAAATGGCATGGGTGACGCGGGCGTCGCGGGCCTTGTTGGGGACGACGTCCATCATAATGGCCGGGTCGGGAATGTCGTGATTGATGGTCGGTGGGATGCGCTGATTGTTCAGCGTCAACAGCGAAAACACCGCTTCGACCGCGCCGGCCGCCGACAAGGTGTGACCGATCATCGATTTGTTCGACGAGATCGGCACGGTCTTGGCGCGCTCGCCGAGAACCGTGGAAACGCCGAGATATTCCATCTTGTCGTTTTCCGGCGTCGAGGTGCCGTGCGCGTTGACGTAGTCGATGTCGTCCGGGGTCAGGCCGGCATCCTTGATGGCTGAGGCGATGCAACCGATGATCGGTTTGCCGTCCGGGCTGGAGCGGGTGCGATGAAAGGCGTCGGTCATTTCGCCGCAGCCTTCGAGAACGCCAATGATTTTTGCGCCGCGCGCGATGGCCGAATCGTAGCTTTCCAGCACCAGCGCGCCGGCGCCTTCGGCCATGACAAAGCCGTCGCGGTTCTTGGAGAATGGCCGCGACGCCGCTTGCGGATTGTCGTTGCTGGTCGACAACGCAGACAACAACGAGAAGCGGACCAGGGCTTCCGGATTGACCGAGCCGTCAGTGCCGATGCAAAGCGCGGCGTCGGACTCGCCGCGGCGGATCGCCTCGACGCCGAGATGGATCGCGCTGGCGCCGGAGGCGCAAGCGGTCGACAGCGAAATCGGCGAGCCTTGCGTGCCGAATTTCTCGGCCAGATGATCGGCGACCGAGCCAAACAGAAAGCGTTGATGATAATCTGGAAACTGGGTAGCGACGCGCATCAGGTCGGCATAGGTCGTCTTGTCGTTGCTGCCGGAGCGGCTGCCTACTTCGATGCGCTGCGTCCATTCGATTTCGATCGGCGGCACGGCGAGGAACAGGGGGCCGGGAAAATTGCCGGGCGCGCCAAGGCCGGATTCGGCGATGGCTTCTTCGGCGGCCAGATCGGCAAAAGTTTCGGCCAGCGCCGCCGTGGAGGATTGCGGTGCAAGAAAGTCGATGGTGCCGGCGATGCGGGTCTTGAGGCAGTCGGTCGGAAAACGGGTGATCGCGCGAATGCCTGACTGGCCGGCGGTGAGCTTGGCCCAGTTGTCGGCCTTGCCGGCGCCGAGCGATGTGACGACGCCGAGACCGGTTACGACCACCAGCGGCCGGCCGAATTTATCCAGGCCTGAACGACTATTGCCAGATGCCATCTGCGTGTCCTCCGTCAGCCGACGCGCTCAACCAGCGCGAGTCCTTCACCACGCCAATGCCCGACGCCGGTGACCAGAACCTGATCCAATGGTGCGCTCATCGGCTTTTCCAGCCCGCTTGCATCGCTGGGCGGGAAAAGTTGACCGTGACCCAAGGCAACGACCGCCAGGGCCAGATTCATCGGGAATTGCGGTTCCATACCATGTCCGAGATAGGAGCCGGTGGCGCGGACGGCAAGATCGCCATTGGCTTCTAGAACTTGCGCCTCGAGAAAGGTCCGTTCCTCGGCGGTCGCGGCCTTGGCGCCGGAAGCGCCGGACAAGACCGCGGCATGGCCGGATTTGACCTTGTCCTTGAGCTTGTCCCACAGCCGCGACAGCGCCGCTGTCGCGGCGCCGGGCTTGCGGTTGGAGCGGTCGGAAAAAACAGCCGTCAGGCGCGCCAGCGGTTTGGCGCCGCGCTTTTCGGCATGCTCCCGGGCTTCGATCACCAGAAACGCGCCGAGCGATCCCAATGCGAAACCGCCGCCGTGCTCGCCGCGCTCCCAGACCGGTCTGAAGGGGTCCTTGAGGCAGTTGCCGGCAAATTCGTACAGCATCAACTGGTCCGGCCGTTCTGCATTATGCGCGCCGCCGACCAGCGCGATATCGCTTTGCCCGGCGGCGATGCGCGACAGCGCGATCCGGACTGCGTCGATGCCGGAGGATTCCTCGCCCATGAAGGTGCGCGACGATCCGGTGACGCCGTGCACGATCGAGATATTGCCGGCCAGCAAATTGGAGAGCTGCGCGAGGAAAAGCGTCGGGCGCAAATCGCCCATCAGCTTCTCATTCAGGAAAGCGGCCCGGTTGGCCGCAAGCGGCGTACCGGTCAGGATGGTCGAGTCGACATTGAGATCGCGCTCGCCGCCGCCGGCGGCGATGATCATGTCCATGCGCGAGAGAATGTCCGATTTGCCTTTGACGTCGGCGGAATCGAGCGCAAGGCCGGCGGCGTAGGTGCCGATACGCTGCCAGGAATCCATCTGCCGCTGATCGCCCTTCTTCGGGATCTGCGTGTCGAAATTGATCGGCGCAATCGGATGCACAATGAAAGGCGAGAACATCGAAGCGTTGCCGGTGGGCTTTCCCTCCATCAGCTTTTGCCAATGCGTATCGCCGCCTTCACCCAGACATGAAACGATGCCGATGCCGGTGATCCAGACCTCGCGCGGCGCGTCAGCCATCGGCGCGCGCCTCGATCTTCAGTCCAATAGTGTCGGCCTGCTTGCGCATTTGCTCCGCCATCTCGGCATTGGGAAAATCAAGCACCCGCAAGGTGAGGGTGGCGTCGGCAACGGCCTTGCCGTCGAAACTGATCCTGGCGTTGAGCACAGCATAGCCTGAGCCTTCGTGCGCCAGATGCGATGTCACCGACAGAACCTGGCCGGGAAGCACGAAGGTGCGTAATTTGGCGTCCTTGATCGAAGCGAGGAACGGCATGCGCTCGAATCTGTTGACGGCGACAACGAGCCAGCCCGACGTCTGCGCCATCGCTTCCACCAGCAGTACCCCCGGCATCAACGGATAGCCGGGAAAATGGCCTTCGAAGATTGTACTCGCCGTTGGAACCGTCGCCTCACAGGTGATCTTGCGATCCGCGAGATTGAGCTCGACGATGCGATCGATGAGTTGAAAATACTCGAGTCGCATGCGGTGCCGTGAATTAGGCTCCCTTGGCAGCGACGAGTTCGTCGATGCGGGCGCTGAGGTTCTTGAGCACGAAATACTGGTCGGTGGTGGCCTTGCCGTCGCTGACTTCCTGCGTCCATTGCTCAAGCGGCAGCTTGATGCCGAAGGCCTTGTCGATGGCGAAGGCGATATCGAGGAAATCCAGGCTATCGATGCCGAGGTCGTTAATAGCGTGGCTTTCGGCCGTAATGGAATCCCGCGGAATATCGCACGTTTCGGCGATAATATTGGCGATCGTTTCGAACGTGGAGGACATCGATAACTCTCTGATTTAATTTGTGTTCTGACAATTGCCCAAGGTGCGGGGCCCAACGCCCAAGCGGATCAGCCCCGGCCCGGCATTTTTACCGGCTAACCGTCGTTCGCTCGTATAGCGAAGCAGAGGGTCAAGTTCAATGGCGGCACCGGTTTTAAGGCTAAAGCGGTCAATTTCCGGGACTTAGCCCCCGCAATGTCCGCGGTGATGGCCGTCCGGTCGGGCTCACCAGCGATTTCGCGGAATTTCGATGCTGACGGGGCTGCAGCCGCGCCGCCCGCTCAGCACGCAGTCCTGATCCTTGCGCATACGCGCCATTGTGTCGGCCAGCCAGTAGCCAGCGCCAACCAGCATCAGCACAAACAAAAACGCCGCCAGATTGACCAGCATCCGGTGGCGGTAGTCGTCCGGTTGATCGTCACGCTCGTATTGGCCCAATCCGGGCGCTGCGCCACTACGGCTCGGCGGGTCGGGCGCCGGCTGGCGACGTCGAAAACTCAAGATTCGCGCGCTGCGGTGCGGCGAAGGTGTTAGATCGCTCGTCATGCGAAGAATGCCTATCACGGCGCGGGACTATATTCGACCCTTGCCGGCGTTGGGCTTTCAGATGCTGCACGCATTGCGGGACGCTGCCGAAACCGCTCGGTATCCGGATAATGAGCCGACTATCGCTGGAAAAGCGGTGAAATGCGTTGTGGCCTCAGCGCAACAATTTTTCGCGAGTTGCGCAGGGATTCAGCATATTGCGCGTTGTGGCATTGAAGTTTCTTGTCGGGCAGGGCTTGTTAGGCCAAAATAACCTTCAGAGCCGTAAGCAAAAAAATCGACAGGCTCGGCCTTTCATCGGGAAAGGCTTCGTGGGGGATCGGGGTAGCTCTTGTTTCAGTCGATAGCGGCGTTCGGGCAAATCCTGACCGCGGATTTGTCCGGCCTTACAAAGATCACGTCTTTGGTCGTGCTGCCGTTCGCACACGAGGATCTTGCGATCATCCTCGGCGGCTACCTCATCGTGAACAAATTGATGCCGACGACTTTGGTCGTGTTGAGCATCTATGGCGGCATCGTCGCAAGCGATTTTGTGCTTTATGGCATCGGCGCCGCCGCCCGCTATGTGCCCTGGTTGTCGCGCTATGCCGTCGATGACCGGGTGCGGCGCGTTAGCGAAACGCTCAAGCGCAATGTCTTCGGCTTGGTGGCGCTGTGCCGGGTGGTTCCGGGAATCGTATTCGTCGCCTTCATCGCCTGCGGCTGGGCGCGCGTATCGCTTTGGCGCTTTGCCGCCGCCAGCTTTATCGTGTCGGCGTTTTATCTGCCGCTGATGCTGTATCTGGTGATCGTGTTCGGGGATGCACTCGACGAACGCATTGGATTGTGGGCGTGGCCATTGCTGTTTGCCGCCATCGGCGCGACCAGCTTCGCCCGCAAGCGTATTTTCGCATTCCGCGACCCGATTGAACTGGAAATTGAACAGGACGCGACGCTGCCCAACAACAGCTTTGGCATGCCGCCATTGTCGCGGGCCGACCGCAAAGTCGCCATGGCCGAGCGAATTCCGCCGGCGCTGTTCTATCTGCCGCTGGTGCTCAACTGGATCAGGCTCGGTCTCAAGCATCGCTCTTTGACCTTGCCGACCGCGGCCAATCCGACGATCTTTACCGGCGGCATGTGGGGCGAAACCAAGAGCTCGTATTTCCAGGACGTCGCGCCGGAAGAGCGCAAATGGATTGCCGACTTTGTTTTGGTCAACCGGACCCCCGGTGCGCAAGATCCGGTGGCCGACATCGCGCGCGCCGAACGCGCGCTGGCCGATAGAGGACTTGATTTTCCGTTGATCGCCAAGCCCGACATCGGCTGGCATGGTCATGGCGTGCGGCGCATCGACGATCGCGCCGGGCTGGCCTGCTACATCGGCAATTTCCCCGAAGCCCATACGGTGGTTCTGCAGCGTTATGTGCCTTATCCGGCCGAGGCTGCCGTGCTCTATGCGCGCCTGCCGGGCGAGGCGAAGGGACGCATTGTATCGCTGACGTTGCGCTATTTCCCGCATGTCGTCGGCAATGGCAGCCTGACGGTGCGCGACCTCATCAACGCCGATGCCCGTGCGCAATGGAAGTCGGCGCTGCATCTGGGCGTCGACCCGACCCATCGCGGCGTCAGTGCAATCGATCTCGACCGGGTGCCGGAGCGCGGTGAAGTCGTGCGCATCGCGCTGATCGGCAACCAGCGCGCCGGAGCGTTGTATCGCGACGCCCGCCGCCACATCACGCCCGCGCTTGAAGCCCGCTTCGACGCCATCGGCCGCAGCATGACGGAATTCCACTACGGGCGTTTCGACCTGCGCTTCAATACGATCGACGCTCTGATGCGGGGCGAGGATTTCGCCATCGTCGAAATCAACGGCATTGGCGGTGAGTCGATCGATTGCTGGGACCCGCATCTTGGCGTGCGCGAATGCTACCGCCGCCTGGCGGCGCAGCAGCACTTGTTGTTCCAGATCGGCAATCGCAATCGCGCGCGCGGCTTCCATCCGACCAAAGTCGGCAAGTTCGTCTCCAGCCTGTTCGAGCAGAACAAACTGATCAAGCTCTACCCGGCATCGGCCTGACCGGCCCCCGGGTGGACGCTGGTCCGCGGACGGCATAAACTTGCCACGATGAATCGATCTTCCCCGTATCGCCGTTTATTTTCGCTGGCCGCCGTCTATGTGGTCGTGCTGCAGGCATTGCTGCTGCCGCTGGCGGTCGCGGCCGGCGGGTTGCCGGGCGAGGGCCCGTGCCTTTCATCGAGCGCCGATACGCATGGGCCGGCCAGCAACGACACAGGCTGTCCCTGCGCCGCCGGTTGCGGCACGCAGTGCTGTGCGCAAGGTGTATCCGAAGCGGCGCCGGGCGCGGCGAACTACGACCCGAAATATGCATGGCGTCTGACGCCTGCGTTCGACCTTGAAGCAGTGCCGCAAGCGGCAACCCGGCACCCGCAGATTCCGCGCGCGCCGCCGCTCGGCTGACAGCGTGCTTTGGCGTCCGCTTTAATCCCTTACCAATCGCCAGGCTGTGCGCGCGAACCAGCGGCACACCTGCGCTGTCCGGAGCGACTTTTATGACCCGTGTTTCCTTGATTGCCGTCGCTGTCTGCGCCGCTTTGTCGGCAATGCCGGCGCTGGCCGGCGACGTTACAATTGGTGCGCTGAAAATCTCGGCGCCATGGACCCGCGCCACGCCGAAAGGCGCGGCGGTCGGCGGCGGATATATGACGATTACCAATACGGGCAGCGCGCCCGATCGGCTGATCGGCGGCGTGGCCGATATCGCCGCCCGCTTCGAAGTTCATGAGATGAGCATGGACAATGGCGTGATGAAGATGCGCGAATTGGCCAACGGCATCGAAATCAAGCCGGGCGAATCGATCGAATTCAAACCCGGCAGTTATCACGTCATGTTCATGGGGTTAAAGCAGCCCCTGGTTCAGGGCCAGAATTTGAAGGCGACCTTGCAGTTCGAAAAGGCCGGCAAGGTCGAGGTCGAATTCGCCATCGAAGGGCTCGGCGCGCAAAGCCCGGCGCCGGCCAGCGGCCACTCGATGCCGGGAATGAACATGAAGCATTAAAGCGTTTTCGCACGAAATGGGCACCGGCCTTCGCCGGCCATAGCCGGCTTCGGCCGGCGACGGCCGGTTCGCGTGAAGAAAACGCGACAAAGTCAGAAACTAGAAGTCGATGCTCAAAAGTCCCGACGCCACCGGCGCCGGGACTTTTCGTTTATGCTTCGACGATGCGCCGTTAGCAGCTGCGGCGGGTCTTGATGATGACGCGGCCACTCGGCGTGACGGTGCGCGTGCGGACGGTGCGGCATTCCGCGCGATGACGACGCCAGTTATTATGCCGCGCATCGTTGTGGCGCGCGCCGACGGCGACGCCACCTTCGCCCGCGCGGATGACTACTTCGGCGGATGCCGGCAGCGCACTCATAACAGTCGCGGCCAGCACGGCACCCATGATTGCAAATTTCATTTCCAGCTCCTCGGTTGTTCCGTTGCTGGGGTAAACGCGGCACAGGAACTTTGGTTTCACGAGGGCCGCCGGATTATCGCCTCAACCTGAACATTTGTTCAGCGTTAAACGGCCGCGATTGCCATCATGCTTTCGGCTCGGTGAAAGCCAGTTTGGCCTCCGCCGGCGGCAGCATCTGGAAGACGTTGAGGGTCATCGAGATCATGACGTAATAACCAAGGATGCCGACCAGTTCGACGGTCGCGGCATCGCCGAGAATTCCTTGCACCCGCTTGAAGGTGCGGTCGCTGACGCGGCGCTTTTTGTAGATTTCCTGGATGAAGTCATAGATCGCCCGTTCGTCCTTGGCGGCCGACTTCGGCACGCGACCGGCGCGCAGATCCTGAATGGTTTTCGGTTTGACGCCGGCCGCCAAGGCCGGCGGTTCGTGCGCGAACCATTCGTATTGCGCCTTCCAAAGCCGCGCCGTGCACAAAATGGCGATTTCGGACAACCGGGCCGGGACGCCGGTCTTGTACCGGCAATGGCCGCCCAGCGCCTGCGCCAATTGACCGAATTCGGGCGCATTCAGCCAGACCGCGAACGGCCCGCGCGGCGTGACCGACTTGCCGCGTGGGCCGGAACGGATCTTCTCCATCAGCTCGCGTTGGGCGCCGGTCAGTTGATCCTCACCGGGAATGGCGAGGCGAGGCGCAGGGCGCTTGGCGGGCATGGGGAATCCTTTGCAGACGCCGATTATACGGGCGAGGAGGGCGAGACGCGGATGCGCCTTCGCGCATGGCGGAAACGGGATGAGTATAATCGGGAAAACCGCATCGTAAACGAAGCGACGCTGTTTTCCTCACCCGAATTCATGCGCCGGCGCGTCGTGCCCGTCATTCGACGGCGGCGGTCACCTCGATCACACCGCGATTTTGCATGCGAAGCGCGGTGGCAGCGGCGTAAGACAGGTCGATGACGCGGCCTTTGATAAAAGGGCCGCGGTCGTTGATCGTAACGGTAACAGATCGGTTGGTACGCTTGTCGGTGACGACGACGCGGGTGCCGAAGGGCAGGGTCCGGTGCGCGGCGGTGAACTTGGTGCCGTCATAGCGGTCACCGGCCGCGGTTTTGCCGGCATAGTCCTTGTCGTAATAGGAGGCGAGGCCGGAGAAGGTGTGGGCGCTTTGGGCACTAGCAGGTCCCGGCCCGCCAACAAACGCCAAACCGGCGGCCACCAAAACGATGCCGCTTAACCGTCCTGTGGCGCCGCGTGGCCAGGAATCACGCATGTTTGCCATCTCCGTTGATCTACTTTCGCCCGCGCCGGGCGCTAAATCAACCATGTGGCCAAATAACGAAAAGCCGGCCGGGACCGGGTGGGCTTTTCTTTTCGTCGTGTATCCGTGAAGTTGGAGGCAGCGACGCGCGCCGTCGCGATCAGGTTTTCGCGGTGCGGCGGTTCGCCTTGGCGGTGGCAGCGGCCGACCGCTTCGCGGTTTTGCCCCGGCGCTCGAGGTGATCCAAGGTCAGTTCGGCGCGCGCCCGGCAATCCTCGTGCAGTTCCTCGAGTTCGGCGTCGGTCAGGTCCTCGACGGCGGCAAATTTGTTCTTGGCGCCGTGCATCGCCAGCACCAGTTCGGACAATTTCAGCTGCATCGAAAGCATATCGCGGTTTTGCGTGTTCTGAATCAGAAACACCATCAGGAAGGTGATGATGGTGGTGCCGGTATTGATGACGAGTTGCCAGGTGTCGCTGTATTTGAAAATCGGTCCGGTCACGACCCAGACCACGATCACGGCAACGGCGAGCAGAAAGGCGACCGGGTGGCCGGTCCAGGACGCGGTCTTTTGGGCAAATGACGCGAAGGCGATTGCTATCGGCTTCTTGCCGTTCCTGGACGCTGTGTGACCATTGGTGCTTTTTGTCGTGCCGTTGGTCATCGTGTTCCCCGCTATAGAATGTCGCGATCTAACGCGCCGTGATCTACCGGGTTCCTTCGGCGGGATTGGATGGCAGCTTATTTCTGCAAGCGCGGCAGGCGCTGCTTGTAGCGGCCGATCGTTGCCCACGGGTCTTTGCGCAGCCGTTTAAGTCGAGCTGCCAGGTTGAGAACGGTGTACTGGCTGGCGCTCTTGAGCGAGCCGAGCTCGGACCATTCGATCGGCACCGAGACCGGTGCGCCCGGCCGCGCGCGGGTGGAATAAGGAGCCACCGCGGTCGCGTCATGGCTGTTGCGCAGATAGTCGATAAAGATGCGCTTGTTGCGTTTGCTTTTTGTTGCGGTGGCGACATAGCGATCCGGGTCGTCGGCCGCCATGGCGCCGGCCAAGCCTTGCGTAAAGGCTTTGGCTTCGTCCCAAGGCGTCGGCACAATCGGCAGGACGACGTGCAAACCTTTGCCACCCGATGTCTTGAGAAAGCTCTTGAGTTTGAGCGCGTCCAGCCGGGCACGGACGTCGCGGGCGGCGGCTACCACATCTTTCCAGCCGGTGCCGGGTCCGGGATCAAGGTCTATCACCAGCCGGTCGGCATTGTCGCAATCGTCGGCGGTGGTGCCACGGGTGTGAACCTCCAGAACGCCGGCTTGTACGAGCGAATTCAAGCCGTCGAGTTCGTCGATGGTAATGATCTTGTCGCCCTTTTCCGGTACCAGATGCAGATGGTCGGTGGCGATGCCGGCGGCCGCGTGCTTCTGAAAGAAGCATTGCCCGGCGGCGCCTTCGGGACAGCGCAGCAGCGAGATCGGC